>CAZIRF010000021.1:0-47268 GCA_964541755.1 uncultured Spirochaetales bacterium | reverse complement strand
CCGCTTGGCGGGAAGCACGGCCGCAGGGGCCGTCGGGGCAAGCCGCTGCGGCTTGCCCCTGGCGGAACGGCTGGAGGCCGTTCCGCATTGCTGGAGGGGAGCCGGTTTCGCTGCCTTTTACGGTCCTCAGCGGCCCCTTCTTGATATTTCCCGCCTACAAGCTTCCGGTTACTGATAAAAAAGAAGGCTGTCGCAAAAGTCACTCAAGACTTTTGCGACAGCCCCCTGTCGTTCATTTTGGCTTCTTGCGCTCGATTATTCCTTTACCAGGATGAACTCGACGCGGCGATTCTTCCACCAGTTGGCGCGATCGCTGTGCGGGATAACCGTTCGCGTGCCACCCAGCCCGATGTATGACAGCCGTGCGCGGGCAACCCCGAACTCGATGAGCTTCTCCATGACCGCGCTGGCCCGGGCTTCGCTCAAGGGCTTCAAGAAGTCGCGTTCCTCGGTTGCGGTTAAGGTTACCGGGTTGGCGTGCCCCTCAACGACAATCTTGTACTCGCGGAACTTGTTGAGAATGGCTGCGATACGCTTGAGAACCCGGTCGTTGTTACTCACCGTTTCGGCCGGAAGGCCTTTGAAGTCGTTGGCATTTTCGCGGAAGATAATCGAGGGAACCTGGATGCGCAGCTGGTCGCCCACCCGGATAACCAGGACGTCCACGGTGATGATGGCTTCCCGCCGGCTCTCGTTGCCCCAGGCGTCGCGAGCGCTCAGTACCATTTGATAGTCGGTCGCACTCTGGACGAGCTCGCCCTTGTTCGACTTGCCGTCCCAGATCATGCGTTCTGCGGGAACCCCGCTGCCCTGGACGCGCCAGAAGCTCTTGTCTCCCGGTTCGCGAATATCCAGCGTCCAGCTTTCGATCTCCGAATCATCGATAACGCCCACCGTGACAAGCAGTTCGTCGTCGACGCCATCGTTGTCTGGCGAGAAGTATTCGGGGAGGGTGGCGAGCGAGAGGGTCGGGGCGCTCGTGTCGAGACGGATGGCGGCCGTTTCGGCCTGTGCCAGGTCTCCCTTTATGTAGGCGATTTCAAGGCGGGCACGGTAGAGTCCTTCAACCGTATTCCCGTCGCGATCCTTGCCTTCCCATACGATCTTTGCGGGTATGGGCGCATCGGGAGCTTTTGCAAGGTCGACGATGGGGGTGCCCCGCTCGTCGAGTATCTCGAGTTTCCAGGCTTCGATGCCGTCTTTTTTGTTGACAACGGGAACCAGTGTGATGGTATCTGCTTTGTTGTCGCCGTTGGGAGAGAAACCCGACGCGCTGGAGGTAAGGAAGACCCGCGTGCTGCTGTTGTCGAGGATCAAGTTGTCGAGGCGTCCCCGCGTAGCGTTGCCCGCATCGTCGGTTGAGGAGACGATAAACTGATACCTGCCGTCGGGGGCGTTGTTCCCCGCCTCGTCACTGCCATCCCAGGCAATGGCGGGTGCCGTGCCCGTCCACTTCCAGGCTTTAACGACGCTGTTTGCCGCGTTGCGGATTTCTGCGGTCCATGGGTCATTTCCCCTTGTCTGCAGGATGAAGGGAATGGTGTCCTTGCGACCGTCGCCGTTGGGCGAGAAGACCGTCCACTCGCTCTCGAGCGAGAGGACGGGGGCCTGTGTGTCGATGCGGAAGGATTCGCTGCGCGCCTCGGGGGCGTTCCCCATGCGGTAGCGTACGCTGGCGACGACCGAATACGTGCCATCGGGCTGCAGGACACCCTTGGCGTTCTTTCCATCCCAGTTTTGGGCGCGGGGGGCGGTGGTGCGGCCTTCATAGACGCGCACTTCCGTGCCGGACGCATTGACGACGGCCATGCGCCAGGTGTCGATACCGTCGATGACCTGGACCTGCGGGCTTATCGTGATACTGTCCTTGCTGCCGTCGCCATTGGGCGAAAAGGCGAGGGCGTTCACGCTTACCAGGAGGGGCGTGTCAGCCGTCGAGAGCTCGAAGGAAACAGACGCGCTCTTGGTGCTGTTGCCGGCGCGGTCGGTGGCAGAAATAATGTATTCGTACGTGCCGTCGGGCGAGAGCGCCCCCTGGTCGTTGCGGCCGTCCCACTCGAGGCGGGCCGGGGCGCTGCCTTCAAAGCGGAAGGTCTTGTTGGCCGCGGCGCTAGCGCTCGAGCCCTTGCTGCGAATGGCGCCGGTCCAGAGCCACTCGGTGCTCGTCTTCTGCGTCATGGCGACCGTGTCGAGTTTTCCGTCGCCGTTTGGTGAGAATGCCTCGTTGACTACAGCGACAGACGCCTCGGGCGCCGTCGTGTCCAGGGTAAACAGGGGAGAGGTCGCGGTTGGCTTGCTGCCGTTTTGGTACTCGACGGTGAAGCGTCCGGTATACGCACCCTCTGCGAGGGCCGTTCCGGCATCGTTGGTCCCGTCAAGGACAATCTCCTTGGGCACTTCTGTCGTGCCGGAAACGGTCTTCACTCCGCGGCTGTCCGCGTCGAGTACTTCGAGCGACCAGCGTACGATGCCCCTGCGTACCGGGACGCTCGTGTAGAGCGTGAGGCTGTCCTTGACCCCGTCGCCATTTGGCGAGAACCAGGGGTCGGTAACGAGTATGTTCACCAAGGGCTGCTCGGTGTTGACGATGATGTTTTCAAGGCTTGCGCTTGTCTCGTTAAGGGCCCGGTCGCGGGCCTTTGCGACAAAGCGATATACCCCGTCGGGGACAATCTGCCCCGCGTCTGTCTTGCCATCCCAGGTGATGGATTCGGGTTCGCTCCCTTCGATGTCAAAGCTGCGAAGCGCTGTTCCTGCCGCGTCTTGTATTGATCGTTCCCACTTGTCTTCGGTCGAACCGCTCATCTCGATGGTGAAGGTCTCTTTGTTGCCGTCGCCATCGGGCGAGAAAATCGAGAGTTCTTCTTTTGGGGGACTGATGGCAAGCGCAGGAGGCGTGTTGTCGACATGGACGGTAAAGGGCCCGATGCTCCCGGCATTGCCGTTGTCGTCTTTGGCGCTTATCGTAAACTGATAACTGCCGTCGGCGGCGATTTCGCCGCTCTCCAAGCCCCCGTCCCAACGCAGGGTCGCGGGGATGTCTACCCCGGATTTTACATCGGTCAAACGCGCGAAGAAGTCCTTGACGCCCTCGTTCTCCGGGCGGCGTTCCTTGTTGCGGATGGTCCGGACGACTGTGCCGTCTGTGGCGGTAATGGTGAAGACCCACTCGTGGACATAGCGGCGGTCGGTAATAAGCAGGGGGAATTCAAGGGAATCCGCTTTGCCGTCTGCATTGGGGGAGATCCACTGTTCTTCGGGGTACTCGATGGAGATGAGCGGGGGCGTGGAGTCGACCACACCGGCGTGGAAGACAAAGCCGCCGCCAATGGCCCACTGATCGCTGTAGAGGGGGCGGGCCGGAGCGGTAATGATGAGTTCACCCTCGTCGGGCAGGGCTTTGATGGCCTTTTTAGCCCGGCTCCCCAGGGGGATGCGGGCGTCGATGGCAAAGGCGGGGATGGGACTGCGATTTTCGCCGTCCATGATTTCGCGCAGGTTGAAGTCCATCGTTGTGTGCAGGGCGACGACGTTGAAAAAGTCGAAGTGAAGGGCGAATGCCCCTGCGAGGGTGCTGAAGCCGGGGGCCGAGAGGTCTGCACTTGCCCCTGCGGTGAAGGGCGAGCGTCCGTTTGCCGCGGGTTTTGCACGGAAGGCGGAAAAGTCCACGCCGCCGCGCGGGGTAAAGGCCTGCGGTGCGGTCGACTTGCCCAAGTCGCCGAGGGCAAAGCCCCAGGTAAAGTCTTTGAGGGGGCCGAAATCACCAATATACTGGCGCAGACCGATATCACCGGCTACCTTCCAGTCGTCTATGCCAAGGCCCAGGTCCAGCCCGACGCCCAAGGATATGTTTTCCCAGAGCTCCTTGGAGACCTGGAATCCCGCACTTACAAAGGGGGAGCGCCCCATGGGATCGGCTGGGTTGGTCATGAAGTTGAGTGACGAACTGAATACCGCCACGCGAGTGGGGAAGAGGGCCCCCAAGGTTATGCTGTGTCCCGCAGCGCTGCTGCCGGAAAGGTCCGGCAGGGCGAGGTAGGACAGGTTGAGGGTGAGCCGTTGCTCGAGGGCGCCCGCCGCCGGGTTGACGAGGGCAGCTGCGGCATCGCTCCCGCGGGCCGAGAAGGCGCCGGCGCCGGTCATTCCGGCGGCGCTCAGGGGCAGTATCTGTTCTGCCCCGGTGACCGTCTGCGCCGCAAGGGTGACGGGTGTCAAGAGTGCGCAGAGGACTATCAGCATACATGAATGAAATCTTCCCTGTGACATGGAAACCTCCCGGTATGCAGGTATCGTATCCCATTGTGCCCCGGCTGTCATGGGGGCGACGCGTTTTCGCGTTCAAGGTCCCTGCCCTTGGCGAAGAGCTGCACTTTATATACTATAATAGGCATGGAAATTGTCATACTTGGCAACGATGTGTTGCGACAGACGGCAGCCCCGGTGGCCGATATCAACGGGGAGATCAAGGACCTGGCCAATCGGATGATCGAGACCATGGTCCGCGGGAAGGGGATCGGGCTTGCCGCTCCGCAGGTGGGGCTCGCTTCGCGCCTCTTTGTGGTGGGTATCGAGGGGGATGTCCCCCGCGTCTTTATCAACCCTTCGCTCCTGCAGACCTCCGAAGATCTGAGCGACTACGAGGAGGGCTGCCTGTCCATCCCCGGCGTCTATTCAAAGGTTTCCCGCTCGGCGAATATCCGCATTCAGGCCTGGAATGAGCGGGGCCGGCCCTTCACCCTCGATGCGGACGGTCTCCTCGCGCGGGTTATCCTCCACGAATACGATCATCTCGAAGGGGTACTCTTTATTGACCGCCTGAGCGAGATGAAGCGGGACCGCCTGCTCAAGCAGTACGAAAAGCGCATGCGGGCCTAGTTGCGTGCGGATACTTTTTGCTGCGAGCCCGGCCATCGCCATCCCCTGTCTGGAGCTCCTTCTGTGCGCAGATCCCGATTGGGAGCTCGTGGGGCTTTTGACCAATCCGCCGGCGAGCCGCGGTCGCCACGGCACGCCGCTGCCTTCGGATGTAGCAGCGGCCCTTCTGGCGCATCTCGGGGGCCCTGGCGATAGGGCTGCCCCTGTGCGTCCCGGCCATGACGACGGGGTGTCCCCGGCTGTCCTGCCGCCCGTTCTCTCGCCCGAAAAGCTCGATGCCGCGGCCCGCGAGGCCGTCGCCGCCCTCAAGCCGGACCTCCTCGTATCCTTCGCCTTCGGGAAGATCTTCGGGCCACGTTTCATGGCCCTCTTCCCCTTGGGCGGCATCAATATCCATCCCTCGCTCCTGCCCCGTTGGCGGGGTGCGACTCCCATTCCCGCGGCCATTCTCGCCGGCGACCGGGAGACAGGGATTACCCTGCAGACGATAGCCCCGAAGATGGATGCCGGTGACATCCTCGAGCAGTCCCGTTTCCCTCTGGAGGGTACGGAGACGACCGCGGGCCTCTCTGCCCGCGTGGCAGCAGAAGCGCCCGCCCTCCTTGAAACGGTCTTGCGCCGTTATGCCCGTGGCGAAGGTTCGGGCCGGCCTCAAGACGAGGCGGCGGTGACGGTCTGTCCTCTTCTTTCGAAAGAAGACGGGCTTATCGACTGGAGTCGGCCCGCACACGAGCTTGGGGCCCTGGTACGGGCCTGCGATCCCTGGCCCCTTGCCCACACGCACTGGGAGGGGCAGGGCCTTTCCATTCTGGCTGTCGATTTGGCTCGGGCCGATGCGCCCGACTTGCTTGCTGTCCCGTCGGACGGCGCTCCTGCTGCGCCCGGGACGGTCTTGGGCGTAGACAAGCGGCGCGGGATACTGGTACAAACGGGGGAGGGTGTGCTCTTTATCCGGCGCCTGCAGCTTGCGGCTCGCAAGGCCCTCGACTGGCAGTCCTTCATAAATGGCACGCGCGGTTTCGTCGGCTCACAACTGGGCTGATGAATCGTTTTGTTAATGCACTTTTCGAGACTCTTTCAGAACACGATCGGTTTTGAAACAGGCTCATCATATTTCGATATCGGGGTACATAATGGGTTTCAGGGAAAAGATGAGAATGGATACCGAGGCAATTGAGCAGTTTGTTCACGAGCACATACGCTTTGTACTCGCCAGCGCCTTGGCCATCCTCGTATTTGTGGCTGTCATCGCAACCGTCGTGTTCTTTACCTTCGTTCGTGGCGGCGAACAGACCATGGTTCCCAATGTTCAGGGCAAGGAACTCACGACTGCCCTGCTCGAGCTCCAGGCAAAAGAGCTCTATCCCCGCATCCAGTTGCGTTATTCCAATTCCGCGGCCGAAAAGGGCAACATCCTCGAACAGGATCCCCAGCCCGGGGCCATTGTCAAGGCCGGTCGCCGGATCAAGCTTGTGGTCTCGCGCGGTGTTATTATTGACACGGTTGAAAATTTCGTGGGGCAGGACGTCGATGATGTCAAAATGCGCCTGCAGGCGATGTTCTCTTCCACCCTGCGCCCCCTCCTTTCACTTCAGGAACCCCTCGTTTACGCCTTTTCACCCGAGCCCGCCGGAACCATTATCGAGCAATCCCCCGCTCCCGGCAGCGATGTCTCCGGGCCCACGAAGCTCGTCTTTGTCGTCTCTCGCGGCCCCGAGTCCGACCGGGTGACGGTTCCCGCCCTTACCGGCTTGCGTGTTTGGGAGGCCCTCGAGGAGCTCGACAAGGCCGGCGCTTACTGGACCATGGCCGTCCGCCCCGCACAGGAAGGCGAACGTGGCGACAGTGTTGTCTCGCAGCTGCCCGCCGCGAATCAGGTAGTCACGCTCAATAAACCCATCGAAGTACTCGTCGCCGTACCGGCCAATATACGCGACGGGGAAGTCTACGGGCTGTTCTCGTACAATCTGCCCGAGTACCCCTACCCCCTCGCGAGCAAGCTCGAGGCCCTTCTGCCCTCCGGCGAGCGGGAACTTGTTGCGTCTTTCTCGCACCGTGGGGGGCTCTTTACCGTTCCCTATCGACTGCCCGAAAAGGCAACACTCGTTCTCACTGTTCTCGATCGTGAAATCGTTCGAAGAGCCGTGGAACCGGCTATCGTTCCGCCCGAAGAAGAGGCAGAAGAGGCAGAAGCGACCGAATCCGAAGTCATCGAGCCGTAGTATTCCGAGGCAATTTCAAAAATCGATTGTTTTTGAAATTGCCTCTTCTGTATCAGCCTTTTTGATCTATGTGTTGATTGGGGTAGAGGAAGCGTTTGATCTTACGGGTGGCGGTTTTCTCGAAGGGCTCTTGGTGTATGTGTATCTGGTGGATACGCGAGAATACGCCCAGGCGCCGGTTGACATCTGCCTTGACTTTGCCAAGCAGGGCGCCCGCCCGGTCTGCCACATCGTGGAAAGCGGCCCCAATGGCATCTGCTGCATCGTGGGCCGCGTCTCCGGCGGCTGCCATCAGATTCTGTGCCTTCTCGTTGAGGACGACGAGGGCCACGATTTCCCCCCCCTTGCCTGCGTAGACCAGGGATTCTTCGACAAAGCCGGTTTCATTGATAAGGGATTCAATCTCTTCGGGATAGATGTTCTCGCCGGAAGGGCCCAAAATCATGGCTTTGAGACGTCCTTTTATGAAGAGCCGTCCCCGCTTGTCGAAGCTCCCCAGATCCCCGGTCTTGAACCAGCCGTCTTCGGTAAAGACGTCTGCCGTGCGTTCCTCGTCGCGGTAATAGCCCAGCATGACGTTGGGGCCCTTGGCCTGTATTTCGCCTTCGGCGCCCGGTTCGTGCAGGACATTTCCATCAGCATCGACTATTCGCAAATCGACGCCCTCGAGGGCAGGGCCGGTAGAGCGGAGGACGGTCTTGAAGGGCGGGGCCCCTGCCAAGAGCGGGGCGGTTTCGGTGAGCCCGTAGCCGATGGCATAGGGGAAACCGGCCTTCATGAGGAAGGCTTCGACGTCCGGGGCGAGGGCCGCCCCGCCAATGCCAAAGAAACGTACGGCGCCCCCAAAGGTTCCGTAGAGTTTTTTCCCGGCGGCCTTGATGGCCAACGGCCGGGTAAGCGGGAGGCGGTAGAGGGGGTGTTTTTCGAGGGTCGGGAGTATTTTGCCCCGGTATATCTTTTCCATTATGAGCGGGACGCTCAGCATGATGGTTGGTTTGACCTGTTTGAGTGCGGGAAGGAGGACTGCGGGGGTCGGCGGACGGTCGAGATAGACGGTCGAGGCGCCGTTGACGGTTGCGATGAGCATCCCGATGGTGCACTCGTAGGTGTGGGCGAGGGGCAAGATCGAGAGGAAGCGGTCGCGGGGGTAGATTTTGATGATTGAGTGACAGGCCATGGCATCGAAGAGGAGATTCCGATGGCTCAGCATGACGCCTTTGCTCTGGCCGCTCGTGCCGGAGGTGTAGAGAATGCTGGCCAGGTCATCGGGGTGGCGCTCCGCATAGACACTGAGGGCTCGGAATACCTCTTTGCGGGAACCGTCGGGGCTGGCAATGTGAATGCTGTCGGCGTTCATCGAGTCGATGTTGAAGATGGTCAGGGCTGTACGCAGGTCTTCGGGGATTTTTTCGCGGGTTTTCCCCGAAACAAAGGCCATGGTAACCCCCGAGTGGGAAATGATGTTCTTGATCTGTTCCGGAGCGAAATCCACAAGGACGGGGACGATAACGCCGCCCGCAGTCGAGATGGCAAAGTAGGCGACCGGCCAGGCGGGGCTGTTTTCCGCCAAGAGAAGAACCCGATCTCCTTCCTTGAGACCTTCACGTAGCAAGACACTGGCAAGGCCGGCTACGCGGCGGCTAAAGCTGTACCAGTTCATCATCTCTGCGGGGCCGTTTTCACCCAAAAGGGAAAAAGCCGGCTTGGTGGGCCACCGCTCTCCAACAGTACGCGCGAGGGCAGGAAGGGTAAGGGGATCGGGATTGAGCATGGGTTGTCTCCTCGTAGTGGTGAAAGGCCGGTCCGCAGGCGGACATCTGGCGTCTACCTTTGGGACACCCGGGCCTTGCCTTGGTTGCATCGAGAGGGTACAGTGTTTTCATGCAGAAGAACAGCCTTTGTCCCATGTACGCCTTTCTTGCGATCCTCCTGCTGGCCCTGTGGCCCGGTCCGCTCCTTGCCGAAGAGTCCTCCGATGTCGTTGCGCCTTCTGTGGATGGGGAACGCCCGATTGTGCCGATACCGGGCGAAGCACGCCCCGGACAGGCCCGTGCGGAGGGGCGCAGCCTCAAGACCATGGCCGCTTGGGTAGGCATGGACATTGAAACGGCCCTGCGGAGTTTTGGCACCCCTTCTTCCATATTTCCCCTCAGGGGCACAGAAGCCTGGCAGGATGATGTTGTCTTTGCCTGGAGCGACCTGGAACTCTTTTGGTTTCGCAATCGTGTCTGGCAACTGCGTTTTTTCTCACTCGACAGCTTGAATCGCGCTTCGACCGCTACAGAGGTCCGTACTGTCCTTGGGGAACCCCTTTTCGACTATGGTGATTCCTGGATATACCAGATAGGCGGGTTTGCCTGGCCGCTTCGCCTGCGTGTGGACTTCGCCCTTCCTGCGGAGGCACACGATGCCGATGGGGGAGTCTTGCCCAACGATGCTGTTCTTGCCGCCTTCTATCTCTATCGGGCCGATTTTTAGGAGGGTTTTCCGTGTCGAAGATCTGTCTTTGCCTGACGGCAAATACCATCGAGCGAAATCTGGCCATTTTGGACAAATACCGCTCATTCGTCGATGTCGCAGAGCTCCGTGTCGACTGCCTGGACAAGCCCGAACGATTCAATATCCGCCGATTCCCCGAACAGGCGGGTTTGCCGGTTATCCTTACGGTGCGTCGCAAGATCGATGGCGGTGAGTTTGTCGAAGGAGAGGGTGCCCGCATTACCCTTCTTGCCACGGCGCTCGCCTGGGCCGATTCGGACCGTCGGCGTAATTTCGCCTACGTCGATCTCGAAGAAGATCTCGATGTTCCCAGCCTCGAAGAGGCTGCCCGGGCCTTTGGGACGCGCATTATTCGTTCGATGCACGATTTTTCGGGGGTTCCGGCCAATCTCGCCCAGCGTATTCGTCTTTTGCGCCGAAGTGGCGATGAAATATCGAAAGTCGCCGTCATGCCACACGGGCTTGCCGATGTGGCGGCCATATTCAGGGCCGCACGCGAGTGTGATGATATCGAAAAAATTGTCGTGGGCATGGGGGCCTATGGCGCATGCACCCGCATACTCTCGGAGCGACTGGGGTCTCTTCTCTCCTTTTCCTCCCCCCTGCACGAAGCGGGGGTAAAACCGGCGGCCCCGGGGCAGATTGACCCCGTCGAGCTGGCAAAGCTCTACCGTTTCCACAGCCTCGGGGCCAAAACCCGTCTGTTTGGCATTATTGGCAGCCCTCTTACTGCGACTTCGAGCCCATCCATACACAATCCGGGATTTGAGCGCTTGGGGGTGGATGCGGTATATCTTCCCTTTCGTACCGATTCCCTGCCGGCCTTTTTCAATTTTGCCGAGGAGCTTTCCCTCGAAGGGCTTTCGGTTACCATCCCGTTCAAGGAAGAAATCCTGCCCTTCCTGCGTACCCGATCAAAGGCGGTCGACGAGATTGCCTCCTGCAACACCATCGTGCGTTCGAAGGCTGGTTGGGACGGGTTCAATACCGATACCGAAGGGTTTTCCGGCTCTCTCCTGGACGCCATGGGGCTCAAGACCCTGCGTGGCAAGAAGGTAAGTGTTATCGGCGCGGGCGGCGTGGCGCGGTCGGTGGTGTTTGAGCTCAAACGACTGGGGGCCAAGGCCCTTGTTCTCAATCGTTCGACCTATCGGGCCAAAGAGCTCGCAGAGCGGGTCGGCTTCCAGTGGGGCGGCCTCGACGAGACGGGGATGAGCCGGATGGAGCGCTTCAAGGACATTATCATTCAGACGACCTCGGTAGGTATGAGTCCCGATGTCGACAAAGACCCCATTCCCCTCTATCGCTTTAGCGGCAAGGAAACGGTCATGGATCTTGTCTACAAGCCGTCCAAGACCCTCCTTTTGCAGCGGGCAGAGGCCGCCGGCTGCCTCGTCCTCAATGGGCGCGATATGCTCGAGCGGCAGGCTCGGCTTCAGTTTGCGCTCTTTACCGGTCAAGCGTATCCCGATTGAGACTCAAAACCCGTTTTTGCTTGTACAGGAGCTTCAAACGGTGTACAATAGCGCGATTTCAGTGCCGCCAAGAGGCGGTCGCATACGATCTATCAAGGAGTCAACATGTCCGAAGCTAAAGAAACCCTCGTCGTTGCATCCAAAGTCAAGGCCTACATCAAAGACAAGGCCGATCTCAAGTGTTCTGCTGCCGTTATCGATGTTCTTTCCGACAAGGTTCGCGAGCTCTGTGATGCCGCTATTGCCAAGACCATTGCCGACAAGCGCAAGACGGTCCAAGAGAAGGATTTTTAGTCTTTTCGGCTCAATGCAGTCGATTGGATTGATCTCAAGGGCCCTCATCCTTGGCGGATGGGGGCTTTTTTGTAGCGATTTGCTACCCGAATAGAAACCGGTTTCCCTTGAAAAGGAGTCATGCTGATGAATACACCCTGGTACGGGTTCAATCTCCTGTGGATGGTAAGCGCGGGCTGGAAAGAGGCCCCCTCGCTTGAGAAGATACACATAGACCTCAAGGATTTGGATTTTATGGCCGCCATGGGCTGCAATTTCGTCCGAATTCCCCTGGACTATCGCTTTTGGATACACGATTTTGCCTACGATGCACCCAAGGAAGCCTTCCTGGCAAAGGTCGATGAGTGTGTAGAGGCGGTCGTCTCGCGTGGCATGCACTGTTCGCTCAACATCCACCGTGCCCCGGGATATTGCATAAACGGCAACGAGCTGGAAAAACACAATTTGTGGCTGGATGGGATTGCCCAAGATGCTTTTTGTGCCCAGTGGACACGTTTTGCCAGTCGTTATGCCCATATCCCCGTATCAGCACTGTCTTTTGACTTGCTCAACGAGCCGCCAAATATCGGGCAGTATGGCATGACGCGAGACATCCACGAAGGTATCATGCGCCGGGTGATTGACGGTATTCGCAGTATATCGCCCGACAGGCCCATCACCCTGGATGGTCTTGGTGGGGGGAATATCGCCATGCCGGAGCTCGCAGATCTTGCCGGCCAGAATGTCATGATGAGTACCCGTGGGTATCAACCCATGGCACTTACCCACTATCAGGCCAACTGGTGTGTCGAAACCAAGGGCTTGCCCCTGCCTGTCTATCCGGGGACCGAATACGACGGGTCTGTCTGGGATCGGGAGCGTATCAAGGCGCATTATGCCCCCTGGAAGGAGCTTTCCGATCGCGGGGTGCCGGTGCATATCGGGGAGTTCGGCTGTTACGATACAATCGACAACCGCCTCGCCCTCGCTTGGTTCGAGGACGTTCTGTCCATATTCAAGGAATTCGGTTGGGGCTACGCCCTGTGGAATCTCAAGGGGTCCTTCGGAATAGTGGGCCACCGGCGGCCGAATACCCGCTGGGAAGAGGTGCACGGCTATTTGGTCGATCGCGACCTCTACGAGCTCCTCCTCTCCAATCGGGTTTCTGCCCGCTAAAATTGAATCCGGAAGGGGATGGCCGGTTCTCCGTGGCCGTTGAAGAGGTTGCCACCGGCTTCCTGTTTGAATGCGTAGGAGAGGCCGGCGAGTTCCTTTGCGTCGGGACAGTCGAGAAGAACCCCATTGCCATCGACCCGGCCCTTTAGCTCTTCGCTGTGGCCATCGCGCCAAGTGCCAACAAAGCCCAGGGGGAAGCCCTTGTTTCCGCGAGCCTCGAGTCCATCGAGGAATTTGTTGTTCATGGCACGGAATTCTATCGAAATGCTCTCCTCGCCGCGTGAAGAGCGCCAGTAGACGGGGCTTCCCGCCCCGTTGTTCTTATTGCCGTAGCAGTCGCGCAGGGCCAGTGCGGCGAGGCGTTCTCCCACTTCCCGCTTTTTTACCGGGTGGATGTCATCCATGTCGCCGATGTCCACCGTGCCAACCATACCCTGCCCCGATTTTTCTGCATGGCGGGCTTGCGCCTCCCAGAAGAGCGGGAGTGTGTCGGGGCTTCCATAGGTCCAGGGGGCAATCTGGACGAAGAAGAAATGCTTTGCCCCAAAGTTGCGGCGGAATTGACGCGACAGGAGGCGCATCTTGTCCGGGTAAACAGCGGGATTGTCGGCGTCGGATTCCCCCTGATACCACAGAATGCCCCGTGCGGGGAGGGCCCCGAGGGGGCTGAGCATGGCGTGCCAGGCGCTCCCCATACTCAAGCTGTTGTATTCATTATGGTCTTTGAGAGGGTGTAGACTGATGGCATCCTCTTCATTTATAGCCGGCAGCTTGCACTGCCCCAGCGCAAGCTGGTATTTCTGATCGGCAATGCGCAGTTCCTGCAGGTAAAGGTTCAATTCGCGGCGACAGGAGCCCGAAATACCCCCAAGAGGGCTCTCTCCCTTGATGAAGGGATGGATTTTTGCCCCCCCGTATGCCGCCTGTATAAGCCCTACTGGCACACCGACTTCCCGCCTGATTCGTCGTCCAAACCACCATGCTGCCGCGGAAAACCCCTCCCAGCCATTGGCCAAGACGGTTTCAGGGTTTGAAACCTGCCAGGGGTGGGGGAGGCTCATGCGGGGGATGGGAGAGGATGATTTCTCAATCAAGAGGAAGCGCAAGAGCGGATCTGTGGCGTCGAGGGCGGTCTCTTTACCCCCTTCTGCCATACCCAGTCCCATCTCCATGTTGGATTGTCCGCTACAAATCCAGAGTTCGCCAAATACAATGTTTTCAAGGCTGCGAAGTGTTTGGTATTCATTTTTTCCCGTTTTGATGGCAAGCGTGAGAGAGGTGCCTTCTTCGCAGGCCGCACGGGCGCGAAAACGGGTATTCCAGAGTCCTTCGCGCGATACCTTGAGCTGTCGTTGTTCACTGCCCAGGCTAATGCGCAATCGGGTGCCGGGTACACCAAATCCGGAAACCGGTACAGGGGCTTCCCTCTGGAAGAGCATGTTGTCGGTATAGAGGTCATGGAAGTCGGCATCAAGGCCGGACGAGACGTGTCTTTGGGTTTGAACGAGAGCTTTTGTTGTTTTCATGGTAAGCGCAGTATAGAAAAAAAACCCCCGTTCGCCAAGCGAACGGGGGCTTGTTGCGCCAATATCATGGGCTGCCGCAGAGCCGTGACTGGCCACGGCTACCCACTATCAGTCTTGCTTTTATTACTGCTTGATAAGGCGGATGTTGTCAACGAGCATGCGGGTGGGGCCCTCTGATTTGACGACCGTGAACATGGCACGCTTGAAGTCTTCCATGCCGGGGATGGCCTCAATGGCCACACTGGCGCCATCTACCAAGTCCTTGGTAAGGTCGAAAACCACGGTGAATTCCCCGGGGGGAATGACATGGGTGGCAGTCTGTGACCAGGCCCAGCCATCGGTGGTCTGCGAGTTGAACTGCACCTCGAAGGGGGCGTCGCCCTCGTTCTTGATGTCGATAACAACCGCAACAACGCCAGTCCAATCGGTTTCGATGAGCTGGTCGCAGAAGAAGGTCGCCTGGTTGGAGGGCGGGCCGAGGTTTACGTCCCATTCCCAGAAGGCGCCATAGTCGCCTTCGGTCTTCCATTCGTCGGTGGTGTCTGCGTCAATAGACCAGTTGTGAGCTCCCCACTGATCCCAAGAATCGCCAACTGCAGACCAGAAATTGCCATCTTCGAAGTTGTCAAGCATGACTTCTTCGCCCTCGGGGATGGTCCAAGAGGGTGGGGCCACTTCTTCTGCGGGGGCCTCTGTCTGGGCGGCGGGCTTGCTTGCACAGCCAATAATGGCGAGGGCGGCAAGAGCCGCAACGCCAAGACCAAGTATTTTCTTCACAGGTATCCTCCTTCGTGTCGATACCTCATTATCCTATCACTGACGCCAACTTTGTCAAGTAATTATGAAAACCGGTTTCCCTTGATGCTGTTTTTATGGCAGTATTTTCATGTGGAGAACTTTTCCCTTCATGTGTTCCACGCGTTTCAAAACGCCTCGCCGGCGCTGTGTCGACGCCGGGCTTCGCGGGGTGAATAGGAAAACCATCGTTTGAAACTGCGGGAAAAACTCAAGGGGTCGGGGTAGCCGACACGGTTGGCGATTTGCGAGATGGGCAGGGCTGTTGCGTAGAGGAGCGTATTGGCTGTAGTCATACGCTGGACGAGCAGAAGCTCTTGCGGGGTTTTCCCGGTTTTTTTCTTGACCAATGTCGAGAGATAGGTCCGGCAGAGTCCCATGCGGTCTGCCATGGCCTGGACACTTGCATTCGGGTCTTGATAGTTTTCCTGGATCCAATCGTGTATGGCTGATATGTAGTCGTCGGCAATACTGCGGTCTGGCGAGTAGGGGCGCTGTGCTTGACGGTTGGCATCCAGAACGGAAAAGGCCCGGTAGAGGAGGGCTGTTTTTTCGAAGAACGGGGGATCAAGTGCGAGGTGTTTGACGATGGTAGAAAGGGCTCTGGCCGTCTTTTCTGGGTTTTCCGATCGATAAATACGGCGTTTTTGGTCGAGTCCGACACCTTGCAGGAAGTTGTCTGCTTGCCGGCCGCTAAAGGCAATCCACAGGTAGTGCCAAGGGGTTTGCAGATCGGCCTGGTAGTCGCTGATTTCCTTGGGGGTATAGAGAAAACCCTCGCCGGCTGTCAGTTTGACTGCCTTGCTGTCGAAGAAAGCGGTTCCGCTACCGGACAATATATAATGGAAGAGATAATAACTGCGGACACTTCGCCATCGATGGCCAGGATGGCAGGCCTGCTCGCCGCAGTGGTAAAACAGGAGGTCGATATTGTGGTCGTCTGAAGCTTTCACACCCGACAGTATACCATGTACGCAATACATCCTGCCATATACGCCTGCAAAAGGTGGGTATACAGTGTTGAAATGCACCAAAGAGTCCCGTCTGTCGCACGAAATTACTGGGCAATACGGAAGAAGGCTGGTATACTGGGCGGGTTGTGTGGCCGAAGTGGTCCATGGGGGAAATGCCCTATTGTGGATTCATCAGCTGCGGTTTGCATGACAGTTTGATTATCACGTTGATGTATGGAGTTCACCTCCTTTTTGGTGGTATCTACAGGTATTTATCGGATATCTCTCCGTATTCACCCGGTTTTTTCCGTGGCAAAGCGGTGGTATCCTCGTCTCAAGGAGAAGAAGGTCATAATGGCGGTTGAACACACACAGCTTTCGCTCTTCCGTTCGGGTTCCCTGCTGGCGCTGTTTGCCCTGCTTGCTCTCGTGGGTCTTGGGGCCCAAGAGACTGGCGGCGATGCGTCCTCCAGGGTCTCGGGAGAGGCGGAACTCATTCGTTGGTCACGAACCAACTCGGTATCAGGCTATCTGATCAAGCACCAGGGCACTGCGCGTCCCGATACAGCGATCACGATTCCTGCATCATCTTTTGTTGCCTCCGGCGGAGATGCCCGGCTCACGGTTCTTGATGAGTATCGTGGGAATACGGATGTCCTCTCTTGGAAGGGTGAGCGTGGTTGGGTCGATTGGGAATTTTCGGTGCCAGAAACCGGTTTCTATTTTATCTCGCTCGACTACATGCCGCTTCCCGGAAAGGGTCAGGGTGTGGAGTTCTCCTTGTTTGTGGATGGAGAATTGCCGTTTTCGGATTTCGAGAGCGTGTTCTTCCCGCGTATTTGGAAGGATGCGACAGCCATTCCCCGCGATGAACTGGGTAACGAGCTCAAGCCGAATCAGGTGGAGGTTTTCACCTGGACACGACGCAATTTTATCGATACCCAGGGCTTTTACAACAAGAGCATGCCCGTTTATGTAACGGCAGGCAAACACCGGCTTCGTCTGCGGCTGCGCCGTGAAAATATAGCCCTCGCAGCAATACGCTTGCACAATGATACTGTTCCTCCCTCCTACGAGGAGTATATTGCCGCCAAAAAGGCCAGTGGTTTGAAGACGGTGGAGAAGGGCTTTGTGAAAGTCCAGGCCGAACATGCCATTCTCAAATCGGACTCTACCCTGAGTGGGACCTACGACCGTTCCGATGCGGCTACCGAGCCTTCACATCCGGCAAAGATTCGTCTCAATACGATGGGTGGCAGCTGGTCCTGGAAACTTCCCGGCCAGTGGCTCGAGTGGGAGCTTGAGGCTCCCGAGGAGGGTTTGTATACCCTCTATTTCAAGGGCCGTCAGAACTTTCAACGTGGTATGGCGGCTGTTCGTACGGTGTCCGTCAATGGGGAAGTCCCCTTTGAAGAGCTCGCCGCCCTCGAGTTTCCCTACGCGCTTCAATGGCAGCAGGTGGTGCCCCGCTCGAAGGAGACCGGGGAGCCCTATCTGGTGCACCTCAAGAAGGGGCGCAACACCATTCGCCTCGAAGGCGCTTTGGGTCCCCTTTCGAGCATACTCACCGAGGTCGACGACCTTACCTACGAGATCAACACTCTGCGTCGGCGTTTTATCATGATTATGGGTGCCGAACCGGATATCTACCGCGACTACAACCTGGACAAGGAAATTCCCGGGCTCATCGAGAAGCTCGACAATCTTTCGATACGCTTTACCCAGCAGGCAGACGAGTTCGAGCGCATTACCGGACAGAAGGGTTCGGAAGCCGCCCAGCTTCGCATTGTGGCCCGCCAGCTCGCAGAATTCGCTTCGAAGCCGGAGGATATCAAGCGGCGCCAGACGACCTTCCGCGACAATATTGCGGCCCTTGCCCAGTGGATACTCTACCGTAAGGAAGTGGCCCTGGAAATGGATTATCTGGGTATTGCCGGCGTCAAGGATCGCCTGCCGAAACCCACGGCCAATTTCTTCCAGCAGGCGGTCATGGGCTTCCGCTCCTTCCTGGCCTCTTTTGTGGAGGATTACAACAGTATCGGTGCCCAGCACGACGAGGCCGTTGTTGTCTGGACGGGCCTTGGGCGCGATCAGACGCAGATACTGCGGGAACTCATCATAAACGACTTTACCCCCAAGACGGGTATCAAGATAAACCTGAGTCTTGTACAGGCAGCCCTCATCGAGGCGACCCTGGCCGGGCGCGGCCCCGAGATTTCAATCGGTGTCTCCCGCGGTTTGCCCATCAACTTTGCCTCGCGCAACGCCCTCTACGATTTGGCGAGCTTTGACGACTTCGACGAGGTGGCTTCCCGCTTCTCGCAGACGGCCATGGTCCCCTACACCCTGCAGGGCGGGGTCTATGGCCTGCCCCTTACGCAGGATTTCCACCTCATGTTCTACCGCACCGACGTCTTCCGTGAATTGGGCCTTGAACCCCCGGAGACTTGGGAGGATATCAACCGCATTATCCCCATCCTGCAGCGCAACAACATGCAGTTCGGCCTTCCCTATCAGCCTATCGATGCCATGGAGCTCATAGACGCCGGTATGGGTGCGCGCAATATCTTCCCCACCCTCCTGGCCCAGTACGGCGGAAGATTTTATAACGAGGATTTCTCCGAATCCGGGCTTACTTCTCCGCAAGCTTACAAGGCCTTCAAGATGTGGACCGACTTCTACGCGGCCTACGGCTTTGACCTCAAGTATGACTTCTACACCCGCTTCCGCACCGGCGAGCTCCCCATCGGCCTTGCCTCATACCCGGTCTTCAACCAGTTGAATGCCGCCGCACCCGAAATTCGCAATGAATGGGAGATGATCCCCATACCGGGAACCCGAAAGCCCGACGGAACCATCGACCGCTCCGAGGCCGCGAGCGGCTCGGCGACCATCATGTTCAAGGGTGTTAAAAACCCCGAGGCCGCCTGGGAATTCCTCAAGTGGTGGACGAGCGACGAGACCCAGTTGGCCTTTGGGCGCCAGGTTGAAACCATGTTGGGTGTCGCGGCCCGCTGGAATACGGCCAATGTCGAGGCCTTCAATAACCTCCCGTGGTCACGGGATGAGGTTGCCATGATCAATGCCCAACGTGCCCACGTCAAGGAAGTCCCGGAGATACCCGGTGGCTACTATACCATCCGCATGCTCGATACGGCCTTTAGTCGTGTCGTCTACGACAATATGAATCCCCGTGCAACCCTCTACCGGTATACGGAGATGATTAACGAAGAACTCATGCGCAAGCGAAAGGAGCTCGGTCTCTATGAAGAGTAATTCATCGATAGCTGCCGGGGCTGCGCTGGACCCCAAGAATGTCTGGCGAACCCCGCTGTGGAAGAAGATATGGAGGAGCAAGGAGAGCTACCTCCTTATGGCGCCCTTTCTGCTTCTCTTCTTCACTTTTACCATTCTCCCCATCCTGTCTTCGATTGTGTTGAGTTTTACCAACTTCAACATGCTGGAGTTCCCCACTTGGGCAGGGTGGTCCAACTACATGCGCCTTATCCTGGACGACCAGATATTTCTCCAAGTTGTAAAGAATACCCTGATCTTTGCCTTTGTGACGGGTCCTTTAAGTTATATTCTTTCGTTTTTATTGGCATGGCTTATAAATGATTTCGGGTCAAACTTGCGCTCTTTTCTGACCTTGGTGTTTTATTCACCAGCTTTGGCTGGGAATCTCTTCTTTATTTGGGTTCTCATTTTTTCAGGTGATTACTATGGTCTGGCTAATGGCACTCTTATCAATCTGGGCATTATTCGCGAGCCCATCGACTGGATTGGTGACACGAAATATGTTCTTCCTGTCGTCCTTCTCGTTCAGATTTGGCTCTCCTTTGGTGCCGGGTTTCTTGCTTTTATCGCAGGATTCCAGAGTATCGACCGCAGCCTCTACGAGGCCGGCGCCATAGACGGCATAAAGAACCGCTGGCAGGAGCTCTGGTACATCACCATTCCGCAGATGGCCCCACAGCTCCTCTTTGGTGCGGTTATGCAGATAGGTGCTTCTTTTGGTGTTGCCGAAGTCGTCAAGCAGGTCGCCGGCTTCCCCTCGCGCGGGTATACGGCGGATACTATTGGAACTTACATCATGGACTATGGTCTCGTGCGCTTTGAAATGGGCTACGCCTGTGCTATTGCCGTTATCCTCTTCCTCATGATGTTCCTTACCAACAAGCTTATCTTCAAACTCATCAAGGGGCTCTCGAATGACTGATGCCAAAACTTTCGATACGGCGTCTTCTGCCGATTCTCTCTTACGAGAGGGCGAATCCAATTACGGCGTTACGTCCGGCAAAAAGAAGAAACACTATAAATTGCGCCCGGCAAAGAAGCTGAACCGTTCGCCAGTGGTCACATTTTTCCTGTTTTTGGGTGTTGCTGCCTTGGGCGCATTCATGGTTCTTCCAGTGGTTTTCGCCTTTGTGAATGCCTTCAAGCCCATGGAAGAGCTCTTCATCTTCCCGCCGCGGCTCTGGGTGGCCAACCCCACGACGGAAAACTTCATCAACCTTGCCCAGATTCTCTCGAACCTCTGGGTGCCATTCAGCCGCTACCTCTTCAACAGCACCTTTGTGTCTGTGGTGGCGACGGTGGGTAATGTCCTTGTCGCCAGTATGTGTGCCTATCCCCTGGCCAAGCACCGCTTCCCGGGGCAAAAAGGTATTAGCGAGATTATTGTTGTTGCACTTCTCTTTACCGGGCAGGTCCTGTACATCCCGCAGTACATCATTATTGCCAAATTGGGGCTCATCAATACCTACCCGGCTCTTATCCTGCCGGTTATCCAGCAGACGCTCGGGGTGTTTCTCATGCGGCAGTTCATGACCCAGGTGCCCACCTCCCTCCTTGAGGCGGCCCGCATTGATGGAGGCAACGAATTCTTTATCTGGTGGCGTGTTGTCATGCCGGCTGTGCGCCCCGCTTGGCTCACGCTCACTATCTTTGCATTCCAGGCCATCTGGAATCAGCCGGGCAACAACTTCATCTATGACGAGGCCATGAAGGTGCTTCCCGCGGTTATGTCCCAGGTTCAGGCCGGCGGCCTCGCCCGTGCGGGTGTCGTTTCTGCTATTGCCCTCGTCATGCTTTTGCCCCCGGTGATTCTCTTCCAGCTGACGCAGAAGTCTGTAATCGAGACCATGACGGCGTCGGGAATCAAGGAGTAGACCGTGAAAAGACTGCTTTCTTTTATTCTGCCACTACGCGCAGGGCTTTTTCTTGCGCTCTGTATTACCGCAGGTTCCACGGCCCTCTTCGCCGATCCCCCTGTCGTGCCGCCCGTTCCCTATCACTCGTACACCTACGGGATTTGGGAAACGAGTGTTCCTGCCACCCCCGCCTACCTCCCGTTGGATAGCGTGAATGGCTACGACCTGGGAATCGGGGCCCTCAAGAACCCCAAGGACCTGCACCGCGATATTGAGGGGAACATCTGGCTCCTCGATTCGGGTAATTCACGTATCGTCGTCCTCGACAGCGATATGGCTCTTGTACGGGTTATCGATCGATTCTACGATACCGAGGGCACGGAGTTTTCCCTCAACGACCCCCGCGGTGTGACAACAGACAGTGAACAGCGCATCTACGTCGCCGATCGCGGATCCAAGAGAGTTCTTGTATTCAACAAGGACGTGCAGCTCCTCTTCGATATTTCCAAACCGAAAACCGATCTCATCGACGAGTCGATAGAGTTCCTTCCGGAAAATGTTCTTGTCGACAATCTCGGCGTCCTCTATGTTTTGTCCTTCGGTTCGTATCGGGGCGCCTGGACCTTTGCCCGTAACGGGGCCTTCTTGGGATTTTATGGATCAAACAAGGTAAACGTCGACGGGCGTTTGCGCCGCGATCTCATCTGGCGCAAATTCATGACCAAGGAACAACGAGAGCGTATGTACCGCTTCGTGCCGGTTGAGTATGCCAACTTTACCATTGATGAAGAGGGCTTTATTTATACGGTCTCGAACTTTGGCGAAAATGAGCAGAAAGGGCAGGTAAAGAAGCTCAATCCCCTGTCCCAAAATATCCTCTGGGCGGGCAGAAAACCGGAGCTCGCCTTCTTTGGCGACTTGGAAGAAGTGTGGACCAATCGGGTCGAGAAGTCTCGTCTCGTGGCAATCGACGTTGATGACAAGAATTTCATCAATGTTCTCGATACCGAACGCGGGCGTGTCTTTCAATATGATCAGTCCTGTAATCTCGTTACCATTTTTGGTGGGCCAGGCGATCAGGTGGGTACCTTCCGCAATGCTGTTGATCTTGTAAGCTCGAACAACCGCATTTTCGTTCTCGATGAAGTAAAGGGGTCTCTTACCGCTTTTGAACCGGGTATGTACGGTAACGCGCTGCGTGAAGGGACCGTCCTTTTCGAAGACGGCTACTATGAGGAAGCGCGTGAACACTGGTTCCGGGCACTCGCCATGGACCGCAACAATTACATTGTTCTGCGTGGTTTGGGGCGCGCCTTTGAACACGCCGGTGACTATAAAGAAGCAATGTATTACTACAAGGAGTCCAATAACCGTCGTGGCTACTCCGAGTCCTTCCGCGAATATCGTTTGCAGATACTGCGCGAGTATTTCGGGCTCCTTATGTTCATTCTTGCCCTGCTCATTGCGAGTCCTTTTATTGTGGGAGCTCTTCGCAAACGCTATGGCAAGGGGCCCGGCGAGCGTGTTGTGTTCCAGAGTACCCTGCGCTTCCCTTTCTACCTTTTGCGTCACCCCTTCAAGGGCTGGGATGAACTAAAGCTCGAAAAGAAGGGCTCGCTCCTCTACGCAAATATCATACTCGCGGTCTTCTTCATACTGACCATCATCGAGTATCAGTTTACCGGGTTTATTTTCAACCCGAACCGACTCGACCGCATGAACATCATCGTCCTCTTCGGTATGTCCATCGGTATCTTTGTCCTTTGGACCATTTCCAACTGGGGCGTGAGCACCCTGCACGACGGCAAGGGGTCCTTCAAGGAAATCTGGATATTTACTGCATACTCGCTGTTACCCATGATTCTGGTATCCCTGCCTTTGGTTATTGTGAGCAACTTTATTGTTCAGGATGAGGGAGATTTCCTTACCATCTTCCAGGTTGCCGGCCAATTGTGGTTTGTGATCCACTTTGTTGTGGCAGTACGGGGTGTGCACCAATACACGCTCAAGACGACCCTCTGGTCCATCTTGTTGTCGGTAATCGGGATTATCCTCATTGTCATTGTTGTGGTCCTGTTTGTCTCGCTCTTCATGCAGGTATTCGGGTTTGGTACGACGCTCCTCCAGGAAATACTCCTGCGTCTATGAGTGTCACAACGCGAACCCCCGGAGGTTTTTCAATGATTTCGAACAATACAAGGTATGCTGATACCGCGGCGCGGGCCGTCCGGCCCGCGCCGCGGGGAGGGGCTTCCCGAAGCGTCTGGCGTCTGGCCATCGCTATCGGCCTTGCCCTCTTCTTCTTGTTCCCCCTTGGGGCTATCGCCAAAGAGGCTCCCTGGACCCGTTGGGATGAAACCGCCCTTGTCGATGGCGGCTTCAAGCGCTATGCAATGAATGAGCAGTTGGAGCTCTACTTCAATGAAGAGCGCAGCATTGTCGCCGTTCGCATGCTTGCAAACGGGTACGTCTGGTATTCTTCTCCCCTGGACTGGGAGTCGGACGAGATTGCGCAGGGCTACTTCAAGAATGCCGTCCCGTCCCTTATGCAAATACGCAGCCGCGACAAGAACGGTACGATTTTCCCGGCCAACAGTTATACCAACGTGCTCATGCGCAAAGGGCTCAAGGTCAAGGGTATAGCCAATGGTTTTCGCGTAACGAACAACTTTACCCGTGACGGGGTTATCATTCCGCTTGATTTCACCATAGAAGGCGGCGAGTTTGTCGTGCGTCTGGATATTGAAAAAATCGAGCTGGACAGCGAGTGGGAGATCGAGCTTATTGACATCACCCTCTTGCCCTTCTTTGGCGCAGCCCCCCTTGCCGAGGACGGCTATCTCTTCGTTCCCGACGGATCGGGGGCCCTTATCGGCTTCAACCAGAGGGGCGCTCGTTCTTCTTACGAACGGCACATCTACGGGCGTGATCCCATTATCCGTCCCCTTCAAAGCCGTACGGTAGCAGAAACGGTCATGCTGCCTGTTTTTGGCCTTTCGCGTGAAAACGCCGGCTTCCTCGCCATTGTCGAAGAAGGTGCCGGTCGCAGCCTTATCAATGCCGAACCGGCATTCGTGCGCACCGGGTACAACAATGCGTACACCGGTTTTATTGTGAGGGATTACGATGTCGTTTCCTTCCGCGAAAAAACCGGTACCCCTCGCGACGTCCCTATTTTTGAATCCGGTCCGCTCAAGGGCGACGGCCTTGCGGTGCGCTATCTCTTCCTTGGAGAGGAAGAGAATAATTACGTAGGCATGGCAAACGCTTACCGCGCCTGGCTTATGAGAAACAAGTCCTTTGCAAAGAGCACCCTCTCGCAGGATCCTTCGCTCTTTGTCAATTTTATAGGCGCTTCCCGCAAAGTGAAGCCCGTTATGGGCATTCCACAAAACGTTACCATCCCCTACACGCCATTCAAGGAAGCAAACGAAATTCTCGAGGGCTTTGCTGAACAGGGTGTTGATTCCCTGGTTGTCAAATACGATGGCTGGACCAAGGGGGGGCTTCAATCCGATTATCCCGGACGCGCGGTTCCCGACGGGGCCCTTGGCGGTCGCCGGGGCTTGAAGAAGTTCCTAGCCTGGGCAGATGAGCATGAAGTACCGGTTTTTGGATCTCTCGACCCCGTACGTCTCTTCAAACCCGGGCTTACC
Source organism: uncultured Spirochaetales bacterium (assembly GCA_964541755.1). Taxonomy (GTDB): domain Bacteria; phylum Spirochaetota; class Spirochaetia; order Treponematales; family Breznakiellaceae; genus CAZIRF01. The sequence goes on along the minus strand of CAZIRF010000021.1, from coordinate 22,665 downwards.
CGTATGACCGAAATCGTCGCGAGCAAGGGCATGAACAAGGCCCCGGCCAAGGTCGTCGAGTACCAACTTTCGACATTTACCGTAAAAACAGACGGTCGTGTCCATTACATACTGCGAAAAAACAAGGTTGCTTCCTGGTTCGAGGGCTTTCTCAAGGGCATGAAGCGCTGGGATAACTTTGGCCTCGCACCAGACACCCTGGGCAATTTTGTTGCGTCGGACTTCAGCTCGGACAAGGGCTATCACCGAACGGAAACCGCACGGGACTTCAAGGCGCTTGTGGAAAAGGCTTCCGAAACCCGGCCGCTTCTCTTTTCGCGGCCCCTGGCCCATGTCTTGGGCAGTACGAGCTATGTGAGCGATCTGCCGGTGCGTTCCAGCGCCTGGGACATCGTTACCCACGATGTGCCCTTCTACCAGATCCTTCTCAAGGGCTACATTCCCTTCTCGAATCTTCCGGCCAACCGGGAGCTGGATCGCAAGCGTTATCAGCTCTCTCTCGTGGAAAGTGGCTCCAATCCGGCGTATCTCTTCATCGCCCAGCACCACGAGGACCTGCGCGACAGCCCCCTCGAGGGTTTCATGAACACCCTGGCCAAGGATTGGACGGCCGACGCACTCGATATGTGGGCTTCGGTAGAGCCCGTCCTGGAAAAGGTGAAAGGCGCCACCATCGTCGCGCACAACATACGTGATGACGGCTTGCACACAACCCGTTTCTCCAACAACACAATCGTCTACACCAATCACGCAACTGTCGCCGTTCAGCTCGACGACGGTACGACGCTGGAGGGACTCTCCTTCCGGCTCTCCGAAGGGGTCCGGTAATGAACACGATACAGACCAGAAAAAAGAAAACACAGCGAACACTTGAGAAGATGCGGGCCAATTGGGGGCGAATATTCATATTGCCCTGGCTTATCGGATTTGTGTACTTCTTCTTGATCCCGCTCGTCTCCTCTTTTTGGTATACCCTCAATACCATCGAATTGGGGGCCGATGGCCTCTCTTTGCGTTGGGCGGGCTTGGAAAATTACATTTATGCCTTTGCAAAAGATGCCAATTTTACGCGAAATATCGTTGAATCTCTGGTGGATATCCTCTATCAGGTGCCAATCATCGTCTTCTTCAGCCTCTTTATCGCGAACATACTCAAGGCCGACTTCAAGGGGCGCTCTCTCATGCGGGCAATCTTCTTCCTGCCGGTTATCATCTCCTCCGGTGTCGTCATCACGATTCTCAAAGAGAATGTCCTGTCGACTGCCTCCGGCGAGGCGAGCTTTCTCTTTCAAACCGGCGGAATAACGAGCATGTTGGTCGATGCCGGTATTTCGGTTCCGATTGTCAAGCTGATAACTGACGTCATCAGCCAGCTCCTCGACCTCACCTGGAAGTGTGGTGTGCAGATACTTCTGCTCCTCTCGGCTCTGCACAGTATCCCCGATTCCATGTACGAAGCAGCGGACATCGAGGGTGCCACCGGGTGGGAAAAGTTCTGGAAGATCACTTTTGTCATGATCTCTCCAACCTTCGTGTTGGCAATTCTCTATTCGGTTATCGACTACTTCACCGACTATTCCAATATGGTCATGCGCATGATTGTCGAGAACTCCAACCTTGGGAAATTCGAGTATTCGACGACCATTTCGTTTATTTACTTTGTGGCGGTCATGATCATCATCCTGATAGTCAACAAGTTCCTCGCCAAACGCGCATTCTACATAGTGGGGTAGGCAGTAATGATCAACATACTCAAGAAACCGGCAGAGACCCTCTTGACCTTGAAGGACAAGAAGCTTGGTGATCAAGCTTTGCGTATCATCGCGGGTATCTTCCGTCTCGTATTCCTTTTGGGCATGACGTACGTTCTCTTGTACCCTGTCCTCTTTTTGGCATCGAACGCATTCAGCGACTACGTGGACCGCTTGGATCCTACGGTTATCTGGATACCAAAGCACCTTACCCTGCAGAACTTCAAGTTTGCAAATCAGGTTATCGGCTTTTTGCCTTCGATTTGGAAGACCATAAGCATGTTGGTGCCCTCGGTTATCATCCAGGTCTTTGTCTGTTTGTTCGTTGGATACGGTTTTGCCCGTTTCAAGTTCAAGGAACGTGAAATCCTCTTTTCGCTGCTCATGTTCACGATCATTGTCCCGGTACAGACCTACATCATTCCCCTGTACGTCAACTTCCGGTACTTTGATTTCTTTGGTATCAGCAAGCTCCTGGGGCTCTACATGGACCCCGCCCCAACGGTACGTATCCTCAATACCAACTGGCCTTTCTGGCTCATGTCGGCGACGGGGGTGGGCATTCGCTCGGGCCTCTACATCTTCATGGCGCGCCAGTTCTTCCGCGGTATGCCCATTGAACTCGAAGAAGCTGCCCTTGTGGATGGCTGCGGGCCCTTCAAGACCTTCTTCAAGATCATGCTTCCGAATGTTGGTAGTATCGTTATCGTCATTACGTTGTTCTCTATAGTATGGCACTGGAACGATTACTATCAGTCGGTCATGTTTTTCTCGGAGAACTTCCCGCTGTCGGTTCAGGTTACCCTCCTTCAGGAGCGCCTGAGCGTGCTTACCCAGAACATCCGGCCCGAGGACATGGCCATGGCGCAGTCCGCCATCCTCGAAGCCGCCTGTTTCATCGTCGTAGCGCCGGTTTTGCTCCTTTACATCTTTGCGCAGCGCTACTTTACAGAGAGCATTACCCGCAGCGGTATTGTCGGCTGATTTCCGCGCCGTCGGCGTGGTGTGTATGAATGGCAAGGAGGATGTACATGAATAGAATCAAGAAACTCGTTGTATTGATTGCAGCGAGCCTCGTAGCAGGGTCTGTATTCGCCGCAGAAGCGGATATCACGGTGTTCCGCCCCGCGGTAAATCCGCGCAACAAGAACGACCCGATGGTTCGCGCCGGTGCTGAATACACCAAGCAGACGGGCGGCAAGGTCAAGTTTGTCATCTCCGACTGGGGAAACTGGCAGTCCAAGATCCTCTCGAGTCTCGCCGCCGGCGAGCCCATCGATGTGGTCTTCGGCCGTGATGCGGACTTCCCCCGTTTCCACACGAAGGGGTACGTCCAGGCCATTGATGGCTACGTAAACCTCAATGTCCCCTATATCAACAAGGTTGGTATGGATTCGGTCTTCAAGTACGACGGCAAGTACTATCTCGCCTCGCACCAGACCTCCAACCATCCCTGGATCATTATCTACAACAAGAGCCTCATGGAAGAGGAAGGCATTGCAGAAAAAGATCAACCGCTCGCCCTGTACCAGAGGGGACAGTGGACTTGGACAAAGCTGCGCGAATTGGCCATGAAGCTTACCAAAGACACCTCCGGCAGCGGCAAGATTGACCGTTGGGGCTTTGCAAACTGGTGGACCCGCGGCTTCATCTACATGAACGGATCTTCCTTTGCCATCAACCAGAAGAACGGCGACCAGAAACTCAACTTTGAAGATCCCCGTTTCATGGAAGCCCTCGACTTTCTTGCCCAGGCAAAGAAAGAAGGCTGGTACATGCAGGACAACAGCATTGCCTCCACCGGCCTCCAGCGCCGCTCGGTGGCCATGTTCATGGAACGCCAGTACTTTCCCGCCAGCGTCGTATCCCAGACCCGCGACGAGATGGCCTACGTGCCCCTCCCCAAGGGGCCGGGTGCCAAGGAAAACATCCACGTCTTCGAGACCGACGGCTACGGCATCGGTATGGGCTCGCAAAAGCAGAAGTGGGCCGGCAAATTCATCGATATCTGTCTCAAGACCTGGTACGAAGAGGACATGAAGGGCCGCCGCGAGTGGCCGCAGGAGATCTTCCCCGTAACCCGTGAAATGGCCAAGAATCCCTCGTACTTTGGCCCCCTCGCCAGTGCCCTCGATCCCATGATCGACAACATGCTGGGCGAAATCGTCTGGACCGGCAACTCGCCCTCACAGGCCATCGCCGGTTGGACCTCCCAGGCCGAACTTCTCCTCGCCGAGGCGAACAAGCCCGCCGAAAAGCCCATGCGCCTTCCCTTCCGCCCCATCAAGGTTGACTTCGAGGACAAGGATATTTCCGCCTTCAAGGTCAACGGCGAGTACAAGAGCGTCAAGGTTCGTGCCGTGAGCGGGAGTCAGGCTATCACCGGGACTTCTCTCCTTGTCCAGATGGACAGTTCTGTTGATGGTGAGTGGATCGACGCGATCATCACCGACCCCGAGAAGGTGGGTGTGTCCGGTTGGCGCGACTACCGCATCAGTTTTGATGTGAAGCCGCTCAAGGCCCCCACCGATGCCGAAACTGCCATGACCTTCGAGATTTTCAAGGACACCCTCAACAAGTTCGGGTTTACGAGCCAGAAGCTTGAAGAGGTCGGCAAGGTCTATCGTGTGTCGACGGTTGTGCGCAACATCTCGACCAACGGCAAGATCCCGCTCAAAATTGGCGGGCACTTTGCCGGTGACTTTGTAATCGACAATATCGAAATCACCGAGCGTTAATTGCTGGGCGTCATGCCCCTGCCCGCGTGATCGACAGGCGGTACCGGGATGTATTATCCGGTACCGCCTTTTTCGTGTTTATTGCCACACGATGGTGAGACTGTAAAGCAGAGGAATAGACTGATGAACGATACACAGCATACACGCCTTGATATCCTCCGCTCCTGGTGCGAACGGGAGCTTTCGACCAATATTCTTCCTTGGTGGGAAACTCACGCCCGGGACCTTTCTTCGGGTGGCTTTTTTGGTGCCATCGACAATGAGGGCAATGCAAATCCCGACATCCCGCGTAGCGTTGTTATGGTATCCCGCTTCCTCTGGGCCCACTCGGCGGCGGCCCGCCAGCTGGCGAAGCCCGATTATCTGGAATTTGCGCATTATGCATATAAATACCTTGTGAGCGCCTTTGTGGATCGCGTGCACGGGGGGGTCTTCTGGTCGGTGAACCGGGACGGGTCGCCGGCGGTCGCAAAGAAGCAGATTTACGGCGAAGCCTTCGCGATCTACGGTCTTTCCGAGTACGCCCTCGCCCTTCTGGCTACTGGCGATGAGGGAAACCGGGCTGCCGCGATGGCGGCGCGGGAAGAAGCTATCAGTATATTTGATCTTCTTGAGAAAAGGGTGCGAGACCGGGACTATGGTGCCTATGGCGAGGCGGTTGACCGCGATTGGACCGCAACGAAGGACCTCAAGCTCTCCGGCAAAGACATCGACTGCGACAAGTCCATGAACACGAACCTCCATGTTATGGAGGCGTATTCGAACCTCCTTCGACTGGAAACGGCCTTCACGGGTGATATTCTGCGTGTTCGTGAGGCGCTTGAAGCTCTTGTTGAGATAAGTGCGGAGCGTATACTGGGTGCGGACGCTCACCTTGACCTCTATTTCGACCAACAGTGGCAGAGGTTGGGGGGCGACATCATCTCGTATGGCCATGATATCGAGGCGAGTTGGCTCATTTTCGAGGCTATGGAACTGGCTGTTGAGGCCGGCGGGGACCACACACTCATGGACAGGTACCGGGATACCGTCGTGGCCATTGCGCGAGCGGCCCTGGCAGAGGGCTTTGATCCGCAGACGGGCGGTTTCGACAACGAGTTTCACGAGGGGCATAGGGATACGACACGCGTCTGGTGGTGCCAGGCCGAGGCCATGGTGGGCTTTTTCAATGCCTGGGAGCTCTCTGGCGACGAGTCTTTCCTCGAGGCCTGTTTTGCGATCCAGTCTTGGGTTGACCGCTACCAGATCGACCGTCGGGGCGGTGAGTGGTTTGCCTCGGTAACGCGGGATGGAAAGCCGATACTGCGCGAGGCCAAGGGCGGGAACTGGAAGACGGCTTATCACAACGGCCGCGCCTGCCTCGAACTCATGCGGCGTATTGACCTTCTGCACTCGCGCGTATGACACTGGGGGGATGGAATACCTTTCCGTCTCCCTTCTTCCCGGCCGCGAAAAGCTCGCCGCCTCGTTTCACCCCTGGATCTATTCGGGTGCCATCGCTCCTTCCAGCTTGAAAGCCATTGAAACAACCCTTGTTGCCGATGTCGAAAGCGGCCGTCGCGCCTTGCCGGCGGCTGTCGTGCGTGTCGCAGACGCAAAGGGGCGCTTCGTCGCCTGGGCCCAGTACAACGGGGGCTCGAAAATTCGCCTGCGCATCCTCTCCTGGCAGGAGGTCGAATATCCGGATACCGCCTGGCTGGGTGCAAAGCTCGCCGCGGCAATGGCGCGCCGCACGCAGTGGCAGGGGGCCGAAACCACTGCCATCCGCCTGGTCTATGCCGAATCCGACGGCTTGCCGGGTATTATCGTCGATCGCCTGGGTGCCGTACTCGTCCTTCAACTCCTCACCCACGAGGCAGATACCCGCCGTTTTGAAATCCTTGATGCCCTTGTGCGCGAGGCCCCGAAGCACATTCCGGCCCCCTTCACCCTTGAAGCCATTATCGAGCGCAGCGATGGCGATGGGCGCAGGCTCGAGGGCCTCCCCATCCAGCGCTCCGTACTGTGGGGTGCTGCGCCGGAGGGGCCCTTTCCCGTTCTCGAGAACGGCCTCTCTTTCCTCGTCGACCCCTCATCGCAGAAGACGGGTTTTTACAGCGACCAACGGGTGAACCGCGCGCGGGTGTCTGCCAGCGCCGCGGGCGCCCGTGTCCTCGATGTCTTTTCCTATACGGGGGGCTTCGCGGCTTCCTGTGCCAGAGCCGGAGCCCGTTCGATAACCCTGGTGGATTCGAGCAAGGAAGCCCTCGCCCTCGCAGAGCAGAATGTGGCGACTGCCAAAGAGGGAACTCCCATACCCTGCGAGTCAATCTCTGGCGATGCCTTCGAGGTCTTGCGCCGCCTTGTGGCCGCGGGACGGCGTTTTGACCTCGTCATCCTCGATCCCCCGAAGCTGGTCCCCAAGCGGGCAAACCTCGAAAAGGGGCTCGGTGCCTACAAGGACCTCATCCTGCAGGGCTTGCAGCTCCTTGACGAGGACGGCCTGCTTGCGATTTTCTCCTGTTCCGGTCTCGTGACCAGCGAGGCCCTGCGCCTGCAGGCAGCCTATGCCGCACACGATCTGGGCATACAGGTACAGGTCCTCGAAGAGTATCAGCAGGCACCCTGCCACCCGGTTCCTCTTGCATTCGCCGAGGCGCGCTACCTCAAGGGCTTCTTGTTGCGAAAAATATAGGGGATCAAGGCTGATAGTCTGCTGTGCAGACAGGGAGGGCCCGGGGGCCGGATTTATCCGGCCCCCGGGCCCTCTGTGGTTTCACCACCCCGGGTTCGCATCCCCCTTGCCCACGGGGTGCGGAGGAGACTATCAGAATAGAGGAATTTTCTCCCGGATAAAGGCCTCGAGCTCTGCTGCCATCTTTTCGTGGGTGTCGACCCGCGGGTGATTCCAGGTGAATGCCTTGAACTTCATGAAGAGTATCTTGCTGTCCCCCGCGAGTTCCTTCTGCGCCTTCAAAAGTGCACTGTTGAGGGCTCTCGAGGTCTGTATGGCACCCATGCCCCCGGTCGCGCAGACTATCCAAGCCTGTGGATAGCGAAGCCGCATGGCTTGGACCAGTTCCACGTAGCCGTCCTTGAAGTCCGCGGGGAAGGGCTTCTTGATGCTGTCGGGGTAGCCCTGGTCGTTTTGCCCCAGGTTGAGGACGACGATGTCGGGTTTGCGCTCGTCGAAGCGGTGAACGGGGGAATCCGCGCGCGGGTAGAGCCTGTCCCATACTTCCGGCAGCAGGAGGGGGTGCCAAGAGTAGCGCAGCCCGATGCCGCTGTACGAGATATTGGCGTATTCGGCGTTCAGCCTACGCGCGGTGATGGCTCCGTACGAGTTCCAGTTGTTGTGTTCGGCGAGGTCGTCGTAGTCGTCGTTGCCGTCCGGGATCTCGTTGCAGGCCCCGGCGGTAATCGAGTCGCCGTAGAATTCGATTTTTAGCGGCAGGGGCTCCGTCCGCGGGCCGATACGGGCGTCCCCGTCGATAAGCAGGCCCTTGAAGCGGGCCTCCCCGTACATGGCTTCGCTTCGCTTGACGAGGAGGAGTTCGTGGGGGCCGTCTTCAAGGGCCGTGTCGAGAACATAGTCGTATTCGAGGCCGTTTTCGAGGCGCAGGATGCTCGCCTTCCCGTCGATGATGACGTTGTAGATGTTGCGGTCGCGTGCGCCCTCGAAGCGCAGGCCAATCTTTGTACCGGTAAAACGGGTGCGTACGGCCGTCCCCTGCCAGATGAATACGGGGGAGGCCGGATCCTCGCGGTCCACCCGGCCCTCGATGGAAAGGGCCTCGTCATCTGCCGGGACGAAGCGCCAAGACCCCTCGGGGTCCTGCGCGTGTGCGGTAAAGCTGTGGCCTGCCATGGGCTGGAGGCCTTCGATGAGTTCGTTCATTGCGGTTTCCTGTGCGAAAGCGGGAATTGAGGTAACAAGGCTGATGAAGAAACAGGCGGCAACATGCTTTACAGCCCCGGCCCGGTGCTCCATAAGGGCCGGTTTCAAAGGGTTTTTCTTCATCAGCGTGGAACCCCGGTCAATACAATTCCGGTAATACCGGATCGCCGGCCTTTTTCTGTAGCGCGGCCCTTTTTAAGCCGGATGTTGAGTACATGTTCCCCTTCGGGCATATCCCGGGCAAGTTCCACATAGGCCCAGCCTAGATAGCCGCTGCGAAAGGAGACAAAGGTGTTGAGGGGGATTTTGCGGCTCGAGGTCCCGTCCGCGAAGTCGATCCAGGCTTCGGCGTTGCGGTATTGGTCGCTTTCCGCGATGGTGACGCCCACACTTTGGCCTTCGACCGCGACCCTCAAAAGGGCCGTTTCGTCGGCCGTCATCCAACCGCGCGGGGCGAGCCCCCCGCGGCGCGTCCACTCGCCATGGATGTCTGCGCTAGGTGTGAAGCCTGTGTTTTCGATGACCTTGGCGTTATCCGCGCCCAGCCAGCGCACCCGGGCGAACTCGTCGCTCGAGCGCGGGGCGGGAAGGGCGGTATCGACGGCGGGGAGGGCTGCTGTATCATCCGGCAGGCTCGCCCAGACTTCGTCGAGCCAGCTTCGAATGCCGTCGGCAATGGCCGTGTGCCCCGCAGTATTCGGGTGTATGGTCTCCGCCCCGTCGAACCAGCTGCCCCAAGCGGCATTGGGGCCTGCCATATCGGCCCAGGCCAGGGTGGGAAGGTCATAGTGCTTCCCGATGGCCTCCTGTTCACGGCGCTGGCTCTTTTGTGGGGCGGCCTTTTCGTTGATTGCCACAAGGACGAGGGCCCGCTCGCTGTCGTCGAGGAGCTGGCGCAGGACGCCCTCGTACGAGCGCCCCCGTACGGCGGGGGAGAGCCACTGGTCGTTGATGGCGAACTCGACAAAGACCAGGTCGGGCCAATGATCCAAGACCTGCTCTTGAAGCCGGACCGTTGCCCATGCGCTGTCTGTCCCGCTCAAACCGGCATTTACAAACTGCACGCTGCCCCCGTAATCGCGAGCGCGGTCTTCGAACCACTCGGCCGTCTGGGCCGCCCAACCGTTTTCTTCGGGCGGGTTTGCCGCGAAACCGGTCGTAATCGACCCACCGACGGCGGCAATACAGAGAGATTCACCAGATCGAAGACGGGCCATCGCATGGCGCAGGCGCAGGGTCTCGGGCGAATCTACCGCGGGCAGGGGGCTGGCCGCGAGGGGAACTGCTAGGGCCTGGCCCAAGACCGCAGCTATCAGCATTGTTGATTTCTTCATTTGACGTCTCCTGTGCGCGCGCTGTAGAGACGTCCGCTGCCTTCTACCCGCACTTCTCCCGCGCTCGCCATTGCAAAGGCGCTCTGCCCCTGTTCGAGCGCGAGGACTTCCGATTCGGTTTTGAGCTGCAGGCTTCCACTTACAGCAACGAGGATGCGGGCCCCCTTTGCCGGGAGAAATACCGTCTCCCTCGGGGCAAGGGTGGCGCACTCGAGGCAGAACTCGCGGCTGGGCGTCGGGTAGCGCACGAGGGGCTCGTCGGCCGCGGTCAAAAGGGCAGGGGCCCCCGATTCAAAGCGCAGGATGGCCATGAGCTCATCGACATCAATGTGTTTTGGGGTAAGCCCCCCGCGAATGACATTGTCGCTGTTGGCCATGAGTTCGACGCCCAAGCCCTCGACATAGCTGTGCAGAATACCCGCATCCACGAAAATGGCTTCGCCCGGCTGCAGCTGGACGATGTTCAGGTAGCAGGGGGCGAGTACCCCTATGTCGCCGGGGTAGTGGGCCATGAGGTTTTTTATGAGCGTGGAGATTTCGGAAGACGGAACCCCATCGATCGTGCTCGCCTCAAGGCGCGTGCAGGCGTCGGGGAGGGCTTCGAAAATGGCTTCTTTGGATTCGGGGGGCAATGCGAAGAGGCCTTCAAGGAGGGTTTTGAGACCAGCCGATTCGTTCCGGGACTTCATCTGCGCAAGAATTGGTGCCAAGATGTCGAGGCCCAGGGCCTCCAATATCGGGACAGTCTCTTCAAGTGGACGAAAACCTGCCATGGCCGTAAATTTCGTAAGCGCGCAGAGAATTTCCGGCTTGTGGTTGTCATCCTTGTAGTTGCGCTTCGCGTCCGTGACGGGGAGCCCTGCGGCATTTTCGCGCGCCCAGCCCTCCTGCGCCTGCGCAAGGCTGGGATGGACCTGGATGGAAAGCGGTTTCCCTGCCGCCAGCAATTTGAAGAGAAAGGGCAGGGTTCCAAAGCGTTCGCTGTCTCTGGCACCCAGTGCTGCGATGGGGTTTTCTTCTATAAAACGATCAAGGCTGATAGTTCCACCCGCGGCCCCTTCCCCGTGCGGGGCACTGGCGGCTTTCGCCTCGCGGGCGTCGACCAGACGGCTGGATGATTGGGGGTGTGCCCCCATCCAGACTTCCGCCTGGGGTTTCCCGTCGGCCGGGGTGCCGCAGAGGGCGGGAATGGCGCTCGTCGAGCCCCACTCGTAATTCTTTATGCTGTTTTCAAGGAGGAATAACTGTTTCATACAGATATGGTAGCCCTGGCACCCGTGAGTGTCAATCAAGCGAATATGTGCAAAGAGCGGGCTTTTTTGTGCAAAGGTTCAAGCCAGGAGCTTCCCGTGCCGATACTCAAGGTCTTTTAATCAGAATGACACACTTCTTGTCAAATGTCACACAAATCGCAAACAAAATGCTTGACGACTTGTCAAAAGCGGGCGATTATATCGTAACGGCGTTGCCGTTGCATAAAGAGAAAGGATGCCAAGCCGGTTAACACCGGGTATGGCTTTCCTGTACAGACAAAAACCATCCCAAAAAGGGGTGGCAGACAAGGAAAGGAGTGTGCTATGCAAAAATTCCTTAAAGCAGCAGCTGTAGCGACCGCTATGGCTCTTGTTGCAACCGCAGCTTTCGCCGCGGACGCAAAGGCAAAAGTAACCATGGAAGGGTCCATCTTTGGAACTGATGGTTTCCATCTTGATAACAAGAATCAGAAAGATGCCGACATGCTTGAGTTCTCCGTAAGCAACGAGCGCGCCGGTGCTGCTTTCAAGCTCTGGGCCAACCTCAAGAATGCTGACGCAGATAACTTTGTTGGTGATCGTCAAAATGAAGATGATGTTTCTTATCTGACCGGCGACGATCCTGTTGTCCGCTTCCGCAGCGCGGTTCTCTGGTTCAAGCCCATTGATATGGTCAAGATTAGCGTTGGTAACGTTTCCGGCGGGCTCTTCACCGAGCAGCTCAACTGGTGGAAGGTTCCTACCGGTGCCGACTTCAACAGCTTCGACCGGTGGGCTTCCCGCTGGTCCAGCTATGCTACTGTTGAAGGCCCTGGTGTAAGTTTCGATCTTACTCCTGTTGAGGGTCTTTCCGTATCTCTCGGTTATACCCCTGGCTTTGGAACCAATGACCTTGCTGATGGCTACAGTGCCAACACCAAGTGGGGTATCTCTGCCAAGTACAACATTGCAGGCTTCGGTGATGTGGGTGCATCCTTCCGTGACGAAGGCGAAAACGAAGCCAAGCTTATCAAGGTCGGTGTCCAGACTTCCAGCCTCGTCCCTGGTCTTACCGCCATGCTGCAGTTCGTTGGTCGCATGGAGTACAACAACAACATCAACTCCACTGCAACCGAAGATGCCGCTTTCAATGGTTTCTCCATTGACAACCACTTCGCATATGCTGTTGACAAGTTCAGCGTCAAAGCCAACTTCCCCGTTACCATCCGTATCTCCGGTATTGAGAATGACAACAGCTTCATGACCTATGATGTCAAGTTTGCGTATGGACTCGGGACAATTTCTCCTTACTTCCGCCTTACCCAAGAAGGTCTCAACTTTGGTGATGTCGCTTTCACTCCCGCCATCAAGCTTGGTGCAGAGTGGGGCTACGATGGTGGCAGCTTTGATATCGGTCTCCAGATCGACGTTCCTGCGGAAGGAGCTGACGTGACATGGTCTCTCCCCTTCCTCTTCGGCGTTGCCTTCTAATCAAGGAACACAGCATTCGAGCATAACTGCTTGAACTGGCCCCCTCCCGGGAAATCGGGAGGGGGTTTTTTTATTGGCGGGGGCTTGCGCTATTATCTAATGATTACTAGAATACTCTGGTAATAACAGGAGGCAGGGTATGGCAGGACAGGGCTTTGGTTTGGAGACGATAGCGGTTCACGGCGGGCAGGTGATTGACCCTCTTACAAAGGCGCGGGGGCTTCCTGTGTGGCGCACGAGTGCCTACGGCTTCGATTCTGCCGAACACGCCTCGAACCTCTTTGCCCTCAAGGAGCTGGGCTTCATATACTCGCGCCTGGGGGACCCCACCACCGATATCCTCGAAAAGCGGCTGGCCTTGCTGGAAGGCGGGGCGGCGGCGGTCGCGACGGCCTCCGGGACCGCCGCAATTCACTACACCATCCTTACCCTTGCAAAGGCCGGGGACCATATTGTCGCCGCTCGAAACCTCTACGGCGGCACATATACCATGTTTGCCGTCCTCTTGAAGGATCAGGGCATTGAGCTGAGCTTTGTCGATCCCTCTGACCCCGCAGCCTTCGCTGCTGCCATACGGCCCAACACACGATGTGTGTTTGCAGAGGTCATGGGAAACCCCGCCCTCGATGTTGTGGATGTGTCCGCTTTGGCCGCTGTGGCCCACGCAGCGCGCATCCCCCTCGTTATCGACTCTACCTTTACGCCGCCGGTCAATTACCGGCCCATCGACGATGGGGCAGATATCGTTATCCACTCCCTCTCCAAGTGGATAGGCGGGCATGGGGCGGCGATTGGCGGGGCGGTCATAGACGCAGGGCGATTCGACTGGAAGAATTCGAATGTACCGGCCCTTACCCAGCCCGATGCTGCCTACCATGGCCTTCGCTGGGCCCATGACCTCCCCGAAGCCCTCGCTCCAATAGCCTTTGCCCTGCGCTTCCGCACCGATCCCCTGCGAAACCTGGGGGCCTGCCTCTCGCCCGATAACGCCTGGATCTTCCTCATGGGCCTCGAGACCCTTGCCCTGCGCATGGAGCGGCACAATGCCAATGCCCTTGCCGTAGCCCGCTGGCTAAAGGATCGACCGGAAGTCGCCTGGGTTCGCCACCCCGGCCTTGAGGATGACCCTGCCCATGCGAACGCACAGAAACAGTTTGATGGCAAGTGGGGCGGCATGGTGGTCTTTGGCCTCAAGGGCGGCAGGGAAGCGGGACGCGCTTTTATCGACAAGTTGGAGCTCTTCTCGCACCTGGCCAACGTGGGCGACGCCAAGAGCCTCGCCATCCACCCGGCCAGCACCACCCATTCCCAGCTCTCCGACGACGAACAGCGCGCCGCGGGCCTCCCCCCGGAACTGGTTCGTCTTTCGATAGGGATTGAATCCTTGGAAGATATCCTCGCGGATTTGGAAGGGGCGCTGGCTTGAACATCCACCCCTTGACAATCTTTGCTTCGGGATTTACTGTGTCTGCATGAACCGGATTTTGTACGCCCATTACCATTTTCACGGGTTTTCCTCACGGGGGGCGTAGGGTCCGGGTGTGTCGCCACAGGCGACCACTCTCAAGCGGTACTTCAAGGCCGCGGGCTCAACGCCCGCGGCCTTTTTTTTATGCTGCAGTGTGTCGGAAGGCGTACTGTGGGCCGCGGCTCGTTTATGAGCCGCGGTGGCTGGCCAAGCGACAGTGTGCGTTGGGCCGGCTGGAGCTATCAGTCTATATTACGAGTTCGATCAAGGAGCAGGAAATGGGTGTTGTGCGCATGTTGATCCCCAAGGGGCGGATTTACGAGAACGTGACGAAGATTTTCGACGAGGCGGGGATTCGCTTCAAGCTGGCGGACCGTGCGTACCGCCCCAGTATCGACGTCGACTGGCTCGACGCGAAGATCATGAAGCCGCAGAACGTGGGGCAGCTTTTGCAGATTGGCAGCCATGATGCGGGCTTTACCGGCCTCGACTGGGTAATGGAGACCTCGAGCGATGTCGTCGAGGTGATGGACTTGGGCCTCGACCGCGTGCGTATCGTCGCAGCGGTGCCCAACGAGCTCGACGACAAGGCACTTCGTTCCAAGAAGATCGTGGTAGCTACCGAGTATGTGGCGATAAGCGAGGCTTGGCTCAAGAAAGAGGGCTATGACTATCAAATCGTACGTACGCACGGGGCCACCGAGGTCTTCCCGCCGGATGATGCCGACATGATTATCGACAACACCTCGACGGGGGCGACCCTCAAGGAGAACGGCCTGCGCATCGTGGGGACCCTTCTTGAGTCCTCGACGCGCTTTGTCGCCTCGAAACAGGCCATGGCAGACCCCTTCAAGAAGGAAAAGATCGAGGAGCTCGCGATGCTCTTCAAGGCCGTCCTCGACGGCCGCGAGCGGGTAATGCTCGAAATGAACGTGGTCGAGACGAAGTTCGATGAGCTCGTCGAGGGCCTTCCGGCCATGAGGAGCCCCACGGTCTCGCCCCTGTTGGGCGATTCGGGCTATGCGGTAAAGATCGCGGTCAAGCGCAGCGAGGTGCCGGCCCTCCTGCCCAAGCTCAAGGCCTTGGGTGCGACGGATATTGTCGAGTACGACCTGCGCAAGGCAGTGCTGTAAGCAGTACAGGTAAAAGGAGGTCCCCATGGACAGGACGGTGACGATACAGCGGAAGACCGCGGAGACGGCTATCAGCCTTGAGCTCAATCTTGACGGGACGGGGAGCGCGACGCTCGACTGCCCGGTTGGCTTTTTGGGCCACATGCTCACGACCTTCGCGAAGCACGGGCTCTTCGATATCGGCCTCAAGGCGTCCGGGGACCTCCATGTCGACCAGCACCACCTCGTTGAGGATGTGGGGATCGTATTGGGCCAGGCCTTTGCCAAGGCCTTGGGCGACAAGCGCGGGATTCGCCGCGTGGGTTCGTCGCTCCTGCCCATGGACGAGACCCTCGCGCGGGCAGTGGTCGATCTGGGCGGGCGTCCCTACCTCGTCTTCGAGGCGCCTTTAAGCGGGCGGGCCCTCGTGTCGGGGACTTCGTCGTTCCAGACGGATACCGTCGAGGACTTCTGGCTGGGCTTTGCGATGAACTGTGCGTGTAACCTCCACCTGGATATACTGCGGGGACGCAGCGATCACCACATGATCGAGGCCCTCTTCAAGGCGGCGGCCCGGGCCCTGCGCGAGGCGGTCGAAATCGACGCGCGCGCGGCGGGGGCCATTCCCTCGACCAAGGGGGTTCTCGCGTGATTGGTGTTGTCGACTACGGGGCCGGGAACCTGGGATCGGTCATGAACGCCCTGGAGCGCTTGGGGCTTCCGGCCCGCTTTGCGGCGGGCCCGGAGGAGCTGGGTGCCGATTCCCCCTTCGAGCGGGTCATTTTCCCCGGCGACGGTCACTTTGCGACGGCCATGGCCAAGTTGGAGGACGCCGGCTGGGCGGGGGCCCTGCGCGACTGGGTTCGCGTCGATCGCCCCTTTTTGGGGATTTGCATCGGCCTCCAGCTCCTCTTTGCCGCGAGCGAAGAGGCCCCGGGTGTTGCAGGGCTGGCTCTCTTCGAGGGGGAAGTCAAACGCTTTCCCCTGCGCAAGGTACCGCAGATTGGCTGGAACAGTACGGTAGCCAGCGAGGGGTCCCGGCTCTTTGCCGGTATCCCTCAGGGGAGCTTTTTCTACTATATACACTCGTACTATTGCCAGGCGGCGCGGACCGAAGAGGTCGCCGCCCGTGCAGAGTACGGGCTTGAATACTCAAGCGCGGTCGAGCGTGGCCGGGTGTGCGCAGTCCAGTTTCACCCGGAAAAATCGGGCGAGACCGGGCTGGCACTTATCAAAAACTGGGCGAGGATGTAGTCATGTTGGCAAAACGCATCATTCCCTGCCTCGACGTCGACGATGGGCGCGTGGTAAAGGGCATCAAATTCGAGGGCATTCGGGATGCGGGCGACCCCGTCGAGCTCGCCCGTCGTTACAACGCCCAAGGGGCAGACGAGCTCACCTTCCTCGATATCGGGGCGAGCTACAAGAGTCGCGACACCCTTATGGACGTCGTGATGCAGGTGGCGAAAGAGGTCTTTATCCCCCTCTGTGTGGGCGGCGGCATACGCAGCGTCGAGGACATGCGCCTCGCGATGAACAGCGGGGCCGACAAGGTGTCTGTGTGCAGTTCGGCTTTGAAGAACCCGGACCTTCTTTCTGCCATGGCGGCGGCCTACGGGTCGCAGTGCGTGGTGCTGTCGATTGACGCGAAGAGGGTGGGGACTGATAGTGCCGGCCGGCCGGTCTGGCACGCCTTTTCCAAGGGCGGTCGGGAGGATACCGGGCGCGATGCTATTGAGTGGGCGCGACTTGCGGTTGAGCTCGGGGCCGGGGAAATACTCCTCAACTCGATCGATGCCGACGGGACCGGCGCGGGCTACGATTTGGACCTTACCCGGACCGTTATCGACGCGGTCAATGTCCCGGTCATCGCATCCGGCGGGGCGGGGAGCCTCGACCAGATTGCCCTGGCCCTGGCCCCGCGCCCGGACGGTGCGGATGCCGACGCGGCCCTCGTGGCGACCATGCTGCACTTCGGCCAGACGACCGTGAAGGAAATAAAAGAACACGTTGAAGCGAAAGGAGCGATAGTTCGATGGTAGTTGCATCTATAGATCTCAAAGACGGGAAGGTGGTTCAGCTCAAGCAGGGGAAGGACCTTGTTCTCGAGCGTGATAATCCCCAGGCCCTCGCAGCAGAGTTTGACAAGTACGGGGAAGTTGCCGTTATCGATCTCGACGCAGCCCTCTCCTCGGGCTCCAATGATGCCATACTCAAGTCGCTCCTGCACATTGCGGATTGCCGGGTGGGTGGCGGCATCAAGACCGTCGAACGGGCCAAGGAACTCGTGAGCCTCGGGGCCAAGAAGGTCATTGTGGGTTCGACCGCTTTCCGTATCCCCGGTGTGGCGGGTGCAGCGCCTGGCTTCGGCGTCAACACCGACTTCCTCGAGAAGCTCTCCAAGGCCATCGGCCGGGAGCGCATCATAGTGGCAGTCGATGCCCGCGAGGGCAAGATCGTCGTCGACGGCTGGAAGACCGAAACGGGCCTCGACCTCGTCGAGAGTGCCAAGGCCGTCGAAAAGTACGCAATCGAGCTCCTCTTTACCTGTACCGAGCGCGAGGGGACCATGGACGGCATCGACCTCGAGCAGGTCAAGGCCCTGCGTTCTGCGGTCTCCTGCCTTGTGACGGTTGCAGGCGGGGTCAACAGCCTCGAACAGATTGAAGCCCTTGCCCGCCTCGACTGCGATGTCCAGCTGGGTATGGCCCTCTACACCGGCAAGGTGAACCTGGCCGAGGCCTTCGTCGCCTCCCTCGCCTGGAACAAGAGCGACATGCTCCCTGTTATCGCCCAGGCACCGGATGGCCAAGTCCTTATGACCGGCTTTGCCGACCACGAGGCGGTGAGCGAGACCTTCGCCCGGGGGAACCTCTGTCTCCATTCCCGCAGCCGCAACACGCTCTGGATGAAGGGCGAGACGAGTGGCAACACCCTCTCCCTCGTCCACCTGCGCGCCGACTGTGACCGCGATGCCATTCTCGCGACGGTACGCCCGGCCGGTCCCACCTGCCATACCGGGGCTTGGACCTGCTTTGGCGACCAGAACTACACCTGGGAGCGCCTCCACGCCATTGTTGCAGAGCGTTTCAAAAACCCCACGCCGGGCTCCTATACCGCGAGCCTGGACGATGAGCGGGTGCGCGAGAAGATCATGGAGGAAGCAGAGGAAGTCTGCACGGCGAAGTCCCGCGAGGAAGTCGTCTGGGAAGTTGCCGATCTCCTCTATTTTACCACCGTCCTCATGGCCAAGGAGCAGGTCTCCGTGCCAGAGGTGATGGCCGAACTCGACCGTCGACACAAGAAGTAGGAACGGCCATGAGCCAATACTGGAGCCGCCGTACGCAGAGCCTCGATCCCTACATACCGGGCGAGCAGCCGCGCGACCGGCGCTATATCAAGCTGAATACGAACGAAAACCCGTACCCGCCCTCGCCCGGGACCCTCGCGGCGATAAAGGGCGCGGCGCAGGGGGATCTGCGTCTCTATCCAGACCCCTCCTGCCTCGAGCTGCGGACGGCCCTCGCCGCGCGCTACGGCTGTGCGCTTGAGGAAGTCTTCGTGGGAAACGGGTCCGACGAAATTTTGGGCCTCGTCTTCGGGGCCTTCTTTGAGTCCGCCGAGGGCCCGGCCAATGCCGGGCCGGCGGCCGCAAGCGGGCCGGCTTTGGCCGGGCCGCCAGAGGCAGCTCCCGGTACGCCGGGCGCCGGCAGCCCGCTATCAGCAGTGGCCCCCTTGCTTTTCCCCGACATCACGTACTCCTTCTATCCCGTCTACGCAAAACTCTGGGACATCCCCTACGAGGAGGTCCCCCTGGCGGACGACCTCTCCATACGGGCAAAAGACTACCTTCGCCCCTCGCGCGGGGTCATCTTCCCCAACCCCAACGCCCCCACTTCGCGGGCTCTGGGCCGCAAAGAGATACTCGAGGTCGTCCGCTACCAGCGGGAGCAGGGGCGGGTCGTCGTCTTGGACGAGGCTTATGTGGACTTCGGCGCCGAATCGCTCGCCCGGGATATCCGCGAAAACCCCAACCTCCTCGTGGTTCACACCTACTCAAAGAGCCGCTCCCTCGCGGGCCTTCGCGTGGGCTTCGCCCTGGGGCAGGCGGACCTTGTCGAGGGCATACGGCGCATCAAGGACTCCTTCAATTCCTACACCCTCGACCGCGCTGCCCTTGCCGGGGCGGTCGCCGCCCTCAAGGACCGGGCATACTACGACGAAATGAATGCCCGTGTGGTCGCCACCCGCGAACGGGTCGCCGCGGAATTCATGGCACTTGGTTTCGAGGTACCGCCGTCGACGGCCAACTTCATCTTTCCCGCGCACCCGAAAGTGGCCGCGACGACCCTCTTCGCCAAACTGCGCGAACGGGGCGTTCTCGTGCGCCACTTCAAACACCCGCGCATCGTCAACCGTCTGCGCATCAGCATCGGGACCGACGGGGAGATGGATCAGCTCCTCGCTGCCGTCCGCGCCATCCTCCAGGAGGAATCATGAAGATCGAACGCGTCCGGGATTGGCCCGGATTGAAGATACAGGCTGATAGTTCCACCCGCGCCACCGAGGAGGTGGTTCGCTCTGTCATAGAGGCTGTCCGGAACAGGGGCGATAGCGCCGTACGCGAGTACGCCGCCCGCTTTGACCGTGCGAACCCCGCCCGGCTCGAGGTCCCCATGGACAGGGCCCGCGCGGCCCTCGCCGCCCTCAAGAAAAGCGACCGCGCCCTTGTCGGGGCCCTCGAGCTTTCGGCCAAACACCTCGAGACTTTCGCCCGTGCCCAGATGGCCCCCTTTACCGACTTTTCCCTCGAGCTCGCGCCGGGTCTTGTCGCGAGCCAGCGTACCCTGCCGGTGGACCGGGCGGCCGTCTATGTTCCGGCGGGGCGCTTTCCCCTTTTCTCGTCCGTCCTCATGGGGGTCATCCCCGCCCGGGTGGCCGGCTGTCGCGAGGTCATCCTCGCCTCGCCCCCGCAGGAGGACGGCCTACCCGATCCCCGCATACTCGCCGCGGCTGTCATTGCCGGTGTGGACCGTATCTTCGCGGTCGGGGGTTCGCAGGCCATAGCCGCCTTGGCGTACGGGACGGAATCCATCCCCCGCGCCGATGTCATTGTGGGGCCGGGAAACAAGTACGTCGCAACGGCAAAGAAACTCCTCTACGGCCAGGTGGGTATCGACTTCATTGCCGGACCCACCGACGTCCTCGTCCTGGCCGACGCGGGCGCCAAGCCCGACCTCATCGCCGCAGACCTCCTCGCCCAGGCCGAACACGACCCGGATGCCCGCGCCCGCGCCCTCGTTCCCCACGAAGAGCTTGCCCGCGCCATTGTCGACGCGCTCGATCTGCGCCTTGCCCGGCTCGAGGATCCTTCGACTGCACAGGCCTCCCTCGCCGCAGGCGGCCTCATCCTCGTCTACGAGAACAGGCGCGAGGCCATTGATTGCGCCAATGCCATTGCCCCCGAGCACCTTGAGCTCCACCTCGAGGACCCGGAACCATGGAAGGACGAGCTGCGTAACTATGGTTCTCTCTTTGTGGGGGAGGGGAGTGTCGAGGCCTTGGGCGATTACTGCGCCGGGGTCAACCACACCCTGCCCACTTCCGGAACGGCCCGTTTTACCGGCGGCCTTTCTGTCCGCCACTTCTTGAAGACCCTCACCGGCCTTGAAACCGCCCCCGCTGCGGGCTGGACCGAAGCCCTCGCCGCCTCTGCCATTATCGGCCGGGCCGAGGGCCTCGAGTGCCACGCCTTGAGCGCTGATGCCCGTTTGAAAAAGGAATGACCATGATACGTACCAACAACCTGCGCATTGCCCAGGAGCTCCCCCTCGTCTCGCCGGCAGAACTTGCACGTGACATCCCCATGACCGAACAGGCCGCCGCCACCGTCGCCAGCGCCCGCGAGGCGGTCTCCGGCATACTCGCCCGTCGCGATCGGCGCCTCCTCTGCGTCGTCGGCCCCTGTTCGATCCACGACACCGAGGCCGCCCTCGACTACGCGGCCCGCCTTTCGGAGCTCTCCCGCGCCTACCGCGACCGCCTGCTCATCGTCATGCGCGTCTACTTCGAAAAACCCCGCACCGCCCTTGGCTGGAGAGGCCTCATCGTCGACCCGCACCTCGACGGCAGTTACGACATCCCCCGCGGCATCCGCCTTGCGCGCGAGCTCCTCATCCGCATCAACGGTATGGGGCTTCCGGCGGGCTCGGAAATCCTCGACCCCATCATCCCCCAGTATACGGGCGAATTCCTCTCCTGGGCCTCGGTTGGGGCCCGCACCACCGAGTCGCAGACCCACCGCGAGATGGCTTCGGGGCTCTCGATGCCGGTGGGTTTCAAGAACGCTACTGATGGGGATGTCCAGATCGCCGTCAACGCCATTGTCGCGGCCGGGAGCCCCCACTCTTTTGTGGGTATCGACCGCGACGGGAACACCATCGTCATGCGCACGACCGGCAATCCCGATGCCCACCTCATCCTGCGCGGCGGGCGTTCGGGCCCCAACTTCGACCGTGTCCATGTCGACAGCGCCAAGGAGAACCTCGTCAAGGCGGGAATCACCCCGTCCATCGTCGTCGACTGCTCGCACGGCAACAGCGAGAAGAAGCCCGAACGCCAGGGCCTTGTCGTACGCGACATCCTCTCCCAGCGCGAAGACCCCGAATCCCCTCTCGTGGGCTTTATGCTCGAGAGCTTCCTGGAAAACGGCTCTCAGGCCCCCAGCCCCAAGGCCGCTGGGCTCACCTACGGGTTGTCGGTAACCGACCCCTGCATCGGTTGGAACGAAACGGCAGAAATCCTCGCCGAGGCCTGGAAGCGCAATCCCCTCGGGTGAGCCTGCCGATGGGGGTACCCGGCGACACGCAATAACGGGTCGCCAGGTACTGCTTTTGCGCAGGGTCCTTGCATTTGGCCCCTTCATGATGCATGGTAATGAGTGGAGGCCATTATGTTGTCATACGTCAAAAAAGAATCAGTCTTCATTTTTGCCCTCTGTTTTGCCCTCTGTCTTCCCGTGTCTCTTCTTGCCGCCCCGCTTACAATCAAATTGGGGAGTATTGCGCCGGCATCGAGCCCTTGGGGGCAGGCTCTCGACGAGCTCGCCGTTGAATGGAGGGAGATTACTGGCGGGGCCGTTCGGCTCGTTGTCTACCATAATGGCGTCGCCGGCAGTGAACAGGATATTCTGTCCAAAATACGCATGAATCAGCTGCAAGCCGGGATTTTTACTTCCAGCGGGCTCTCGGCCCTCTCGCCTGAGGTGCTCACCCTCAGTATTCCCCTCTTGGTTCCCGACGACGCCGCCCTCGATACGGCCCTTGCCGCGACCCGCCCCCTGATGGAAAAGCGTATTCTGGCCAAAGGCTTCACTGTTGTAGCGTGGAGCAAGGTCGGGTGGCTCAAATTTTTTGCCAATAAAAAGGTTTCCGGCCCCACCGAATTCAAGGCGCTCAAAATTGCCGGTGGGATAGAAAACGAGACCCTCTCCGGGGCCTTCAGGAGCCTTGGTTTCCAGCTCATACCGATTCCCATCAACGAGGTGATGACGAGTCTCAACGCCGGCATGATCGATTCCTTTTACAGTGCGCCTCTGGGAGCGGCTTCCTGGCAGTGGTTTGCCAAGGCCCCCTACATGCTCGACCTTCCCCTTGCACCCTT
>CAZIRF010000020.1:0-49212 GCA_964541755.1 uncultured Spirochaetales bacterium | reverse complement strand
CGGGGCCGAAGATGCTCCAGGCCCGCATAAGCCCCGCCCGCTCGAGGGCAAGGCTGCGATCCCAGTGGACGACCGTCTCGTCCGGGGCCGCAGCCACGAGGCCCTGGCGAAAGATGCGGGCGGCGAAGGGGAAGGCTGCCGCCTTGACGGGGTTCCGCAGCTGGTCAAAGAAGCCGGTTATCAGGTTTCCCTTGCCGCCGTCTTCGGCATCTGCAGTGAAGGTGTAGAGCATGTCCCAGTCCTGCCAAGAGGCCCAGGCCGCAAGGAGGGGGTACATCTCGAAGTTGAATTGATTGGGCCAGGGGTGATCGTACTCGCTTACCGAGAAGGGCTTTCCCTTGATACGCATGAAGGACAGGGAACCCAGCCCGCCCAAGTGCTCGTTGCGCAGGATGCTGGTGTTGGTAACGTAGTTGTCCTTTGAATCCCAGGATTTTCCGGGAAAGGCGGGGTGGTTCCAATAAGAATGGGTGTCGATGATGTCGAAGCGGGCCATGATGTCCGGTGTCGTACAGCCCACAATGGTCCCGGCAATGAGGGCCTTGCTGCCCAGGGTATCGCGCAGGAAGGCATGCATCCGCGCCCAGTAGGATTCCTCGACCTCATACAGGTAGCTGATCCACTCTTCGTGGAGGCCGGCGGGAAGACGGCTGCCGCGATCGGCTGGCGGGATGGCGAGCGTCCCGCGCTCAATAGAGCCCAGGCTTTCGAGGAGATCGCCGCCGGGGGCGAAAGAGAGTTCCTTGAGCTCCACGACGGCCCCAGCCGCTCTGCCAAGCCCGCCAAAGTTGAGGCGGGCGTTTTCATCGGCAAGGAGGGCCGGGATGATGAAGCGGTACTCGCGCCACTGTCCATCGAGGTCGACACGGGTATCGAAACCAAGCCCTCGCCAGGGATCATGGGCCATCATGAGACTCACCGAGAGGGGCAGCTTCGCATCCCCCCGCTGGCTGGGGGCTCGGGCCTTGAAGGAAAGGGTGTAGCGGGTGTCATCGGCGATGGCGAGCCCCCCCTGGTTAAGCTGGACGTGCCAGCCCTCGGCCCCGGCCTTGGCGACCTCGACGCGAAGGGTTCCGTCGCGGGCGACGGTGAGACTGGCGGATGAGCCGCCGTGGGACTCGAGATTCCAGCGCCCCGCACGCCCATCCTTTGGGGGAACGAGGAGCTCGGGGCCGGGTGGGGAGTACAAGTTGAAGGCTTTTCGGAGCGAACTATCAGTCTTGAACTTCTTCTTGAGCCAGTTCTGCCATCCGGATCTCAATCCTTCGAGAAGGCTCGCCGGGGTCTGGTCGAGATAGCCGTTGTACCAGGCCTGCAGGAGGGAGTTTTCGTTGTTGATCTCCACCATGGCCAGTCCCGGCTCGTCAATCCACTTGCGACCGGTGTAGGGATTTACCCGGTCGAGGAGCTGGCGGGCGAACTCCTCCTGCAGGGAGTAGACCCGATTGTCCCAAAAGCCGATGGCGTGGCGGGCCTTTACCTCTTCAATGTCGTCGATTTCGGGCGGAAGGCCGTCGTGTCGGTTGAATTGACGCCCGACAACGAGGTTCATGTTGAGGTAGATGCCGTTCTTCAAGAGCTCGTTGGCGAAAAAATCGAGGCGATCGAGGGCTGCGGGGTCGAGTTCGCGCGTGGTCTTTGAGTAGGTATTCGCAAGAAAGCCGTTGGTCCAGGGGGAATCCATGTGGTGGAAACGGATGATATTGACCCCCAGGGCCGCGAGGCGCCGGGCCAGTTCGGGGGCGTCGGCCTTGGTGGGCAGGGAGGTGAAGTTGGTCCCCATGAAGCGGATGCGTTCACCCGCAAGGTAGAGGTGGCCATCGGGGCCGGCGGTGACCTGGCCGCGGCTGCCGGCGACGTGGTCGTTGAGGAAGGCGGCCGATACGGGGGATGAGGGGTCCAGGTTTTCAATCTTGAAGGGGAAGCCGGTCTCCTCGGGGAGGGGTTCGCGGGCAAATGCCATGGGGACTCCTGCCAACAGGGCGAAGAGGGCCAAGACGACAGGGAGAGGGATGCTGCCGGCGCAGGGGCCGGACTTGCTGGCGACGGGCATGTCAACAGTATATACCTTTCCGGCGCAGTATGGTAAAAAAGGGCATGCTTATAGCCAAAGACCGTGTGGTCTCCATCGACTACACCCTGTGCGACCCCGAGGGTCGCGAGATCGATTCCTCCAAGGGATCCGGCCCCCTGTCCTACCTCCATGGCCACGGGAACATTATCAGCGGCCTCGAAAAAGAGCTCGAGGGAAAGACCGAGGGCGACAGCCTCAAGATCCTTGTCCCCGCGGCAGAGGCCTACGGCCTCTTCGACGAGAAGCTCGTCGTCCAGGTCCCGCGCGACCGCTTCCAGGGCGTTGACGATATCCAGGTGGGCATGCAGTTCGAAGCGGAGACCCCCGACGGCAGCCGCCTCGTAACCGTGAGCGCGGTCGACGCCGACAACGTGAGCGTTGACGCCAACCACCCCCTCGCGGGCATGGACCTCTCCTTTGATGTCACCGTCATGGTAGTGCGCGCCGCCAGCGAAGCGGAACTCGAACATGGGCACCCCCACGTCGAACAGTCCGGCGGCTGCGGCTGCGGCGGCGATTGCGGCGACGGCTGTGGCGACGACTGCTCCTGCGACGAAGGTGGCTGCGGCGATGGCGGCTGCGGCTGTCACTGATCGCGTAAAAATCCTCGACCTCGCCATCATGATCCTGTCTGTCGGGGTCTTGGCGGCGAGTGTCGCCGCCCTTGTCTCGCCGCGGGGCGATCTGTCCCGCGCCAATGTGGAAATCCACGCGGACAATCGCGTCTGGCAGTATCGCCTTGACAGCGATATAGCCGTCGCGGTTCCCGGCCCCTTGGGCGAGACGTCTGTTCACATCCACGATGGCAGGGTTTACATTGTCGAAAGCCCCTGCGAAAACCAAACCTGTGTCCACAGCCCCGCCATATCGCGCCCCGGCCAGTGGATTGCCTGCCTTCCCAACGCGGTCATGGTGTTGATAGAAGGCAGTACCGATGAAGACAGCCCCGATGCGACGAGCTGGTAGTTCATGGACGGGCGATGCCCGCCTGCCGGTCCTGGGGGCCCTCTGCCTGGTCCTGGCGGGGCTCGAGTACCTCATCCCCAAGCCCCTGCCCTTTTTGCGTCTGGGACTTGCGAACCTGCCCCTCATACTCGCCGTGGACCTGCTCCCGCCGGGCCCCTGGTTTACCCTCGTCGCCATCAAGGTCCTCGCGCAGGCCCTTATTGGCGGGAGTCTCGTCTCCTGGGTCTTTCTCTTTTCCCTCGCCGGCAGCCTCTCGAGCGCCCTGGTCATGTATGGCCTGCGCCGCGCCTTCCCGTCCCGCTGGCTCTCCCTCTTGGGGGTCTCACTCGCCGGGGCCATGGCCTCGAACCTCGCGCAATTGAGTCTCTCGCGCGTTATTGTCTTTGGCGAGTCGGCCCGCTACATGGCCCCGGCCCTCCTCGCTACCGGCCTCGCAACCGGCACCCTCCTGGGCCTTTTCGCCCGCCACTTTGCAGCCCAATCCCTCTGGTACCGGGCTGCCCTGACCTTGAACAGGGAGCCCCCGCCAGAGATACCGGGCGCCCGCCCGCTTCCCACGGAATCTGGCACGGCGCAGCTGTTTTCCCATCGCATACGGGCCTACCTTGTTCTCGCGCTCACCCTGTCCACCGCCATCCTCTTCATTGCACAGGCTTCGATCCCGGCCCGCGCCATACTCGTCCTCGTTTACTGGGGCCTTGGCGCACTCCACGGGAGGCGTATGTCTCCCCTTCGCATGATACTCTCGACTGCGGGCATCGTCTTTTTTTCCCTCCTCGTCCCCTCGGGCGAAGTCCTCGCCCGCCTGGGACCTTTACCCCTTACCCGGGGCGCCCTTGAAGCGGGCCTCGACCGGGCTCTGGCCATCGAGGGGCTCCTCCTCCTTTCCCGTGCCCTCATCACACCCGATCTCGCCCGCGCCCTGGGCCGCCGCGACGGCCTCCTGGGACAGACCCTCAACGCCTTCACACGGCTTACCGCCCGGCACCGGCGCGAAGGCGGCCCCCGGGGCCCCGAAAAATTGGGCGGCACCGAAAACTCCGGCGGCCCCAAAAGCCATACCCGCCTCATTGCCTACATCGACGGTCTCCTTATCGCGACCTTGGACGAACAGTATCGACCGGAACGTCGAGATATTCCCCACAGCCCCACAATCCTGCCAAGCGCCCTTCTTCTCGCTATAAGTATGTTTGTATTCCTTTGAAAGGGCCGGGAAAGCCCTTTGAAGGGGTTTTGAGCCCCCAAGCAGGGCAGGGCGGCCACAAGCCCCCCGATATAACTGCCATGCGGCCGCCCCTTGGGGCCGGAATTGACTATCAGTATGAAATAATTGGAAAAAAATCGACAGAATATTGACACGGATAGAGTGAATGGATATATTAGAGTTATTCCTGGTTTTGCGGCGAACGTTAAGCTTTTCATCTGTTTAGCAACGTACGTCGAAACATCCTGCTGTACATCACGCATCCTGTTTTTCAGCCGTCGCTGATCAGGTACCTCGCCCCTCGGGTTTTACCTCCTTTTCCCGAGGGGCTTTTTTTGCACCGACTCGTTATCCTTAGCCAGATCAACCACAACCGCGCGGTCTGCGGGCACCCAGGATTCGACCGATCCCACCTTCATGCAGAGCCAGCCCTCCCGCCGGGCGACGAGCCGCCCCTCCTGTCCTGCCTTCCAGGGGGTCTGTGGCTGCGGGGCGTAGACATCTGCGTCGCCCATGCGCCCCTGCACCGGGGCAAGGAGGACGACGACGGGCCGCTCGAAGGCGGCAATCACAGGGAGGGAAAGAGCAGCTGCAAGGGCGAGGGAGCCCAGGGCGATCGCGGCCCGCAGCGGGCGCCGGGCCCCGGGGGTCTTTGCCCCCCGATACGCACAGAGGGCGAGGGAAGCGAGAGCCAACGAGGCGAAGAACGCGGCGGTGGCGGCCAGCCAGAGGTGCCAGGGCCAATCGAGGAGGGTCTCGCCCCCCGGATCGAGGGTCCCCGCATCACGACGGGCCTCTGCGAGGTTCTCCCAAGCCGCTGCATGGAAGGGCTGTTGCGCAAGGTGGCGGCGGTAGAGCAGCACCGCACGCGCGGGTTGGCCGGCCCACCACCAGGCATTGGCGGCCTCGTACCACCCGGTCTCGCCGGCCTCGAAGAGGCGCGCGGCCTCCCCGAAGAGGGCCGTTGAAGAAGCCAAACTACCCCCAGCCGTAGCGTTATCCGCTGTGGCGTCCCCATCGTTGCCGGAAGCCGTCTCTCCCTTGTAAGCGGAAGCCTGCAGTTCTTCGCCTCGAAGGGCGATGGCTTCGTCAAAAAGGGATTGGGCGCGGGTAGCCGCATCATCGGCGGGCGCAGCGCTACAGGAGGCGGCGAAAACAAGGCCCGTCCAGAGGACAAGCAGGCCGATCTTGCGATGTAGGTTTCTCATGCGTCTTCCTCCATGGCCTTTACAAGGCTCTCCCAACGGCCCGCCCAGTCCTCGCCCTCATGTTTTCCGGCGAAGTAGGCCGCGTCCCAGGCCGCCCGCTCGCGGGACAGGCGGGAAAGCACTCCCCGCTCTGCAAGGCGCGCCGCCTGCAAGGGCCGGGGCTTCAGGAGGTCCTCAAGGCGGGTACGCCCCTCTTCGAGGGCAGCACGCCCCGCATGCGCATTGAGAGGAGCGAGGGAACGACGCCACAAGCGGCGCTCCCGGTAGAGGCGGCAGCGGGGGTGGTGCCGCCAGAGGGCCGCAAGCGACAGGGCAAGCGCGGCGACGAGGCCGGGAAGCGCAAAAAGCCACCAGGGCAGGCGCCGCAGAACATTCTGCGGGCGGCCGTTGGGGTGCATGCGCGCGAGCCGATCGGTCGGGATACCCGATACCCCGGCCCTAGTGGATACGGCCTGCCCGCCCGCGCGAGTCGCCCCCGCAGCGGAATCACCGCCCGCAGTGCCTGCGCCCGCAGTGTCGGCGCCCGCCGGGCCTGGCGCGGGCGATTCGCCGGAAGACTGTGGCGCCGGGCCCTCCCCGCCAAAGGGGTCGCGCACTTCGATGCGTATGGGCTCGCTGCGCGCCGTCTCGTAGCGCCCGCTTTGGGGGTTGAAGTAGTTGAGGGCGAGGGCGGGGATCGCAAGCGAGCCGGCCCTGCGCGGGCGGATGACAAATGAGCGCACCATCGCGTCTCCATCTTCAAGAGCTGCCGGGCCCCCTTGTGCCGCGGGCGAAGCCGGTGCCGTGGCCGAAGCCGGAACCGCGGCCGCATCCGAAGCAACGCGAAAGTCGCTCCCTTCGAGGGCGGCGATTACCATGGCGTCCAGGTCGAGCCGCGGCCGGTTCAGCACCCCTGCAAGACGCAGGCCAAGGCGCAGGGGTTCCCCCACAGACAGGCTGCGCGACAGGGCGCGAGAAGCATCAGCCGTATCCAATTCCT
This sequence comes from uncultured Spirochaetales bacterium, assembly GCA_964541755.1. Classification (GTDB taxonomy): domain Bacteria; phylum Spirochaetota; class Spirochaetia; order Treponematales; family Breznakiellaceae; genus CAZIRF01. The sequence continues at coordinate 42,781 of CAZIRF010000020.1, read as the reverse complement.
CCCCCTCCCAGGAAAGGGAAAGCTGCCCGATAAGCCCGGAGAAGGGTTCGGGGCGGCCCTCTTTTGGGAGGGCGCGAATGGCGAGTGAAACCGGCGGGGCCTTGGCCACGAGATTGCGGAAAACGGGCTCTTCGGTGTTGCCGAAAAAGCCGCGCACCACACGGGTGTCAACCGCGCCGCTCAAGCTGGCCATCGTCCCGTCAAGGCTGACCGTCCGGCTGCCCGCCGAAGCGGCACCCCCATCGAGGGCCGTCACCCGAAAGCGAAAGCGCAGGGCGGCAAAATCCCGCCCGTCAAGGCGCTCGGTCGTCTGGACGCCCTCGAGCACCCGCCCCCCGGCACGCACCTGGACCGTATTCGAGCCCTGAGGCGCGGGCAGGGGCTCGACCTCGAGGCGCGGATCTTCGAGCAGGGGCAGGGTGAACTCCAAATCCTGGATATTCGCGCCAAAGTAGAGGACGAGTTCATAGTCGACGGGGACACCGGGAACGGCGACCTCCTGCGAAAAATGCTGGCGCAGGACGAAACGCTCGTCGCCCAGGGGCTCCATGACCTCCCACTCGAGTGCGGGGAGCTCAAGGCTCTTTCCATCCACACTTACCCGTTGCGCGGGGATGCGATAGCGCCCGGGGCGGCTCGCCTTGAGCGACCAAGACCCCACCCAGGACTTGCTCACTACCCGGCTCGTCTTGCCATTGATTATGCTGATGGATGTCGAGTTGCGCGGGCCACCGCCCTCCTTGTGGATCTCGACACCGGGAATCACCAGTTCGGGGAGCTCGAATTTGTCGTGTCCTGCAAGCTCCACGCTCAAGCGCAGGCGCTGGCCCACAACCGCCTGCCGCGCCTCAAGCTCCCAGCGGATGTCCACCCCCTGCGCAAAGAGCGCGGAGGGGACTATCAGCATGGAAAGGAAGAGATAAAGGCTGATAGCTCCGCTCCGCCCCCGGCGCCCGGCGGCGATCATCGAGGCTCGGCGTATTGTTTTTTCGGCGCGGCCCCTTGCGCGCCTCTGTTGCGACATCGTTGACATCCTACCAATCCTCCGCGACCGGGGGCATGGTCCCGGCCCGCGCTTCCTGTTTTTCGCGCTCCCGCGCGAGGGCGGCCTCGAGGGCCTCTTCAAGGGCGCCGTCGTCCTCGCGGTCCTTCACAAGGCCCGAAAGGTCGCGCTCGGGGGCCGCGCTCTCTTGCCCGGCCGGCTCATTTTGCCCAGCTGTATCGTCTTGCCCGTCCTGCGGCTTCTGCTCACCCGGGTTCTGCTCGCCGTCCTGTCCGTCCTTCGAGTCCTGTCCGTCCTGCTGGCCACTCTGCGGATCCTGCTGGTCCTGCTTGCCCTCTTGCTGTCCGTCCTGCCCGTCCTGCTGGCCCGGCTGTTCGGGCGGCTTTGCCATATTGGCGGCAATAAACTCGATATTGTGGCGGGCAGAGGGCACAAGATCCCCGCCCAAATCCACCACCCGCTCAAAGGCCCCCAGGGCCGCGCGGGCCGCTTCCTCGTTGCGATCGGCACTGGAGCCGGATTTCTGCGACTCCAACCAGCGCCCCAACTGCTCCTGCCCCAACAGGAAGAGGAGGCGGCTGCGCTCCTCGCGGCGCTTCCCGCCCAGTAACCGGAAGCCTGCAGTTGAGGAATTTGCGAGGGAAAGGCTCCGCTCCTCGAGCTTCTTGAGGGCTGCCTCGTCGGCGGGTTGGGGCCAGGTATCATTTGAAGCGCTGCAAGAGGCCAAAAGACCAAGCGTAAGCGCGGTGCAAAGAGTCAAAGCTGCAGGCTTCCAGTTACTGGCCCGGGTTTTGCAAGTTGTAGAATTGAAACGCGTCATGGTCGCTCCCCCTTTGCCGCCCCGCGATTGGTGCCCGGGCCGGGGCGTACAAGCGGGCTGGTGCCTGTGCTGGCGCCGGTTTCTCTCCCGGCAACGGCAGCAGATCCACTCCTCGGCTCCCGCCGCGAACGGAGGGCGAGGAGAAAGCCCGGCCAGAGGGCAATAAGGGTGTCGAAAAAGAGGGCGAGGAAGGCCGGCCACAGGAGGAACCAGGCGTCCTCCTGCCAGACGACGCGGGTGCTCCGGGTAAGGCTCAAAGGGCGTCGCTCCCGCCCGTAGGCAGCGGGGAACTGCCACAGGGGGGTCGAGGTCCCGTACCAGGAGCCGCCCTCGACCGCGGCGGCAATCTGCGCGAGGAGCTCCTCGTTGAGGCTCGAGGTAACACCGCGCTCGGGGACGCTGTCGCCCTCAAGTGTCCCCACCCCCCACAAGTGCAGGGTAAAACCCGCCCCGGAAAGCTCGCGCGCGGCCTCGACGGGGAAACTCTCCTGATCCCCGCCATCGGTAAAGACCCAGACGGCCTTGTGCCGCCGCGCGCTCGTGCGATCGGAAGACTGCGCAGCGCTGTCGGCGCCCGGGCCGGCGGAGCCGGCCCCTTTGGTATCAGCCAAATCCTCTTCCGCTGTTTTATCGCCAAAATCGCGGCGAATCTGCCGCAGGGCATCGCCCAAGAGGGTGCCGCCCCGCGCGGCAGAGCTCGTGTCGAGAAGGCGGACGGCCTGCGAGAAGAAGGCGGTATCGCTGGTAAGGGGGCACTTGGCCACGGTGGAGCCGGCAAAGGCGACGAGGGCAACCCGGTCGCCGGAGAGCTGCGGAACGAGGTCCAGGAGGGCCCGTTTGACCACCTCAAGCCGCCCCTCGCCGTTGAGGTCGCGCGTCTGCATCGAGCGCGAGACATCCACAAGGAAGATGGAATCCTGGCCCAAGTCCTGCGAGTCGACCGGGACGGGGTTGCGTACCGGGCGGGCGAGGGCCAGAACCGTGCATAAAACGGTAAAGGCCTCCAGCCAGGGCCGCAGGGCAACAAGAGGCGCTTTTTCAAGGCCGCGCTGCCTTCGCCAAACGGCAGAGATACGCCGGTTGCGCTGCGCCAAGACCCAGATGAGGGGGACGAGGACGAGTAAAAAAAGGGCTGATGGATTGAGGATGGTCATGCGTCGGGTCTCCTCAAGATGAGGCTGCGCAGGATCACAATGCCTGCCGAAAGGGCAAGCAAAAAGGCGAGCGCGGGAGCGAGGACGAGTTCGCGCTGTGTTGCGAGGCTGCGCTCGATGCGGCTCGTCTCGCGGGTGGCGATATCAGTATAAAAAGAGGAGAGCTCCTCAATGCGATTTGCGCGGTAGAAGCGACCGCCGGAGGCATCCGCGATGGCGCGCAGGCTGTCTTCGTCCACGTCGACCGGGGCGCGCATGGCCCGCTGCCCGAAGGCAGTATCCGCCATGACGAAGCCCTCGCCGCCCAGGGCGATGGTGTACACGGGGATGCCCAGCTTCGAAGCGAGGGCGGCGGCCTCGTCGGGGGTCTTGCTCCCCTGATTGTTCTGCCCGTCGGTAAGGAGTATGGCGACCCCGGCGGGGCGGGCGGCGGCAGGATCGTTTGCCGCTGTTTCAAGCGCCGCTGCCTCCAGCGCCGCCGGCCCCTCCAATGACGCAGCCGGGCTTCCGGCCCCAAGGTGGGCGAGGGCAAGGACCAGTGCATCTCCGATGGCTGTTCCGTCCTCGTCGTCGCGGGTGGGCACGTCGATGAGCGAGAGGAAGTCGACGATGATATCCGTGCTCGTCGTAAGGGGTGTGTGGGTTTCGGGGTAGCGGGCGAAGGAGACGAGGCTGAAGGCGTCCCGCGGGCGCGCGGCAATAAAGGAGCGGGTAACTTCTTTTACCGCGTCGAGGCGGCGGACATGCCCGCCTGAATACTCGACGAAGGCGCCCATCGAGCCCGAGCGATCGAGTATGACGGCGATGCGCAGGCCCTCGTCGTCTTGCCGGGCGGGGTCCAGGGGGCGCTCGGGCCCGGCCAGAAGAACCACCGCAAGGGCGAGCGCGGCGAGGGCGAAGGCCTCGGGGAGCCACCAGAGAAAGGAGCGCCAGGTGCGCGCGACCCTGCGGGCCCGCGCGAGGGGCGATGAGGGGACGGCGAGGCGCGGGAAGAAGGCCAGAAGCGCGAGGAGCAGAACGGGTATCAAGAGGGCCAGGAGGCCCGGGTAGCGAAGGCTCACCGGCTGCCTCCCATCAGGGGGTTCGGGTCGCCCTCCCCGCTCCAGAGCCAGTTGCCGTCATGGAATAGGGGCGCCGGCTGGCCGCCGGAGGGCTGGCCGCCCGACAACGAGCCACCGGAGGGCACGCCACCCGATGGCTGACCGCCGGAGGGCTGGCCGCCGGGAAGGGGCAGGAGGGCCGAGTCTACCGTACAGATCTCCTCGCGCATGCCGGGCCGAACCAGCTGCCAGACCCCGGGTTGCCGGGGGCGGAAGGACCAGTAGTAGCGTCGCCCGCCCGGGGCCGCCTCTTCGTGGACGGGCGAGAGGCGCTCGGCATCGGGGCCGTAGAGGACAGGAACTTCTGTGGCATACACGCGGGGGGCGCCCGGATCACGGAGACCATTTGGCCCGCTGGAGGCTTCCGGTACGGGGACCTCGAGTACCAGCTGGACCCGATCGCCAAGGGCGGGAGCCGCCGGGCGCAGCTGGAGACTGCTGCCGTCGGGGAGCGTGCGTAACAGGGTGCTCCCGTCGGCCGCCCGCGTGCAGGCGGAGAGAACTATCAGTATGAAAGAGATGGAAGCAAAAAAAGCCCACTTACGCACCGCGCAACTCCGTTCTTCGATGAAAGAATCGCATGAGGGGCGGGATGAAGTCGCTGCCCACCGAAAGGGGGCAATACCAGACGCCGGCGCGGCGCAGGGCGGCTTCGATGGCGAGGTCGGATTCGAGGGCGCTGGCGGCGAGGCGGCGGCGGGCCCGCGAGGAGACGGGGTCGATCCAGGCGCGTTCGCCACTTTCGCCGTCCACACAGGGGGCGAGGAGGATGGGGCCGGCAGCCGGTTCACCGCGCTCGGCGGGGTCGCTTATCCGCAGGCCGATGGCCTCGTGGCGCCGGGCGAGGGCTCCGAGCTCCGGGGCTATAGGGTCGGGGCTGTCTGAAGCCTCAGACACGTCTGCGGCCGCAGACGCGTCTGTGGCATCGGCGCCGCCTTCGAAGTCGCTTACGATAACGAGGGTCGCCCGCCGGGACAGGGTGCCCAGGGCGAAGGCGTTGAGGGCATCAAAGGAGGTCCGGGCGGATGCGGGGCGGGTCGCGAGGAGGTCTTCTACGGCGGCCCAGAGTTGGGCCTCGCCCCGGGCGGGCCTGCGGGTGAATTCGATGCGGTCGGTAAAGCCCACGATGCCGAAGGGGTCCCCCTGCCGCACGGCCGCCCAAGCGAGGACCGCGAGGACTTCGCGGGCAAGGGCGGCCTTTGCTGGCGTCATCGACGCGGACAGGTCGAGGGCAAACCAGATTTCCTGTTGGCGCTCCTCGCTAAACTGCCGCAACTGGGGCCGCCCCGATCGGGCAGTGGCCTTCCAGTCCAGGCGCCGCACATCGTCGCCAATGACGTACTCGCGAAGGTCGCGGAACTCGAGGCCCGTACCGCGGACGTTCGAGGCCCACTCCCCCATGAGCCGCCCCGACACGAGGCGCAGGGCCCGTACTTCGAGTTCGCGAATTCGCTGCCGTTGGGCGGCCGTAATCATGGGGCCGAAACCCCTTCGAGAATGCGGGCAACGACGGTATCGGCCGTGAGGCCCTCGGCGAGGGCCTCCCAGCTCAAGAGGATGCGGTGGCGCAGGATGAGGGGGGCAACGTAGTGTACGTCGGCGGGAAGGACGAAGTCCCGGCCGCAGAGGAGGGCGCGGGCCTGGCTCGCCTTGAGGAAAAAACCGATAGCGCGGGGCCCGGCCCCGAAGCGTATGGCCGGCCCCAAATCCAGGCCGTAAGCAGCCGGGTCGCGGGTGGCTCGCACGAGATCGACAATGTACTCCTCGAGGCGCTCTTCCAGGTGAACGGACTCCGCGGCGCGGGAGAGTTCTGCAAGGGAAGCGGCATCCAGGGCCTTCGAGAGAAGTGGCGTCGCGGCGCGCTTGAGGCGCAGGATGGCGAGCTCTTCGTCGCGGCCGGGGTAGTCGACGTGGACCTTGAACATGAAGCGGTCGAGCTGGGCCTCGGGCAGGGGGTAGGTCCCCTCCTGTTCGATGGGGTTCTGCGTGGCGAGGACCATGAAGGGCGTCGGCAGCGGGAAGCTCGTGTCGCCCAGGGTCACCTGCCGCTCCTCCATCGACTCGAGCAGGGCCGACTGCACCTTGGCCGGGGCGCGGTTGATCTCGTCGGCCAGGACGAGGTTCGCAAAGACCGGCCCCTTGCGCACGCTGAACTCCCCGCTTTGAGGGTGGAAGATCTGCGTGCCCACCAAGTCCGATGGCAGGAGGTCCGGGGTAAACTGGATGCGCTGGAAGGAGAGCCCCATGATATCGCCCAGGGCGCGTACCGTAAGGGTCTTGGCCACGCCGGGCACCCCTTCAATGAGTACATGCTGATTGCATATCAGGGCGATGGCGAGGGCCTCGACCAGTTCGCTCTGCCCCACGAGGACGCGGGAGAGCTCGTGGCGAACCGCTTCAAAGTGCTTTGCTACTGGTGCACTTTCTTCACTGGCAACAAGGGAATCTATCGGTGTTTCGTTCCGGTTCATACATGCTTCCAAACAACAAAATTGGTGACAGGTTTCAGAGGCAATTTCAAAAAACGTTTATTTTTGAAATTGCCTCTTCAATGAAATTATCTCAAAGGAGCTGCGTTAATGGCAAGGCGATCGAAGATGACGCGCTGGGAGGCGAGCTGCTCGCGAAAGGCTTCCCAGCTACCCACATTCTGCCCGCACCAGCCGCGCTGGGCAAGGGCCACGAGGCGGGGAAAGAGCATGTACTCAAGGCGCTTTCCGTCGCGGATATACTCGGTCCACGCATTGGCCTGGACCCCCAGGAAGCCCGCGGGAATCGCCGTATCGGGGGCGGCAGCCGATCTGTCTTCGGGGCTCCCCGCAGTGGCCAAACCCGCAAAGGGGTCGTATTTGAAAACCCGTTCCAGGGTGGAGGCTTTCGGGCTGCGGTAGGCGAGACCCGGGGAACTCGTGCGGTCGTCGCTCTGGACAAAGTCGAGGTACCAGGGCGAGAAGGGCGAAGAGACGAGCTTGAGCCCCTTCTCGAGGGCCTTGGCGCCCTGTTCGGGGAGCCAGGCCCGCCAGTGAAAGACGTTCACCGGGCCGCCCGATTGCGAGATTTCGCTGTCGAGGACCTCGTCCCAGCCGAAGACCTCCTTCCCGCGCGAACGCAGGAAGCCGGAAAGTTCGCGGATAAACCAACCTTGCAAGTCTTCCCACTTTTCAAGCCCCAAAGACTCTTTGCGTGCGCGACAGCGGGGGCAGGATTCCCAGCGCGTGGTGGGGCACTCATCGCCCCCAATGTGTACCCAGGGGGCGGGAAAGAGCTCTATCAGCTCTGCCCATGCCTCCTTGGCAAAGGCGAGCGAGGCGTCTTTACCCATGCACAGGACATCGTCGGCAATACCCCAGGCCTCCCATACCGTAAAGGGCCCCTCCCCGCATGCAAGGTCGGGTCGGGCGGCGAGAACCGCCCGCACGTGGCCGGGGAGGTCGAGTTCGGGCATTATTGATATACCCCGGGCTGTTGCAAACGAGACGAATTCGCGTATTTCTTCTTTTAAATAGCAGCCGTTTTTATGGGGATCGCCCCCTCCCCTCGTCGAGGCCTTGAGCTCGAGTTCAGGGTGACCGTCGAGGGCAACCCGCCAGCCCTGATCGTCGGACAGGTGCCAGTGCAGGCGATTTATCTTCCACAGCGCCGCAAGGCGCACCATGCGTTTGAGGGTCGCTATCGGCATAAAGTGCCGCGAAACGTCGATCATGAGCCCCCGCCAACCAAGGGCCGGAGCGTCTTCGATGACCGTATCCGGGACGAGCCAGCGCCAGCCATCCCAGCTCTGCAGGAGTATCTGCAAGAGCGTCGCGACCGCGGCGGCCATCCCCTCTGCGTCAAATGAATATAGACTGATAGTTCCCTCCGCCGCTTCAAGGCGGTAGGCGCCCGGGAGAAGGGCCGCATCCTTGACAAGGGCAAGGGAGCCGATGCGGCCCGACTCCTCGCGGAAGTTAGCCCCCCACAGGACGGTCTCTTCGGGGCTGTTCGCGCCAAAGAAGGCGAATTGCTCGCGGCTTGAGAGGGGATGTGTCACCGATTCGCCAAAGTACTCCGCGAGGTCTTCCCTAAGCGCCCCCAACAGGTCATAAAAACCCTCATCCGCCCTCATGTCAAAGGCAGCGACCGCAATGGTGCTGGTACCAAAGCGGCTGGACTGTGGAACGGGCAGAATGACGGGCAGTTTGGCATTCATCGGGTAACCTCCGGGTGTGGCTATCAGTATATACTACCTTCCCCTGCAGGTATTGCAATCCCCCCCTTCAAGCCGGCCCAAGAGCTGCTCGAGGAGGGCTCGCACAGATTGGTACTCCCCTTCTTCGGCCAAGACGCAGCCGGCGATGGTTCCCGGTATGTGGCCTACCCTATCGCGAAGGGCCTCTCCGGCAGGAGTGAGCGAAATACGCACCGATCGTTCGTCCCGCTCGTCCCGTCGCCGTTCGACATAGCCCGCCTTTTCAAGGCGCTTGACCAGGGGCGATACCGTCCCGGTGTCCAGGTCCATCGCCGTACACAGGGAACCGGTCGTCTGCTCGCCCCGATCCCAGAGGACGAGGAGGGCCATGTACTGGGTGTACGTGATCCCCAGCTCGTCCAAGAGGGGCCGGTAGCGGGCAAGGATTGCCTGATCCAGGCGGTGCACCAAGTAGCAGAGCTGGTTCTCGATTTTGAACTCGGGGGCACAGGGCTCTTGCTGCCCCCCTGCTGTGGAAATCACTGCCCCGCCGCCCTTGCGCGGGCGTCTTCTTCAACCGCCTTCGCAACTTCATCGTGCATTGATTCCGGGGTGGTGCGGGAATCGTATCGGGTTACCGTCGTTCCATCGGCCCGCACAAGGAATTTGGTGAAATTCCATTTGACCGATTTCCCGATAATCCCCGGGGCCTTTTCCTTGACGAATTCAAAGACCGGGTGGGTATTCTTGCCGTTGACATCGACCTTCTGCATGAGGGGAAAAGTGACCCCGAAGTTCTTTGAGCAGAATTGGGCGATTTCTTCATCGGACCCCGGCTCTTGGTGCGCAAATTGGTCACAGGGGAAGCCCAAAACCACGAGGCCTTTGCTCCCCAATTCTTCATGAAGGGCCTCAAGCCCCTTGTACTGCGGGGTGAAGCCGCACTTGCTCGCCGTGTTCACCACGAGCAGGGTCTTCCCCTTGAATTGGGAAAAATTCACCATGGATCCATCGTTCTTTATCGCATTCAACTCAAATACCGATGCAGCCATTTGCACCCTCCCTGTGAAGTACGTGCACTTCAAAGTTCAAAAATGTATTGTGCGCGTCTTTATATTGCTCAATATATTATTGCGCACAACATTTATCAAGACCCAAAAGCAACATTTTCTCCAGAACTTCCGGTTTTATTCCCTCAAGTCGTTGACACGTTTACCCCAATTTTTGTATAGTAGTCTCACAACGACGCAGGGTAGAGCAGTTGGCAGCTCGTCGGGCTCATAACCCGGAGGTCACAGGTTCGAGTCCTGTCCCTGCTAAGAAAAAGACAAAAACCGCAGTCTCTGACTGCGGTTTTTTTGTGCCTACAGCCCAGGGACAGGACTCGACGCGCAGCCCGCCAAAGGCGGGCACGTATGAACCTTTCCTTGCAGCGCCAGGCCAAAGGCCTGATCGTCCAGTGCCGCCGAGCGAAGCGAGGAAAAGCGCACAGGATGTGCGCGGCAGGCACTGGGCGCGGGCTGGAGGGGGCCCCTCCGCTTGCGGAGGGGAAGGCAGGACGCCGAGCCCCGGAAGCCGAGTCCTGTCCCTGCTAGGTGATAAGGCCATCCGAAGGGGTGGCCTTTTTGCGTCTATAGCAGTCATTGAACCGGGGAATAGCCCATAGCACACCCGTCATCCTTGCATACCCCCCTGCCCCTGTAGTAATACATGATTGGTAAGCGGAAGCTTGCAGCTCCACAACCGTGAATCCAGGCAGGGAAACAGCCATACAGCCTGCCCCGCGCTGCTCGCGGGGGTAGGCCGGGATCTCGCGCCAAGCGGAATCCGCTTGGCGTGAAGCACGGCCGCAGGGGCCGTCGCGTCATGGAAACTGATCGGGGAGCCTGTGTGACCGCATTTTACGGGCCTCAGCGGCCCCTTCTTTCATTTTTCCCAACTGCAAGCTTCCGGTTACAGATTACGACATACCCAAGGAGCACACAGATGAAGGTGGAACGACACGTACTTGCAAAAGACCGGCCGGCAGTTTGCCTTGACGCATTTTTTCTGGATGATTCCCCCGAATACCGCAGTGGGGAATCAAAGCCAGCCGTTCTCATCTGCCCGGGTGGGGGCTACCTGCGCTGCTCGGACCGCGAGGCAGACCCGATTGCCCTACGTTTCCTTGCCCGTGGCTATCACGCCTTTGTCCTTCGTTACTCAACAAAAGAAAGCGGCGGCGCTCGTTTTCCCTCCTTCCTCGAAGACGCAGCCCGTGCGATGTGCTTCATCCGCGATACAGCCAAAGAAGAACACCTTGCCCCAGACAAGATTGCCGTGTGCGGCTTTTCCGCAGGGGCGAATCTCGCGGGGCTCCTCGCCACCCGTTGGCATGAAGGCTTCCTTTCAACGGCACTGGGCCGCCCCAACAGCGACTTCAAACCGGCGGCGTTGATATCGGCGTATGGCATGCTCGACTGGCCGGCGCTCATGGCCCTTGCGGCAGAAGACCCTGATGCAGAAAAGAGGGAGCAATGGGGATCAAAAATGGACCTGTGGAGGGAGTGCAATCAAACAGTTTTCGGGACCCAAAATCCAAGCCAGGAACAGATGACCGAGGCCAGCCCGGCCCATAATGTATCAATGCATACGCCGCCGGCCTTCATCTGGCACACCTCGAGCGACGGCCTCGTCTACCCACAACTCTCTATCAACTTTGCCAGCGCCATGCTCGCGCACAAGAGGCCCTGCGAACTCCACCTCTTCGAAAACGGCGGCCACGGCCTCTCGCTGGCGGACAAAACCAGCTCGGGGAACCGGTGGCAGATGGACACGCGGGCTTCGGCCTGGATGGAGCTCTGCATCGACTGGCTCGACACCCGCTTGTTCCCGAATATGATGTAAACTTGTTGTTCAATAACTGGAGGCAGTTTTATTATGACAGAAAGATTTGAAAGCGAAATCGATTTTTACCCCTCCAAGGAGTGGTTTGAAGAACGCACCGGGGACTTCAAGGAGCGATGGGAGTCCACCCCCTGGCATGAGGGGGAGAGTCGTGCAGCCAAGAATATTGAGCCATCTCTAAGGAAGTACTCATCCCGGATCAACACCCTTCCGAATGGCTTCATTCCCGCGGCGATGGACCAATTCATGGCAGTCCGGTCCGAGGGCTATTCATACTGCGTTTTGAATATTCTCGATCCGATTGGAGATGACCGCTATCTCTGCGGGGACGCCAAGGGAATCCTCTATTGTGTCTACTCCCGGTCCGTGGGAACGATACGATTGGAAGGGTCCCGGTGTTTTATTACTGCCCTCGTGGATCTATCAGACTTGTGGGAGTCCCCGGTGGATCAAGACCTGGAGGAAGCTATCCCCGCCATCACCTATGGACCGGTGTTGGGCTGGAAGGCTCTGCAGGCCTTCGATTTCGAAACAATCGCAAAGGTCCTTGCCCGGGACAGCTATCATACCAAAGGTGTGAGCGCTGTGATCTTGATGAATCCCGCCCCTTTTGGGCCCTGTGGACCCTCTCGACAATACCTCCTGTTTTCCATGGCAAAGAAGAGGTCTGCACATGCTGGATAGAGGGTCGCTTTACCTCGGATCCCGAACCGTCCTTGACAGGCGCATGGAAGCGAAGAGGGAATGGCAAGTACATCCAGTATATCAAGAGCGGTTCAAAGCCCTTTTTCGAGCAGCAGATCATCTATGATTCGAAGACCATGAAGGGCATAATCCTCGCCCGCCGGGGTAGCTACCTCGACAAGCTCGAGGCCTCCTTGCACGGAACCTTCCTGCCCGCCATGAATGAACGGGGGTATGTCACTCCCCTGGTAGAAATGGCCTTCAATGATATCCTCAAGAAAGACATCCCCTTCAAAACATGGACAGGCCCTTTCGAACGTATGGACAAGCGAATCCGGGAGGAGTCGGAGGGGCGGCAAAGTCTTTCCGGGAAAGCCGCATTGGACTCCCTGAACGCCGAAGGAACGGAGAGTCTCAAGACCATGTACAGGAAGTTTGTGAAACGGTAATACGCCGCTCATTTCCCTACCCTGCAGGCGAACCATCATTATTTCGCAATATGTATACTTTTCCCGTTTTTCTATGCATATCGTATTAAATATGTATACAATACAGGTAATTTGATACACATCCTCGGGGAGGAGAGAACATATGTATACCATCAAAGCACTACATACCCTTGATCCCGGCCGCTTTGACGATGTAGCCATTCTCAAGCAGCTATCTGCGGCCAGTAGGAAGCTGGCAGAGTTAAAAGGGCTCGCAGCATCCATTCCCAACCAAGGCATCCTTATCAACACCCTGGGCCTCAAGGAGGCAAAGGACAGTTCAGAGATAGAGAACATCGTCACCACCCATGATGAGCTCTTCAAGGGTGATCTTGAACCCGCGCGATCCCCGAGTGCCAGTACAAAGGAGGTACAGCGCTACCGACAGGCCTTGAGGGTGGGCTTCGAGATCGTCGGACAGACCGGGCTGATTACTGCCAACAGCCTCATACAGATTCAAACTGAACTCGAATCCAACAATGCGGGATTCCGCAAGATTGCGGGCACCAGCCTGCAAGACAACCAAGGCAACACGGTGTATACCCCGCCCCAGTCTCCGGATGAAATCACGGCGCATATGAACGACCTTGAACGCTTTATCAACGATCCTGTCCTTTTCTCCGCCGACCCACTTATCAAGATGGCCCTGATCCATCATCAGTTTGAAAGTATACACCCCTTCTATGACGGCAACGGCCGCACGGGGCGTATCCTCAACGTACTCTACCTGGTCAAGGAAGACCTGCTTGAGGTCCCGGTTCTCTATCTGAGCAGTTACATCGTCCGCACCAAGGGCGAATACTACCGGCTATTGCAGGCCGTCCGCGACAGCGATGATTGGGAACCATGGGTGCTGTACATGCTCAGGGCCATCGATGCCACCGCCGGCGAAACCATCTCCACAGTGCAAGCCATCAAGAAAGCCCTCTTTGATTACAAACACCGTATCCGCTCCCGGTTCCCCTTTTATAGTCAAGACCTGATCAACAACCTCTTCATGCACCCCTACACCAAGATCGCCTTCATCGAACACGACCTCAAGGTCTCGCGCCTGACCGCCACCCGCTACCTCGACGCCCTGGCCGAAGCCGGCTTCGTGGACAAACACCGTGAAGGCCGAAGCAACTACTACATTAACACTACATTAACCTCGATCCTGCAGGGGAGCGCACCGTGAAATGGATCGTCAATCATGTGTCGAATACAACAACACTACATCAGGCAGAGCCTCCCCAGTGTTCGTTCATGCCCTTGAATCGGCAGGACAAGCGGGCTTCAGCCTGGATCGATCTTTGCATCGACTGGCTCGACATTCGCCTCTTCCCGGAACCGGATTTTATGGGCTGATAGCTCGCGCCCACCCCGCGCGCGCTCCCGCTATCAGTCTGACCCCTCGACCGACAGGAGCTCCAGGTGGCCCTCTGGCGCACTGCGAAAGAGACCGGCGAGGGGGCGCCCGGAAGACAGGGCCCCTTCCAGCCAGAAGGGGTCAATTTCTCCGGCGAGATCGACGGGGGCTTCGTCCATGAGCGACCACCCCTCTGCAACCGATCCCTCGAGGAAGCGGAAGCGCTCATCGGCAAGGGGAAGGGTAAATGACTCACCCGGATTCGGTTTGAAGCGTGAAAGAACCTTCACCAGCTTGAAGCGCCGTTGGGGACGATCGGGAATGCGCTCCGTCTCTTCAATAATGCGCACCCGAAGGACATACGCCATACCCCACTCGTACTCGTCAAAGCCCTCTATGCCCCATATCCATTTGAGAACCTCTCCATCCTGGAAGGTAACATGGTCGGCCATCCAGGGCCCGTCCCAGACGGCCACCGGCACCCGATACGGCTCGAGCCAAATCATCGTCGTCTCCTGCCTGCCCAGGGCATGCATCGCATGGGGGGAAGCCAAGAAGATCCCCATCAACAGTGCCAGAAGAAAGGAATTACGCCAATAAATGGATGCCTCTCGATTATGCCTACTCGTTTTCACAAGCACAGTGCACTCCAAAAACGCGGTAATGATTGCTCTTGAAAAACCCGGTGAGTTTTTCAAGAGCCTCTCTTGTTTACCGGATTACAGCTTCAAAGAAACACCAACTGTTGCATAGTATGGGCTGTAGGTATATCGATATGTGTACAAACTTTCCCAAATAACGGTATATCTTCCGATATACCCATATTCAACATAGAGGGCCAGATTGTCGTTAAAGTAGTACGACACACCGGTAAGCCAGGAAAACCCGATCCCTCCCTCTATTGAATAATAAGGTTCATCGAAAAAGTTGGTTGCGTAGCCGATACCAAGACCCACGTAGTAATCCAGGCGCTGCAGCTGCTCCATTGAGGGGCTGGTGCTTGCGAGACCCTTGAAACCCAGATGCGCCATGGCGAAACCGCCCACGGTAAACGACGTACCGTACGCTTGGAAAAGAGGATCAAAAGCGACACGAGCCGCCGCGCCAAAGGTCAAGGGAAGGGGCCCGGCATTAAAACGGAAAAAGTCATACTCGAAACCGGCGGCGATACCACCATAGCCCACGCCAGCCATTGCGATTATGTCTCCTGCATCGACATAGGGCTCGATTACCCCTTCCTGAGCAAAAACAACACCCGACAGGGACAGCATGGCGACCAAAACAAGCAAAAACTTCTTCATCATTCACTCCTTGTTAACAGGGATTTTTCCCTCGTGATATTAAAGGTATAAACCCTAAAATCGAATTAATGCTACCAGTTTTTGGTGAGGGAACCCAAATATACCATACGGAATCGCGTATCAAGGATTGGCTGTCCCGGGAAAGCGGGCAGAACGCCGCCACTGTAAGGGCGTGGTCCCCATACGCTGGCGGAATTGGCGGATAAAGTGGATGTCGCTTGAGTAGCCGCAGGATTCGGCGATGCGGTAGACCGTGAGGGTCGTTGTGGAAAGGAGCTGGCGCGCGTGTGCCAGGCGGCTCTCGATGATGTCGTCCATGAGGGCGCAGCCCAAGAGGTCCTGCCACAGGTGCTGGACGGCCGAACGGCTCAGGTTGAGGCGGCCGGCCACCCGGTCGACGCTCCAGAGTTCTGCGGGGCGCAGGTAAATATCCGCGCGCAAGTCGAGGAAGCGCTGGAGGTGTACGGACCAGGGCTTGCCGCGCCCGTCCATGGCCTGGCGGATGCGATTGAGCAGGAGAAAGAAAAGCAGGCTGATGGAATCGGCGGCCAGGGGGCCGCCGCCCTGATACTCGCGGTAAATGTCGCCAATTACCGCGGATATGCGGGTGGTATCGACCGGGCCAAAGGGCTCGTCGATGGGTATGCCGAGTTCCCGAATGCGCAGAATGTCTGTCTCTTCAAGCGCAAAATGCATCCAGTCGTCGCAGTATTCACTACCGCGGGCGCCATAGACTTGTGGATGACCTTCGGGGTAGAGGATGACCGAATGGGGCTCAACATCGCACTCCTGGCCGCCCACCGTGAAGCTTGCAGGGCTTTTAATGACCAAGAGGAGCCAGTCCCCCGATCCATGGGGCCTGCTTATAGAGAAGTCATTCGCATGGCGGTGACTCAAACCGGCCTTGTGGAGTCGCATGTAACTATCAGCCTATTGCACATTTTGTTTATTTTCAAGCAGATTCTGACAGTGCAGGCCGGGCCATTGTGGAGTAGACTGATCGAAACGAGGAGGCTTGCATGAAGGCACGCATTCAGCTTGACCGCGCCAAGACCATCGGCGCCATCGACAATCGCATATACGGTTCATTCATCGAACACCTGGGCCGGGCCGTCTATACCGGCATCTACGAGCCCGGCCACAGCCAGGCCGACGCCGACGGCTACCGCAAGGACGTTATCGAGGCGATAAAGGGCCTCAAGGTCCCCATCGTGCGCTACCCGGGCGGCAACTTTGTCTCCGGCTACAACTGGGAGGACGGGACCGGGCCCCGCGACAAGCGGCCCAAGCGCCTCGAGCTGGCCTGGGGCACCATCGAGACCAACGAAATAGGCATCGACGAGTTCCAGGAATGGGCCAAACGGGCAGACACCGATATCATGATGGCCGTCAATCTGGGCACGCGCGGCCCGGCGGAAGCGGGTAATCTCGTCGAGTACTGTAACCTCGACACCCCTACCAAATTCGCCGAAATGCGCCGGGCCAACGGCTTCGACAAGCCCTTCAAGATCAAAACCTGGTGCCTGGGCAATGAAATGGACGGCCCCTGGCAGATCTGCCATAAAACGGCAGAAGAATACGCCCGCGTCGCCTGCGAGGCGGCCAAGATCATGAAGTGGACCGATCCATCCATCGAGCTTGTCGCCTGCGGCAGCTCGAGCAAGTTCATGCCAACCTTCAAGACTTGGGAGGAGACCGTCCTTCGCGAGTGCTGGGACCACGTCGATTACATATCGCTGCACAACTACTACGGGAACCGGGAGAACAACACGGCTTCCTACCTCGCCTCTTCATTGGATATGGAAGATTTCATCAAGGAAGTGGCCGCCATCTGCGACAAGATCCAGACCGAAAAGAAGTCGGACAAACAGGTCCAGCTCTCCTTCGATGAGTGGAACGTCTGGTTCCACTCCAACGAGGCCGACAAAAAAATTCCCCGCTGGTCCATCGCACCGCCCCAACTCGAAGACATCTACAACATGGAAGACGCCCTCGTCGTCGGAACCCTCCTCAACACCCTTATCCGCAACGCAGACCGCGTCAAAATGGCCTGCCTCGCGCAGCTCGTGAACGTCATCGCACCCATCATGACTGTTCCCGGCGGCGGCCTCTGGCTCCAGACCATCTACTGGCCCTTCCTCCACGCCTCCATCCATGGCCGTGGAACCTCCCTCGCCCCACAGATCGAGGTTGGATCCTACGCCACGGGCGACAAGAAGGTCGTCCCCTGGCTCGACTCAAGCGCCGTCCTCGCAGAAGACGGAAACAGCCTCACTGTATTCGCCGTCAACCGCTCCCTCGACGAGTCAATGGAGCTCGACATTGCCCTCTCGGGCTTTGAGGGTTTCAGGCTGATAGCTCACACCGAACTCAGTCACAGTGATCTCAAGGCCACCAACAGCGCAAGCGATACCGACCGCGTATCGCCAAAGGAAGTCAACCTGCCTTCCGGCCCTTCGGCTCCACAACTGGCCCCTGCGAGCTGGAACGTTCTGCGCTTCGGGAAGTAGACCTGTTGCCAGGGGCTCTGTTACCAGAGGCCCTGTTGCCAGGGGCCCTGTTGCCAGGGGCCCTGTTACCAGTGTGGCGTTTGACAGGCTGAAAAACAGGGCCAAAGCATTGAGAGTTGCATCCAGCCGGTTATCGCCTGCCCTCCTTGCGGGAAGCGGCGGTAAAGTACGGAGTCTCCATACGCACAGTACGGGATGCTTGGGAGCTCCTTGAACGGAATGGCCTGCTCGAGTGTCGCCCCAAATCGGGCTACTTTGTGCGCTCCTTTGCCCTCGCTCGCCCTGTCCACCGGGAGCGGCCCCTCCACGAGTACAAGCCGGGCGACACCGACTTCTGCCGCCTCTATGGCGACTTCATCGCGCAGAACAGCCGCAGCAGGATAGCAAACCTCGCTATCGCCACCCCCGATCACGAGCTCCTGCCCGGAAAGGTACTTGCCGGTATAGCTGCCGACTGCGCCCGCCTCCACTGCGATCGCATGATGGACTACACCATGGCACCGGGTTTGCGCAGCCTACGCGAGGGCATCGCACGGGTCTGCCAGGGGGCGGGCTTCAATCCGGAGGTAGGCGACATTGTAGTTACAAACGGCTGTACCGAGGCCCTTGCCCTGGCCCTCCAGACCGTCTGCTCCAAGGGGGACACCATCGCGGTGGAATCGCCCCTCTACTTCAACTTCCTGCAATCTGCGGCCTTCATGGACTTGAACCTGATAGAGATTCCCTCAAGCCAACAGACCGGTATCAATCTGGATGTCCTCGACTATATCCTCGAGACCAAGACGATCACGGCTTGTATTGTCATCCCCACTTGGTCGAACCCCACCGGCTCCCTCATGCCGGTAGAGCACAAGAAGCGCCTTGTAGCCCTGATGGCCGCAAAGGGAGTAACACTGATAGAAGACGACATCAACGGCGATCTGGGCCGGGAGATACCCCGCCCGCCGGCCTGTTATGCCTTCGCCGCCGGGGATGCGGATGTCATCTATGTCTCCTCCTTCTCGAAGACCCTTGGGGGCGGCCTGCGCACTGGCTGGATCATTAGCCCCCGCAGGACGGAAGACCTTATCAAAAGAAAGACCCTCTTCAGCACCGCGAACAGCTCCCTTGACCAGATGATCGTATCCCGCTTCCTCGAGGACAAGGGTTACGAACGCCACGTGCGCGCACTGCGGGGGAGCCTGGCCGAACGCATGGCAGAGAACCGCGCTCTCATTCTCGAGACCTTCCCCGAAGGCACCGAAGTTACCGACCCAAAGGGCGGCTTCCTCCTGTGGATCACTCTCCCGCACGATCTCGACGCCTCCCTCCTCTACCAGGACGCCCTCCTCGAAGGCATCCTCTTTCCCCCGGGGGAACTCTTCTCTGCCAGCAAGCGCTTCCGCTCAAGCCTGCGCCTCAACGCCTCCTGCACGAGCCCCGAAGCCCGCGCCGCCATCCGCCGCCTGGGCAGCCTCGCGAAGAAACTGCCAGACGTACCTTGATTGATATTTGACGTACGCTGAAAGAAGAACTCCTTATCGGGCCAATTGTTCGTGGGCTTTTTGGGAGTAAGAGCTTACTGACTAAAAAAAATAGCAAGACAACTCCAACACCCATTTTTTTCGAGCTCCTCTTGGAGCCAGTCTTAAAAGTCGCTTTTCCTATAAAATATTTCCGCTTCCGCTCTTGACTCCGCCCCTGGGGCAGGCCTGATCCTTCAATCAGGAGGCTCATATGACACGAATACTACTCACTACACTGGGGGCAATTACCTTCTGTTCCTGCACCTCTGTGTTTAAAGGCAATCACGGATCGGTAGTTCTGCCGAATGTTCACCCCGTGAGCGGAAGACACTGCGAGAGCTCTGCGCTCCTCAACGCACTTCGGTATCAGGGATACGAAGTCAGCGAAGCGATGATAATAGGTGGAGGGGGCGCACTCTCATTCGCCTTCATCAAAGGGATTTTTCCATTTATAGCCGCGCGAAACACCGCAATGAGGGAGGCCTTCTGCAACGCCGTCGGAATACCACTTGGGGTTCAAAAAGGAGACTCAAAGCGCTATGGCTGGGACAAGATCGACTGGCTTCTCCGTGAAGGCAAACCAGTCCTCCTTCGGGTCGACATGCGCTACCTGCCCTATCGATATAACGGCAAATACGGTCTGTCATATATGTCGTTCGGCTGGCATGTCATTACCCTTTTTGGACTGGATTATGATAGGGGCGTGGCCTTTGTAACAGACACAGAATATAGTGGACTCCAGACGATATCCCTTACCGCCCTCCACAAAGCCCGGAACTCAAGGACAAAAAACTACCCTCCACATGGCGAATTCGCCTGGCTTGAAGACGCTCCCTACAGGCCCTTCCATCCCGACCCTTCCCGGCTTGTTTCAGAATCCTTCTCTACACTCGTATCAAATTATGAATCCGGAGCACTCGCCGCCCTTGAAGCCTTCCCACAAGATCTACGAGACTTTGAGACTTATAGCGGCAAGCAGTTCCTCTATCCGGATATATTCGAGTACCTGTCTGCAACCATTGAAGACAACGGAACCGGAGGCGCCTCCTTCCGAATGCTCTACCGTGAGTTTCTTGAGTATGCCGCGAGCTCACCCCTGCATGCCGAGCTGTGTCCCTCCCTTATCAAAAAAATCGATGAGTCCATTGCCCTGTGGCATGAACTCTCTGCAAAATTCAGGGAGGAGTCCACAAGCATAAAGGGCATGAACGCGGGGGAAAGGGAGCGGGTGTTGGCTGAACTTGCCCAGATTGCACAGAGGCTCGCACTCGCTGAAAAAGCATTTTATACTGAGTTGAAACAACACGATGGAGAGTAGTAATGCTGACAATTGGGGAGTTTTCTGCCGCAACCAGGCTTACAATAAAGGCATTGAGGATTTACCACGAGGAAGGCATCCTCGTTCCTGAAAAAATCGATCCAGGCAACGGATACCGTCAGTATGGGGACCAAAACTTTCGCCGGGCTCACGCAATAATCATTCTGCGCGAACTCGGATGTTCCCTTCGAGAAATGAAGGAGGTTTTTACTTCCTGCAAAGACGACACAGAACTGGGGGAATTATTTCGACGGAAGCTCTCGGAAACCGAACGGGAACTCCTTCGCATGAAGGATGTTCGTGGCCGAATACACTACTACGCTGAAATGACAGAGGAAGATGATATGAAGATACAGGGAGAACTAATTGAAAAGGATATTCCTGAACATTGGATTTGTTCCATTCGCTATAAGGGTGCCTATGCCGATATAGGAAAGTATTTTGGCGAACTCTTTAAAAAGGCGGGGCGCTGGAGCACCGGGAAGCCCTTTGCGATCTATCACGACAGTGAATATCGTGAGCATGCAGATATCGAAGCAGCCCTCATCGTTCGAAGGGAACTTGAAGTGCCGGGAATTACAAGCCGAATACTTCAAGGGGGAAGATACGCCACCCTCCGCTACAAGGGCCCCTACGAGCAGATAGGAGAGGCATACAAAACCCTCTTCGATTGGCTTGCAGATAAAAATCTGGATGCAGGAATCCCCTCACGCGAACTCTACATAAAGGGGCCGGGAATGTTTCTCCCACGTTCGCAGAAGGACTTTATGACTGAAATTCAAGTGCCGATACGCATAAGAGCGTAGGCTGAGGACAGACCTGTGACATATATGCCCTCGGAGCTGTAAATTTTTCCTTATCCCACATTGTCGGATGCTCGGCGTGAACCGTATGGATTCAAGAAAGCAGTATTTGCCATGCCTTTGGTCGGATTCGCTTCCCTTTGTAATACCCGCTTTCGCTGACCGAAAGTGATGAGCACATCTGGCGGACGGGATATGCTTTTTGCTGTGTGCGCACAAGACTGAACTTCCATTGCATCCCTCCATGCTGGTTAATGCGGAACTTGTTTATGAGTATGTCATTAGGGGGACAAACGCCCTCCTGCCCCATCGATCTCGCGGGGGGTCGCACAGCAGACATTCTGTCTACTGTGCTTAAGGCGTTTGCCTGTGGCAAACGCCAGCTTTCAGGGCGCCATCCATGGCGCCCGGCCGCTGCCGTCTGCGGCCCGGTGCGGCCCCTCCTCTCCAAAGGCATCAACACGCTCCCGGCTACCCCATACATTACAGGGTATCGAGCCGGAGAGCATTGATCCTACTTCATGAACACAAAGGAATCGAGCTCGAAGAGGGGGCGGGTCTCCATGGGTTTGACAGCCCAGTCCCAGCCCTCATAGATGCTGTAGCCGTGCTCGACTACAAAGAATATCGCGTGGCGGCCCGTGAGGCAGGGAAGGGTCGCGCGGTAGACGCCGTCATGACTGTCGACTGCCACTGCCCCCAGCTCAAGCCCGTCGCCGGGGCTGTCGGCATAGACCCTAACCGTGGCCTTCCCACCCAAGCCGCGGCACTTGAGTGCGATCTCCATGCTGGTGTTGGTATAGTCCTCGCCAAAGTCGTAGTACTTGAAGCCGATGACCGCGCCGGGCCGGATATCGGTGATGGGGCGCTCGAAGAGGTTTCGCTCGGTGATAAAGCAAGCGCCCTTGAGAACGCAGGCGTACTCGGCCGGCGTGGGGTGGAAGGGGTTGAGGCTCTCGTCAAAGCCCAGAGAGGTCATCTCCACCTGGGGGATACTTCCGTCGGGCAAGATGGTGATGCGCTCGACGCAGGCGCGGCGGGACATGATGGTGCTGTTGGTCATGCGGTGGTAGAAGATGTACCACTGGCCCTTGATACAGGCGATGGACCCGTGATTGTTGCCGCCCGGGTAGTCCACCCCGTTGTCCACAATGGTGCCCCCAAAGGTCCAGGGGCCGGTGGGCGACTTCGAGGTGGCATAGTTGAGGCGGCTGCCGGGATTGGGTGAGTAGATGAAATAGTAGGTATCGCCCACCTTGCGCGGGGAGCTTGCCTCGAAAAAGCTGAAGGGCTCCTTGTTGGAGATGTGATCGATCTTGTGGGTCCCCGGAAGGACTTCGATCATGTTGTCCCCGTTGAGCTCTGCCATGTAGGGTTCCATGAAGCCGCAGTAGATGTAGACGCGCCCATCGTCATCGACAAGAACGCCCGGGTCGTTGAAGATACCGTTGTCGCGGGAGTGCCCCTCGGGATAGTCATAGGTGGATACATACTCGAAGGGGCCTTCGGGGCGATCGCTTACCGAGACACAGCCCTTCGAGTTGAAGATGTAGGTAAAGAGCCAGTACTTGCCGTCCTTCTCGACGACATCGGGGGCATAGACCTCGCTGCTCGTGTGGCTTGTCGAGGCGACATGGTCGCGGTCGTCGCGGGTATGAAAGATATGGCCGTGGCAGACCCAGTTGCCCGGGTCGTCGACCGGGGCCGACCAGACCTTCATCTTGAAGTCGCAGAACTTGGTAACATTCGGCCGGTCGTGCGATCCGTAGATATAAATGCGGTCACCGAAAACGCGGGGTTCACCATCGGGAATGTACTCCCAGGCGGGCAGATAGGGGTTTGGCATGTTGTCTCCTTGAAGACTACTTTCATTTATAGCGCCAGCTTCGTCAAGTTGGGGGGCGCTGGGTGGATAAAATGCAAACCAATGAGGCAATTTCAAAAATCGGTCATTATTGAAATTGCCTCTTGGACGAATGAGGAACATATCCTTATTATATAATGATATGTTCCTCATTCGTCAGTTTGCTTTCATGGTTGCTCTTTCAAAACTCACCGAGTTTTGAAAGAGCCTCCAATCTATAAAGAATCCCAGGTTTCGACGCTGATACCCTTCCAGGAAAGAGCCCTGTCGCCCGCGTAGACAATGGAACAGTTCTCGAGAGGGCAGAGCGAATATTTTCGCCAAGTGTCGAGGGCTTTAATGAAATCCGGGGAGAAGGTTTTGCCGGATTTGATTTCGACAGCATTGAGCGCGGAGCCTTCCTCATAAACGATATCGACTTCCGTCCCACTGTTGTCTCTCCAGAAGTAGAGTTCTGCCGGTGAAGCATCATTCAGGCGCTTTTTGAGGAGTTCCGATACCACAAAGGATTCGAAGATACTCCCCCTGTTTGGGTGGAGGAAGAGTGTTTCCGCATTCTGGATACCCAGAAGCCGGCAAAGCAGGCCCGTATCGGTAAAATAGAGTTTGGGACTTTTTACCAGGCGTTTGCCGTAATTGCTATGCCAGGGGGGCAAGAGAAAGAGTATCCCGCTGGTCTCCAACACAGAAAGCCACGCTCTGGCTGTATTGTGGGTGATGCCGCAATCACGGGCAAGGGCGCTCTGGTTGAGGATCTGGCCAACCCTCGAGGCACACATCTTTACAAATATACGAAACTGACCCAAATCCTTGACATTGACAATGGACCGGACATCCCGCTCGATATATGTCCCAATATATTGGGTATACCAATCGTGGACGCTCACTTCCCGTTGATACAGGGGCGGATAGAATCCACGATAGAGCATCTCAAAAGGGTTTTCCCGAACCAGCTTGGCCCGTCTGAGTTCATGCATTGAAAAGGGCAGGAGAGAGAGAAAGGCGGCTCGTCCCGCGAGGGATTCGCTGACGCCCGCAAAAAGGGAAAACTGTTGCGACCCTGTGACTATAAACTTCCCCGATTGCGGATCACGGTCTACAGCGGTCTTGAGATACTTGAAGAGCTCCGGAACCGCCTGGGCCTCATCGAGTATGACGCCATCAGCATATATATCGAGGAGCCCCCGGGGATCCTCCCGTGCTATTTGGGCGATATCCGGGTCTTCGAGGGAAATATACGGCTTGTCCGGGAAGGCAAGTCTCGAAAGAGTGGTCTTGCCCGACTGCCGCGGCCCGGTAATGCACACAAGCGGAAAGCCCTTTGCCAAACGATGGAGCGTCTGCTCCGCACAACGCTGTATCATGGAAAAAGTATTGGCCAGTTCTTACATATTGTCAATTGAATTGCCAATATGTAAGAACTGGCGCGCTCTGGCCACGCAGAAGGGTATGATCCTTATAGATTCAGCAGGGCCTTACCTCCCGGCAAGCCCTTTGCGCGGCGAGGGCTTCAAGGGGTAGTGATATGAAGAGTATGCCGATCATGCCCCAGAAGAGGCTTATCAAGGCCAGGGTAAGTGTTGGCCCGTAACGGGTAATGTCCAGCCAATCTTTTACCAGAAACACAAAACCAAGGGCGGCGCCCAAGGCCATTGCCCGTTTGAAAGCCAGGGTCAAAGACCCGAAGAGTTCCTGTGCCGTTTTGAGCTCCTCTGTTGAGGAGCTGGAAGAAAAAACAGTACCCAGAGAGCGCCACATTGAAGGGCCATCCCCGGCGGCAATGAGCAGACCGATCGGGATAAAGACAGCGATAAGGATGGCAGGAAGATGCAGGAATATGCCGCTAATCAGGTCGGGATTGAGCGCAATAAGGGAGGCAAGCATGAGGCAGAATCCCGGGATCTGTCGGATCAAGATGCCAGCCCTGCCCCTAGTATTTGTCGGTCTTTCCGTCTCGCTTGAAGAAGATGCGGCCTTTGATGACGAGCGACGCAGCCGAATTACCAGCGGTTCCAGAACCGCTGCATGGATGAAAAGCGCAACAAGGGCCGGCCCCATGGCGAGAGCCAGGTTTATCCATACCGCATTTCGGTCCTCCAAGCTCTTGAACATGGAGACAAGATTCATAATCAAGCCAAGGGAGGCGATGAGTAGCAGAGCCCGCCTGGCGAAGGCTATCGCGCCCAAAGCGCTTTCCCGTCTTTTTGGAGACAAGGTGTCGCAAGGGCCCATTGCATCAGCAAGGATCCCGAGCCCGGGGCCGCATAACATACTGCCCAGGAAGAGACCGATTACCGGGAGCACTACCCGAAACACCACAGCCACCGAGATTCCATACCCGGTCCCAAGCGTCGCGCCGACGATGGCTGCCAAACTAACCAGAGAGCCAAGAATCAGTTTAACCTTCATTCAATACCTCCAATAGATGCGAAAAGGGTTTGAGCATGCCGGATTGCCCTACCCGCTCGTACAGCTCCTCGACAACATGGGCCATTCCATCGTAAGAAGGGTTCCACTCCCCGCCCAAGAGAGAGATTGTGGCAATCAATGCAATTGAAGCTGCCGAAAGGGCAATCGAAGACCAGAGGCCCGTGTTCCGCGGTCTGGACGTTCGCGATACATCACGGCGGGCTTGTTCGTTTTTGAGAGCGGCCTCGTAGTAGCCTGCAAGCATTTTCTCAACATCGATTTCAGCTCTCATTCCATTTCCCTCCGGTATGCATCCTTCATGAGCTTCTTTACAGCGGCCATACGCCACTTGATGGTTCCCAGGGCCAGGCCTGTCATTTCTGCCATGGCCGGGTAGCTCATGTGCTCGGCAAAGGCCAAGAAAGACAGTTCCCTATCCGTATCATCAAGGGTTTCAATAAAACGGCTAACAAAATCAATATCAGCCCGGGAGAGGGCTGTGGATTCAGGCCCCGGTTCACGGGCGACAAGCTCGAGAGGGAGCGAAACAGACGGGCCCTGGCGCGCACGCTTGCGTAAAAGGTCGATCGCTCCGTTCCGCACCACCCGGTACAGCCACGGCGTAGCTTCCTTTTCCTCTGTCGGGCCCGATTGCCACCAGGCGATGAGGGCCGATTGGAGGCAGTCTTCACGGTCTTCGGCACTCAAGAGCGAGAATGAACGGAGAAACACCGCCAAACGGTATTCGATTGAACGCCAAATCTCGAGCTTTGCATCATTCATTCTCGAATTATCATAAACGCATTTCTTCATCGGTATATACAACGATACGAAAAGCATTTCGGTTGGTATTTTTTTCTGACTGTCTTGGGGAGTCGGGTATACTCAATGAGCAGGAATTCTTATAGTATCCCCATGATCGACTTGTTCTTTTTCCAGAATAAAGGAGCTCCAATGAAGAAAGCATTAATACTGACGTCCGTATTTTTAATCCTGGTATCCACTGCCTGCTCAAAAAGCAAGGCAACAAGCGTCAATGAGATCAGCACCGAGTCCTCCACACTGATAGTTGAAAAACCGAAAGCGATAGTGGACGACGAAATTCAAGAACTACAAAGACAAGCCAGAGTAGCCTTATTCAATCAATTGGAGGACTATTATAAGAATATTGGAGAGACTTTTTGTCATGAGAATAATATTACTCAGTCGTTTTTACCCTATGACCAATATGAAGATTCTTTGGAAGAGTTTCCTTATGATCAGGAAAGTACTTTGGGATTCTTTGGCACTCCCGAGGGGCGCTTTTTTTACTACATCAAGTTGACAGGAAATAGCACTCCCCTTTTTCCGGATTTCTGTCCTGTCAAGATAGGTGACAGCCTGGACAAGGTATACGAATTGTATGGCCCTGCGGATACAAGCCAAACAGACCGTCCAAATTCATTTTTTGGATCCAACAATTTAATATCTTATGGGGACGCAGATACGGATAACATGGTAGATACCATAATCATTGGCGCCTTCGGATGGTAAACGAACTGCTACCAAAAATGTTGATAGCCACTCCAACCAGATTATGACCGACCAGAACTCACCTGAACAGGCATAGTAGGTATCGCCCACCTTGCGCGGGGAGCTTGCCTCGAAGAAGCTGAAGGGCTCCTTGTTGGAGATGTGATCGATCTTGTGGGTCCCCGGAAGGACTTCGATCATGTTGTCCCCGTTGAGCTCTGCCATGTAGGGTTCCATGAAGCCGCAGTAGATGTAGACGCGGCCATCGTCATCGACAAGGACGCCCGGATCGTTGAAGATGCCGTTGTCGCGGGAGTGCCCCTCGGGATAGTCATAGGTGGATACAAACTCGAAGGGGCCTTCGGGGCGATCGCTCACCGAAACGCAGCCCTTGGAATTAAATTGGTCACATTCGGCCGGTCGTGCGATCCGTAGATATAAATGCGGTCACCGAAAACGCGGGGTTCACCATCGGGGATGTACTCCCAGGCGGGCAGATAGGGATTTGGCATGTTGTCTCCTTATCGTCTACTGTCATTTATAGCGCCAGCTTCATCAAGTTGGCCCCCTCTTCCCGGCATATACTGTTCCAGCGATGTATCAGTAATGGTATACTGACACCACATAAGGAGTACTTTTTCATGAACCGGATTATTTGTTTATCCGTATTTTTATGCTGTGTGGGGATTTTTGCATTTGGCCAATCGGCTCCCGCTCAAAAGCTCGAAGCTTCGGATATCGACTCATTTTTAAAGAATTATGATGCTATACAAGCCAGCATGGCTGCTCTTGATTATGATCTCGACAATGTTTTGGCTGATGTTGAAGGTCCGCAAGAAATGCTGAATCATTTCAGGAATAATGAAACGCCAAAAGAGATTCAGGATATAATGCGCGTTAATGGATTTGGTTCGGATGGACTTGAAAAAATTACCATCATTATTATCAGTGCATCCGGCTTTAATCTTGAAGATATGTTTTTATCTAACGGAATTGATCTGAATGATATATCCGGGCACGAGTACAGTTCCGAATTGAAAGAGTTTCGGGATGAAATAGATACGGTACGAGAATTGGTTCATCCTGAAGATCTGGCATTGATACGGGGTAGAACCGCCGAGATTATGCAGGTAATTAAAGGAGGCTCTTTCAAAACTTTGTGAGTTTTGAAAGAGCTACCAAGAATGTATGTAGGCGAATAAATCGCATGTCTATATATAATAATGATATGGGATTTATTCGCCCAAGAGGGAATTTTAAAAATGACCGATTTTTGAAATTCCCTCAAAGGTTAGAGTATTTAAATAAAACGATGGAAGCTTTTTCGAAAATGACCAATTTTTGTAGTTGCATCGATATGTTTTGATTTGTACAAATCGTGCCGGGCACTGCAGGGGGCGAGGGCTTCAAGGGGTAGCATCCGTTTAAAAGGAGATAAATCCATAGAGCAAAAAGTGGCCGTTGTCACAGGGGCCAGCAGCGGGATAGGAAAGGCCCTCTGTGAAAAATTGTTGGAGCATCGGTACTGCGTCGTCGCCAGCGGGCGCAGCATCAACGAAGTCTTCAAAACAAGCTGCCAACCTTGCAAGCTGCGAGCTTGGCAACCAACAGTGCCGACCTGCTTGATGAAAAGACTGCGGATCTCCTGCTCGATGATGCACTCAAGACCTTTGGCCGCTGCGACGTCCTCTGTGTCAATGCCGGGATAATTGAGTCGAATACTATAGAAAACATCGATATCGACAAGATGTGCCGCATGATGCGTTTGAAGGTCGAGATGTCCTTCCGCCTAATCTATACCTTTTTGAAATACTTCAAGAAGGTCGGGAGAGGACACATCATTATTACTTCAAGTGTGATGGGCACCAAGACGCGAGAGAACTCGGGGGCGTACGCCGCCTGCAGCCACGCACTCGAAGCCCTGGCGGAATCCCTGCGCATGGAGCTGTGCGATACCGACATCAAGATCACCTGTATCGAGCCGAGTCTGGTCGAGACACAGCTGCACCGGGACTGGGCGGTCAAACCCAAGAAACTCCTGAACATCTCGAACGCCCTGCGCCCCGAAGATATTGCCGATGCGGTGATAGATATTCTGAACAAGCCGGACCATGTCCGTATTCCACGCTACATGATCCTGCCCAAGGGGCACCGGATTTGACGGGATGGGCGCCCACTGTACCCCCCAGGGGGGTAGGCCGGGATCGCCGAACCCGAGGCGGAGGGCAGCAGCGCGGGCTCTTTGAGACCGCGCAGACAGAGAGCATGTGCGGGTGAGGAAGCCCGGCCGCAGGGGGGCGCTGCGACGCAGCGCCCCCCCCCCTTCCTGATTCATTCCACCAACAAGCTTCCGGTTACAAGGTAAGCAACTGCAACAGGAAGTCCAACTGGACAAGGGCATCGCATTTTTTGACATAGGCCTTTTCTTTGGCTCCGCCAAGACGCAATGCCGGGAAAAACGAGTATATCTCGCCTACCTGCAGGGCTTCTGCCGTAGTAGAAAGCTCTGACAGCAAGGCAGCATCAAGCAACTCATTCTGGACATCCCGGTTCAAAACAAGATCGTTAAAGAAGCTCCCGACATCCCACGAGAGGACGCCGGAAAAGGAGTTATGCGGGTTGATATAAGAGATATCATGATCATCGCCGGAAAGTTTTCGATAATAGAAGATAGTGCCAAAGGCGGAGAGCGCTATGGGGATGCGATTGTAGTTCTCTTCCTGACCCAGCCAGCCCCACAGATTTTTTAGGTAGATATCCGGATTAATGACCTGCAAACCATTGGTTCCATAGAAGCCAAATCCATACCGTGTCCATAATTCGATTATGTGTGGCGGCAAGAGGGTGGCATATTTTTGAATTACGCATTCATCGGCATTGATATGAACGCCGGGAGCGCATTCATCTATAAACCTTTGCAATATCATCCTGACTGAACCTTATTCTACCATCAATGTGACATACTTCTTGCCGTCTTTCTCAAATTGCTTGTTGTACACGTGTTTGCCGACAATTTCCAGAAGCCTCTTTAAATCGTTTACATCGGGGCTACAGAACTCCAGATAGCATAATGAATCGCTTTTCGCATTTTCGTTTTCATAGAAATCTTTGACATACACCAAATATTTTTCCAGGATATCTTCGAGCGGATACTGCGAGATATCCTGCGGGGACGTCCCTTCATCATATTCTGCTTCTTGCTCGAAGCTCAATGAAGTGACGAATTCATCCTCATTGGCATTACTCGCATCGTTTATCTTGTAGATATTTTCCTCGATTTTGGTGAAGCCGGGTGTCTGGTATTTATCGGCCTTGTATATGCTTATATTTTTCATTGCTAGCTCCTTTATTGTTTCGCCCTGAAGATCCGTTTCACTGTTGCCATAATAGCATGAAGACGACTGTTCATTTCAAGGGGCCAATATAATGATTATCTCTGATATCAAGGCTTGGATTGATGCTGTCCGACTGTATTCATCGAGATAACGGAAATCCAATCCCGACGCTCAAGCGGCGGGTTGGTTTTGCTCTTTCTTTTCCGCGAAGAATAGGGCGTAGATCAGAACGCCAATGAAAGCGGCATCGAGGAGCGTGAAGAAAATCTGTATGATTCCCTGGATGATGCCCATGACCTGCCTCGACTGTCCCATCCAGTGGGGGTTGAGGTAGAGGAGGTTAAGGAAAGGCGAGAAGAGATTGATAAGAAGGAGGCCAGAGAAGCCGATGGCCCCGGCGGTCGCCACTCGCGCTTGCTTCCCATAGTGGTAAAGGGAGATGACCAACCCGACAACCAAGGCGGCGATTACGGGCAATCTTCCCAGGAAGCCGGAGAGAACGATCATCAGATATCCATTATCCATACTCATGTTATTCCACCTGCGACCAAAACTGACATTAATTTTCATTTCGGGGATTATTGCGGTTTTCCCTCGATATTCAGCTTATGCCATGTATTGTGATTTTTCGCAACCAGAACAAGCATGGTACCCGGAAGTGTTTACGCAACGCCAACGAAGTGGATGCATATTTCCAATCCACTCTCGCTGTCAATCATGGATTTTGCCTATTATCGCCATTTGGGGGATAAGATGCAACGCGGTTCACGACTTGGATTTCGGGACACTCCATACTACTTGTCAACTCGGAGTACTGTATTACGTTGAGTCCCAACCGATCCCGGGGGGTAGGCCGGGATCGCCGAACCCGTGGCGGTGGGCAGCAGCGCGGGCTCTTTGAGACCGCGCAGACAGAGAGCATACGCGGGTGAGGAAGCCCGGCCGCAGGGGGGAGCTGCGCCGCAGCCCCCCCCCTTTGTGATTAATACTACCAACAAGCTTCTGGATACTAGGAGAAATGTTTCTATTGACAGTAACCATGCGCTGTGCTAGCTTATGCCGCATACGATGTTTCTATAAACAGTAACACAACGGCACGGGGTGCCGGGAGGCAGGCTGCATGGCAGAGCGAACGGACGCACTCATACTTTCCATTCCGGGGGAACGGTTCACCCCCTTTACCCTCGCGAAAAAGCTGGGGGCCAAGGCCATCCTGGAATCGGCCTCTTTCAAGCAGGGGCGGGCGCGCTATTCGATGATACTCGTCGATGAGGCCTTCCGGCTGCGGCAAAAGAAGGACGGGGTCTACCTCGTGATGGACGGGGTGGAGACGAAGCGGGAAGCTGGCAAGGGCTTTGCGGCGGCAGCTTCCGGTGGTGTTGCCGGACGCGGTTATGACATCGTCGATGCCCTGGCCGAGGTGGCTTCGCAGAACCGGTCCATCGCCCCGGACCTCCCGGTGCCGGCCGCCGGCATGGGCTTCCTGGGCTACGACTTCGTGCGCCGCTGCGACAAGGTCGTCATCCACGAAAAGCCCGACTCGATCGCCGTGCCCGAGGCGGAGTTCATAATCGGGCACATCACGCTCATCTTCGACCACTATACCGATACCATCCACCTTGTGGGCCTCAACTACGACGAGCACGCGGTTGAACTCGAGGGGCGTATCAACGACATCAAGAAACGCCTTGCAGACCTCGACTTCTCCTACCTGGCCCCGCCCACGGAGACCATCCCCTTTTCGATTGTCTCGGACGAGGCGGCGGACAAGGTCCTCTACATGAACGGTGTCGAGAAGATTCGCGAACACATCATCGCAGGCGACCTCCTGCAGGCCGTCCTCTCGCGTCGCCTCGTGGCCAAGTCTGCCCTGGAACCCCTCGAGGGCTACCGCAGGCTGCGCTCGGCGAGCCCCTCGCCCTATCTCTTCTATATTGACTTCGGGACCTACACCCTCCTGGGGGCGAGCCCCGAGAGCCTCGTGCGCCTGCGCGACGGGGTGGCCTCAATACGGCCCATCGCCGGAACGCGCCGCCGCGGGAAGACGACGGACGAAGACGAAGCGCTCGAGAAGGAGCTTCTGGCCGACCCCAAGGAGCGCAGCGAGCACCTCATGCTTGTGGACCTTGCCCGTAACGACCTGAGCCGCGCGGCGGTTCCAGGCTCTGTCAAGGTAACACGCAACATGGAAGTCGAGCACTTCTCGCATGTCATGCACATAGTATCGGAAGTCGAGGCGACGCCCGCGCCCGGCAAGACGGCGGGCGACCTCCTGCGGGCCGCATTCCCGGCCGGCACGGTGAGCGGGGCGCCAAAGATTCGGGCCATGGACATCGTGTCGGGCCTCGAACGTGAAGACCGATCCTTCTACGCGGGGGCCGTCGGCTACTTCGACGCCCACGGGGGCCTCGATACCTGCATCAGCATTCGATCGGCCCTGGTCAAGGACGGGCTCTGGCACCTGCAGGCGGGGGCGGGGATCGTCTACGATTCCAAACCCGATCGCGAGTGGGAAGAGACGAACGAAAAACTCGCCGCCATGCGCGCGGCGCTCTCCGGGGGCAAGAAATGATCATACTGATAGACAACTACGACTCTTTTACCTTCAACGTATACCAGTACCTCCTGCAGGCGGGAGCCAAGGATGTGCGGGTTATCCGCAACGACGAGATCGATATAGCGGGCCTCGAGGCCCTCAAGCCCGACCACCTCGTCATCTCTCCCGGCCCCGGCCGCCCGGCTGATGCAGGGGTGAGTATCCCGGCCATCAAACACTTTGCCGGGAAGATCCCCATACTGGGCGTCTGCCTGGGGCATCAGGCTATTGGAGAAGCCTTTGGCGGACGAATTGTTGGCGCCAAGAACATCAAACACGGCGTGGCAGAGGAGATGCAGCTGGACGGGAAGGGGCTGTTCCGCCTCTTGGGCACCAGGGCCGTCTTTACCCGCTACCACTCCCTCGTCATCGAAGCCGACAGCCTCCCCGCCTGCTTGGAAGTGACGGCGAAGAGCGCCGACGGCGAGATCATGGGGGTGCGCCACCGCGAGTACCCCATTGAGGGCGTCCAGTTCCACCCCGAATCCATCGCCTCGACAGGGGGCATAGACCTTATCAAGGCCTTCCTCTCCTACCGCATTGAGCCCTTTGCGTACAAGAAGACCCTCGAAAAGCTGATAGCTGGCCAGAACCTCTCCCGGCCGGAAGCCGAGTCCTTCATGGAAGAGCTTACCGACGGGGCCCTCGATGTGACCAAGACGGCGGCCCTCCTCTCTGCCCTCGCGGCCAAGGGCCCGGCGGCCGACGAGATCGCCGGCTGCGCCGCTGTCCTCCACCGAAAGAAACCCCCCTTCCACAGTGTCGGCGACACAACAGATATTGTGGGCACCGGCGGCGACGAGAAGGGCTCCTTCAATATCAGCTCCATGGCCGCCATTGTGGCCGCAGCCTGTGGGCTTCCGGTGGCCAAGCACGGGAACCGGGCCGTATCCAGCAAGAGCGGGAGCGCCGACTTCTACCGCGCCCTCGAGATTCCGGTGGACCTTACACCCGCCCAGGCCGAAGAATTCCTCGAAAAGCACAACTTCGTCTTCCTCTTCGCCCCCGTCTACCACGGGGCCATGCGCTTCGCGGCCCCGGCCAGGGCGGCCATGGGCGTCAAGACCATCATGAACCTTATCGGGCCCCTGTCGAACCCGGCAGAAGCCAAGTTCCAGGTTGTGGGCGTCTACGACAAGGCCCTACGCGAGCCGGTGGCCCGCGCCGCCCGTCAGCTGGGGGTTGAACGCATCCTCGTCCTTACCAGCCGCGACGGCTTCGACGAGATCTCGCCCTGCGCCCCCACCGACATCCTCGAGATTGGGCCGGACGGGGAACTCAAGGACTATACTTTTGACCCCAAGGCCGAGGGCTTCGGCTACTACAAGGAGACCGAACTCGCCGGCGGCGACGCCCTCGAAAATGCCGCCCTCGCCCGCGACCTCGTGGGAGGGGCCGGCCGGCCGGCCATCGAGGCGGCCGTCGCTTTCAATGCCGGGGCGGCCCTCTACGTATCCGGCCGCGCGACATCCATTGCCGAAGGCGCCCGCATGGCGGCTGCCGCCCTGGCCAACGGGACGGTCGCCGCCAAACTGGAAAAACTCAAGGGGGCCATCCTTGCCCGGCCAGCCTGACATCCTTGAGCGTATAGTCGCCAAGCGGCGGGAAGACCTCGCTTCGCGCGGCCCCAGTCTGGGCTACGCCATTCCAGCCAAGCGGGAGCGGGACATAGTGCCCTTCTTGGCCCAGAAGGGGGCCATTCTCGAGATAAAGAGGGCCTCGCCCTCGGCGGGGGCCATCGCCATGGACCTCGATCCGGTCGCCCTCGCCCGCCAGTACCGCGACGCGGGGGCCAAGAATGTCTCGGTCCTTACCGAGGAGCACTTCTTCAAGGGCTCTCTGGACGACCTCATGCATTTGACGCGCGCGGTCCCCGAGCTCTCGTATCTGCGCAAGGACTTCCTCCTTGAAGAGAAAGAGATCGAGGTCGCATACCGCTGTGGCGCCGACGCCGTCCTCCTGATTGCCCGCATCCTCCCCCTCGAGAAGCTCTGCAGCATGGCCTCTTTCGCCCGCGACTTGGGACTCACCCCCTTTGTGGAAGTGCGCGAGGAGGAAGACCTCGAAAAATTGGCAAGGCTGATAGCGGAGGGCCCGATCCTCGCCGGAGTGAATGCGCGTGACCTTGCAAACTTCACCATCGACCCCCTCATTCCCGCAGCCGTTCGCAGTCGCCTCCCCGAACGGGCGGTATACGAGTCGGGTATCCGCGGCCCGGCTCAGGCGGCCTTTGCCGGGGCCTTGGGCTTTACCGGCATCCTCGTGGGGGAAGCTGCGGCCAGAGGCCAGGCGGCCCAGACCGGGAGCGCGGACGGGAACGCGGCCCCCTTGGGTGCGGCGTCCAATGCTGCTGCCATGAATATTGTTGATGCCTTCCTGGCAAGCCCCCCGAGCGCCCGCGGGCGTTTCTGGCGGGAAGTGGCCGAGCGCCGCGGGACCCACCCGGAGCGCAGCGTTCCCCTCGTCAAGGTCTGCGGGCTCAAACGCGTCGAAGATGCCCTCCTCGCCGCGAATCTGGGCGCCGACCTCCTGGGCTTTGTCTTTGCAGACAGCCCCCGGGCGGCGAGCGGCGATGAAGTGCGCGCGGTCAAGGCCGCTCTGGAAAAGCGGCTCGCTGTCATACAGCGCCCCGCTGTCATAGAGCGGCCCGCTGCGGCCGGCCGCCCGCCCCTCC
The DNA here is from genome assembly GCA_964541755.1 of uncultured Spirochaetales bacterium. Classification (GTDB taxonomy): domain Bacteria; phylum Spirochaetota; class Spirochaetia; order Treponematales; family Breznakiellaceae; genus CAZIRF01. Next base: position 7,303 of record CAZIRF010000020.1, on the reverse strand, counting down.
TTGTGGCTGTCATTACAGAACTTGAATCCCCGCGCGCGCAGGAAGCCTTGGATCTCGCCCGCGAGGGGGTCCTCGACGCGATACAGTTCCACGGGACGCTCGATACGGCCAGTATCACGCGCCTGGAGGCGGCCCTTGCAGAGGCTCCCGCCGGCTGGTACGCTGCCAAGGGCATCGAAACGGCTGCGGACAGCGAGGCGGTACGCGCCCTGCTTTCCGCGGGCGAACCCCGCGTCCTCGTCGACGCCTCCAAAGGCGGCCGCTCTGGTGGCACGGGGCAGACTATCAGCCTTGACCTGGTCCAGACCCTTGCAAGGGAAACCCGCCTCTGGCTCGCCGGCGGCCTGGGGCCCGGCACGACCGCCGCCCTCGTCGACGCCCTCAAGCCCGAACTCGTCGATGCCTCGAGCAAGCTCGAATCTGCACCCGGAGAAAAATCTGAACCCCTCATGCGAGCGTGGTTCGAGGAGTTGCACCATGTCCGATAACGGTTTTTTCGGCCCCTACGGCGGCCGCTATGTCCCCGAGGTCCTGCGCCGCGCGATCGAGGAAATCGATGAAGCCTGGCAGGCCATAAAGGCTGATAGCTCGTTCCAGAGCGAACTGGCCAATCTGCGCGCAGACTTTATCGGGCGCCCCACCCCGCTCCTGCATGCGTCGAATGCCTCCCGCGCCCTTGGCGGGGCCGACATCTACATCAAGATGGAGGGGCTCGCCCACACCGGGGCCCACAAGATCAACAACGCCCTGGGCCAGGCCCTCCTGGCCCAGCGGATGGGCAAGCGGCGCGTCATTGCCGAGACAGGGGCCGGCCAGCACGGGGTCGCCACCGCGGCGGCCTGCGCCAAGCTGGGCCTTGAGTGTGAGGTCTTCATGGGGGCTGTCGACGTCGACCGCCAACAGCCCAATGTGGCGACCATGGAGCTCTACGGTGCAAAGGTGACTCCCGTACAATCGGGTTCCCGCACCTTGAAGGACGCCATCAACGAGGCCTTCCGCGACTGGTCCGCCACCTTTGCCGATACCTTCTATATAATTGGTTCCGCCCTGGGACCGGCCCCCTGGCCGGACATGGTGCGGGAGTTCCAGGCCGTCATCGGCCGCGAGACCATGGCCCAGCTCGCCGAAAAGGGTATCGAGCCCGAGGCCCTCATCGCCTGCGTGGGCGGAGGATCAAACTCCATCGGCTTCTTCGAGCCCTTTATCGACCGGGAGCGCCCCCGCCTGATTGGCGTTGAGGCCGGTGGGCGCAGCGAGAAGCCCGGCGACCACGCAGCCCGCATGACCGGAGATGGGGCCCGCACCGGCATCGTCCACGGCTACAAGAGCCGCTTCCTCCTGGACGAGGACGGGCAAGTCGCCATGACCCACTCGATCTCGGCGGGCCTCGACTACCCGGGGATAGGGCCGCAGCTGGCCGCCCTGGGAAGGACGGGCCGCCTTGAGTTCCGCCGCGCAAGCGATAACGAGGCCATGGAAGCCCTCAAGTTCTTCGCCCGCCACGAGGGGGTGGTTTTCGCCCTCGAGAGCGCCCACGCCGGGGCCGAGGCCATAAGCCTCGCAAGATCCCTGCGGCCCGGCAAGGCCGTCGTCGTAAACATGAGCGGGCGCGGTGATAAAGACCTCTTCATCACGGCCCCCCTCCTGCGCCCTGCAGAGTGGAAGGCCTTCCTGCAAAGAGAATTGGCGGCATTGGTGTGATGCCAAAGGCATCGCAGCAATGCCGGGCGCCCGAAGGGGCCCCGCGGAGCGGGGCCCCTTCGGGGCAGCAAACAGGGTTTCTGCGCTCCCGGTAATCGGGGCTCGCAGTAAACTATCAGTCTATAATTATGGAGATTCCGATATGAGCGATACAGCAATTCCACTCATGGCGCACTTGGTGGCCGGCTACCCCGACGAATCGGGCTGTCTTGCGGTGGCCGAGGGCCTCGTGGCCGGTGGGGCGACCTACCTTGAGGTACAGATTCCCTTTAGCGACCCCAGCGCCGATGGCCCGGCCATTCTCAACGCCTGCTCAAAGGCCCTCGAGGGCGGGTGGAACGTCAAGAAGTCCCTCGACTTTATCGGCACCCTGAGCGGGCGCTTTCCCTCGACGCCGGTCTTTATCATGTCGTACACGAGTCCGGTCCTTACCCCCGGGGTGGCGACCTTCGTCAAGGCGGCGGCCAAGCGCAAGGTGGCCGGTCTCATCGTCCCGGACCTCCCCTTCGACAGCGACGAGGGCCTCGCCGAGGCCTGCGAGGCCGGGGGGCTCTGCTCCATCCCGGTTGCCGCCCCCTCCATGCGCCCCGAGCGCCTCGACGAGATGGCGGGCCTGGGGCAAGAGTATCTTTACGCAGCCCTTCGTGCGGGTATTACGGGAAGCGAGACCCACATTGGGGACGACACCCTCGCCTTCCTCGACCGCGCCCGCGCGGGCGGCTCCAAGATTCTGGGCGGCTTCGGCATAAAGACCGGCGCCCAGGCCCGGGTCGTCGCCCCCCACGTCCACGCCGTTGTGGCCGGCAGTGTCTTTGTCGAGACCATTACCCGCGTCCTCGCCGAACACGCCGCCAAAAAGCCCGATGCCTACAAGGCAAATATCGCCGCCCGCGATGAAGCCCTGCGCGAGGCGGTGAAAAAGGTGGCAGAGGGGATAGTTAAGGGGTAAGCTCGCGAAAAGGAGTTTCCCATGAACAGAGAAGAGACCCTCGAAGCGTGGCGCCGCAGTGTCAACCGGGCAATTGATCTGTTTGACAGCCATCTGCCACAGGGGCTCCCGGTACCGGAACTCGCCGCCTGCGCAGGCATATCTCTCTGGCACTTCCACCGGGTATTCCTTGCCTGCATGGGGGAGTCGGCACAGGGATATCTGCTTCGACGTCGACTCGAGTGGGCGAAACGCGAACTCCTCGCCGGAGCCCGCATGGGCGATATGGCGATGGCCTGCGGTTTCTCTTCTGCCTCGCACTTTGCAAGCGCCTTCAAGAAACGCTATGGCGCAAGTCCGCGTTCATGGCTGCGGGCTGCTTCGAAAGGAGAAAGGGAGGTTTCTACAGAGAGTCCCGGCAGTATGTCCATCCCGCCAGACTGCGACAAGCCCGTCGCGGGACTCGGGCCCTCCCGACTGTGTACACTTCCCGAGCGGCATATTGCCTATGTACGGCACCTGGGGAGTTACGATGCCAGAATTGGTCTGGCTTGGGCGAAGCTCATGGGCTGGGCCCGCCGTACGCACAACGTGAAGCCAGGCAGTGAACGTATTTCCATCTCTGTAGACCACCCGGATATCTGTCCCGAAGGAAAGATCCGTTTCGATGCCTGTATCGCTGTTTCACCAGATTGCGAAGCTTCGGGACCGGTATCCTTGCGCACACTTCCGGGAGGTCTCCACTATTCCCTCGTCTACAGAGGAGCGATTCGTGACCTTTCGCGCGTATACGCCTACCTTTTTTCCCGCCTGCTGCCGGAGAGCGGCCACAGCCCCGGTAATTCGACAGGATATCGAATCCACCGGGAACGGGTGGACGAGCAGATACGTGGCCAGTGCGATTTGGAAATCCTCATTCCCCTTGAGAGCCAGAGCGGAAACTTCGCACGATAATGACAGTGTATCGCCATCAGTTTCGGTACCATGGACTCCATAGTTTGACAAGGAGTATCCCATGGTTCAAAGAACAATTCTATTTCATGCAACAATCTCGATGATTCTGGCCCTATCGGCCTGCAGTCTCTCGCCTTCGACACAACAGGCTGCGGGGCGGGAACATATGACAGAGCGTGTCGCTGTAAGTGCCTCAACTCTCTTTTCAACATCGATTGCCCATCCATTCAAGGCTGTCAGCACCTATGCCAGCTATCACCTCATCGCATGGATTGATGGCCACCCCGCGTGGGAATCGGTGGAAGCCTTTGTGTACAGCGATAGCGCCATCAGGGCCATTATCACACGGAAAGACAAATCCCAGTTCGATATTGTCTGCGGAATGTCCCTTGGCCAGCAGACCTCGGCAACGCGTGAATGGTATCCGGGTGAAATTTCCTTTACGATAAACCGAAGCGGGAAGAAGGCCCGTCTGGACCTTGTTACCCACGAAGGAGACACGGTATGCGTCGACTACATCGGGCAAGGGAAGCCGGATACCCAACATGCGGGGCTCTGCGACCCGCGGGGGCATTCACCCGATGGCGGTATGCCGGTCCTGTATCGCGAGAAAAGCAGTATCGCGGATTCCGCCTCCTCGATCAGGATAAACGGAAAGCGCTATGCAATTCCGGAAAATGTCGAACAATCCGTGCGACCCTGGTTTATCGCCTGGTCTGCCTATCTCTCAATCGGCTACAGCTCCTTCATTGTGACGAGCTATGGAGAACAGGACCCTGTTCAGGGAAAGCCCGCCGAAGCAAGCGAGGAAAGTCCTTCCGGTTCTTCACCCAGCGCATGGTCGACATCGCCAGACTGTACAGGCATCTCTCGCATTCTCTTTCCCTGCACGGCGGGGGAAGGCCTCAATGCCATGTGCTTCGAGCCGGCCTTCCCCGATCCGGATGCCCTCTTGGAGGGCGAGGAGTGGCAGTGCGCAATCTGGTATGAGATCGAGGGGGCTCAAGACCCGGTGATTAAGGGCGATCTTGCATTGAAACGGGAGGGGAACCTGGTAGAGGTGATTGTCCACTACCGCGAACCCTCTTGGGCGCGTGAGTCGCGGGCCATGCGTTATGTCATGCATAAAGGCGACGATGGCTGGAAGGTGAGTGCGGGAATGTACGGGATGGAAACCCGATAGACTACAGCCACTCGAGCGCCCCTAAAACCCCGCGGCAATATCCGCGAACGAGGCCCCTATAATGGCGGCAAGGGCTTTGGCATTGACCACAAGCTGAACACCCCGATGGCCCGCGCTTACATGGATGCGTTCGTGGAGTTGGGCGGTCTCGTCGATAAAGGTGCGGTAGGGGTGCTTCATACCCACGGGCGAGCAGCCCCCGCGCACATAGCCGGTAAGCGAGAGGAGTGACGCTTCCTTGATGGGAGCGAGCTCCTTGACCCCCGCCGCTGCGCGGGCCTTCTTCAGGTTGACCTCGCAGACGGCCGGAACACAGAAGACAAGGATCTCCTTGGCGTCGCTCTCCATGACGATGGTCTTGAAGACTTCAAGGGGATCGACACCCAGTTTTTCGGCTGCCGTCACCGCGTCGAGGGCGCTTTCATCGACCTCGTAACTCGCTGTATCGAAAGCGACCCCGGCTGTCTCGAGTATCCGCATGGCGTTGGTCTTCTTTATCGCACTCATACCAAGGCTGATAGTAGCCTCCGACCCCCTTTTGGGCTATACTTCGCCATCCACTTTCCCGGAGATCGACATGTTGACACCCGACGACTACCTCCCCCTCGTACGCCAGGCCCTCGCAGAAGACCTGGGCGCGAACGGCGATATTTCCAGCACCGCGGTCTTCCCGCCCGAAGAAATGAGCGAATGCACCCTCTACGCCAAGGATGCCGGCGTCCTCTGCGGCATCGACATCTTCAAGGCCGTCTTCCTCGCGGTCAATCCGGCCGCAGACGTTCACCTGTCTGCATCAGACGGGGACCGCATCGAAAAGGGCCAGCCCCTCGCCACCGTGCGCGGCTCGACCTGCAGCATCCTCACCGTAGAGCGCACCGCTCTCAACTTCCTCTCCCACCTTTCGGCAATCGCCACCAAGGCCTCGAAGCTTGTCGAGGCGGCTGCCGCATCTGCAAAGGAAGCCGAAGCGCGCCTGGGCCGCCCCGTCCGGCCCATCACCATACTCGACACGCGCAAGACCATCCCGGGCCTGCGCGTCCTCCAGAAGTATGCGGTCAAGACCGGCGGGGCAGACAACCACCGCATGGGACTCCACGACATGGTCATGCTCAAGGACAACCACATCGACGCCGCCGGGGGCATCACCGCCGCGGTCAAGAAGGTTCGCGCCGTCTGGGGCGCGCGCTTCAAGATCGAAGTGGAGACCCGCAGCCTCGACGAGGTGCGCGAAGCCCTCTCCCTCGCCGTCGACCGCATCATGCTCGACAACATGGACAACGAAACCATGGCAAAAGCCGCCAGCATCATCGGCGGGGCCTGCGAAATCGAGGCCTCCGGCAACATGACGGTCGAGCGCCTGAAATCCCTCGCCGGCCTGGGCATCACCCATATTTCCTTTGGCGAACTCACCCACTCGGTGAACGTCTTCGACTTCTCGCTGCGCGACGCAAAGAGGCTCCAATCATGAGCAAGGCTGATAGCACCACCCGCATCACGGAGCTCAAGCGCGAGCTGGGCTCCACCGTCGTCATCGCCGCGCACCACTACCAGGACCCCTCCATTGTGGACCTCGCAGACCTTGTCGGCGACTCCTATCGCCTTTCGGTCGATGCCTCCCGCACCACGGCCCGCCACATCGTCTTTTGCGGGGTGCGCTTCATGGCAGAGAGCGCCCTCGTCCTCGCCCGCGAGGACCAGAACGTCTGGATGCCCAACTTCCACGCCGGCTGCCCCATGGCAGACATGGTGAGTGCCGAGGAAGCCCGCCCCGTCCTCGAGGCCCTCGAAGCAGTCCTCGGGGAGGCGGTCTTCCCCCTTACCTACATGAACTCCAATGTCGACATGAAGGCCCTCACCGGCGAAAAGGGCGGAGCCATACTCACCAGCGGCAATGCCCGCAAGGTGGTCGACCACTACCTCGCAAAGGGCAAACGCATCCTCTTTACCCCCGACAAAAACCTGGGCGCCAACGTGGCGCGTGACGCGGGCCTTTCGGCCAACGAGGTCCTCCTCATCCCCCGCCCCCGCAGGGGAGTAAACGGAAGCCTGCAGCTCACTCTTCCCGACGAAGCGCAGATCAAACGGGCCCGTTTCTTCCTGTGGGACGGCTTCTGCCCCATACACCAGAGGATGACCCTGGCCGATGCCGAAAAAGTCCGCGCCACCTGGCCCGGCGCGGAGATCCACGTCCACCCCGAATGCGCCCCCGAAGTAGTGCTGGCCTGCGATGGTTCCGGATCCACCGAGCGACTGCTCAACACGGCCAAGATAGCCGCCGCAAAAGCCGATGCAAAGGGCCGTACGCTGGTCCTGGGCACCGAGGCCACCTTCGTCCAACGCATCGCGCGCGACCTTGCCCATACCGGCCTTGAGGTCGTTCCCCTGCGAAACGAGTTCTGCGTCAACATGGCCCGCACCGATCTCGACAAGCTCCTCGCCACCCTCGAGGCCATCGCCGCCCTCGAACAGGAAGCGCCGGGTACGGCGTCCGCGCCGGGTACGGCGTCCGCGCCGGGTACGGCGTCCGCGCCGGGTAC
>CAZIRF010000019.1:0-50832 GCA_964541755.1 uncultured Spirochaetales bacterium | reverse complement strand
CGGCGTCCGCGCCGGGTACGGCGTCCGCGCCGGGTACGGCGTCCGCGCCGGGTACCGACGCCGACAGCAACACTCCTGCCAACGGCCCAACCAGGGTATCCGTCGAGCCGGCTCTCGCAGCAAACGCCCGCCTCGCCCTTACCCGCATGATCGATATTACGGAGGCGCCCAAGTGAGAGAGACCCGCGACGTCATTATCATTGGAACCGGCGTCGCGGGCCTTACCGCCGCCATCGAATGCGCCAAGGCGGGCCTCGCCCCCCTCGTTCTCTCGAAGTCACCGGATATCGCCGCCACCAACACCAACCAGGCCCAGGGCGGCATCATCGCAAAACCCGCCGACGACCGCCCCGAGCTCCTCGAACAGGACATCCTCGCCGCCGGCTGCAACTACAACAGCCGCGAGGCCGTTCACCTCCTTGCAAACGAAGGCCCCGCCCTCGTCCACGACTTCCTCATTGGCGAAGCGGGCCTCTCCTTTTCCACTGGCGCCGACGGCGCCCTCGACTGGACCGAGGAGGCCGCCCACTCCCGCCGCCGCATCCTCCACTATGCCGACCACACCGGCGAGGCCATCCAGACCGCCCTCATCGCCCACGCAAAAAAGCTGGGCGTCGAGATACGCGCAAACTGCACCGCCGTCGACCTGATAAGCAACAACCACCACTCAAACGACTGCCAGGAGCTCTACCGCGAGCGGGAAGTCCTGGGAGTCTACGCCCTGGACAACGAAACCGGCAACGTCTGCACCCTCTTCGCCGCGGCCGTCCTCCTTGCAAGCGGCGGCATCGGCAACATCTACCAGTACACGACCAACCCCGGCGAGGCCACTGGCGACGGCATCTCCATGGCCTACCGGGCCGGTGCCGACATCATCAACGCCGAGTTCGTCCAGTTCCACCCCACCGCCCTCTACAACAAGGACATCCGCCGCTTCCTTATCTCGGAATCCTTGCGCGGCGAAGGGGCCCGCCTCGTCGACCGCCGCGGCAAGCCCTTCATGCACAAGTACTCGGAACAGGGCGACCTCGCCCCCCGCGACGTCGTCGCCCGCGGCATCTTCCTCGAAATGGCCGAACAGGGGGTCGATTGGCTCTACCTCGACCTCGCCCACCACTACAACGGCAGCGAGCCCATCCCCCGCCGCTTCGCGAAAATTTACCAAACCTGCCTTGAAGGCGGCCTCGACATTTCGAAAGACCCCATCCCCATCACCCCGGCGGCCCACTACTTCTGCGGCGGCATCAAGGTCTCCCTCGACGGCGAGACCTCCCTCAAACGCCTCTGGGCCGCCGGGGAGTGTGCCTGCACCGGCGTCCACGGCGCAAACCGCCTCGCCTCCACGAGCCTCCTCGAAGGACTCCTCTGGGGCCGGCGATCCGCTATCAGCATGATACAGTCTTTGGAAAGCCCCGCAGCCTCCCGTCTGGCCGCCATCCCCGACTGGCAGCCGCCCGCGCGACCGGAGGTCTTCGAGCCCACCCTCATCTACCAGGACATGAACCTTATCAAGACCACCATGTGGAACCACTGCGGGATCATCCGCACGACACGCGGGCTTGAGCGCGCCGTCGCCGACCTCAACTACCACTCGCACCGCGTGGGCAAGTTCTACAAGGAAGCCGCCCTTACCCGCGACATCGTCGAATTGCGCAACGAGGCCGTCACCGCCGAGCTCGTCGTACGTGCGGCCATGCACAACACGCAGTCCATCGGCTGCCACTACCGTTCGTAAGCAAACGGGCGGCGGTTTGCGCAAATAGAGTGAAGAATTTATACTGATACTGACGCTGGCCGCCGGCCGCCCCAAAGGAGTACTGTGAGTCTTTACTGCGCCTCGTTCACCACCCACAACATACCCTTCACTGCACGCTGGAAGAACGACGAGCTCGTCTCGCTCGCCATCGGGCCCTGCGAAAGCGCGCACGACACATACGGGGCGCCCCCACATCACTGCGCGATTGGCCCCGAAGACCCGCTTACGGCTGCCCTGCTCGCCTGGCTCGATGCCTGGTATCGGGGTGATACCCCTGCGGCGCTGCCCCTCGCGTTTGAAGGTACCGCCTTTCAGGTCGATGTCTGGACCGCCCTTCAACGGGTTCCGCGGGGCAGGACCATCAGCTACCGCGACCTCGCGCGGGAAGCAGGCCACCCCAAGGCCGTCCGCGCCGCGGCAAACGCCTGCGGGGCCAACCCCCTCATCATTCTGGTCCCCTGCCACCGCGTCGTTCGCACAGACGGGTCCCTGGGCGGGTTCAGCGCCGGGCTCGAATACAAGGAGCGATTTCTCTCCATCGAAGGCTGGAGCGGTGCGGGAGTGCGCACGGCATGAAGCACAAAATCGCCTTCTTCGATGTCGATCACACCCTTACCTACCACTCGACCGGCCTCTGGATGGCCATCGGCGCCGTTCGGGCCGGGCTCGTACCCATCTTCGCCCTGCTCACCATTCCCTTTGTCTTCCTCTGGTACCGCTTCGGGCCCTCTGCGGCCACCGGCGGCAAGGGGCAGATTTTTCCAAAGGGCATTCCCGTCCTCAAGGGCATACGCCGCGAGCGCCTTGAAGAGGTCGCAAACCGCTGTTTCTCGCGCCACATCGACGAGGACCTCTACACCGACGCCCGCAGCCTCATTACCGCCATGAGACAGGCGGGAACCCAGGTAGTCCTCGCGACCACCTCCCTCGACATCATCATCGAGCCGGTAGCCCGCAGCCTGGGTGCCCACGCCGTCATCGCCAATCGCCTTGCCTTTGAAGACGAGCGCTGCACCGGGCGTTTCGAGGGCGACCTCATCTTTGGCAGAACCAAGTACGACGCCTGTTTGGCCTTCGCCCGCGAGCGGGGTGTCAACTTGTCGGACTGCGCCTTTTACTCGGATTCAATTCATGACCTGCCGCTCCTCCTGTCCGTAGGCAAGCCCTGTGCCGTCAATCCGGACTGGCGATTGCGTGCATATGCCAAAAAGGCGGGCTGGGAAATCCTCGACTTTGCCAAACAATGAAAGAGTCTCGTATGGAAAGGCCAATTCCTAAAATTATTTAAGCTTGATTTAAGCTCCAGCCACTACACTTCTACTTGATCATCACGCCTCCAAGGAGTATTCCATGACAAGACCCCGGGAACACAGCATCAAGACAGCCATTGTTCTGTCCCTGATTGCCCTCATCACCCTGCTTGCCGGCTGTAGCTCGACCGGCAAGGCCAGCCTCAACCAGGCAGAGGATGCCCTTCGGGCCGGCGACAATGCCGCGGCCCTCGCCTATGCCACCGATGCCATCATCGAAGATCCCAAGTTTTCGGGGGCAAAGAAGTTCCTCCGTGACAATGCCGAACTCGCCCTCAAGGCGGCAAAGGCCTATCTTGAACAGACCAAGGGCACCGATGTCCCCGAAGACCTCGAAAAACGATACGACAGCTATGTAAGCCTCGTCCGCTACAACAACAACCTCAAAAAAATCGGCCTGCCCATTACCGAAGGGAAAAAACTCTTCGGTCTCGTAAAGGGATGGGAATGGACCACTACAATCGAAGAATACGCCGAGGATGTCGAGAAATCCCGTGCCGAAGCGCGCGCAGGTTTCCTCGCGGCCACCAAAAAGGCCATCAATGCCGGTGATATCGCCGCTGCTCGCGGCCTTGCCAGCAAGGTCGTCAACAAATTTGCCGTCAAGGGTTCCGACGAAGTCGCCCAAGACCGCCTCGATATCTCCGACCTCTTTGCAAACTGGGCCAAGAAACAACATGGCTCGAAAAACATCGAGACCCTCCTTACCGCCATCACCGCCTACGAAACGGCCATCAGCTATAACGGCGAGAACAAGGCCGCCGTGGACGGACTCGCAAAGATCAAAATCGAGCTCTCCGACGTCTATCTTGCAGAAGGCCTTCGCAGCGAAAAGATGGGTACCGTCGAGTCCCTGACTGCGGCCATCGACTTATTCGAAAAGGCCCTCAAATACAACAGCGGCAACAGCGAAGCCAAAGACGGCATCCCCCGTGCAAAAACCAAAATCGCAGAGCTCTATTACAATGAAGCCCTGCGCCTCGCCCGCGATACCGACAACAATGACTCGCTCAAAAAAGCCATCGCAGCCCTCGACAAGGCAAACGAATGGCAGGTTGGGTACAAGGACATCGTCGTCCTCAAACTGCGCTACGAAATCTTCATCGAAGTCAACAATGTCTCGGTCAAATCGAAGGGTATCTACAACTCCTTCAACCTTACCAAGAACAACTTCGCCCGCTTTGCCAGCGATATTACCAAAGCGAACAAGGGCGTCAAAGACCTCAACTACGTCTCCGGTGCCGTTATCCAGCTTAGGGATCAGATCGATACCATCGGCACGACGCTGGGTGTCATGAGCGGCATCCCCGTTGTGGGAACGGCTCTTTCGGTCGTCAATACCGGTCTGGACCAGGTTATGCGTCCGGTAGGCCCCGTCGCCGATCTCGCCGAGCGCTTCAAGGGCCCCTATATTGAGCCCTCTGCCGCCTTCATGAGCGACCTCAAGGCAAACTCGGACATCGTTACCAACAGCCTTGCCCAGATTGGAAGCATCAACGCCCGAACGGTCAAATTCGTTATGGCCTCCCGGCCTGCCATCAACAAAATCGAAGACCCTGCAGTCCTCAAGGCCCTCCTTGCCGCGACCAAGGATCTTTCGACCCAGAGCACCAAGCTCGCCCAGAACCTCGAGAACGTCGACAAGGCCCGCACCAAGAGCGAGAACACCCTCTCCACCCTCGCCGATAGCGTCGGGGTTGTGAGCAAGGTTACCGGCGGCGTCAAGGCCGTCATGAAGCCACTCAATTCGATCAAGGGTGTCACCGACAAAATAGACAGCGCCCTCAACCAGAGGATCAAGATCCCCCTTGTCGGGAGTTTTACGGTACGCGAGGCCCTCGAGTCCACCACCGGCCTTGTCAAAAAGGCCGCAGAGGCAATCCTCAACCCCATCCTCAAACAGCTCAACATCAAGTTCCCCTCAATCCCGGGTATCGATGAGCTCAAGAAGATACTCGAACCTTTCCAGGAATACCACGCCAAACTCAAAGAGGCATCGGCCAACGTCCGTGATGCGGCCACCGCCTTCCAGTCCCTCCCCGGTTCCATGAACACCACCCTCGACAAGATCGCGGGTAACGGGGTCGCCTTCTAGTCCTCGCAAACCCGTAATACAAAGAAGCCACCCCGCGCGGGGTGGCTTCTTTGTTTCTGTGAAGTACGGAAAAACATCAGGCTCTCATTTGCTCGCCCGCCAAGTCCTGTATCAAAAACTCAAGCCGCTCACTTTATGCGCACTTGCCAATCCTGCACGTATTTGAAGAAGAGACTGTCCTCCTCTGCTAGGTGATTGGCGATAATATCATGGACAAGAAGACTGACCAGTTGCATCTTGCTCACCCGGCCCGCACGCCAGGAAGACCAGGCCCCGCCCAAAGACCGCTCGAGCTCCCAGTGTATGCGGCTGTGGCGCTCTACCCCGGGCCAACGGGCCGCACGCAGAATGGCCTCCTCGTCGTGGAAGTGGCGGGCAACCTCGTCAAGCAACTTCCCGGCGAGCTCCTCAAAGGAAGCGGCCCCCTCCTCTTCACGATACGAAGCGAGTATTTCATTCATGCGGATGGCAAGCCCCTCGTGCTGTGCATCAATTGTCGGATGTCCCGAGCACAGGTGCTTCCCGAAATACAGACAGAGGGATTCGGGGCGAACCAGACAGGCCAGGCGGAAGGGGGATGCACCGACAACCCGATTCCGGCCACGGTGTTTCGCCTCGTAGAGAGCGCCGTCGACACAGCGGACCAAAGTGTGCGGATCGTTGAGCGAGAGCGAACAGACGCTGGCAACCCCCAGGCTCACCGATACCCGCCCCCTGGCGACCCCGGGGTGCGGCAGTTCGAGGGCCTCTATCGCCTGCCGGATTCCCTCCGCGAGGCGGTAGAGCCCCTCGGGATCCGACTCAGGCACTATTACGGCAAACTCCTCCCCGCCATAGCGGGCCGGAAGGTCTGCCGCGCGTTTTACCGCGCCCGCTATCCCCTGTGCCACCGTCCTCAGGCAGACATCGCCCTGTTGGTGCCCCAGTTGGTCGTTGTACTTCTTGAAGTGGTCGATATCGATCATGATGAGGCCCACTTCGGCGGCACTGCGGCGGGCCCGCGCCAGCTCCTTCTCGAGGGTCTCGTCAAAGACGCGGCGGTTGGCGAGCCCCGTCAGGGCATCAGTATTGGCCGTCTTCTCCACCCGCGATTTTTCTTTTTCCAAAGCCTGGGTAAGCCGCAAAAGATTCTGCTCTGTTTCAACCCAATTCGAAACATCGCGTACCGACGTCAAAACAATATCTTCACCCCGGTACGAGAGGATGCGGGATGAAAGATTTGCATAGAAAAGGGAACCATCCTTGCGGCGAAAACGCGCCTCGTAATTTTGATAGGACCCGCTGACAAGGAGCTTCGAGAGGTAGTCCTCCCGTGCTAGAGGATTACTCCAAAATACATTCCCGGTCGTTTCCCGTTCGATGAGCTCCTCGAATTGATACCCGGTCAACTCGAGAAAGCGACCGTTACAGGCAATAAAACGGCCATCCTCCACCCGCGTGGTTACAATCGCCTCCGGGCTCAATTCGAATAATTGGTGCAAGTACTCCTTCTCTTCTTTATTTTGCTCGGCGAGGCGTCGCGCGACCAGGAGCAAGAACCCGAAGGTCCATATATTGGAGACCAGGAGTGTCAAAATATAGGAAGCGAGAACGACCTGAACAGCCAGGGAACCCAGAGGGTTTTCCATGGTGCCACCCAGGCACTCTGCGACGGCACGCCATCCCCAGTACAAACTTTGAAAGAGAAAACTGGACCCCAAGAGCCAGGACAGGGGACTTCGCGAGTACTGCCCCGTCCGGACAAAGGCCATGGCAATGGCACTGGAAATGACCGCCATTCCAGCGGAAAAAATGATTACCCGCGCCTGTGGAGAAGGAATTCCCCAGGTAAAGAAGGCATAGACCACGGTAATGAGCAGGGCCCCAACGAGAAGATACCAGCCAAAGAGGCGTTTGCCAAAGAAGTGGCGCACCCCCACATAGATACAAGCAAGACCGTAAAGAAAAATGAGGTTGCTCAGCATGAGAAAAAGCGACCCGAGCCCGGGAATGGTGTGCATGCTGTGCAGGGAATAACGCAGGGCTATGAAGGTAGCCCCAATTGCCCAATACAGGGGGCCTCGGAGGCTACCCCTGTTAAAGTACAGTATCCACAGCGCAAGGCTCTGGATAAAGAAAGAGACAAGCAGCACGACCGAAAGGGTCGGGACATCGAGATTCACAGGCAGCTCCACTTTGTTGTAAAGACGCGGGAAAGTGCCTTCAATTTTGCACCCCTTTCTCTTTTGAAGCAAGGAGGGTTCGGAGGGCGAAAAACCCGCTAGGATACAGGGAGCACTTCTTCTCCCTCTTCCTGTTTTGCGAGAGTAAATTCCCCGAGTACCTTCCGCAAACTCTCGATGATGTCACGATTGGTTCGGGAAATATCCTCAAGAGCGTGAACGGAAAGATTCACCTCTTGGGCACCGGAAGCCATTTCTTCCATACCGGAACGCAGCTGTACCGTCATACTGCTTAATGTATTCATCTCGCCGAGAACCTCTGCCGAGCCATCGCGCATGAGCGCCGATCCATCCTGAACCTTTGCCGTGATATCGTTGATTTGGCGGATTGCAGTGAGTACTTGTTCACTCCCACTGTTTTGCTCTTCGATTGAGTCGCGCAAATAGCGCTCCTGATCCTGCACCTCTTTTAAAAGTGACAAGATGGTATCAAACTGCTCATTTGTCTGCCGCGAGGCATTCGACCCCCGGTCGATCATGTCTTTTATTTCATTGAGGACGGCAGATATCTGCTTGCCCTCGCGGTCCGAATTTTCCGCCAGCTTGCGTATTTCATCGGCGACAACAGCAAAACCCTTCCCCGCCTCGCCCGCATGGGCCGCTTCTATTGCCGCATTCATGGCCAGCAAATTCGTCTGCGACGCAATCGACTGTATGACGGCACTGGCTTCAATGAGCCCTTCTGAATCATCCGCAATACGGGAGATGAGATCCGCCACTTCCTGCACACCGGTACGCCCTACATCAGAAGCCCCCAAGAGGGCTGTCATGGATTCTGCATTCTTCTTCAAAATACCGGAAATGGATTTGATATTGGAAATCATCTGCTCAATGGCCGAAGACGATTCCACCACCGAAGCAGATTGATCTGATATGAGCATGTCCTGGCTGGCCACCTGTTTATTGATGGAATCAACCGTCGCATGGGTTTCGGTAACCGACGCAGATTGGTTCACAGCCATCCGCTTCATGTTTTCCATATTTACCGTCATCTGGTTGATGGCCGCAGCCGTCTCGTTCATGTTACTCGCAAGCCCCACGCCCGTTTCTCCCAAACGGTCTGCCTCCTTCGCCACGGTGTTGAGCAAGCCGCGCGAATTTTCAATAAGCCGCTCACTTGAACGCGACAACTCACCGAATTCGTCCTTGTATCCAATCAAACGACGATCCACCGAAATACTGTAATCGCCATGTGCGAGAGAATTGTTTATACGCACCAAGGCGGCAATTGGCCGGTTTATACTTCGACTGATAACAATAGAACCCGCTATTCCAACAAAAAGAGACAGGCCTATGGCGACGAGCGCTACCACAATAAAAAGCCGGCCTTCGTCCACGGCAGCCTCGATAAAGACATTGGTCTCCTTGATGATATGGTTACGCAGCATTACCATGCTCAAACCGAAGGAATCGCTCGCCGGGCCCATGCTGTTCAAAAGGGTGTCATATTGGGTAAAGAGGGCCTTCATTTCGGGCCCCGGCCGGGTAACTTCAATGGTGTTGAGCATATCGTCTATAGCCGTGTTTGCACTTCGCCAGGCATTGTACGCCGATGTCACGTTTGAAAGGAGCTCCTGCCCCTCCTTGGTGGTACGGGGAATAGCCTGGAGGTCCTGCCAGGCGCGATCTATAACGCGCCAAGTCTGCTCCCGATTGGCCGTAACCGTGTTGAGGGGACTTCGGGGATCGGTATACAACTGGGTCATGGCTCCGTCGACAGCCTGCGAGTACACGCGGATACGCTGGTAGTTGAGCTCGGCTATAGCGACGAGATCCGGAATGCGCTCGCTGCCTATCCGGC
The DNA here is from genome assembly GCA_964541755.1 of uncultured Spirochaetales bacterium. Classification (GTDB taxonomy): domain Bacteria; phylum Spirochaetota; class Spirochaetia; order Treponematales; family Breznakiellaceae; genus CAZIRF01. The sequence goes on along the minus strand of CAZIRF010000019.1, from coordinate 41,648 downwards.
CCATCTTGTGGTAGAGGTCCCAGGTTATACCGGTGCCCAACAGTCCTACGCCCAAAATAAAGAGGACAAGCAGGGAAAAAACGCCGGCCAATCGACGCCCAACCCTAATATTGTTCAAATACATGGAAGTCTCCCGGATGATTGTTCAAAAAAAGCATCCCTCAAAACCCGCTGAGTTTTGATATTGCCATAAAAGTGTAAAACGTATTGAACAAGATCACCATCCGGGAGCTCACCTACAATCAAGCTGCCTGTACACCATTCTTCAATCCCGCAGAAGGGGATTACAGCTTTTTCCCGGCTTTTCCCTCATCAAGATCGCCCGACTTTGGAGCAGAGGCTCCCAAGCGGGAACGTACAAGCGAGAGCTCCTCTTCGAGGGCCTCGGCCTGTCTCTCCAGATTCCAGCGCTCGAGCTCTGCCGCGCGCGCCGCATCGAGGGGCGCCGCCTGCGGCGGTACTACCGGCGCCGCCCGAAAGCCAAACCCGCGGCCGCGTCCAAGGCCGCGTCCAAGGCCGCGTCCAAGGCCGCCGCCAAAGCCCGCTCCACGCCCAAACCCGCCGCCAAAGCCCGTACCGCGTCCTAGGCCGCGCCCAAAGCTGCTGCTCGCACACCCGGGGAGCCCGTTCCCCGCACAATAACCGGCTGCGCGGCCGGTCATGGGCCCACTTCCATTGGGGCCTGTTCCATTACCTCTTGGCATATCAAACCTCCTGCAGGGGAATCCTGTTCACCTGCATGTAAGATATAGCAAACATCATGCCAAGCCAAAACCATATCAAGAGGGCCCGGCAGCCCGCTATCAGTATAAAAACGTTGCATTATTGCGACTCAAGTGGTGCAATTGTACGAATCTCTACACCCTTATTTCGCCGATAACAGCGCCTTCGATTTTTTGAACAAGTATTTGATGGCGACGCTCAGGAGCGAGGAATCCCCCTGCCGCTTGAACTGGGAACTCAACGCCAGGTTGCGGGATCTCAAGCTCCATGGCCGTGAGCCCCGGGGCAATGGAAGCCGTCGGATGCAGCTATCGCGAAAAAGCGGCCGCCGCCCCGTAGAAATTGACCCGTCCGGCCGCCGTATCACTCGCGTACCAGATCGCCATCGCCGCCGACTGATCCCTCACCGCCCCCTTCTCGAAGACCGGATACCCCACCGGCGGCGGCGCAATGACAAAGGATACGGTCGTATCCTCCTGCGCGAAGAGCGCAAGCCCACCCGCGGCAAACAGAACACCCAAGAGAGCAAAAACTTTCATGTTACAATGTTAACGCAATAATGTTGTATTGACCGAGGCAATTTCAAAAATCAGTCTTTTTTGAAATTGCCTCGATATGAAAAAATCTTCCATAAGTGACATGACAGGGAAAAGAACGCATTCAACTGGCACGTCACATTATTTGGATCATTCTCCCAGTTCCTCGAGGGCCCTTTCGTACATGCCCTCAACCGCCCACATCATACGGTGATCGGGCCAATTGCCCATGAGTTCCTCACAGCCATCCTTGAGTAGCGCCCACTGTTCCCGTTCGCGGTAGACAAAGAGGGTTTGGTAGAGGACCTCGGGCAGATCTTTGTCGCCCGCATACCGGGTAAAAGCCTGCTTGGCCAGGCTCAGGATTTCATCCCGACAGCGTTCGACAAGGACTTGATCGTCAAAGTACTCGTCTGCCTTGTCTGCCAGTTCGCCAAGGGCGTTCTGGAGGTTCCAGATAGCCATAACCGGGGTGTCGCCATTCAAACGGGCGGGATGGGCATTGTACAGTTCGCTCACCGCCGCAGCATTCGCAAAACCGAAGGCCTCCGGCTTCATGAGGGCGTCGGCGAAGCTGTAGAAAACCGGGGCATTCAGACGTTTCATCATGGCCTGGATGTCTTCAACGAGGGCATTCATCTCGCGCCGCCAGCGCTGCTCCTTGAACTTCTTGAGATAGCGCCAAGCTTCTTCTAGGCCCCTTCCCGGCTTGGCGAAGAGGGGATCTGCCTGTACCGCTTCGCCAAAGAAGGCAAGGGCATCGGCAGGTCGGCCCGCATCCAGGAGATCGAGGCCCTTGTAGTATGAGCCCAGTGCCTTTGTGGCGACAGTGGTCATGGCCGGAACCGGCAAGCCCAGGCCCGAAGCCAAGCGGGAGGAGAGCTCCCACCCCACCTGCGAAAGGGCCTCCAAGGGACCGCTTGAAGAAGCGGCCGCGAGCACGGCCCCGCTCTCGACAGCAACAACCCGTGCGTCGATACGCAGGGTCTCGCCTACTACCGAGTACGAACCGTAGAGGAGGGCCTCTGCATTGAGGAAGGCCCCCAGCTGGGGGGCCTTGGCCGGGTCCATGAGGCCCGAAAGCGCCAGCTCCATCTCGGCCAGGAGCTTCTCGAGCCGTTCCCTCTCGACGAGCGCCATCGCCCCAAGGCCCGCCAAATCGCTCGTGAGCATATCCGACAGCCCCTTGGATAGCCAGGCATGGGCCTCATCACCGGTCAGGTTCTCGAAATAGAGGACCGAGAGGCTGCGCGGGGCGCTGCTGCCTGCTGCAGGACCCGCAGCGAGGCCCGCCGCCTGAGCAGAAAGGGGAAGGATCTCAAGACCGATAGTCCCCAGCGCCAACAGAAAGAGTGACATCATTCTTCGCATGCTTATTGTTGTAATGCATGGAAGAAGAAATGTCAGCGGTAGTAGCGCAGGCCCATGGAGAAGTGGGCATAGCCGCCGTCAAGAAGGGTGCTCACCCCGGCAGGAAGGGCACCCGCAAAGAAGAGGAAACCTCCCCCGTACTCGAAGAAGAGTGAGGAATTCTTGTAGAGGAGGATTTCGGCCCCACCGCCGCCCCGAATATCAAATGGAAGCGGAGCAAGCGAGAAGTCGTTTCCCCCACCGCCTGCGACACCGGCACCGGCCTCAAGAAAACCATAGGAGCGAAAGGCCCCATTCCAGGGTCCGCCCAAACTGAACTTGAGGGCAAGCTGGCCGAGCCCCCAGCCATCCTGCGAGCCGAAGCCCGCCAGGACGAAGCCCAGACGGGTCTGGTAGCCGTCGCCTTCGGTGAGTGTAAAGAGGAGCTCCCCGTAACCGCCGCTCTTGAAACTCTCGAGGACCACCCCGGAGCCCAGAGAGAAACGCGGCAGGGGCCCCCCTGCTGTCATGTTTTCCGCATCGCCATCGCCGGCCCACAGCATAGCCGCAAAGGCACAGAGCAATACTATCAGCATGTAAAACCGTTTCATAAAAACCTCCTGTCATTGTGACAGGTCCAATCCTGCCGCAAAGACCTCTGTTCGGGAGGTGGGAAAAAGTATACTTTTTGCTTAATGGCCCCCAAAAACGCCCAATTCGCGCGCATTGCGCGTCCCCGTCTTGCGGTAGATGGTCGTCGCGTGCTTCTTGATCGCCGATAGCGAGACAAAGAGGCTGTCTGCAATCTCCCGATAGGTTTTTCCGGCGACGAGGAGGGCGGCGACTTCCCGTTCACGCGGGCTAAGGACGCTTGCATAAGATGCTTTGAGCGAATCGGGGTCATGGTCGCCACCGGCACTGTCCGCGAGCCGCTCCCGATCCCTGCCCCAACGCATCGTGCGCAGGGCATGGAGGGCCCACAGGGCGGGGAAGCCCAGATAGACGAGGGTTACCAGTGCGTACCAGCCTTGGACAAGGGAAACATTGGCCCGAAGGGGGCTCCACATGATACCTGCGAACACCAAGCTTCCTGTTACTATGGTAAGGCAGCAAGCCATCCCCGTACCCTCGATGGACAAGATACGCGGGAATTTTCGAGACGGCCCTCCCGTGTTCCCACCTTGACCAGCTCCCCGCCGGTCAAAGAAAAAGGGCCCCACAAACAGCAGGGGATAAAGGAAGAAAACCGTCATTTCCAACACAAAAAAGAAGAGCAGATTGAAGACAAGCAAAGCCACGAGGTAGTAGAGGGGCAGATGGCGCCACATCGAGAGCCCCCGGCAGGAGCTGATAAAAGCAGGGACCACCAGGGTGTACAGGCTTACTACCTCAAGGAGTATGACCGGGTACATCCTTCCCCAGGGCAGCACCATGGGCAACACAAGCGACACGAGGCTCGTAAGACTCATCACGCCCAGGATCGCAAGCAACCACAGAACCCGCCGTTCCCGCACGAGCACCCACACCCACATACAGAGCCCCGCCACCACCAGCGACGCCGTATACGCCAACACCCAGAGGAGAAAAGCCACTGCTGTCATCGAGGCGCTCCTTTAAGGCTGCAAATAGGCAACGGAAGCAAGAAATTATTCATGCTGATAGTTTACCCCGAATTCACGACAATGGCAGCGGGTGGTGGGTGTCGGCTACCAGAAATACAAAGCCCCCGGCCTCGCAAGAGACCGGGGGCTTTCACTACTTTCTATAATTAGTTGTTACTGATCCATCGTAATCAGAACTTGTACGTACCACTAACCGCAACCGCAAGGCCGCCATAGGAGCCGTAGTAGTCTCCGGCTTCAATCCAGTGCTCATAGCCCACTTCGCCATTGATCTTGATATCGCGGGTTATATGCCAGGAGGCCTTGCCGCCCAGGTAGAGGCCAATGTGGGACAGGGAGGTTTTAGAGGAGCCGTATTCCGGCGTGAAGTTGTAGCCGCCCAGCCCGATAGCGGCTGCAGGGGCAAGGGTAAGGCGATTCATGTAGATATTGTACTCCGCTCCCACCATCCAGTTGACGAGGGACGCCGTCCAATGCCCATACGACCAAGAGTCCCCGGAATGGAAGGTATTGAGCGGTATCTGGATAACGGTAAAGGGACGCAGGGCATAGAAACCGCGTGAATAGGTTACCTTGACACCAAGAATGGGGGTAACGACATCGCCATCCAATGCAATATCCCCGCTGGTAAAGGAGGAGCCATAACCGATCAAGGCCTTGAAGAAGACATCGAGATCCACACCGAGCCGTGCGATCTCCGCCACCGGAACAGCTTCTTCGATCTTGGCAGAGGGAATGATGACCGTCGCCGTGGAGGCCTCTTTGCCAACTTCCTTTATGATGGCAAGACCGGTCTCGACCTGGTCTTCCGATCCTGCTATCGTCTTCGTTTCCAAAATGGCGTATTCATCACCCATCTTGACACCAAGGTTTGCGCCAACCCCAATGATAATCTCGCTCCCCGTGACCTTGCTTATGGTGGTCTTGTTGCGGAACTGCTCTATCTTGCGCACCTCGTACTGCATGTTCATGGGGATGCTGGATATGGCCTTCGCAATTGCGTCGTCGCGCTTGCTATCCTTGCCGCTGGTCTTGATGTTGGCAATACCCACGAGGGTATTGCTTGCGACATCGACAAAGGAAATGGAAACGCTCAAAGAGGCCCTGAGCTCACCATCCTTCTGGCGGGCGACCTCCAACTTGTTCACGACGGGAATGGCCACAATATAGGCCTTTATGATCTTGTTGAACTCTGCCTTGGTAAGCTGGACATCGCCAAACTTGATGGCGGCAGGGAGCACAAAGTTCTCCTCTTTGGCCTCGGTAATCTTTGCGATAAAGGCTTCAATGTCTGTCGAAGCCAATCGATGCGTCATCCCGATTATCTTGAAGCGCCCCAGGTCCAGGAAATTCTTCTGGATCTGGGCATCAATTTCACCAAGTGCGCTTTTGGGGATATCCCAACCATGGTAGCCCAGGGCGAATATGGCAAGATCCTGCTTCGCACTCTGTGGTGCAGGCGTTTTCTGTGCACTTGCCATGGAAATGGCCAGAAGGGCCATGAGAGCCGCAATAATAGATTTCTTCATGGAATGTACTCCTCCGGATTTTCCCGGCACTTCTACTCCAAGAAGAACGGGAATGGATACATTCCGTATACAAGCGTTTTGCTATTCTGAACATTGGCCGAATGGCCAAGAGACAAGGGTTTTCTCTCTGTAAACACGGTATCAGGACTAATAAATTAACTTCCCATTATTGTTTTCTTCTTTTGACAAATGACCATCAGTCATTTATATTATTATTGACCGTCGGTCATTATAAGGAGGACGTATGACAATTAAAGAGAAATTCGGGAGCCTTGCGTTGGTAACAGGCGCCTCTGCCGGGATTGGGAAGGCCTTTGCCAGGGCATTGGCAGCAGAGGGAATCGATTTGATACTGGTAGCCCGCAGGATGGATGATCTGGAGAGACTCAAGACAGAGTTGGAGTCGGCCTGGGGGGTATCCGTGCAGCCAGTGGCAGCAGACCTCTCGAAAGAGGATTTTCTTTCCATCATTCAAACATCCATCGGGAATCGGGTTCCGGACATTCTGATCAACAATGCAGGATATGGCACTTCGGGATACTTTCACGAGATTGACGGGGATACCGAGACAGCCATGATCAAAGTCAACTGCATTGCACCGGTAGCGCTTACACGACATTTTCTACCGAACATGTTGAAGCAAAACAAAGGGGCCCTCATCTTCCTTAGTTCCATCGCGGCCAATCAGCCCTCTCCTTTGGGGATAACATACTCGGCCACCAAGGTTTTTGACTTGTTCCTGGGAGAAGGCTTGCATAAAGAACTTGAGGGCACCGGGGTCGCAGTCTTGACCGTCCAACCGGGCGCTACAAGCACAGAATTCCAGAAAGTAGCCGATTACAATGCCATAAAGGGATCAAGAAGTGCCGAAGACGTTGTGCAAACAGCCTTGCGGGCCCTGGGGCGCAAGCGTACCGTGGTAGATGGCCTGAATAATCGTTTTATGACATTATTGGCGCGTATCCTTCCCAGGAGCGTCGCGATTAGCGCTGCGCAACAATGGACAAACCGATACCGCAAACATGGAGAGAAAGATTGAGGTCCAAGCCCAGAGCCCGCACCGATGAAGCCAAACAGGAGAAACGAAACCAGCTTGTGCGTACGGCAGGGGCTCTGTTCAAGAAAATCCCCTATGGGAACATCACCATGGAGGCGGTAGCGGCAGGAGCAGGGGTTGCAAAGGGAACGGTCTTTGTCTATTTTCCCACCAAGGAAGAGCTCTTCCTGGGACTTGCTCATGAACTCTTCACCGATTTTTTCACACATCTCCGTTCGCACCTTGCTTCCCTTGATCCGGCAGACATACATTCACTCAAGGAAGGGATTTTGAATGCGGTCAAGAATCAGGATTCCTGGTTGAAGATTGTGCCCCTTCTGGATGTAATTATAGAAAAAAACGTCCGTGAGGAGAGCCTGCTGGGATTTAAAAGGTATCTTCTTGACGAGATGACCAGTATCGGCAGGCAGCTTGACGAAGGCTATCCCTGCCTTGAACAGGTGGGTGGTGGCGCCCACTTTTTATTCTGGCTATATGGAATCATCGCCGGCTTCCTGCACCTTTCAAACCCGGCAGAATCGGCACAACAAGCAATCGACAGCGGTGGCATGGATCCATTCCGCTTCGACTTCATGAATGAGTTCGAGCGCTTCTTGACCCTGTTCTTGAATGGGCTCGTCTAGCCAGGATTTGCGGCGATGGCAGTTGGTGGGGGGGAGTACGATTGATCACCTGCAATATGAAAGCAAGTCGGACCGGCAATGCCACCAATGTACCGCTATTGCATGACAGTTCACTCGGGCTTTATGCTCTCCAGCTTTTCATAAAAAGACTCAAGCAAAGAAATGGTTATCTCCGGGTTTATCGTGGCAATCTGTTCGGCGATTCCTTTGGAGCGAGCCTTGCTTATCTGCCCATCGGCGACCAGCAGAAGTAACATCTCGAGACCCCAAACAACTTTGCAACCAAGACGGCCACATTCACGTCGCAGGGGCCTATCATTCGTTATACATACCCAGCCTTCTGCAAGCGCGAAGTGCAAACACGCCCGGTCTGGACCAGACAAACCGGGTGTCGGGGGAAGTACGAGCGGAGTCTCAATCACCGATAAGCCCAGACCCACGGCCCTTTCAGCCGACAGAGTCTTTACCTCATGCAAAACCCGGGTAGGGACATGAACGGTTCCCCAATAGGCAACAAGCTCCCGGATGATATCTTCATCGGAATCAAGATAATCTATGAGCACGTTGGCATCACAGATAGCTGCAACCCGATGCTCTACCTGCACTGTCTATATCTCCCGCCAGGTACGAACAAGGGTACGCATCTCTTCAATGGACAGATTGAGCATTTCTCCTGCCCGGCTCATGGATATGATCTCTTTTTCGTATGCATTTCGCACGAAACGCGCAAAACGCTCTTCCATAAGGTCGCCAGTATCAAGTTCCTGCGGGTCTTCACTGGCTACCAACTCATCTTCCAAGCCAAGAGACTCAGGCTCATAATGCCCTTTCAAATCATGCTGGTATTTTGCCTTGTAATCTTGGCTAAATCGAATTACGAGGTCGACAAGCGATATGGTGTCATTCATCTGGGCAAGGCGTACCAATATGGTCTTGTAGCTTACCTTGAATATCTTCTTCACGCGAAGAACCCTGTCCACAAAGGCAAGCCCCCTGCTCTCTTCCCATGCATTTGCAAGACCGGCATCGGGGACAAGAAATACTCCGGCAAAGAGGTTGGCTTCATCTTCTTCTCTCTTACTCTCGATAATTTCCGGGTCCCGGTAGGAGTCCCTGTGGAGGATCAAATGCCCAAGCTCGTGTGCAATGGTAAATACTTGCCGTTCCACAGAGATGCCAGGCTCCGAATTGACCACAATCGCAGGCCCCCCGTCTTCCGATCCTATGGAAAGCCCGAAGGTCTTCTTGAACCCGTAGGGGCGAAGACGCAGTTTTATTCCCGCGTACTCCATCAAGCGGGAGATATCATAAACCGGCTCGCTCTCCTTCAAACCAAGAGTTTCCCTGGCGGACATCGCTGCAACTTTGGGGTCCTTGTTACAGACAGGTTCCAACAGACAAGCAGGTTTGTCATCGAGGACCTTTTCCAGAAAAGAATAATCGGCCAGCCAAATGGCACTGTCGTGCCGTACCTGGTCACGCTCGGCCTTCTCCCTGCCGCTCAAGGTCTTCGCACTGCGAAAGCGTATCGAAGAGAGCCTGGGGGCATCGGCAAGCAATTCATCAAAGGGAACAGAGAGAGCATCGGCTAGCTTGAGAAGGGTGGAAGACTTTGGTTCTGCCTTGCCATTGAGCATATTCGAGAGCGCTGCAGTCCCCACCCCGGTCATGTCGGACAGCTTCTTGATGGTAAATCCGCGAATCTTCATATGCCGGCGCACATTGTCGCCAATATCCTTGATACCCATGTGTACTACCTCTCCATATAAAAGATACTACACTATGTGTTTTAATACAATATTGATATTTAAATAGCATACCATGTGTTTATTTTTCAAATATCAATACTGATAGTCCTCTCCACCCACTCTTCTACGCAAGCGGGACCGGCTCGCTGCCGGCGCGACGCAGGGCGGGTTTCGCATGGAGGCGGGCCACGAGAGTAACGAGATCGTCCGCCGTTTCGGGCGCCTTGACAAGAACGGCAGCGGCCTCGTCGTACACGGCCAAGCCGGCCGCCCGGGCCTCCCCCTCGAAGTAGAGCCCGTACACGAGCCAATCTGCAAGCTTCTCCAAGAAGTCCGCCTCCAGCTCGCAGCCCTCCCGCTTTGCCAACTGAATCGCATCCACCAAGACCTCAAAAGGCCGCTGCTGCGCGGGCGGGATATCGGGGATGGGCATGTTATTCATGAACGTACTCTTGTATCGGATTGTTTCGTTTTGCAGATTCCCGCCTGCATAGAACTTGCTGAAAATGAACTCATTCACTTTACTGTTTAATACAAGCTGAAGATACTTGATCTCGTCTCCAACCATAATTCGTGCTGTATCAAGAACAACAAGATCTTCTTCGCTATAGACAAAACTTGCTTCGCCAGCCATCTCCAGCCACATCACCTTGGGCTTGTCGAAGTCTTGCCAGTAGGCGATGGCGTCCTGGGTTTCGAACCATTTGTTGGCGGTTTTTTTGCGGGAACCGGGGGCACCGCTCTGGTCGAGGGCGGGGCCATAGCTTTTGAGGTAGTCGCGAACGGCGGGGTAGTCGTCGATATCGAGCTGGCGGGCCGGGAAGGTGGCCACCAGGTACAGGCCCGCCCAGTCGGCCTTGTAGCGTTTGATGTCGCGGCCGCGCAGGATGGGCTTCAAGATCTCGGCGCTCTTGGGGTCTTGGGCGACGAGCTCGTCGTACTTCGACTGGTCGATGATGAAGGCCTCGTTGAGACCGGTCTTGATGCCATAATTGATGGAGACATCCCAGTCTTTGAGGGGTTTGCCTACCGCTTCGATGCGGCGCTTCAAGGCCGCTTGCTTTTCGCTGGCAAGGACCCAGCTTTCACGGGATGCAATACACTCGCAGGCCTCGCTGGAGGCTGTCAGGCTGGTAATATTGGACGACACAGCCCAGGAGCGGGACAGATCGCGAACGAGTGGCGGCGTGGAACTATCAGCCTTGACCCCATATTCCCACAGGATGATGTTCGTGTAGGTCGTGGCGTTCTCGAAAATATTGGAATCGCCAAAGTCCAGGAGGCTGCGCAGGGCCCCGCGCTCCAGGAGGAAGGCGCGCATCGTCTTGCCGTAGCCCGCGCGCATCCACTTGTTGCTCGTGATGTAACACAGAAAGCCCCCCTGTTTGAGGAGGGTCGCCCCCCGCTCGTGGAAGAGGCAGTAGATATCGCCCGTCTTCGCAAAGGTCTCGTAGCCCTGGGAGCCGTAGAGGGCAGAGAGCGAGCCCATCGACTGCAACTGGATGTAGGGCGGGTTCCCGATAACTACATCGAAGCCCTCGCCCATCCCGAACATCCAGTCGGCATCAAACCAGTCGCAGGCACTGTCGCCAAAGGGATCCCAGGAAGACAGCTTGGCCGCAAGCGAACCCGCGTGGTGATGCGAAGACCATTGAATAAGGGCGTCATAGAGTATGCTCTGCTTGTCGAGAAATTCTGTTTTAAGACGGTCCTTCTCCAACCCGCTCGCCGTAAGGTAGCGGCTACGCAGGATGCGCAAATCCTTTACATGGTCGTAGTTGGCGAAAAGATCGCCCCCCAGTTTCTGGTCTGGCAACTTTACCAAGGTATTCGCACAGACGAACTTGAACTCGAGGTTGGGCAGGGGATCGATGCCGCGGTTTGGTTTTGAATCGTCCACCGTCGCGTCGACAATGAGCGAGAGAAAGGCCCGCAGGCGCGACATCTCCACCGCGATGGGCTGGATATCCACCCCGTAAATGCAGGACTGCACCAGAGACAACTTGTGCAAATACTGGTAGCCCTTCGCGCGCAGGCTGCGCTCGGTTTCGGCCCGGATATAGTCGTCGTCGATGCGCTCGAGCTTTTGGCGGATGTAGCCTTCGGCCTTTGGGTCCAGCTTTTCCAGGGCGAGGAGGGCCTTCTGGAGTATACCCATGGGGAAGGCCCCCGAACCGCAGGCCGGGTCCAGACAGCGCATTCCGTGGAGGGCTTTGATGATGGCCGCCGTCTCGTTGTCGTCGAAGGCGGGGGAGTCTTCGGGGGCGAGTTCCCAGGCAAAGAGGTCGCGAAGGCGACTGGCATTGGCCGCCTGCTGCACCGGGGTATCACCCGGCCAGACGGCCTTGAGGAGGGTGGCGACCAGGCTTTCGCTTACCATGTAGTCGACGATCTCGCGCGGGGTGTAGAAACTGCCCGTCTTGTTGCGGGCCGTCTCGCCGGTTTCGGGGTTTATCTCTGCCAGGAGGTTCTCGAAGATGCGTCCCAGCATCTCCGGGTCGATGGACAGGTCCACATCCACCGGGGTGTTCTCGTCGATGGTAAAGTTGTACTCGCCCAAAAGCCCCAGAAAATCGGCCAGCCACTCGTCGGGCACCGTCAAGGTATTGAGGTAAGGGGAACTGTTGGTAAGGTCGTCGTAGCTGTACCAGTCGTGGGCGTGCGGGGTAAAGAGGCCGCCGTTGAGGAAGGGGATGCTGTCGGCTTCCGGAGTACGGAAGGTTTTATGGCGCTTGTCGCGCGGCGTGTTGAGGATCTCGAAAAAGAGGGGTTCAATGTGTCTGTGGTAGCAGTTCTCCTCCACGGGAGTGGCCAGCCAGGTCGCCGGTACAAGGCCCTTTTCCTTGAGGAACTGGCAAAAGACGATGCGGCCCACAAGGCGCACAGCGAACTCCTGCTTTATGGCCCGGTCGTCGCAGGACGGGAGGGAAAGGAGGCCGGGCCAGGAGTGTTGTTCACCGCCCTGCATTCGGGTGCCGCCCACGAGGCGGGTAAAGAGCTCTGCAATACGGCGGTAGAACTCGCGGTTGACCACCTCGAGCGAAAAGCGCCCTGCCAGGTCGTCGAAGGACTGCACCCGTCCCGCCTTGACGAGTTTCTGGCGGGCGGTCGCGAGGCGGGCCCCCGGGCCCAGCAAAAAGGACTGGCGGCGCGGGTTGGAAAACTCATGGATAATACGGTTGTTTTTGGCATCGTAGTCGAGCTCGCTCGTTACGAGCGACAGCCGCCAGTGCTCGTGGCTCCCGCTGTAGAAGACCACGAGTGCCCGCGCGATATTGCGCTTCTTCATCAGTTTGAAACAGTCCCGCGACAACATGACACGGGGGTCATTCACCCCTTGGTGTTCCAACTCGAGAACAACCAACCCCAAAGAGGGAGCCTCGCCCAAGAGGGTGGCGGCCTTCAAGAGGGGGTAGCCATTGTCGACCTGGAGAGCCGTCGATGCGGGGCGAAAGTCGTCGCTCAAGAACTCGAAACGACAAAACGACAGGAAAGATTCGCGGCTATATGCTTCATCAAGATTCATGATGAAGCGAGTATAGCATGGATGGGCTTTCGGGGGGATTACCTTGTTTTAATCGCCTGTCAATTCCTCGCTCAATATAAGCTGATGCGGGGTCTTCTCCAGTTCGTCGGCCTTCGAGACAAGGGCATCGAGATACCACAGGGGCGCGAGTTCCTGCATATCCCCAAGCGCTGCTTGCGGGGAGTCGAGGGGAAGGGCCTTGAGACTGCGCAGGATACCGTCGGGCAGGGCATCGAGGCGCTCGCAGACATGGGACAGTTTTTTGAGGTACAACAATTCAGTCGTTGCGCCCATGGCCGTCGTACGGGTAGACAGGTAGCGCAGGCGGTCTGCCACCTCGTTTACGAGCTTGCTGCTTGCGGGTGAGGCCAACTCTTCGTCGAGGGAAGCACGGGCACGGTGGTACAGTACGTTAAAAGCCTCGTCGACCTTTGAAGAACGCTCATCCACTGCTGCCTTGAAGAGCGGCAGAGCCTCTTCCGGCCCAAGAGCCCGGCTTTCAATGCCATGAGAGCCCTGTGAGGCAATTGAAAACGCACAGTCACTCCCCTTCCGGGCAAAGACAAGTACAGATGGGCCTGCTGATGGAGCAGCCGCCATACTCTTTCGTGCCACCCGCGCCCGTCGGGCTATGTTACGGGCCGCCAAGAGGGCCTCGGGGCGATCCCGCCGGGCCTCCTCAAGGGCATTGAGGAATTCGGTATCCCAGGAAAGGCTCTCATCTTCGCTGTTGGCAGCCTTGAATTCGGCGGCGAACCAGCTCCCCAAGTCTTCGTCGCCAGAGAGTATGCGGGTATCCGATCCCAACACCGCCTGAATCATTGCCATCTTGAAGGAGGTAATGCCGCGTATCCCGGTTTCGCTTTCTCCGGTAGCGGTGGGGAAAAAGTTGAAGATATGGAGGGTATCAAAGACCTTCTGGTTTATGCGATTGATGCGACCCACCCGCTGGATGACCCGGGTAGGATTATAGGGTATATCGTAGTTGTAAATGGCCCCCGCCCTATGCAGGTTAATACCCTCGGAAATTGCGTCGGTCGCAACGATAATATCAAAATCGTCCAAGGGGGCCGGACAACCGGCGTCAAAGTTCCGCCGTATGGTCTCTTTCTCTTTAGGTGAGGAGAGGCTTGAAGAATAGAGGAAGACCCGAAGACCCGCCTCCTTGAGGCCCTCTCCCACATAGGCAACCGTGTCGGAAAATTCACTGAATACGACAATCTTGCGTGAGGGGTCCCTCCTGCGGGCCTCTTTGAGCAGGGTGTCGAAGGCGGTAAACTTGGGGTCCTGTGCACGTTCCACTCCCTGCCATTTTGCGGCCAACTCTTCGAGGAGAGAAATATCGCTTCGAAGATCGGCCTCGAATGAGTCCTTGAGATCCTTGCGATCAATGAGCAGGAGACCGCGATCAATATCCCCGGACAGTTCGATGGCAAGGGCGGCTTCATCCTCGAAAAGTCCCTCGAGCGTGTCTCCCAGACGACCTTCCAGCTCCTGCGCATCCGGTATAATCCCTTTTTTATACAGGGGTACCTTTTCGAATCGCTCGTACCAGGCGAGTATGTTGCGGGATGAATCCAGGAGGGAGCCCAAGGTCAAACGGAAAGCTTTGACAGAACTCTCGAAGCGCCGTACGAGGAGCCGCTTCATGAAGCGGGCCAGGTTTTGCTGCCCCATCTCCAGAAGGTTTTCCTCGCCGGAGAATTCGGGGAGATACTGTTTGACGCCGCTCTCCTTGAGATACGCCAGGGGTTTGTACCGAGCTCCGATAAAGCCCGTTGAACCGTTCAAAGCCTCGAGGGTATCGGTATAGAGCGCAGAAAGAACCCCCAGCTCATAGTCCAGCTCAACCGGGTCGCTCACTGCAGCAAACTCGATACCCTTCGCTTCAAGGTCTTTCCTGTACGCATCGATGGCCAGAAGGTCCAGACGGGTACGACGGATAACCAGCGGGGACAATATCCTGCGAATTTCTGCGGCAATTCGTTTGAGTTCTTCGCTGCCAGTGTCATCAATTACCCCGTCGGTCTTCTTGAGTCGTTTGTATGCAGTCACCAGGCGCGCTATATCGGCCGAAAGGTTTTCGGTCGTCTGTATGGTGGCACAGGCCGGGATCTGGAAGAGTTTTACCAGAGAGAAGATATCCTGTGGACGATTGTTGAAGGGGGTGGCCGTCAAGAGCATGACCTTGTTCCCGGCACAGAGCTGGTGTAAAAGCCCATAATCCCTGGTCAACTCGTTCCGGTAGCGATGGGCTTCATCCACAATGATGACCTTCTCTCCCGGGCAGCGCCGCGAGGCTTCAAGAGCACGGTCCAACTTGCCCGACGACCATACCTCCCCTGCCACACTGAAGTCCAACAGGTAGTCGTTCCAGCCATTCTCGAGGTGAGGCGGGCACACCACCAACACACGCAGACCCAAATTATGTGCAATGGAGGCAGCAATAACACTCTTTCCCAGTCCCACGACATCGGCAATTATGCATCCCCCGTGGCGGCGAATAACGGCAAGGCCCCTTTTTATGGCGTCGGTCTGGTAGGTTGTGGAAAAATAGCGTTCATTGGTAATTTGGGCAGGCAGCATTAGAGGTTCGTCGCGAAGGGAAAAGACCTCCTCCAGAACCCGCAGGTACATAAGGTAGGGCGATGGCAGCTGTTCCATCCAGCTCCCTTTTATAACGGTGAAGAACTCATCCTTGGTTGTATCATCCACAAGAGGTATCGATTGCACCCACAGGGTTTCGAACAGGTCAACGGCTGCTTCGAAATCGGCGGGATCATGCAAACGCACATTCACTTCATGCCGATTTGTAAGCCCGGACCAAGTAAGATTGGAGGATCCGGTTATTACTTGTCCGGGCAGTCCAAGAGAGCTGCGTATTTCATCCTTGAATCTGAATATATAGACTTTTGCGTGGTTGGGCTCTACGGTTTTGCGGATAAGCAGGGAGCCATTTTTAATCTTCACCAAAAAGAGTTTCCAGGCCTCTTGCCGCTCCGGTGAATCAAAGAGCTCGGTATTGTTGGCAAGTTCAATTATCGATGAGTACCAGGCCTTCCTGCTCTCCTCGTTGCTCGATGCAAAGGAAAAACGGTCTTTGTCCATCGGGAAGCGGCGCACGGCGGCCTCCCGCAGATTCCCGGCGATGGAAGCCTCGGCCTCCATTCCCACAAGGATACGCAGGGGCATATCGTGCGATATCGTTTTACAGAGTTCTTCAAAGCCGGAAAAGTAAAAGTACCCCACCAGGAATGATAGCTGCACACTTACCGGCATGACACTTTGAATGACATCCTTCATGAGCTCGTCGGTATTTGTAATAAGCCTTTTGCCGGAATCGATTGCCATGCACTACTCCTCGAAGGCACCATAGTACACCGCAACACCCTCATGAAACAACAAAAAGCCCCCGGCCTCGCAAGAGACCGGGGGCTTTTTGTCAAACGTCCATTCTGTTGGCTGCGGCTGAACGTCCGTTCTGTTGTCTGCGGCCGAAGCGCCAGAGGCGCTTCGGCTTAGCCGAAAGGCCGTTCTGCTGTCTGCCGCCGAATCCCCTGCGGGGATTCGGCTAAGCTGAACGTCCGTTCTTTTAGAACGGGCGTTCAGCAAGGTATTTGTACTCTTTCCACACGCGTTCGGCCTGGGCCTTTGCCTTGTTCAGGAGCTCTTCGGCGCGCTCGGGAGCGGCGGCCTTGAGGCTCTTGAAGCGGACTTCCTTGTACATGAAGTCCTCGATGGCGGTCGTGGGATCCTTCGAGTCGAGCTGGAAGGGATTCTTTCCCTCCGGCACGAGGCGGGGATCGAAGCGGTACAGGGGCCAGAGGCCGCTCGTAACCGCTGCCTTCTGCTGGTCCATACCCTTCATCATGTCGATACCGTGATTGGCGCAGTGCGAGTAGGCGATGATGATCGAAGGACCATCGTATGCCTCTGCCTCGCGGAAAGCCTTGATCGTCTGGCCAATGTTCGCACCCATGGAAATGTGGGCAACATAGACGTAGCCGTAGCTCATGGCCATGGCACCCAGGTCCTTCTTTGCCTGTGCCTTGCCCGCCGCGGCGAACTTGGCGATGGCGCCGATGGGGGTCGCCTTGGACATCTGTCCACCGGTGTTGGAGTACATCTCGGTGTCCATGACCAAGAGGTTGACATTGCGGCCGCTGGCGATTACGTGGTCGAGACCGCCGTAACCGATATCGTAGGCCCAACCGTCGCCGCCCAGAATCCAGACGGAGCGCTTGATGAAGTTGTCCGCGAGGGACTCAAGCTGCTTGGCTACCGGGCTCTTGTCGCCGGCGAGGGCCTTCTTGAGGGCGATTACGTCGCTGCGCTGGGTCTCGATGGCCTCGTCGCTCTCCTGGGTATTGGCCAGGATCTTGTCGAGGAGGGCAGCCTGAATGCCGGCGGCCTTTGCCTCGAGGGCGACCTCGTGAGCCTGCTGTGCAAGCTTGTCACTCGTAAGGCGCATGCCAAAACCGAACTCGGCCGCATCCTCGAAGAGGCTGTTGGACCAAGCGGGGCCACGGCCGTCATCGCGCTGGGCGTAGGGGGTCGTGGGCAGGTTGCCACCGTAGATCGAAGAACAACCGGTCGCGTTGGCGATAACGGCGCGATCCCCGAAGAGCTGGGACAGGAGCTTGACATAGGGCGTCTCGCCACAGCCGGCGCAGGCGCCGGAGAACTCGAAGAGAGGCTGCTTCATGCCAATACCCTTCGCAAAGTTCAGGTTGAGCTTGGCAGGATCGGTATTGGGGATGTCGAGGAAGAAGTCCCAGTTCTTGGCCTCTTCTTCGCGCAGGGGAAGCTGGGGCTCGAGGTTGATCGCCTTGCGGCCTTCGACTTCCTTGTTCTTCGCGGGACAGATGTTCACACAGGCGCCACAGCCGGTACAATCCTCGGGGGCAACCTGAAGGGTGAACTTCATGCCCTCGAATTCCTTGCCCTTGGCATCGGTGCTCTTGAAGGTCGCAGGCGCGCCGGCGAGCTTGTCGGTATCGTAGGCCTTCATGCGGATACAGGCGTGGGGACAGACCATCGTACAGTTGCCGCACTGGATACAGACATCGGCATCCCACACGGGGATCTTCTCTGCAATATTGCGCTTCTCGTACTTGGTAGTCGCCGTGGGGAAGGTGCCGTCAACCGGCATCTTGGAGACGGGGAGCTTCTCGCCGCGCATGGCGATAACCTCGCCCACGAATTCCTTGACGAACTTGGGTGCGTCGGCGGGAACGGGGTCTGCCATCTTGAAGGAAGAAGACACCGTCTTGGGGTAATCAACCTTCTCGATACCGTCGAGGGCCATGTCGATGGTGGTGATGTTCTTCTTGACCACCTCTTCGCCCTTCTTGCCGTAGGTCTTCTTGATGGCCTTCTTGATAAGCTCAATGGCCTCGGCCTCGGGCAGAACGCCTGAGATCTTGAAGAAAGCCGTCTGCATGATGACGTTGGTGCGCCCACCCATGCCGGCTTTCTCTGCCAGGGCAATGGCATCGATTACGTAGAAATTGAGCTCATTGTCGATAATGCGCTTTTGAACCTCGGCAGGTATGTGATTCCAAATCTCGTCCTTGCCGTAGGGGCTCGAAAGGAGGAAGGTTGCGCCCTTCTTGGCCTTGGCGAGCATGTCGAGTTTCTCGACAAAGCTGAACTTCGAACAGGCGATAAAGTCGGCCTTCTCCACGAGGTAGGGACGGCGGATCTTGTTCTTCCCGAAGCGAAGGTGGGACACGGTTACCGTACCGGCCTTCTTCGAGTCGTAGGAGAAGTAACCCTGAGCGGCATTGTCGGTAGCGTCACCAATGATCTTGATCGAGTTCTTGTTGGCGCCAACGGTACCGTCGGACCCAAGCCCGAAGAAGAGGGCCTCGATAACCCCCTTCTCGTTGAGGGAGAAGTGCTCATCCCACTCGAGGGAGGTAAAGGAAACGTCATCGTGTATACCGATGGTGAAGTGGTTCTTGGGCTTGTCGGCGGAAAGGTTGTCGAAGACCGCCTTGGCCATACCGGGGGTAAACTCGGCCGAACCCAGACCATAGCGTCCACCCAGGGTAAGGGGGTAGCTCTTGAAGGGGCAGGTGCCGGCAGCCTGCATCTCGCCAATGGCGGTGCGGACATCTTCGTAAAGGGGCTCGCCCATGGAGCCGGGCTCCTTGGTGCGGTCGAGAACGGCAATGGCCTTGACCGTTGCGGGCAGGGCGTTGACGAAGAGCTCGGCAGAGAAGGGGCGGAAGAGGCGAACCTTCAAGAGACCGACCTTCTCGCCATTGGCATTGAGGTAGTCGACAATTTCTTCGACCGGTTCGACGCCGGAACCCATGGCGATAACGACGCGATCGGCATCGGGGGCACCATAGTACTCGAAGGCCTTGTACTGGCGGCCGGTGAGCTTGGCGAACTTGTCCATGTACTTCTGGACGATGGCCGGAACCGCGTCGTAGTACTTGTTGACCGCCTCGCGGCCGGTGAAGTAGACGTCGGGGTTCTGGGCAGTACCGCGAAGCACGGGGGCTTCGGGGTTGAGACCGCGCTTGCGGTGGGCGATGACCAGATCGTTGTCGATCATCTCGCGCATAACGTCGAAGGAAAGCTCCTCGACCTTCTGGATCTCGTGGGAGGTACGGAAGCCGTCGAAGAAGTGCAGGAAGGGCACACGGGCCTCGAGAGTCGCCGCGTGGGCGATGAGGGCGGTGTCCATAACCTCCTGAACGTTGTTGCTCGCGAGCATGGCCCAGCCCGTCTGGCGGCAGGCCATGACGTCCTGGTGGTCGCCAAAGATCGAAAGACCGTGGGCGGCGATGGCGCGGGCAGCGATGTGGAAGACCGTCGAGGTAAGCTCGCCGGAGATCTTGTACATGTTGGGGATCATCAAGAGAAGACCCTGGGATGCGGTGAAGGTGGTCGAAAGGGCGCCGGTTGTAAGGGCACCGTGGACCGCACCGGCCGCACCGGCTTCGGACTGCATCTCGACGACTTCGGGGACGGTTCCCCAGACGTTCTTGCGGCCCTGGGCCGAGAATTCGTCGGAGAACTCACCCATCGGGCTGGACGGGGTAATGGGATAAATCGCGATAACTTCGCTTAACGCGTGAGCTACGTGAGCCGCGGCATTGTTGCCGTCGATCATGACCATCTTTTTCTCGGGCATAGACCTTCCTCTCTGTGGTATGGGGTATCTGGAAGTTTTTTCCATGATATAGAGCGTCATGGAAAGTTTCAATAGTGGGTAATGCCGATAGCTATGGCCCGCGCCACCCCACCCGTAGGCGGGCAGGCAAAAGAGCCGTCACGGCCCCCTGCCGGGGGCCCTCGCGTTTACCCGGGTCGCTTCGCGCCCCGGGGCTATCAGCCTTGATCACTCCCCTTCGCAAAGAACTGCATGAGTTGAATGAAGAGGTATATGTTTTTATACACCGCCAGCATACGCTGTGCGATGGGTGTATCGCTCGCCAGTTCGATCTCCTTCCAGTTGATGAGCAACTCGTGGGGCTGCCGGGCGTGATCGTCGAGGAGGGACTTGAGATTTTTACCCACGACAATAAGGTTGCGGGCCGCCCCGTTTATCATCCCCTGGGCCTCCTCGTTAATGGCCTTGAGGTGGTTGCGCAGGAGGGGAACCTGTTCTTTGTCCCGCTCGCTCTTGTGCAGCATGGCACGAAGGCGGCTGCCCATGGGGCCATCGTCGGCGAGCTTCTCGTCGAAGGCGATGAGGGAGTCCGAAACCGCCAAGACGTCGTGGAAGGCCTCGGAGAGCTGCTGGGACATCTGATTGGTCGTCCACTGGCCGCGAATGAGGAAGAGATCGACAATCTCGCGAATATCGCGTTTGAAGAAATCGAGGAGGAAGGCCTTGAGGTAATTGAGGCCCTGCACGTGAATGTACCCACCCAGCATGCGCTTGGAGAAGTTCATATTGGCCTTTTCGGTATAGTTTTTCATGCGCGAGACTGCGGCAGTCCCGAATATCTGCTTTGCAATTTCCTCTATTTTGCCGTTCCGGCGCTCCTGGAGGCTCTTCTGGATGGTAACCTCCGTCTGTGTTTTGAGCTTTTGCAGGTATGCTTCGACAATGTGTTCGTCGGATCGATTTGGATTGCTCGTCCAGTGGGGATTCTTATCGATATGCTGCACCATGAGCGGGAATATCTCCGATCGCAAGAGGGTCTTGAGCAGGGCAACGAGCTTGTTCCACTGTTCGATGGCGACCACTTCGACCCCTTTGAAGGTCTTGAGTATTTCGAAAACGGGCCGCCAATCGCGATCGAGGTCCATGCCGCCAATTATCTCGAGGAAATCCTTGAGGTCATCGCTTATGTACTCGCTTCGAATGGATTCGAATTTGGGTTGATAGGTAAAGGAGCGCTCGGTGATATTGGAGTCGAACTTCTTGAGCAAAAAGAAATAGTCGAAGTTGACCAAGCGGGAAAAGGAGAGGATGGCGTTCCAGGCCGCATCGATCTCGCGTATGCGGGCGGCGTCGAAGAGGGCAAAGAGTTTGACCATGTCGTCGCGCACTTCCTGGGTGAGCTGCTTGAGGGAGGTGGTTTTGATGCGCTCCGCAATGGAATCTTCGGTAAGACGCTCCTGGAGTTCGTGGCCCTCTTGGTCAAGGTATTGGTCTATGATGATGGCACGCAGGACAGAGGAGCTCGCAGCGTTCTGCATGAAAACCTGGGCCGGAGCGAGAATCTTGTAGACGTCGTAGAAAAACTTGCCCAAGGCCGCTTGGGCCTCTTCGCCCCGGACCTTGTAGAACTTGTACTTGTGTTTCGAGAGTTCCTTGCCGATCTGCTTGAGCAGCTTTTTCTTTTCGGCCTCGGGATCGCCGCCAGAAGTGAATATGGAAAATATTTTTTCCAGAAAAGCGAGTGCCATCGTGTCTCCAGTACTAGTTGCGGGCTTCGATATCCTTGAAGTATCGCACAGTTCCCACCTTCAATTCCACCGTCGCGTCCTCATCACACATGATAATACCGTGTTCGTGCATTTGCAGGGCAGACAGGGTACACATGTGGGAAATTCCGCCTTCGACGGCGTCCCGCAGGGCACGGGCCTTGCCGTGGCCGTTTACCAAGATGAGCACCTCGCGGGCATCCATGACCGTTCCCACGCCAACCGTGAGGGCCGTCGAGGGAACCTTGGAGATGTCACCGTCAAAGAAGCGGGCATTTGCGATGCGCGTATCCATTGTAAGGGTTTTGACCCGGGTGCGCGAGACAAGGGAGGAGCCCGGCTCGTTGAAGGCAATGTGGCCGTCGGGGCCCACGCCGCCCAAAAAGAGGTCTATGCCCCCGGCCTTCACAATGGCCTCCTCGTAGGCGGCGCATTCTGCGGCGGGGTCGCTGGTCATGCCGTCGAGGATGTGGACGTTCTCCTTCTTGATATCTATGTGCGAGAAGAAGTTCGACCACATGAAGTGGTGATAGGACTGGGGATGATCGGGGGGGAGGCCCAGGTACTCGTCCATGTTGAAGGTGACGACATCCTTGAAGGAGAGCGATCCCGCGCGGTGAAGGGCGACGAGTTCGCGGTATACCCCCAGGGGGGTTGAGCCCGTGGGAAGGCCCAGGACACAGCGGCCGTTCTTCGCAACGAGGGATGCCACCCTTTCTGCAATATACCGGGCAGCGGCGCGGCACAGGTCCTCGTAGCGGTCCTTGACTATCAGTCTCATGTATTGTTCTCCTGAAGCAGTGTACCGCCCACCATGGTCGCCCGCAGCGTGAAAGACGCGTCGAATACGACGAGGTCGGCATCATTACCCGGTATGATAGCACCCTTTTTTGCGAAGTGCATCACCTGGGCAGGAGTGGAGCTGGCTGTTTTAACCGCTTCCTCGACGGTAAAGCCCCAAGAGACGAGGTTTTTGACGCCCTGGAGCATGGTAAGGCTCGAACCGGCGATAACCCCGTCCGCGGCGCGTTGAAAGACACCATCCTGCAAGACCACCTCCTGGCCGTTGGCGACGAGGCGACCGCCCTCAAGCCCGGTGGGGGTGAGGGCATCGGTGACGAGGACGATCTTGTCGAGGGGCTTTTCGCGGCGCAAGAGGCGCACAAGGTCGGGGTGAACGTGCTGGCCGTCGGCGATGATTTCGCAGGAGAGCTCGGGGTGGATGAGTATGGCTCCCACGGCGTTGGGGTTGCGGTGGTCGAGTTTGCTCATCGCATTGAAGAGATGGGTCGAGTGGAGGATGCCCACCTGCATGCCCTCGACCATGTTTTCATAGGCGGCGGCGCTGTGGCCGGCCTGGAGGACAATGCCCTTCTTGATGCAGTAGAGGGCGAGCTCGCGCATACCCTTCAATTCGGGGGCGACGGTCATGTTGACGATGTGGCCACCGGATGCGTCCCACAGCGCCTCCATGAAGTTCAGGTCCACCGGCGAGAGGGTTTCGGGGCGCTGGACGCCCAGCATCGAGGGCGAGACGAAGGGGCCTTCGAGGTGGAAACCCGCAATATGAGCCCCCTCCTCGCGGCCCAAAACAGCGGCAAAGGCGCGCAGGGCAGAGAGGAGCTCTTCGCGCGGGGCCGGGTAGAGGGTGGGTATGAAGCTCGTTACCCCGTAGCGGGGCAGAACCCGCGAGAGCTCGAGAAGGGCCTGCGGATCGTTTTGATCGGTCCCGAAGCCCCCGGTCCCGTGTATGTGCGTGTCGATGAAGCCGGGGGCGATGTACGCTCCCTTGACGTCGATCCAGCGGGCATCTGGCGGAATATGCTTCTTGGAAAGACGCTTGTCCATGAAGACATCGACAATGACCCCGTCGCTAACCAGAACGGCACAGTCCTCCATTGCGGCGAAGCCGGTGAGAACGGTGCCGTTATGCAGGCAAATACTGCTCATGGATCCCCCTGCTCAAAGTGTATACCGGAATGGCTGTTACGTGCCACTCTGCGTGCCGGATTCCGCTGCGCCGGGGCCCTTGCCGGGCGAGTCGTCATGTTGGCCGCAGGGCCCCTCGCCCACCTTTGCGGCGCGGGCATACATCGCTTCGACTTCGGCCTTGGGCAGGGCGAGTCGCATCGCAGCGGCGATAAGGATGATGCCGGGTATGTCGATGGCCAGACGCGCGAGGGCAAAGCGCACCCCCAGGGCCTGCATCTCGAACAGGAGCATGGGTATCTTGGTCGTCGACCAGGCCCCGATAAATACGAAGATATTCGTGATGGAGGCCCCCTTCTTCATGAGGACGCTGGCCACGGGGAAGGCGCCGTAGAGGGGGCCTGCCGCCGCCGAGCCAAGGCCAAAGGCTATCAGCTTGCCCTTGATTCCCGCTCCCGGCCCCATGAAGCGAATCATGGTCTCGCGGGGCACCCAGACATCGAGGAGGCCCAAAAGGAGGAAGATGGGCGGCACAACGAGGGCGAGGGTCGCAAGCTGACTCGCGAGCGACTTTCCCACCGCCGGGGCGAGAGCCGGCCGCAGAATCACGAGAACGACGAGGGCGGCAAGGGCCAGGAGGAAGCCGCGGTAGCGTTTGACAAAGCCGCGGATGTTCATGCAGCACCCCCAAGGGAAACTATCCAGGCCACAAAGAAAGCGGCGAGGAGCGAAAACACAAAGGCCAGGACATTGCGCAAAATGGCCGCCTTTTTACCAAAGGTCACCATCTCCATGGGCAGGGTGATGATCCCCACCATCATGAGCGAGGAGACAAAGGCCGCTATCTGCAGTACCCCCGCCCCGTTCTTGAGGAGCTCGCCGGCGGCGGGAAAGGCCACAAAGCCCGGGATGAGCGTTACCGCCCCCGCGAGGCTGGCCATGAAAAACCCGAAGAAGCCCGATTCCTCGCCCAGGACCTTCGATATAGCCTTGGCGTCCAGAACCGAAAGGACCAAGGCGATGATCACGATGACCGCGAGGAACTGCGGCAAAATGCCCTCTATGGCCTTGAGGCCCTTCTTGACGGCCATTTTGGTCTTTGCGCGATCCCTTGCAAAGGACAGGGCAAAGAGCACCAGGGCCACCACATACATGATGATGGTATCCACAAATCCTCCTGCTTATACATTACTATTTTAGTATATATAAAGCAATATATACTGATACTCTTTCAAAACTCTGTGAGTTTTGAAAGAGTAACCATGAATATATGTCGGCGAATAAATTGCATATCCATACTATATAATGATATGCAATTTACTCGCCTAAGAGGCAAATTAAAATAACCGATTTTGATTTGCCTCTACTGATAGTTGAGTCGCGCAGATTTTTCCGATGCACGAAATCAACCCCATGTGATACCATTCCCGCCATGTCCGCAAGAGCTCGCGCCCTGTCCGGCTGCCTCTTTCTCTACTTCCTCGCCACCAGCCCCGCCGCTCTGCACGGCGCCGATGCGAGTGACACCCCCACAAGCGGCATCACCCCGCCCGCACCGGCCCTTGAAACACCCAAGGGCCGCTTCTCCTTCGACCTTGCCACGAATTTGAGCTTTGGTGAGGGCCGCGAGTACGTCTACGTAAACAGTATTATCGGGAGCGAGCTCCTCTGGCCCCTCATGCCCTCTGCCGGGGCCGGCCTCGCCCTGGACTGGGAGGCCCCGACGGGCTTCACGTTTCGCGCCGCCTTCGACGCGGGCCTCCCCGGCAAAACCGGGTACATGACCGACCGCGACTGGATGAATGTCTTCCAAACCCCGACCGTCACGAGCGACGACTGGCTGACCCACTACTCGCGGCACGACAACATCCTCATGGAATCCGTCGACCTCGAGGGAAGCCTGGGCTGGACCTTTGCCGTCCCCGGGAAAGAAGATGCCCCAACCCGCCCCCGCCTCTCGCTTGAGGCGGGCTTTCGCTACCGCTGGCTCCACTGGGAGGCCCGGGACGGGTACATTCACTACTCCTGGTATCCAGATTACCTTCCCCCGGGAGGTATCTACCCCGAACTGAACGAAGAAGATGAATCATACGCAATGAGCGGCACCGGCATCATCTACCGGCAGGAGTGGCTCATGCCCTTCGCCCGCCTGGCCCTGGCCTGGCAGGCTGGCGAACGCGTTGAACTGTCGCTCAATGCCGCCCTCTACCCCTGGCTCTCCTGCACGGGGGTGGACGACCATATTCTGCGAAATGCACGCTTCTTCGATTACACAAGCGGCGGGGCGGCCGTGGAAATTGGCGGGGGCGTTTCGGTACAAACCGGGAGACACACGAGTCTCTTCATCGATGCAAAGTACCTGCATACGAGCATCCTGCGCGGCGACACCGTCGCGTACACCTTGAGCACCCTGAGCTACGCGGGAACCTATCCACTTAAAGACGGGGGCGGCGGCGGGGCGGCCTTCCAGGGGCTGAACCTGCACATGGGGCTGCGTCTGCGCCGCTAGTTGGCCCCCGTAACAAGAAGCCTGCAGGAGGAGTTTCAATCCTCGCGGACGGCGCCCCGTTTGCTGCGCGCCAAATACCACTCCATAATCTTGCCCGCCTGCGCACGTATTTCCGCATACACAATGGCAAGGGCGGCACGCTCATCGAATTCGGCCCGTTTTTCCAGGTTGCCCGCGAGGCTCTTCAACTCGTCAAGGACAAGGGTCGCGGCCGCACCCCGCAGGCGATGGGCCGCCCGCGAAAGGTCGCTGCGATTCACGGGCTCGAGGGCCAGGGCAATGGCCTCCAGGTAATCGGGAAGATCGCGCACGAAATCGGCAAAGATGTCCTCGATTGCAGAAACGGGAAGCCCGATTTTTGCCGAAGCCCGCCCCAGGTAGTCGACGGGGGCAGAGCCCTTTTGCGGAACTTCCGCAATCGTCTCCTCTCCGCCCGGCAGAAGCCGCGCCAAATGGCGGGAAAGGGCCGTCATGGACACCGGTTTGACCAAACTCAGGGAGGCCCCCGCTTCCAGATAGGCAACGCGCTCTTGCTCGTCGATATTCGCACTCAAAATGATAATGGGGGCACTTGGCAATCCGTTCTGGTGCTCGTACTCCCGCACCTTGAGCGTCGCCTCGCGGCCGGTCAGGCCCGGCATCTGCCCGTCAAGTATGAGCAGGTCGCAGGGGCGCTCCCGGTACCGGGTAAAGGCCTCCGCGCCATCCTGGGCAGAGACCACGGCCAGGCCCAGCTCCCGCAGCATGAGGGTGAGAAGCTTGAGGGAATCGGGGGTATCCTCCGCCACGAGGACGGTAAGCCCCTTGCCGGCAAAACTCTGCGCTTGATCCTCGCAGGCCACACTGCCGGGTTCGTCGCAGCAGGCCGGATTGAGGGGGACGCCAAACGAGAAGGTGCTCCCCGCCCCGGGCCGGCTCTCGACTATCAGCTCGCCCCCCATCTTCTTTACCAGTTGCGCGCTGATGGCAAGCCCCAAACCGGTTCCGCGCAGGGGCTCGGGCCCCGAAGGGGCCACCTGGACGAAGGGCTCAAAAATAGACGCCTGTTTTTCGCGCGGAATACCTATGCCGGTATCCGCCACCGAAACCGTCAGCCAATACCCCTCGTCCCGTTCCGCCATGGAAGCCTTCACCCGAATGCTGCCGCCGCGCGGAGTGAACTTCATGGCATTACCCAAGAGGTTGACGAGAACCTGCCCCAAACGGACGGGATCACCCTGGCAGAGGGGGGTCTCCCCCACTTCGACATGGAGGCGCAAATCGCGATTGGCCAGTGTCGGTTCGAAGAGCCGCAGGGTGGCGCGCAGACTCTCCTCGGGAATGAAGTTCTTGTAGACGATGTCGAGGTGGCCGTTTTCAATCTTCGAAAGGTCCAGGATATCGTTGAGAAGGTCCACAAGATTTCGGGCATTCATCGTCACCGTTTCGAGATACTCGCGTTGTTCGGCGGGCAAAATGCCGTGGCTCATGAGCTCCAGATAGCCCATGATGTTGTTCATGGGGGTCCGCAGCTCATGGCTCGCCGATGAAAGAAACTCGCTCTTGGCCTTCATGGCGCGGGCGGTTGCCTCGTTTGCCTCCTCAAGCTCGCGCTGCTTGGAAAGGAGCTCCTCATGCTTGAGCCACAGGGAATTGCGGTCGCTGGCGATGATGGCAATGATGAGGATTGTAAGGAGGGGCATCATGATGCCGGGGATGGCGTCAAAACGCCCCCCAAACACGACCACGCTCGTAGTCACAAGGCCCTGTACCAAATTGTGGGCCAAGGCCACCAGCCAGCCATAGCGATGGCTCGCAAAAATGAGGAGGATGCTTATCACGATCTGGAGCTGCGCGATAATACCGTTAAAGTACGGCGGTACGAAACGCTGCGAAACCCCCGCGGCAATGAAGAGGACCGAGCCGATAAGGAGAAGGCTTATAGACCTCAGGCTCAAGGGATGGCGCACGGCCCCGGGAGAAGAAGAATTCGAAGCTCGTCTGATTTCCAATTTCATCATTTACTCCAATATAACCATACTACCCGCCCAAATCAAATACAACAAGCACCCCCATTACGGGACACGCTTTGTCACAAAGGGCAGATTCGGTCGAATTGTGCCACATTTCGCCCGCAGGGGCCCGCCCCCTCCGGATGCTTGACGATCGGGAGCCCATCCCCGATTCTTTTCCTTGGCGCAAAGCCGGGACGCAATCTGCGTTCCTCCAGGTTTGAATGCGGCACAGGCGGGAGACATTGATGCGAAGAATTTTCATGCTGATACTGACGGGCGCACTCGCTCTGGAGACACTTGCGGCCATGGACATGCGCCTGGTCGAGGACCGCGTATTCGAATTGACAAACGATGAGCGCGTAAAACGGGGGCTCCCGGCCCTTGAGCGCATGGCGGCCCTCGACGATATCGCCCGTATTCACAGTGTCAATATGGTAGAAAAGGGGTTCTTCTCGCACACGGACCATCTGCGGCGCAGTCCCTCGAAGCGGATGGGCGAGTACTACCCGAACATCATCGGCGCGACCGGCGAGAATATCGCCATGCACTTCGGCCCGGACGAGGAGACGGTCGCCAACAAGCTTGTGAGCGCCTGGATGAAGTCGCCCGGCCACCGCGCGAACATCCTGCGAAAGAGCTTCACCCACCTGGGTGTTGGCTGCAAGGAGACCGATACCCACGTCTACTCGACGCAGAACTTCGGCACCCCCATCGCGGAATTGCTCGAAACGGACAAAACCGCCATCTTTGGCGAGGCGCTCCCCCTGCGCTTCCGCTACCTCTCGCCCACAGACCGGGAGCGCCTGACCATCTATATCACCTTTCCCAAACGGCGGGCCCGCTATTACCTGTCGAACAATCGCTACTACACCGGGGTGGCCCCGGCCGAGGCCCTCTTTGCGGACGACGAAACCTTCACGATCGATTTTATCCCGCAGAAAGACTACGGGACGGGGGCATACGGCATAAGCATGGGCTTCGACGGTTCGGTCTACGAGACGGCCCTCGACTTCACCCCGAGCGAAGCCGCCCCCGCAGCACCGATATCCGCCATCCCCCCGAACAGGGAAGCGGCGGTCGAAGCGGCAGAATCCGCCGCGAACTAAAACTGCCCGGTCTTGAGCATGACCAGGGTACAGGCTTCGAGCACCTCGATGCCGTGGTCGGCGAACATCTTGGCGGCAGCGGCGTTCTCCGTCCCGGGGTTCATGATGACCCGGCGCGGGGCAAGGCTGATAATCGCCGCCGCGTTTTCAAGGACGGTATCTCCGTTGACGTAAAGGGTTACCGTATCCACCGCGCTGGCCCCGGCTGCGGCCGCAACCACGGCTGCGGCAGCATCCCCCACAGAGGCATGGACCGCAACGCCCTCGATCTGCTTGATTCGCGGGTGTACGGGGATTACCTCGAAGCCATTCTCACGCAGAAGCTTGAAGGCCTTGTTCGCGTAGCGCTCTTCCTTGTCGCTCGCCCCCAGGACGAGAACCCGCGCCCCTTCGGGGGCCTTTTCAATACGGTTCATGTCATTCTCCTGCTTTGACCACCACAGAGACATCCTCTGCGGGGGTGTTTGCCATGGCGAGTTCTGCCACAGCGCCGTCATTCTCTCCTGCGGCAAATGCAATCTTGAGGCGTCCCCGTTCCAGGGCCCGCAGGAAGATATGTTGGGCCCCGAGCGAGAGCAGCAGGGCAAGCACAGAGGAGACAAATATCCCGATCATGACCGGGGTCACGCCCCGCCCGATAACATAGGCCCCCAAAAGACAGGCGGGGACATTGAGGCCGTAGATGCGCAGGGCCGTGAGAATCAAGCTGTAGTTCGCAAAACCGGATGAGCCCATGACGGTATTCACCATGAACATGGGCACGGACACGAAGGACGCGGCCGCCATCCAGGGGGCGATGATCGCCGCCAGCCGGAGGACTTCCGCATCAGTCTGGAAGAAGCGGAAGATCCACGGGCTTGCGAGTACGTATCCCAGGAGCAGGGTGCCGGTAACCGCGAGGCCAATCCCGCTGCCCGTCCGCGAGGCGCGTCGCATGCGCTCGATATCCCGGGCCCCCGCTGCCTGTCCGGCGATGGTGGCAAGGCCGCTGGAGAGCGACCAAATGGGGATGAGGGCGACCTGCTCCATGCGCGAATAGAGGGTGAAGGAGGTCAAATTGTAGGGATTGATGTCGATCATGATGCGGTTGTAGAAGATGAACGAGAGCGAAGAGAGGAAGTTCATGAGGCTCTGTGGCAGGCCGACGCGCAATATTTCGCGTACAACCGGCAGGCTTACAAAGGAAATCTTCCAATGGATCTTCACCTGCGAGGTGGTCTTGAGGAATACGATAACGAGGTAGACAAGGCCGGCGGCATTGCCCAGGGCGGTTGCGAGACCGGCCCCCGCGATACCCATACCGGCAGTAAAAATGAGGAGTGGGTCGAGGACGATATTCACCACCGTCCCGATCATCATCGAGACCATCATGTGTTTTGGCCGGCCCTCGCCCTGCAAGATGCCGGTAAAAACCGCGCTCAAGAGCATGAAGGGAACGACCGGCAAAAGCCAGTGGAGGTACTCCCTGCCGTAGACGAGCATTTGATCGGTTCCGCCAAAGAGCGAAAGGAGCGGCGTCGACAGGGGATACATGAGCAGCAGGAAGAGAGCGCTCGCGACTATGGCGAGGAAAATGCCGCTCTCTGCCGTGCGGTCAAGTTCCCGGGAACGACCCGCCCCTATGGCACGCGCCACGAGGGAAGAGACCCCGCCCGTTATCCCGAAGCTTGTGGCCATGAGGATGAAGAAGAGGGGGAATACCAGGCCGGTGGCTCCCACGAGCCAGGGGTCTGCCGTGTCGATACGGGCTATGAACCAGGTATCGACGAGGTTGTAGAGAAGGTTGAAGGCCTGCCCGGCCAGAACCGGCAGCGACAAGCGCACGAGGGCGGGCGCAATCGGCCCCGACCTCACATCGAGTGTTTTCATGGTGGAGTGAATATACGCCCACATAAAACCATGGGCAAGGGAGCCGCTTCCAAAATTATCAAATTTTTGGGAGCGGCTTCCCCACCCTTCCAGGGTCCATCCCCCCTTTTCTTGACAGGAGCGCTCCCTGCCGGCAGACTGGGTGGCATGGAACAATTACTCAAACCCCTCTATGAAACATTCGGCATCGGTGCCGCCATGGCCGGCCGCCTGACCACCCTGGCCTCGATACTCGTCCTCCTTCTCGCGGGCTTTCTCGCACGCCTTGTCACCGGCCTCCTGCTCAAAACCATCGTCAAAAAGAGCGTCGAGAAGACCCGTTCGCGATGGGACGACATCCTCTTTGAATCGGGCTTTTTGCGCCGCGCCCTGCGCATGGTTCCGCCCATACTCATTTTGGCGCTCTCGCCGGTATTCTTCCCCGTTTTCGAGGGGGCGAGCGAATTCTTCCGGCGGGCAGTGGTCGCATGGTTCATACTGATGGCTGCGCACAGCATCGGGACCTTCCTCGACGCGGCCAATCTCATCTACCAGGCGGCAAACCCGGATGTGGCCCGCAAACGACCGGTCAAGGGCTACCTGCAAATGGTCAAGGTCTTCGTCTGGATAGTCGGCGCCATTCTGGTCGTCACCACAATCGCCAACATCTCGCCGGTTGGTATCTTGAGCGGCTTCGGAGCGATGAGTGCCGTTCTCATGCTCGTCTTCAAGGATTCCATCATGGGGCTCGTCTCGAGCTTCCAGCTGTCGAGCAACGACATGGTGCGCATCGGCGACTGGATAGAGATGCCCAAGTACGGGGCCGATGGCGACGTTATCGACGTAACCCTGCAGTCGGTAAAGGTACGCAACTGGGACATGACCATCACTACCATCCCCATCTACGCCCTGGTAAGCGACTCCTTCAAGAACTGGCGCGGGATGAGCGAATCGTCCGGGCGCCGAATAAAACGGGCCATCAGTATCGACATGCAGTCGGTACGTTTCTTGACCGACGAAGAAAAACGTCGCCTGTCCAAGCTGCGGCTCCTGTCTTCATATATAGAGAAAAAGGAGAACGAAATCGCGGCCCACAACAAGGCCCTTGGGGTCGCGAAGAGCGACAAGGTCTCGGGACGCGCCCTTACAAACCTGGGGACCTTCCGCGCCTATGTATCGGCCTACCTCGACGAACACCCGATGGTCGAGAAGGGGCTTACCCACATGGTACGCTACCTCGAAGGCAATCCGAACGGCTTGCCCCTGGAGCTCTACCTCTTCTGTTCGGACAAGGCTTGGGTCAATTACGAGGCCATCCAGGCCGATATCATCGATCACCTCTTGGCCGTCATGGGAGAATTCGGACTGCGCGTCTTCCAGGCACCCTCGGGGGCGAATATGGAAACTATCGCCAATAGTGTCGCAAATCCACGCGAGTAGGCTCTTCTATTGACAAGAAGATGCACATTACTACACTTTTAGCGAAGCCAAAATAAATCCGTCTGTCACGATGGTGTGATTTGGCCCCAATCAGGAGGAATGATGAAAATTTTGCGTGCCGCGATTGCGGCGTCCCTGCTCCTCGCCTTTGCCATGCCAGTCCTCGCACAAGATGATTTCGAGGTGAGCAAGAAGAAAGATGTGGCCGTTTTTGCACTCGGCTACTATGGGTATGATATTCCCTCGAACGTCCTCGCGACAGTCGACGCCGAAATCCAGAGTGTCTTTGTCAATCTGGGCCGTTTCAATGTCCTGGGCCAGACGGTTCGTTTCTCGTCTGCGGATATCAACCAGTTCATCGAAATACTGCGCAAGGCCAAAGAGGAGAACACCCCTCTCCCCGACGAAGTAAAATTTGGCGAGGTACAGCTTACCGAAGCCCTCCTCAATCAGCTTTACGGCTCCTTCGTCGTGGTTATCCCCACCATCACCTCCTACACCTCCGAATACAACAGTGAAGCGGAGGAATACCAGACCCGCATCAAGACCTCGGTGGCCTTCATCGACGTAGCGGAAGGAAAGACCTTTGGCTGGGCGTCGATCGACACGAGCGGCAGCTCCGAGGAGACCCAACAGAAGTCAATCCAAGGTGCTCTCGCCGGGATTGCCGGCCAGCTCGAGTATGAAGTACGCTCGATTCCCGCCTTTACGATAAGCTCCCGCATCCTCTCGGCCAATCTCATCGAAGCACGCATGCAGCTGGGCCAGGACATGGGTATCAAGAAGGGCGACGAGTACCTCATTATCGAGAAGAAAGACATCATGGGCTTCGAGGACGAGGTTGAAGCCGGCCTCATCATGGTCAAGGACGTTCAGGCCAAGGCCTCGGTTGCCACCATCCTCTACGGCGACAGCAATTCGGTCAAAGAGGGCGCCCAAATCCGCGAGCTTCCGCGCCAGGGTTTTGACGCATCCATCTCGGGGGGCTACCTCCAATACTTCGGGGAGAGAGAATGGGATGGTGAAACAACCAGCGGCACCCCAACCCTCAACCTCAAGGTTATCGGCACCCGCGGTTTCTACGCGATCCGCCCCACCGGCGGCTTCTTCGTCCTCCTCGACGGGGCGCTCTTGTTCCCCGTTATCGCCACGGCCGGTCTTGATATGAACATTTTCATGCGCCGCCTTACCTTCACGGCAAATGCCAGTATCGGTGTAGGAACAAACGTCATTCTCATGATTCTCGAGGATGCCGCAACCAATTCCGATTCTCAGAAATGGGTAACACACCTGGGTGGTATTGCAAGCGTTGGGGCGAGCTACCTCATTACCCGCGATGTCAAGCTCTATGCCGAAGCAACCGGCATGTTCATGTGGGGCTTCATGGGTATCACCGGCATCAGTATCTTCGAGAGCTATGCGGGCATCGGTGCCAATGTAGGCATCAGCCTCAAGCTGTAATTGTTCAAACCGGCCCGCTTGACGCCCCTTCCGGGCGCTGGCGGCGCTTGAAGAGCCTTTCAAGAGGCGCTACCATGGGCTGTCGGCATACGTGTCGGCAGCCCTTTTTTATCAGCGAGTCACCAAAACTTCAGGTATTGGCGGCCCCATCAGTATGGAGGACCCATGAAAGGCGTCATTGTCGCGGCCGGCTACGGCACCCGCTTTCTACCCATAACGAAGACCATCCCCAAGGAAATGCTGCCGCTCATTGACCGGCCCTCCATCGACTTTATTATTGAAGAGTTTCGCGAGGCCGGTATTCACGAAGTCATAGTGGTGAGTTCGCGGCGAAAGAAGAGCCTCGAGGACTGGTTCGACCGCGAGGTGGAACTCGAGGCCATCTTCGAGCGCGAAGGCAAAAAGAAACAGCTCGAGGCCATACAGCCCGACCCGGCCCTGCAAATGGCCTTTGTCCGCCAACAGAAGATGCGGGGCACCGGCCATGCCCTCCTGCAGGTGGTCCCCTTCCTCAAAGGCGAGCCCTGTGTAGTCGCCTACCCCGACGACCTCGTGCAGGGCCCCTCCCTCTCGAAACAACTCGTTCAAACCTGGAAGGACAGCGGCTGCTCCGTCATGGCCTGTGAACACGAGGCCGGCGATGTAAGCCGCTACGGGGTCCTGGACCTCGCCCCGGACGGCCGACACGTACAGGGCATTGTCGAAAAACCGGCAAAAGGGAACGAGCCCAGCCACGAGATAAGCATCGGGCGCTACCTCTTTACCCCCGATTTCTTCAGCCTCCTCGAAAAGGGCTGGCAGGCCCACTGCGCCGGCCCGGACGCCGATCGCGAGTTCTACCACATCGGGGCCCTCAACGAGCTCATGGCGGCCGGCAAGGTCGTCGCTGCCCGCATCGAAGGCACACGCCTCGACACCGGCGAGCCCGCAGGATACCTCGATGCCATCATCCGTTATGCCAAAACGCGCCCCGATCTACACGCCGTCCTCGAATCCCACGGCATGAAGTAAAAAAAGCCCCCGGGCTGTCTCACGACCCGGGGGCAGGGGGATTGGCTATCGAAGACTAGCCGTAATAAGCCTCGGTAAGGAGCTCCTTGAGCTCGGCGATGAGGGGGTAGCGCGGGTTGGCGCCCGTGCACTGGTCATCGAAGGCCTGCTCGGCGACGAGGTCAAGCTTTGCCTGAAAGTCCTCTTCTTTTACACCCCAGTCCTTGATCGTAGCGGGGATGCCCACTTCCTGCCGCAGCTCCTGCAGTTTCTTGATGAGGAGGGCGACCTTTGCCTCGTTGGTCTTGGCCTGGAAGCCCAGGTAATCGGCGAGGCGGGCATAGCGCTCGATGGCCATGGGGTGGTCGTACTGCGAGAAGGCCGCCTGGCGGGTGGGCACTTCAACCGCGTTGAAGCGCACGACCTTGTCCAGGAGCAGGGCATTGGCCACACCGTGGGGGATGTGGAAGGTCGAGCCGAGCTTGTGCGCCATCGAGTGGCAGATGCCCAGGAAGGCGTTGGCAAAGGCCATACCGGCCATGGCGGCGGCATCGTGCATCTTGCCGCGGGCGACACGATCGGTCCCGTCCTTGTACGCCTTGGGCAGGTACTCGAAGACCATACGGGCCGCTTCCATAGCGAGGGCGTTGGTGTAGTCGGTCGCATAGGCACTGGCAAGGGCCTCCACCGCGTGGGTAAGGACATCATAGCCCGAAGCGGCGGTAAGACCGGCGGGCTGGCCCATGGCGAGCTCGCTGTCGATAATCGCCATGTCCGGGGTAAGCTCGTAGTCGGCCAGGGGGTACTTGATCCCGCTCTTCTCGTCGGTGATGACGGCAAAGGGGGTCACCTCCGAACCGGTGCCCGAGGTCGTGCTTACGCAGACGAGGGTGGCCTTCTGGCGCAGGGGCGGGAAGGCCACAGCGCGCTTGCGGATATCCATGAAGCGCATGGCGAGGTCGTCGAAGTCGGCCTCCGGGTGCTCGTAGAGGACCCACATGATTTTGGCCGCATCCATGGCAGAGCCACCGCCCACGGCGATAATGACATCAGGGTTGAAGGCGAGCATGCGCTTGGCCCCGTTGCGGGCGTTCTCAAGGGTGGGATCGGGATCGACCTCGTGGATGGTGTCCACAGCCATGCCCATCTCCTCGAGAATGGCGCTCACCTTTTTGGTAATGCCCATCTTGAACAGGCCACGGTCGGTAACAATGGCCGCCCGCTTCTTCCCGGCGAGATCGCCCAGGGCGATGGGAAGGGCACCGTACTTGAAGTAAACCTTGGGCGGCAAGCGCATCCACAGCATGTTGTCCCTCCGTTCCGCGACTGTTTTGGTGTTGAGCAGGTGTTTGACCCCCACGTTCTCGCTTACGGCGTTCCCGCCCCAGCTGCCGCAGCCCAGGGTAAGAGAGGGCTCCAGGCGGAAGTTGTAGAGGTCGCCGATACCGCCGTGCGAGCTGGGCGTGTTCACGAGGATGCGCCCCGTCTGCATCCGGGCGCCAAAGGCCTGAATACGCTCCTCGTTGGCAGGGTTCGTGTAGAGGACGCTCGTGTGCCCGGGACCGCCAAAGGCGACGAGGGCGGCTGCCTTGTCGAGGCCATCGGCAAAGTCGTCGATCTTGTACATGGCGAGGACTGGCGAGAGCTTCTCCCATGCGTAGGGCTCGTCGGCGGCGATGCGCTCGGTCTCTGCCACGAGGACCTTGGTGTGCTCGCCCACGAGGATGCCGGCCATGGCCGCGATGGTCTTGGCACTCTGGCCAACGATGGCGGCATTGATGCGCCCATCCTTGAGGATGATATCCCCAAGCCGCTCGCGCTCGCCGCCCTCGACAAAGTACGCGCCGCGCTTTTCGAGCTCGGCCTTTACCTTGGCATAGACGGCGCGGTGCACGAGGAGCGACTGCTCGCTTGCACAGATGACACCGTTGTCGAAAGTCTTCGAGAGGATGATCGAAGAGACCGCAAGCTCGATATCGCAGGTCTCGTCGAGGATGGCCGGGGTATTGCCGGCGCCGACGCCCAGGGCGGGCTTGCCCGAAGAATAGGCGGCCTTGACCATGCCGGGACCGCCGGTGGCGAGTATCATGGCGATGGCCGGGTGATGCATCAGGTTGTTGGTGTCTTCGATGCTGGGGTTCGCAATCCAGCCGATAATCCCTTCGGGGGCGCCTGCCTTGACGGCAGCCTCAAGGACGACGCGGGCAGCCTCGACGGTGCAGAGCTTGGCGCGGGGGTGCGGTGAAAGGACGATACCGTTGCGGGTCTTCAAGGCGATAAGGGCCTTGAAAATGGCCGTCGAAGTGGGGTTGGTCGTGGGGATGACCCCCGCGAGAACGCCCACAGGCTCGGCAATCTTGGTAATACCATAGGTTGTATCGCGTTCGATAACACCCACCGTCTTCGTGTCCTTGAACTTGTTGTAGATGTACTCGCTGGCGAAGTGGTTCTTGATGACCTTGTCTTCGACGACGCCCATGCCCGTCTCTTCAACGGCCATCTTGGCCAGGCGGATACGCTCCTTGTTGGCGGCGATGGCGGCGGCGCGGAAGATTGCGTCAACCTGCTCCTGGGAGTATGTCGCATATATCTTCCAGGCCTCGCTGACCCTGCCGATCACGTCTTCAAGCGTGGTGGTTCCGGTATTCTCTGCAATGGCGGTGTTGTTGTCCGTCTTCATATCCGACCTCCTCTGTGGTGGTTACGATTTATTTATATAGATATTCTTTTATCGAGTCAATATGATTTATTGCAAATAGTGTTCTTTTTTGCGTTTGTATGACATTGAACGAACACAAAAGTTATGATTACGTTATATATATAGGTATATATTTATTTTTAAGCTGATAGCTGTCGCCGACGGCGAACGCGCACCCCGGCGGGCGCGGCTGCAGGGCTGGCGCATGCGCACCCCGGCGGGCGCGGTTTTCCGGCCCGGTATATGCAACGCTTGCGTCCGCGGGACTTTCTGCCTATAGTGGGGCCCATGCGCATTGTCATACTGGGGGCCGGCAGTGTCGGCATCCACATAGCCCGTGAACTCATCGAAGAGAAGCGCGATGTGGTCATCATCGAGAAAGACCCGGAGCTCGCCCGCATTGCGGACAACGAACTCGACTGCCTCGTCCTCAACGAGGACGGGAGCCGCCCCGAAACCCTTCGCATGGCCCAAACCGCCACCGCAGACTGGTTCATCGCCCTCACCGGCTCCGACGCCGTCAACATCGTCGCCTGCGGCCTCGTCGCCGCAGAGACCTCCCGCACAAAGACCATCGCCCGCGTGGAAACCCCCTTCTACAGCGCACTGTCGGAGGTCCAACGCCGCACCTTCGGGCTCGATCACCTCGTCAACCCGGCCATGGAGGCCTCGCGGACACTCACCCGCATAATCGCCGAGGGCTTTGCCGAACACGTCATCCCCCTTCACGAAGGGGCCCTCCAACTGCGCATGATCGTCGCCGGTGCGGGAAACGACTTCGCCGGCAAGACCATGAAAGAACTGCGCGAGCGCAGCGACAAGCACTTCCTCGTAACCGCCATCATTCGCGAAGGCACACTCCTCGTGCCAAAGGGCGACACCCGCCTCAACGAGGGGGAGCGCTTCTATATTTTGGGCCAGCCCGATTCACTCGACACCCTCTTCGGCAAAGTCGAAGGACTGCAGGACCACGCCCGCAAGATCGTTATTTTGGGTGCCACCCGCATCGCGGAGCGCCTGGTCGAATGTCTCCTCGAAGGCCAGAGGACCGACAGCAATCTGCGCTCGTTTTTCGGCTCTCTGGTAAACGGCAAACTCTTCCGGCGCAAACTGGACATTACACTGATAGACCTCTCGGAGGAAGAATGCCGCCGCATAGGCAAGGTTTTCCCCGACATCGACGTCGTCTGCGGGGACTCCGGCGATGAGGGCTTCCTCGAAAGCGTCGGGGTCAAGACCGCCGATCTCTTTGTGGGGGCCACCGACTCCCAGACCAAGAACATCATCACCGCCCAACTCGCCAAGGTACTGGGGGCCCGCAAATCAATGGCCTTTACCCTCAATCACCGCTTCCTGCCCCTGGGGCCGGGCCTCGACGTGGATTCCTACGTCTGCGCCAACGATGCGGTCGTCTCCACCGTCCTCGCGACCGTCCGCAAAGCGCACATCCGCACGATACACGCCTTTTACGAGGACACCGTCGAGATAGTGGAGCTCGCCATCGATCCGGCGTCTCCGGTGCTGGGCAAGGCATTGCGCGACCTCGTCCTTCCCAAAGATGTCCTGGTTGCCTTCATACAGCAGATGAACCGTTTCATCGTCCCTTCGGGCGACACCGCCCTTTCCGGCGGCGACATAATCGGCCTCGTCGCGCCCAAGAGGGCCATCGCAGCCCTCGAACTCATCTTTGGAGGAGCCTGATGGGCGCCAAAGCGCTGATACGGGCCCTTTCCCTCCTCGTCTCAATCGTCTCCCTATTCATGGCCCTGTGTATGGCTGCCGCCTTCGCACTGGGCGAAACCGGGGTAGCCCTTCGGGCCTTCCTTGGCCCTGTCCTTGTCGGCCTGTCGTTTTTCCCCCTATCCAATATCCTTATCAAGGGAAAAAACGAACTCTCTCCTCGAGGCGGCTACCTCTTCGTATCGCTCTCCTGGCTCATCACCTCGAGCTTCGGGGCCCTCCCCTTCGTCCTCTCCGGCAGCATTCCGCAGCTTGCATCAGCCCTGTTCGAGTCGATGTCGGGCTTTACCACCACCGGTGCCACCGTCCTTACGGATATTGAAATCCTGCCCCGCAGCCTCCTCTTGTGGCATGCAACCACCCACTGGCTCGGGGGCATGGGCATCGTCGTCCTCACCGTCGCCGTCTTCCCGCTCTTGGGGCTCAACGGAAGGACACTCATGGAGGCGGAATCCCCCGGCCCCAAGGTCGACAAATTCACCCCGCGCCTTTCGCAGACGGCCGCCATCCTCTGGCTCATCTACCTGGGTCTTACCCTCATCCTCGCCATCCTCCTGCTTTTCGGGGGGATGGACGTGATCGACGCCATAACCCACGCCTTCGCCACCATGGCAACCGGGGGCTTTTCGACCCGCAATGCCTCGGTCGGCGCGTTCAATTCGGCCTACATCGAGTGGGTCATCACCCTCTTCATGGTTTTGGCAGGGACAAATTTCGGGATTCACTGGCGCCTTTTGCGCGGCGATTTGAAGGGTATGTTTCGGGACAGCGAGTGGCGCGTGTACCTGGGGATTTTCCTGTGCACCTCAATATTTGCCGGTCTCAATCTCCACTTGAAAGGGGGATTCGAAAATCCGGTAGATGCCTTGCGCAGCGGCGCTTTCCATGCCGCCTCCATCCTTACCACCACCGGTTTTGCCGCCGGAGACTACCTCCTGTGGCCGGCTTTCGCGCAAACCGTCCTCTTTATACTCATGTTCATCGGGGGTAGTGCCGGTTCGACGGCTGGAGGTGTAAAAGTGGGGCGCATACTCACCCTCTTCAAGATGGGTGTTGCA
Organism: uncultured Spirochaetales bacterium; assembly: GCA_964541755.1. Taxonomy (GTDB): domain Bacteria; phylum Spirochaetota; class Spirochaetia; order Treponematales; family Breznakiellaceae; genus CAZIRF01. Next base: position 1,266 of record CAZIRF010000019.1, on the reverse strand, counting down.
GAGCTGCGCTACCTCGTAAACCCGCGCGGTATCTACGGGGTGTTCGTGGGCAAGAATTACATGCACAAAAAGGTCGTCTACGACATAGCGGCGATGGTCTACCTCTATCTGGGGCTCATGCTCCTGTCCACGCTGGTCATATCGGCGGGCGGATTCGATATCCTCACGAGCTTCTCTGCAACCCTGGCCTGCTTGGGCAACATAGGCCCCGGGTTCTCCCTCGTGGGCCCCGCGCTCAACTACGCGTTCTTCCCCGAGTGGATTAAGCTCTGGCTCTCGTTCATCATGCTCACCGGCCGCCTCGAAGTCTTTACCGTCATCGTCCTGTTCACCAAGGCCTTCCGCCGGGCATAAGACGAGCCCGGCGGCTGTGTCTTACTCTTCCGCCATAAATTCGAGCTCGCCCAGACGAGAGCGTACGAGCTGGAGGTCGGCGGGGTGAACCGTCTCTTCCATACGTTCAAGCATCTTGTCGAGGTCTGCGGTATAGCTCTCGCCCTCCGGCATCATGGCGTACAGGGCCTTCACCTCTTCAAGCTCGGCACGGGTCACTTCGGTACTTATCGCAATCGTCATGACGATATACTTCTCGAACCCGTTATCACCCAGGCCGTATTTGCGAAAAATCGCCCGCACCTCGGCGGAAACCGGTGTTTTGCGCAGATTGTTCATATAGGTGACGAGATCATCCCCCTCCTCCATATTCATGAAAGCGGCAGCTGTCCAATCAACCGGCACCTCGACCGCGTCGAGTTCGTCGGCGATCGCATCCCCATGATTGATCATGGCAGTGATATCGGAAGCGGACAGAATCTTGGTGACCTGCGTTTGGGCAACGGCAAGGGTCGAGACCGCCAACAGGGCACAGAGAAGAAACACGATACGTTTGTGCATGGGAACACTCCTTTTGCTCCAATAGTAACACAGGAAGGCCCCCTGTCTCCAATACTCGCCGCAATTTGCCAAGCTGCAGGCTTCCGTTTACTCTTGTTTTAGGGGTTCATGCCGATAGTTGAGCCCGCTCAAAGGAGCACGCATGCACAACGCCGCCGCGCGCACGGTTCTCGAAACGGCCTTCTCCCGCGCCCTCGAAAGGGTCGACCCCTGGCAAATGGTCCACGACAGCCTGGATGTGGAAGGCGATTGTCTCGCCGTGCGGGGGCTCGACCGGGCCTTCGACCTCTCCGAATTCAAACGCGTCGTCCTCCTGGGCGCGTGGTGCGTAACGGCTCGCGCGGCCTGTTCTGGCTGGAGCCGCTGGTGGAA
>CAZIRF010000018.1:0-54187 GCA_964541755.1 uncultured Spirochaetales bacterium | reverse complement strand
AGCTCCTCACTTGCGCCGTCCGGGTACACGAGGCGCGGCTTTGAACCCGGCTCGAGGCGCAGGGCCTCGGGAAAGAGACGTCCGGGGACAAAGCGATCCTGAAAGGTTATGGTGTCGGATTCCCCGTGGGGCATGTAATAAAACGCACCAAGCGCCATGTCCTCTACAATTAGTTCGGCGCTGGGGCCGGAGGGCACAGGTTCCTCAACCGGGAGGGGGAGGCTCTCTTCCTTCTCACGGCAGGAGATCACAAGCAGGAGGAAACAAGATAGCGCCAAGGGAAGAACATTCAATACCGTCTTCATCACAATTGCTCCTCGTAGTACGCGTGTTGGAGGAGCTCGACACGTTCAAGCAGGTCCGATTCATAATAGACCATTTCAAAAAGGGCCCGTGGAATGCCCAGGCGCGCCGCACGGAAGCGATACAGGGTGTCGAAGACGACGCTGAGTTTGTAGCACTGGGCGATATCAATCCGCCCCATGGCGCAGGAGCCCGCGCCGATATCTACCGGCGCGAAGCCCCCGCAGGAGACCATCGCACTATCTGTCGTAAGGGGCTGGAAGTGATCTTCCCAAATAGAGACGGGGACGAGGAGATCGAAAGGACTCCCGTACTCATCCAGAGTCCGCACCGAGATACTCACTGATACCTCGTCAAGGAGTCCCGCCTCTTTTGGCCAGAGGTGGGACTGGATCCTTCCACCCGGAATCGCCTTGAACCAGGGATCGGACGCAACGCTTGCAAGGGCCTTCTCGAGGGCCCGTTCTATGGCAGCCGCCCGCATTGTTTCCAGGCGCGCAAGCAGGGAACTGTAACGCGGCTGTAGCACGAGGTAGTTGTAGACAAGGGGATCCCTGTCGGCGAGGGTCTTCCAGTGCACCCACAGCGCCCCCGCTTCGAGGCCGAGGGCCTCCTGATACCAGAGCTCTGCCTCGGCGGGGATATCCATGCCTTCTGCTGGGTCTCCACTCTCGCCAAACCCTTCCCTGCTCTTGAGGTAGGCGCGATGCCCCTTGGACATGGTATCCAGAAGAGACTCGATAGCCCGATCGAGGATCTCGCGGGGCAGAAGCTTTTCCGACCGAATCACCCAGAGTTCGGTCAAGAGGTAGTGGGCGAGCATTTTGCCCCATCCTGAACCCAGCGTCCAGGCGAGGGCCTCGGTATCTGTTGTCAGACGTTCATCAAGCCAGGCAAGAAGCGCGTCTTCGTTGAGGTAGTTGACATCGCGTTCCCGATAAGATTTTTCCAACGAGGGCACGAGGAGGACATCGAGACCCGCGATGACGCGAGTAAGGCCCAAGCTTTCGAGGTCTCCATAGTCATTCTGTTCCAAGTCTTCCATATTCTCAAAGGATTGTAGGAGCCCGTTGTGGACAAACTTGAAGCCGGGATCTGCCGGAACTTCACCGGAGCTCCCCGCAGCTACATCGGGCTCAGCGGCCTCGAGGGATCGCGACGGCGAAAAGAGTGAGCACAGGAGCAGAGCAGTACAACAGGACAGTACGCGCAAGCGCCCGTGAACGGTGAGCAGAGACATCATAAACTCCTTGGAATGGCCGGGAAAGGAGCATAAAAGCACCCTTCCCGGCCCATTTTGTCATGGGCGAAGAAGTTCCATATCGCCAGTATCACGCAAGATCTTGTTTTCAACCCGGTTCTTCCCGCCGGCAGAGACGTCGACAGAGCCATATCGTTTATTAAAAACAGATAAATCGCCATCGGCCAAGAGGTCCCGCCATAAAAACTGCCAGGAGACGAAGAGGTTGTCGTTCAACGAGCCCGCCACGGGCTCCTCGCCGGCAAAGAGCTCACTGTGGATCGAAGCCCCGCCATGCTCAAGACGGCTCCCCTCCACCCTGGGGAAACGACCGCGCACCTGAAAGGCCCGCGAAACACCGTCGGCCACAGAACGCAAACGTGCCATCCGGAAACGGGTATCGGCATCTTCAAGCGATACCAAAACCACATCGCGGGCACGTGCCTCAATCTCCCCTTCCAGAACAGAGAGCCGCCCCGCCTGTACCTCGAGCGCCGTGACAAATTCAGCGGCGTCAATGCGCAGCCCGCAGCTGCTCAAAAGGGCATCGCTTCCAAGGAGGGCAAGACCCGTGGCAAAGCGTGAAGAAGCGACAGACAGCTGCATACGTTCGGCGCGAAGGGATCCCCCTTCAAGGGAAATGGCCGGCGGCGTGTCGGTTTCACTCTCAATATCAATACTCACGAGGCTATCCTCGAGATCGAGTCCCGAAAGCCGCATTTCGAAGGCTCTGGCGCGGGATGAGAAGAGAGAAAAACGCGCAAAAAGATCGGCTTCCTCGGCGCGAACGAGAAGTCCATCCGCGTCAAGACGGGTGCGAAGCAGGGAGAGCCGGGCTCCGGCCCCCAAGTCCACGAGGGGTTTTCCTGATATATCGGGGCGCAGGAGATGCAGGTCGCGCAAGAAGACAGCGCGGCCACGAAGACTGAGTGAAGAGCCCTCGGCAAGTTCTATTCGCGAAGGCTGCGGGCTTTTCACCCAAGCGTCGACAAAACCCCCCTCGATCAGGATGGGCTGTTCGTACGAAAGATCGGCCCGGGGCCCCTCCAAAGGCCGTTCACCAAAGGACGAAGCACCCGGCGCAAATACTCCCGACTTCACACGGCCAGGGTCGGCGATTCCGGGGGCCCCGACAATTCCGGGGGCCCCGACAATTCCGGGGGCAGACAAATCCAAGGGATCATCAAGGACAATATCGCCGCGCACGGCAATACGCCGGAGCCCTCGCCTCGCAGCCAAAGCCAGGGCCTCGGCGAGACTCCCACAGGGGCGCATACGTGACCCTTCGGGCGAAGCAGAAGAGGCCCCGCTTCCAGCGCCAGTATCCAGATAAATGGTGCTCGCATCGATGCCAAAGCTGCGCACAACACGGGCGCTCTCGTTACCGGACGGATCGCGGGCAGCGAAATCGAGATGAACGACGAGGGGGCTGCGGGTATCGGGATCAATCCGATGGACACCGGGTACCACGGCGCGCTCTTCACGCTGGACGAGACCGTCAAGTTCTTCACGTTCCACCCGAAACGAACCGACCAAGGGCCAGTCGCTGGCAATCCGGAAGGAAAGGGCCTCGTCACTCACGCTGCCCTGGGCCGGGGCACTCAGAACGGGTGGCGGCGGAGCGCGCTTGTCGAGAATCCAGGAGCCGATTTCTCGCCCCATCGAATCCATGAGAGATGCAACGAGTTCCTCGCCCTCTGCAGCCTCGATTGACAGGGGCACCCCCGCCTCGAGGTAGAGCGAATGACGCTGTTCCCGCCTATCACCGGGGCCCCGCGAAGCGAGACGCAAAGAAAGGACACGGGCTTCGGACCCCTCTTGCAAGACAAGCGCCAAGGGATCGCGAGACTCCGGCGGGCGAGCGGCGATGGCGAGCGGAAGTGTCGCACTATCAGAGAGGGCTGCCAGCGCATATGAGTGAAGGGAATCGGGCGTCTCTGCGGGAAGCAGCCACTCGAAGACCCCTTCTTCGTTCGAAAGCGGCAGAACCCTTCGGGCACGTTGCCAGTGCTCCGTCGCAGATTTGCCTGCAGGCGTAAAGCGCCAAAAGAATCCCGCCTCGTCTCCCTCGCGAACGACAGCCCGCAAACGCGAGCTGGAAAGAAGGGCAAAGTCCTCCCCAAGCGCCACGCGAACAAGCCCATCCTCCCGGGGCATACCCGCATCAAAACCACGCCCACCCAGGGGAACGACATAGCGCCAAAAGGTCGATCCGTCACAGATAACAAGGGGTTCGCGGCGAAAGAAGGAAGAAGACTGGGGCAGGCTGATAGTTCGCCCCGAGCCAAAGACCGTATGGCGCGGGTTTGTCGGGAGCATATCATTCAACAGGGGAAGGGACGCTGCCCAGGCCCCGGAAAAACCCTCGGGAAGGGAGATCGAGCGCATACCCTGCGGGGCAAATTCTGCATCGCCAAAGGGCTTGAGAAGGTCTTCGCCGCGCTCCCGAACCCCAAAGCGCACCTCGCGACGTATATTGCTGCCATCCTGGCGGCGCGCAGCTACTCGCAGAAACACGATGCCCGTACGCTCAATCCGTACCGGGTCCTTATAGGACAGCCCCCCCTCAAGGAGGGGATCGCTCCCGTCTGTCGTATAGCGTATCTGCGAAAAACCCTCGCTCTCGATGTACAAGAGTTGGCGATTTGCCCAGAGCCCGGGGACAGGGCTCACAATTTCCAAACGGGGCGCGTCCTCGCTGTGCTGCACCTGGAGGCTCTCGTTTCCCGCCCCGTCGACCGCCCAGGCGATAAGGTGAAAACGCCCGGAATCGATGACAAGCTCTTCGGGAAGCAGCATGGGTTCACATGAATACCCCGGGGCGTCCAGCAGGGCCATGATACGCACGCCGGACTGCTGATCTACACGAAGCCGCTTGGCCTCGCCGGCCAACGTCTCGACCGAAAGCCGGGGCGGATTCGGCGCTGCTCGATCTATGAGTATTGACCAGTAAGCAGTGCCTTCGGGGAGCCCCTCGCCAAAACGCTTTCGTCGCTCCGCGCGAATGTCAAAGAAGCGCTCGCTGCCGGGGACCACGTCCAGCTCAATCGAAGCCGGCCCCGGACCGCGGTAGACCTCTTCGCTGTCGAGATAGAGGCGCAGCTCTTCATCGCGTGTCGCGCTGGCGGCGGGCACGCTGCTGCCGTCAGAAGCGACAGCAAAGGCAAGGCTGAACCAGAGAGTTTGTGGTTCTGCAAACACCCCGTCGCGGGCGTTGGTCTGTATGCCCGCAACAGAGCTGGCGGCGCCATTGCTGGCGGCGCCATTGCTGGCGGCGCCCAATTTCGCGGCGTCAGTATCAGTAGAATTCTTCCCCGTCTGGGCCCACAGCGGGAGCGCGAGCAGAACTAAAAGGGAAAAAAGACTCACTCTGGACGGGGCGCTTCGATACTGCACTGGCGAACCTCAATTTCCTTTGGTGATGCTGTCCAGTATAGCACGGAGTTCTGGGTCCTGCCGGTAATAGTGCTCCTCGAGCTCCTCATCGCGCAGACCGATGAGCTCGTGGCTCATGTAGTGAATCCAGCGGTCCTCGTCGTTGATCGACAGGTCGTGTTTGCGGCACCAGTAATCGGGTTGAACGGGGTGCTGATCGACCTTGTCGCGGAAGTACTTGTAGTCGTGAACGGCAACCTTGAGGTCGTCGCGGGGAATGCCCTTTTCGAGAATGATCTTCGAAAGATGGTTGATTGTATTGCCCGAATCGAAGATGTCATCCACGAGAAGAATCTTGTCACCGGTGCGCAGGTAGTCGGGGGAGTAGGTCCAGCCGTCAACCATGACCGCGTCGTTGGAGCGGACGTCCGTATAGGAGCGGGCGACCACCGCAGCGTAGTAGACCGGCCGCTCACCGCGGCGCAGAATCTTGAAGTACTCGCTGATAACATTGCCCAAATAGGCCCCGCCGCGCAGGGACACGTAGATGACATCGGGAATGAAGCCGTCCGAATGGATGCGATGGGCCAATTTGAGGGCATTGTTGCGAACCCTGTCGTAGGGGAGAAATTCCTTGATCATGGTTGAATTCTACACGATTTTTCCCGCTTGGACGAGGGGCGGGGGTAAAAAAAGAAGGCTGTCACAAAAGTCACTCAAGACTTTTGCAACAGCCCCGTATCAACTAGTTCTTGTAGCGCATGGTCTCGAGGGTGTTTTCGCCACGGCGCACCTCAAACCAGAGTTCCCCCGCGCCTTTTTGGGCGAGCAGGCGGTAGAAGTCCCGCAGCGTGTCAATCTTCTCTCCATTGAGAGCGGTGATGATATCCCCGCGCTGCAGGCCCATGGCTGCGGCGGGGGTTCGCGCGACAATATCTGCAACATAAAGACCTCGCACATCCTCATCCAGTTTGAGTGCCTTGCGAACCTCATCGCTCAAGGGAACCGGAACGAGGCCGGGCCAGAGGTTGTTGTTGTCCGCGGCGATTTCATCAGTCCGCTCGTCGATCTTTATCTTGAGATCGAGGGTCTTGCCGTCGCGGATGACGGTAAAGGGGACCACTTCGCCCGCCTGGAGGTCGCCCACCATAAGGACGAGCTGGCTGCGGTCTCGCACGGGCTTCCCGTTGATGCTGGTGATAAAGTCGCCCGCCTGCATGCCGCCCTTTTGGGCGGGTGAGCCGATGAAGAGCTGCGAAACAAAGGCACCCTTCTTGTCCTCGAGCGAGAGGTCTGCAGCGAGGTCCTTGTCTGCATCGATGAGCGACACGCCCAGCCAGCCGTAGCGCACCGAGCCGGTCTCGATGAAGTCGTCGATGGCGCGCTTGGCGTTGTTCACAGGGATGGCGAAGCCCAGGCCCACCGATCCGCCGGTATTGCTCGCAATCCAAGTGTTTATGCCGATAACCTCACCGCGAATGTTCACGAGGGCACCGCCGGAATTGCCCTGGTTGATGGCGGCATCGGTCTGGATAAAGTCGTTGATATTGCCCGCGGGGCCGCCGGTGCGCCCCACCGCACTGATAATCCCCATAGTCACCGAAGAGACGAGGCCCAAGGGGTTGCCCACCGCGATGGCCCAATCGCCGACGGCGACTGCATCCGAATCACCCAGGCTCGCGAGGGGGAAGGCCTCTGATGACGCGAAGGAGACGAGGGCGAGGTCCTTGCGGGGGTCCTTGCCCACGAGTTTGGCCTCGAACTCGCGGCCGTCATTGACCACAATGCTTATCTCGTTGGCGTCTTCTATGACGTGGTTGTTGGTGAGTATGTAGTGGGTATCCCCGCTACGGCGCACGATGATGCCCGAACCGAGGCCCTGCGAGCGGTACTCGCGTTCTTCTGGCTCGCCGCCCTCCTCTCCCCTTTGGGGGCCGAAGAAGAATTCCCAGGGGATGCCGTTGAAGCGGGGAACCTGCTGGGTCTTGAGCTGGACGACCTTGATCTCGACCACACTTTCAAGGGTGCGATTGGCGACGGCATTGAAGACGTCCTGGACGCTCTCGGCGACTGCGAGGGAGTTCGCGGGGATCTCTGCCTGCGGGCCGCCTTCTGCGTACGCAGTTTTGCGTGAAGAAGGCGACGTACAGGAAAATGAAAGAAAGGCCAAAGAAAACCCGAAAATGGTTCCCAGAAGGACGAGATTGAATACCAATACACTGCGTGAAGTGAGTAACCCTTTTCGTTTCATGACAGACTCCTGTTGCAATTGGAGTGGCCCCCCGGCTCCCTGTACGGGCTCCCGGGTTGCCAGCGCTTCGGCTACACCACAACGGTGACACCGCAGACTGCGGCAGGGGCCGATACCTTCATGTCCTGCGGCCCTGTATTCAATATAATAAAACTGATGCCCTTCGGGTTACAGGGCAGTGAGAACTTCGCAGCGTCCGTCGACGACGGCGACGGTGTGTTCCCAGTGGGCCGACCTCTTGCCGTCGGCAGTGACGACGGTCCAGTCGTCCTCGAGCATCTCCACCTCGCCGGTCCCCTCGTTAATCATGGGCTCGATCGCAAACACGAGCCCATTCTGCATGCGCGGGTTGGGCCCGTGGGGGACATTGGGCACCTGGGGGTCCTCGTGTGGTGCGAGCCCTACCCCGTGACCGCAGAAGGATGTCACGATACCGTAGCCGGCGCCCGAGGCGTGTTCCATGACGGCGCGACTCACATCGTGGATGCGGTTTCCGGCCTTGACCGCCTCAATCCCCTTGTACAGGCACTCGCGGGTGCGCTCGCTCAGGCGGCGGTACTTTTCCGCAACCGCGCCCACCGCGACGGTAATGGCCATGTCGCTAAAGAATCCGTCCAAATCTATCCCGCAGTCGAGCGAGACGAGATCCCCGTCTTCAACACGGCGTGAACCGGGAATACCGTGTATGACCTCGTCGTTTATCGACACGCAGAGGGCCGCCGGGAAGGGATTGCTCTTGTCGCCATAGCCCAGAAATGCGGGGCGGCCACCGGCCTTCTTGATCCAGTCCTGCACCCAGGCGTCGAGATCGGCGGTGTGAACCCCGACGACGACGAGGGGTTCGAGTTCGGTAAACATCTGCGCAAGAAGCTTGCACGAAGTGCGGATGCCGTCAATTTGACGGGGATTTTTGAGTCGTATCACAATCGTTCTCCCATGACGCGGCGCATCTTGTCGCGTGCCAGTTTTAATGAGGAGTCGAGGGTCATGGCCATTGACCAGGCCCTGTTCGCCTCCTCCCGGTCGCCTATCCGGTCCAGGGCATCTCCCATACTGCGCCAATAGCGCGCCTTCTCCTTGGAAGGCAAGGAAAGTTGCACGAGGTCTTCGAGACAATCTATTGCAAGTTCGTCGTCAACCCGCCCCACCAGACGCTCGCGGGTAATCTCGCGCAAGAGCCCCAGGACCTCGGGGAAAAAATGGCGAAAATAGGGCTTGCGCTCTTCTTCCGTAATAATGGTAAAGAGGAGACGACAGGCAGCCCAAGGGTCTCCCAGGCGGTCGAGCTCCTCGGCGAGGATAAAAGAACAGTCCATCCAATCTTCACGATCGAGGTACATCCCGAGGGGAAAATTGAGCGCGCCCAGCGCCTGCCAGCGGCTCACAGCCTCCTCTTCCCGCAGGTGGAGGAGGTCGAAAAAGACGAGCTTGGCCATGGACGCCGGGTCGTCGTGCCGCTTCAAAAGCCAGGCCCGGTAGTCGAATTCATCTTTCTTCGCAACCCGGCGCATGCGGGTACGGTCGTACTCTTCACGCAAGTCTTGGTTTACAAGGGTCTCATAGATACGGACGAGCTCGCCCATACGGACACCGGCGTCTCCGGTATCGGCTCCTGCGCCGGCGGTATCGGGATGTATGCGCTTCGCCTTCTCGCGAAAGGCCCGCTTTATCTCTGGAAGACCCGCGTCCTCTTCGACGCCGAGAATCTGATAGTAGGTCTGCACAACTGGAGCCCTGTCAGGCTTCCATACCCTTGCCAAGGGCGAGGGCCTGGTCGGCAGAGAGGAGGAATTCGGTCCAGTTTACCGTCATTCCCTCTTTTTCCATGGCCCTCATGAGATTCCCCATGGCCTTGGCAGAGAAGAGACCGCTCTTGCGCAAAAAAGCGGCGCTGCGTTTGCCCACGAGGGAGCTGGCAGCCGCCAGGCTGGTCGCAACGCGGCCGGGAATCTTTCCGGTAAACGGACCAAGGGGCTCTGCGCAAACAGCGAGGTATTCATACCCGGCAAGGCGGATGCCAACATCATCTTTTGCATTGAGCAGATCTACCTGATGGCCCTTCGCCCGCATGCCCTCGGCCACCTGGGTAGCGAGAGCGAGAAGCGCAGGACTCTTTTCTTTGGCATATACACATAAAACGGCAATTCGCATGGGCAATTTCCTTTAATTCGGGCTGGGCAGCTCAAAAAATGAACTTTTTGAGCTCTCTTCCTGTCGATCCGGGAAAAACATCACAACAGGAGCGAAAAACTTGTCAAAGGCCAAACCTCAGGCCTGTTTGAAGACTTGGTCGATATCCGGCTCTTTGACAATATAGACAGAACAGCGCGAATTGACCAGCACTTCGCGGTGCGAATGGGAGATGATGTCGCGGGCGCTTCGGTCTTTCTCCCATCCGCCCAAGAGAATCAAATCGATGTTGCGTTCGCGGGCGGCAGTCAATATTTCGGTGTACACCGCACCGTGGCGCAGCTCCTTCTCGATCTTCACACCCTTGGACTGGGCCATTTCGGTGATAAAGCCCAGATAGCGCTCGCCATTGGCCTCGAGACTCTGCTCGTACTCCGAGCTCTCTTCCTGGATGAATATCTTGCTCATGGTAAGTTGGCGGAGAGTCGCCGTATCGACAACATAGACGGCGGTAAGGGAGCACTTGAACTGCTTGGCCATAATGATGGCGTACTTTGCCGCGTGGATGGACGCATCAGAGCCGGAGACGGCAACGAGGAGTTTCGAGAACAGGGGCTTGCTCACTTCAATCCCGCCTTTTTCTTGAGCAGTTTTCCGGTAAAGATGGATTCGCGATCCCGCTCCTCGAGTGAGGACTCGATAAACGAGAGGGTTTCCCGGGCAACGGGGATAACCACCTTGTCCAAGGCGTTGACCCTTCTCTGCGTCTTGCGCACCTCACGGGCAAGTCGCCACGCGATCGTACGCACGGCAGCCATCTCGGTAAGGGTCTCCAGTAACGAAAAGAATTCTACCACAGTTTCATCACATTCTGCAAATGAATTTGCCGGGCTGAACTTGAGCTCGGGCGAGGGAAGGCGCACTTCAAGGCTGGGGAGGTTCATGCCGGCCACCATCTCCCGCTTTTCGCGCAAATCGTAGGTATAGCGCACAGAGCGGGAGATTCCACGCGCGCGCTCGCGCCCCAGGGAAAGGAGCATGCGCTTGAGGGCCGGATACGCCGTTGAGGTCTTCTCGTCAATGGTCCGTTCGAGGAGTTTGACCCGCTCAATCGTACGCATGAGTTCCATGACAAGTATCTCCCGCTTCTGGTCAAGGAGGTCGTAGCCCTCCTTGGCCGTGGCCAAACGTTCTTTGGTACGCAGGAGGTTGCTCTTTGTCGGGGCGATCTGTTCACGCGCCACGGTTAGCCCCGGTGAACCTGTTCGGGATTGACGCTGCGCATGCGGGCCGACTCGATATCCTCATCAACCAAATCGTCCTCGAGGCCTTCCACTTTGCCCAGATACTTTTCAATGTACTTGTCGTTGATGCGCAAGAGATCCTCGCGGGGCAGGAGGGCCAGACACTCCCAGCCTATCTCGAGGGTGCGTTCAATGGAACGGTTCTCGTATTCGCCCTGCGAGAGGAATTTCTGCTCAAACACCTCGCCAAAGGACAGGTAGCGCTTGTCCTGCGCCGAAAGCTCCTCCTCCCCGATAATCGAAGCGAGGTTGCGTACGTTTTTTACACGCGAGTAGGCGGCAAAGAGCTGGCTCGAGACATCCTTGTGATCCCCGCGGGTCATCCCCTCGCCTATCCCGTCCTTCATGAGGCGCGAGAGGCTGGGAAGGCCTGCCACCGGCGGATACACCCCGCGCTGGGAGAGCTCCCGGTCGAGGACAATCTGGCCCTCGGTGATGTAGCCGGTAAGATCCGGAATGGGGTGGCTGATGTCGTCGTTGGGCATCGTGAGAATGGGTATCTGGGTGATGGACCCCGAGGAACCCTCAATTTTGCCGGCCCGCTCGTAGAGGCTCGCGAGGTCGGAGTAGAGGTAGCCGGGGTAGCCCTTGCGCGAGGGCACCTCGCCGCGAATGGAGGAAACCTCCCGCAGGGCCTCGCAGTAATTGGTCATGTCCGTCATCACCACGAGGACGTGCATGTTGCGCTCATAGGCGAGATACTCGGCCGCGGTGAGGGCACAGCGTGGAGCTATCAGTCTTTCAATCGATGGGGAATCTGCAAGGGAGAGGAAGACGACGACATTGGAGAGGACCCCCGAACGTTCGAAGGAGTCCAGGAAGAAGCGCGCGACGTCGTATTTGACGCCCATTGCGCAGAAGACAATGACGAAGGGCTCTTCGCTTCCCGGATTTTGTGCGCCCGGGGCCGCCCCCACAGACGCCGGCGCCGACGAAAAGTCGCGAATACGCGCCTGCCGGACAATTTGGGCCGCGAGGCGGTTGTGCGAGAGGCCGTTTCCGCTGAATATGGGGAGTTTCTGGCCGCGGATAAGGGTGTTCATGCCGTCAATTGCCGAGATACCGGTCTGGATGAAGTCGCGCGGATAGGTGCGCGCCCAGGGGTTGAGCGGCAGGCCGTTGACGTCGCGAAAGGTGGATGAAAAGATGTCGCCGTAGCCGTCCGAGGGCCGGCCGAGGCCGTCGAAGACGCGGCCCAAGAGCCCCGGGCCCACCCGCAATTCCATGGGGCGGCCCAAAAACTCGAGGCGCGAGTCATCGGCGGTAAGGCCGGAGGAGTTCCCGAAGATCTGGACGGCGGCCCAGTCGTCGCAGACATCCACCACGCGGCCCAGCCGCCGGCCTTCTGCCGCAGTGGCGCCGCCGGAGCGGCCGTACACGGCGACCGTCTCGCCAAAACCGACGCCCGCACAGCGTTTGGTGATGACGACCGGCCCCTCTATGCGGTCCAAACCCTGATACTCTATGCCGGTCATACCTGCTCCTTTACGCGATAGAAGCGCTCGATCTCGTCAAAGGAGGTCTTCATCTCCTGTTCGAAGGCCTCAAGCTGTGCAAGGTCCTCGTTGGACACGGTGCTCTTGAGGCGGGCGAGGCGCTCTGCCAGGGGCAGGGCCGTAATTTTCATGAGAGGGGCGCCCATGCTTATGCAGGAGAGGGCGCGCTCGTGGAAGAGCATGATGAGCTCGAGAAGGCGGACCTGCCGCGCAGGGACACAGAACATGTCGACCTCGTCGAAGGAATTCTGTTGGAGGAAGCCGTTCTTGACGAGGTCGGCGCTCACAAGGACGAGCCGCTGGTCGTCCGGGAGGGCATCCGGACCGATGAGCCGGACAATTTCTGCCAGACGCTGTTCCTTTTTCAAGAGGTCGAGGGCCGCGCGGCGGGCCTTTGACCAGGCGGGGTTCACCTTCTCCCACCAGTCGCGCACCTCGTCGGCGTATTCGGAGTAGCTCTCTATCCAGCCCACCGCCGGGTAGTGCCGGGCATTGGCGAGCTCGCGGTCGAGGGCCCAGAAACAGCGGATGAAGCGGCGGGTGTGCTGGGTGACCGGCTCGGAGAAGTCGCCGCCGGGGGGCGAGACCGCCCCGATAATCGAGACCGAACCGACGGGCCCGTTACAGGTCTCGACGCGGCCGGCGCGCTCGTAAAATTCCGCCAGGCGCGTGGGGAGGTAGGCGGGAAAGCCCTCCTCTGCCGGCATCTCCTCCATGCGCCCTGAAAGCTCGCGCAGGGCTTCGGCCCAGCGGCTGGTGGAATCGGCCATGATGGCCACGTGGTAGCCCATGTCCCGGTAGAATTCCGCGAGGGTGACCCCCGTGTATATCGAGACTTCGCGGGCGGCCACGGGCATGTTGGAGGTGTTGGCTATCAGAATGGTCCGTTCCATGAGGGAGCGACCGGTACGCGGGTCAATGAGCCCGGGGAACTCGCGAAGGACATCGGTCATCTCGTTGCCGCGCTCGCCGCAACCTATGTACACGATGACGTCTGCGTCGCACCACTTGGCGACCGCGTGTTGGGTCATGGTCTTGCCGGTGCCGAAGCCCCCGGGAATGGCGGCGGTCCCGCCCTTGGAGAGGGGGAAGAAGACGTCGATAACCCGCTGACCGGTTACGAGGGGCTCGTCCGGCGAGAGCTTGGCGCGGAATGGGCGCGCAACGCGCACGGGCCACCACTGGGCAAGGCTGATGGAGACGCCCGCGCCCGTTTTGGCAACCTCGTCGAGGACGCAGTATTCACCCGCGGCGGTAAGGCTGGAGAGGACCTGCCCGTCGGCCTCGGGGGGGACCATGATGCGGCAGGTGACCGAGGCGGTTTCGGGCACGGAGCCCAAGAGCATCCCGGTCGAAAGAAGGACCTCATCCCCTGCGGCGAGGCGGGTAGCGATGTCGGGATTGGGGGTGAAGGCCCAGCGCTTTTTGGTGTCGAGCTTGTCGCCCTGGACGCCCGGCTCGAGGAAGGCGCCACAGGCGGCGTAGAGGGCCTCGAGGGGGCGCTGGATGCCGTCGTAGATGGTACCTATCAGCCCGGGACCCAAGAGGACAGAGAGCGGACGGCCCGTCGAGACGGCCGGCGCCCCGGGAGCGAGGCCGGTATTCTCCTCGTAGACCTGAATGACCGCTTCATCCCCCTCCAGGCGGACGATCTCGCCGACAAGGCGCTTCTCGCCCACCTCGACAACGTCGTAGAGGCCGGCACGGCCCAGACCGCGGGCGCGGACGATGGGGCCGCTCACACGGGAAACCGTCCCCTGAATGGTATCAATCATTGAGAACTCCTTCGCCCAAGAGAGCACGTGCGAGTTCTGCGCGCTTTTCCCCAAGCATGCGGGCGGCCAACTCGTCAATGGAGACGCGAAGGACTATTCCCTGCCCCTCGACACGCATGAGGGCGCGCTGGCAGGAGGCCATCGAGGCGGGGCAGGATCCCACAGCGGGAGACAGGAGCTCTATCGTACAGGGAAGGCCCTTGAGCAGGCCGGCGGCCTCGTCGCGGGACAGGCCGGAGACCTTGGCCTTGAAGGGACCGGATTCGGCGGCGAGGGCCGGCAGACGCAGCGAGAGCTCCCCGGCAAGGAGGGAGAGGAGTCGGGGGCGCGGCAGGGCATCCAGCCAGGCGAACATGGCCTTTTCGAGGGCCTTGCCGCCGTACTCGCTGCGCAGGCGGCGCTTGTCCAAGGGGGTACGCCCCCGAATCTCGTCCATGGTCTGCGCGAGCTCTGCCTCGTATCGGGCCTCCAACTGCGCAAGGTCATGTTCGGCCCGCTTGGACCACTCGGCCTCGGCCTTTGAGATAGTTGTTTCGGCGGCGCGCAATATTTTGTCTGCCTTTTTCCGCGCATCCTCGAGGATTTCGCGGTCAAGGGCATCACTTGCTCTTAGCTCTTCCATACTTCTCCCTGTTCTGCCTGCTCAAATTCGTATGCCGATGGCGTCCCGTATGGCATCTACCAAGGTCTTTCTGCCGGCGACCCGTCCCATGAGGCCGGGTATTTCGACCACGAGGGGATACTGGCCGGACAGCTGCCAATTGGCCAAGTCCTCGCCCAAGCTGTCTGAAACCTCCTCCGAAAGGATGAGGACGCGACAGTCGGCGATATCCGCCGGGACATCACTGTCCAACTGAAGCGGTGCGCCAGGCAGTGCAGTACCCACCGCTTCATGCCAACCACGCGTAACGCGGCGAAAAGCGTCGAGAGCCTCTTCCGGTCCGGACACCGCCTGCCCCTGAACCCCCACAAAATTGAAGGCGGTGACGAGCTCGGCTTCGGCAATCACGTAGTACTGCACGTCCTATATGAGGAGTATGAAGAGGGCGACGAGGAAGCCCCAGAGACAGATACCCTCGGCAAGGCCGGCATAGGGAAGGGCCTTGCCCGAAAGCTCGGGGTTCTCGCTCATGGCGCCCATGGCCGCCGCCCCGATCTGCCCTACAGCGAGGCCGCCGGCGATACAGGAGATACCCACGGCCAGGGCCGCGGCAAAGTAGCGCCAGACCGAGGTCTGGCCGTTTGAGGCGGCTTCGGTCTGGACAGCGTGCCCCTCGGCAGGCTGGGTCTCGGCAGAGGCGAAGAGGGCCGGTACCAAGGCCAAAAAGAGGGCGAGGACGAGGACGCGGCCGCGGGCCGCGGCGGGAACACTGTTGCGTGTTTTCATGGGGAAATCTCCTTGTTGAACCGGAAGGGAGCGAACTCGATGCCGGTGTCGGTGAAAAATTTGCTGAAGAACTCGTAATATTGCAGACGCACAACCTGAATGGCGACAATCAAGCCCTCGAGGACGATGATGATCACGTTACCCAGGATGACTACCAAAAGGGAGAGAAAGGGTCCCATGGCCGAACTTCCTGCCACCATGTCCGACAGGGTAAACACGATAAACGAAAGGACCGCATGCGAAAGGGCAAAGGCCCCGACACGCAAAAAACTCACCGTATTGGACACATAAGAGGAGACCGATTCGAGAATCTCGACAAAACCCTCCATGGCAAAGGTGAGGAAGCCGTGCTCGAACACTGGACGATCTCCGGAAAAGAGACGCCAAAACACCGGCCCGGTGACCAGCATGAAGAGGGGCAAGACGAAACCGGGAATGTCAAACCAGGCGAGGGATCCCCCGGCAATGATGCGCACGGCAAGTCCCACGGCCCACCAAAAGAAGAGGGCCCCGGCGAGTCCCGTCTTGGAAAAGAGGGCCTCTACCCACTTTTTGCGCAGGACGAGATTGGTCATGTTGATGATAAGCCCGATGGAGTTGAGGAGTATCCCCACGCCTATGGTGAAACCGAAGAAGATGAAGAGCTTGTCGAGGCTCCCCTTTTCGGGCATGAGGAAGATGATGCGGTCCATTTCGACCCCCGTAAGGGCCCCGGTTATGAAGCGGGTTGGACGAATCAGCAGGTGCTCGTTGGCAAAGACTTCACCGTCAAGGAGGCCAACGATCATGGACGCGACACCGACGCCCTTCAAAGGAGCCGAGAAGCGCGAAAATCCCCCGAAAAAGGGACGGTTCTTGTTGGCGACGAGGAGGCCCAGGAGAAGGAGCACAAAGCCCTGCCCCACATCGCCGAACATGAGCCCGAACAGGACGATGAACGAAAACGCGACAAAGGGCGTGGGGTCGATGGTTCCGTAAAGCGGCGCGCCGTAGGAGAATACCATGCGGGTAAACCCGCCGATAAATCCGCCGTGCTCGATTGATACGGGGACCTTCTCCTGCCCTGCGGCAACTTGGCGGCGCTCGTCGGGTTCGCGGGTGCGAATGGCAATGCGGCCGTCTGTCAGGCGCTCGAGTTCGGCGAGCAACTCGTCCTGTTTGGCCTGCGGCACCCAG
Organism: uncultured Spirochaetales bacterium; assembly: GCA_964541755.1. GTDB lineage: Bacteria > Spirochaetota > Spirochaetia > Treponematales > Breznakiellaceae > CAZIRF01. The sequence continues at coordinate 37,750 of CAZIRF010000018.1, read as the reverse complement.
CCGCGTATGGTGCTGGCACTCGCCGAAGAATCAAGGCTGATGCGGACCTCGGCGATTTGAGAGGCCATGCGCATCGACTCTGCGAGTCGCGCGAGGGACAGGGTGTACTCTTCGGCCATGGACTCCTTGGCCCGAATCAGCTCATCTTTCTTGATTTCAAGGGCTGCAAGCCGCGCTTCGAGCCCTTCAAGGAGTTCCGCGGGAACCCCGGTAAAGCCCTCGGGAATGGACAGGGGGACAAAGCCCGCACGTTTGAGCTCCGAATCGAGGGCGAAGCGCCCCTTTCGCGAGGAAGCCGCGAGAATGCGATCGCCCTCGCCCAGACCAACGACTACCGCCCGCTCACCCAGGGTGTTCCGCAACTCATCGCGATGTCGGGCATCAAGGCGACCAATGCGCAGAGCCATGTACGAGAGTTGATCGAGCTCGGCGAAGGGGGCCTTGAGCTTCTCGAAGGCACGCGCCTCGCTGATGGCCTCCTTGAGTTTGCCTTCTTCATCGCGCAGAAGGGCTTCTTCCTGTCGATACCGCTCGATTCGGGCCTGCAGGGCATCCAAAAACGAGCGGTCTGCATCCGAAGGCAGTGCCGCGCCATCCCCAATACCATCCGGAAGGGACAATCCCAACCAATGGGAAAGCTCCTCGACCAAACGCAATTGGGATCGGGCAAATTCAAAGGCGGCCCGTTTGTCGGCATCAGCTTCCCGCATCTCCCCCTGCTCGATGGTAAGGTGCATAATGGCTTTTTTGCCAAGATAGGCGAGGACCCGGTCTAGGTCGCGCTCGAGGATCGTCAGTTCCAGGTGCCTCATCTTGTGCGGTCTGAGCATCAGCGTGCCTCCGGTCGAGCCAAAATATCGTTAACCCCCATACCGAGGGAAAGCCCTTCGGCGATGGCGGTGAGCAGGTCTTCTTCAAATTGAACGAGGCGCACCCAGGCGGCCAGGGCGTCTATCGTAAAGGGTCGCTGGCGAAAGAGTTTGCGCGCCCGCTGGGCCAGACGTATGGCAGCCCGGTTTTGCACCTGGGCGGGATCGAGGGCCCAAAACTTGCCCCGGGAATCCTCGTTAACCAGATCCGCATAAACCCAGGCCTCCCAGGCTTCACGGCGGTCGAGGGGCAAATCAAGGGAATCTAGGGCGGCCTGCGCGAGGGAACGCCCTCGATCTGTTATATCCACGAGAAAGGGAAGGATGTCTTCCGTATTGTAATTGTAGTAGACCCGCAGTCGCAGGGCCCAGGAGACATTCTTGAGGGCTATTTCATCGGCCAAATATCGGCGCAAGGAAGGCTGCCGCCGTCCCGGAGCAGAGGACAGGGACTGCCACAGGTCACGATAGTAGTGCTGATCCAAAGCCGTCTCCACCGAAAGCAGGGAATCGGGACCGGTGAAAAGGTCCTTGGCCCACTCATACGAAGTCTGCGCGATCATTGCCCCGACATCGGGCCAGGCATCCCAGTGCAACTGACCAAAGCGCCCCAGGTCTGCGTGCGGTGGACACAGCCTGTCCCCTGCCGCCCGGGCAGAAAAAACAGCCTTGAGGTCTGCCACTTCGACTGCCTGCAAGAGCAGGACGAGGGTACGGGGAACTTCCTGCCAGGCAGAAAAGACCCGCATGATGGCATCAAGACTGCGCTCCATGATACGGCGTTCTTCGCGGGCAGAAAGCTCACGTTCGGGGACATCGAGGGGGGAATCAGGGAAAAGGAGTCTATCGAGATCGGAAAGGCGGGAAAGATTCTGGAGGCGGGACAGGCGTCTTCCGGTAAAGGCCTTGCCGTGAATGCCACAGGCCTTTGTGTACGCGTAGGACAGCGCTCCCGAAACCGGCATGTCACGGCGCCCCGAAAAAGAAGTCTTCGCAGAGCCGGTTGAACTGCTCGATATCCACACTGCGTCCGGAAAGCTCCTTCCGGTACGACGCGAGTTCCTGATCCCGTGCAGCCTTGGCCTCTTCCCGTTTCTTTACCGTCTCTGATTCAAGTTCGGCACTGGCCGCTTCATAGCGAGCTTGCCAGTCTGCACGAAGGCGTCTTGCACTGTCGGCTACGCGTCGATCGGCCTCTTCCTGGGCAGAAAAAACCAACTCTGCCGCAGATTTTTCCACTTCGAGGAGGTGCTGCAGTACATCAAGCTCTTCCATTACCTACTCTCAATACCGCCCGGCTCCCTGCTTGAAGGAGATATACCGGGGCGATCAGTCCAAGGATATCAATATTTCCTCGTATTTTTTGATCACTGCGTTGGCACTTTCCGCTGAAGTGCACGCAATGATATCAGTATAAAACTGGGGATTGTCCAACAACTCCGCGACACGTTTGAGCATGCGCAGGTGTTTTTCCGAATTGCTCTTCGGCGCCAACATCATGAAAACAAGAAATACCGGCTCGCCATCGAGGGCATCATAGTCGATACCCAGTCGGGAAATACCCAAGATGCCGTAGACCCGGTCGACAGCATCGGTCTTCCCGTGAGGGATCCCGATACCCTTCTTGATACCGGTCGACATCTTGCTCTCGCGCAGGCGAACCGCCTCCAAAATATCTGCACGCGCAGTATTCCCGGTCGCCTGACAAAAATGATCTACCAGCTCCTCGAAGACCTCTTCCTTGTCTTCGGCCTCGAGGTCAACCTTGATCATGCGACTGGAAAAGGTATCGTGCAGCAACATGGATTTCTCCCCGACCCGCTCTTACTGAGCGTCTTCGCTATCTTCGGCGGCGTCAAGCCCGTCATCGGCCTCGATACCCTTGTCGACCCAGTCGGTCGCAGTCGCAGCCTCAATTTCCTGTCCCGTACTGTCGATTGACGCAGACCCGGGAGTACGATTGATGAGCGCAAGGGCAAAACTTCCCATGAGGAAGAGGGCCCCCAACACCGAGGTCGTCTTGGTGAGAACATTTCCCGACCGTGAACCAAAGGCAGAATTGCTGCCGCCGGCAAAGAGGCCGCCCAAGCTGTCGCCATCTTCACTCTGAATGAGGACCATGAGGACAAGAAGGACCGTTACGATAACGAAGAAAACAAGAAGCAATATTCCGATAACACCCATACGAATAACTCCATGGTAGCCGGTGCGGGCGTCATGCCGGATGGCAGCCCGCGTCCCGCTTGGCAAATTGAATATATAATACCCGCCAAAGCGGGACTTGTTCAAGGGCAGAAAGAATCGGGATCGCGCCAAAAACCAAGCGGTCTTTGGCGCATTGACTCAGAACTTCGCGATGGGAACGAAGCTGTCGGCTTTGAGAGCCGCACCGCCCACAAGGGCACCGTCAATGTTCTCTTTTGCCATAAGCTGGGCAGCGTTGTCGGGCTTGACCGATCCACCGTATTGTATGCAGATATTCTGTGCTGCAGCCTCGCCGTAGAGGCGGGCGACAACAGCGCGGATGTACGCGTGGATGGCATCGGCATCCTCGGGAGTGGCGGTTTTTCCGGTCCCGATAGCCCAAACCGGCTCGTAAGCGATGGTGATGCGCTTCAAGTCTTCGGCACTCACGCCCTTGAGCCCTTCAACAGTCTGGGTCTCGCAGACGGCCTCGGCCTTGCCGGCCTCGCGCTCTTCGAGGAGCTCGCCGACGCAGAGGATGACATCGAGGCCGTGGGAAAGGGCCAGCTTGACCTTGGTGTTGATCATCGCATCGTCTTCTTTATAGCTATGGCGGCGTTCGCTGTGCCCGAGAATGACAACCTGAACCCCCACGTCCTTAAGCTGGAGAACGGAGACCTCGCCGGTGTGGGCGCCCTGCTCGTCGGTGCTCATGTTTTGGGCGCCAAGAAGGATATTGCTCCCCTTGACCACAGAAGCGACAGTTTCAAGAGCGGTAAAGGAAGGGGCGACCAGATACTTGTGGGGGCCGTCCTTGAGCTCCTTCACGAGGGACTCTGCAAGCGCCTTGGCTTCGGCGCGCGTCTTGTGCATCTTCCAGTTACCGGCAATGTAGTACGTTCTCATCGGGTTCCTCCATACGAACTCGTTTCGGGATCTCTGTGCGGGACGTTGCGATCCCGGGTTGTTTCATCCGTCATACTACCGATACCGGCGGCGAGGGGCAAGTAGATGCGAAAGCTTGTACCAAAACCCTCAACACTGTCCGCATCGATGGCGCCACCACCCAAACGCAGCGCCGCCTGGAAGCCCGCGAGCCCCAAGCCATGGCCCTCATAGCCCTCTCTTGTGGTAAAAAGCGGCTCGAAGATCTGTTCGAGGACCTCTTTGCCCATCCCGCGCCCATTGTCCATAACCACAACCAAGGCATGATTCCCCTCCACGAGCTCCAGACGGCGCGCGTGTTCGCCGCGCACCACTATGGACAGGAGCTCCAGACGAATGCGCAGAGGACGCCCCGGAACCGCCGCTTGCAGGGCGTTCTTGAAGAGATTGCGAAGCCCACGTTCAAAACGGGCTTCGGCAAAAGAGGCAAAAAGGTCCGTGTCCATGCGCCCGCACTCGACATTCGCCGTTGGCTGAAGCCGTGAAAAGCGATCGGCCTCGCGGCGCATGCAATCGGCAATCGGGAAAACGGGGGGAATCTGATGATCCTCGCGCGCACATTCAAGGAGCTCCCGGGTTATCGCGATGCTCCCCTGTACCGTCGACTCGATATCGGCGGCAATACGCTGCAACTCGGGATCGAGATCGGCCTCGAGGCGCATCAGGCTCACATTCCCCTGGATGTACATGAGGGTGTTGTTGAGATCATGGGCGGCACTGGCAGAGAGCAATGAAATGGCGCGGATGCGCTCGCTGCGCGAGAGGCGTGTCTGGGCATAGTGAACGTCTTCGGCCAACTTGGCATTCAGATGCTCGAGCTCCTTCTTGTCGCTCAAGAGGCGGCGCACAAAGAGAAGCACGAAGGGAACCATCAACATGATTAAAAGAACGCCACCGGAGATCGTGAAAAGCACCGCATTGACCGCATGATGGCGGATATCGCCCGTCCCGATATCGGCACAGGCAAGGTAGATGCGGCCGGATGGTGAGCGAACGGGCAAAATGGCGGATCGATAGACTCCCCACTCATCCTTGTAATTTGCAAATGTAATTTCACGCGTCTCGAGGGCGTGAATAAAGACTTCGGGGGCGTCCTCGTAGGGGTACCAGTACCAGCGATCCCGCTCAAGGGCCTCGTCTTCACTTACCGAAGGGGCCGAAAAAACAAGCTTCCCTTCATGCTCCACCAGGGTATAGACCCAAGAGAGGCCCTGCTCGCGGGAAAATCGGTTAAAAAGACCCCGGTTGCGCAATTCTTCATCAAGAGCAATTGAATTGGCATCGATTGCGCGGTCATGAAAGTCGGGCGCAAGGAGGAGCGGAAGGGTCTTGACGGCCATGGAAAGACGGGCGTCGGCGGCATCAAGGGCATATTGCCGATTCTTCCACGCAGCATAGGCGGAAATCCCCAGCACGGCGAGGACATAAGCGGTAACAGTGAAGACAAGAACCCGGCCGAGCCCGTTTTTTCCATACATTGTACGATTTTAAACGGGCCGGGGCTTTCGCGTCAAACGAAAGCCCCGACATCCGTTCACTCTTCAATTAGCGGCAGACTTCAATGCCGGGCAGCTTTTTACCCTCGAGGAGCTCGAGCGATGCACCGCCACCGGTGGAGACGTGGCTCATCTTGTCGGCCAGCTTGAACATGTTCACCGCCGCGACAGAGTCGCCGCCGCCGACAACCGTGGTCGCGCCGCGGGCAGTCGCCTCGGCGACAAGCTTGGCGACCGCTTCGGTCCCCGATGCGAAGGCGGGGAACTCGAATACGCCAACCGGGCCATTCCACACGATAGTCTTTGCGGTCGCGAGGATTTCCTTGTACTTGGCAACGGTCTTGGGACCCACATCGAGACCCATGAAGCCATCGGGGATATCGAGGGCGTCAAACGGAACTGCGTTGGCATTGGCGTCGAAGGCCTCTGCACAGAGGTGATCGACGGGGAGGACGATCTCGGCCCCGACCTTCTCTGCCGCCGCGAGGATGCTCTTGGCCGTATCGAGCTGATCATCCTCGACAAGGCTCTTTCCCACCGTGTGGCCCTGGGCCTTGAGGAAGGTGTATGCCATACCGCCGCCCACGACGAGGGCCTTGGCATTCTTGAGCAGGCTCTCGAGGACCGCGATCTTGCTGGAGACCTTGGCGCCACCGATGATGGCCACGAGGGGCTTGTCGGGGTTTGCAACGACCGGTTCGAGGTACTGGACCTCTTTCTCCATGAGGAAGCCACCCACGGCGACCTTCATGAACTTGGCGATGGAAGCGGTAGAAGCATGGTCGCGGTGCGCCGTCCCGAAGGCGTCATTGACAAAGATCTCGCCATAGTTCGCGAGCTCCTTGGCCAGCTTGTCGCGCTCTGCGGCGTCCTTGCTCGTCTCTTCCGCGTGGAAGCGGGTGTTCTCGAGCATGACAATGGCACCGGCGCCCTGCGATTCGATAAAGGACTTCTTGCCGAAGCAGCCGTCTTCGCCCGCGAAGACAACCGGCTTGCCCAGTTTCTTGGCCAGGTACTCGCAGACGGGTTTGATGCGGTTCTTGCCCGCGATGAAAGCGGCTTCGTCAAAGGACTTCCCGTCCTTCTCTGCCTTCTCTTTCGCCTTTTTGACGTCTTTCTTGGGATCGCCTAGGTGGCTCATGAGGGTGAGGGATGCGACCCCCTGGCCCAGAATGTATTCGATGCTGGGAATGGCAGCGGTAATGCGGGTATCGTCCTGAACAACCCCGTCCTTCATGGGAACGTTGAAATCGACGCGCATGATGATGCGCTTGCCCTTGAGATCGACATCTTTGATGGTCTTGATCATGGAATCCTCCTGGGAGTATGGGCGCCCCCTTGGGGGCGCCTGATACCGGCTTCCCGCCGGCAATATGATTCAATCTATAAAAATGTAGCAATTTACCGGACTTTTGTACAGCAGAAGCAAACGCCGCCGCTGCGTATGCGCCCACCCCATAAGGCACTATGAGGGGTCCGGACTGATGAAAACCCCGGCGGCGGCAGAGAAAATGCCGCATCACGGGTCTTCATCACCCACCCCTTTCTCTTGGTTTTGGGGCGGTCCATGCGCAATACGCCCATAGGCTTGTTGGCGAAAAAAAAGCCGCCCGGGGGTACCGGACGGCTTGTCGGTATCGGCCTGTATCAGGCCGACAGCAAGAAGGGAGGCTGCTTACTTCGCAACAACCTTGCACATCTCGCAGACCTTGTTCGAGTAACCCCACTCGTTGTCGTACCAGGAGACGACCTTGACAAAGTTGTCATCGAGGGAGATACCGGCCTTGCCGTCAAAGACAGAGGTGCAGCTCTCGCCGCGGAAGTCGGTGGAAACCACGTCATCCTCGGTGTACTTGAGGATGCCCTTGAGCTCGCCGTTGGCAGCGTCCTTCATGGCAGCCTTGATCTCATCCATGCTGGCGCCCTTCTCGAGGACGACGGTGAGGTCGACGACAGAGACATCGCTGGTGGGAACGCGGAAGGCCATGCCGGTGAGCTTGCCGTTGAGAACGGGAAGAACCTTGCCAACAGCCTTGGCAGCACCGGTGGAGCTGGGGATGATGTTCTCGAGGATACCGCGGCCGCCTCTCCAGTCCTTGGCAGAAGGACCGTCAACGGTCTTCTGGGTGGCGGTGGTAGCGTGAACGGTGGTCATGAGGCCCTTGACGATCCCGAACTTGTCGTTGAGGACCTTGGCGAGGGGCGCGAGACAGTTGGTGGTGCAGCTGGCGTTGGAGATGATATCCTGGCCCTTGTACTCCTTGTGGTTGACCCCGTAGACGAACATGGGGGTGGCATCCTTGGAGGGAGCGGACATGATGACCTTCTTGGCGCCGGCTTCGATGTGCTTGCGGGCGGTCTCGTCGGTAAGGAAGAAGCCGGTGGACTCAACCACAACCTCGGCACCGACCTCGTTCCACTTGAGGTTGGCCGGATCGCGCTCGGCGGTAAGGCGGATCTTCTTGCCGTTGACAACGAGGAAGCTGCCATCGACGGAAACATCACCCTTGAACTGCCCGTGAACGCTGTCGTACTTGAGCAAGTAGGCGAGGTAAGCGGGCTCGAGGAGGTCGTTGATACCGACCACTTCGATGTCGTTGGCAAAGTTCTGGACCGCTGAGCGGAAGACCATACGGCCGATACGGCCAAAGCCATTGATACCTATTTTCATGAAAATCCCCCTGAATCGGTAAATTTGTACCCAAACAGTACGAATTTTCACGCCAAGTGTCAATGGAAGGACCCGCAAAGGAAGACAGTTTTCGCATTCAGTGTCAAACTTCCCCGCTTCCGGCAGGGATAAACCGGAAAATGCCGGGGACGCCCCCCCGATACATTGCTTCGGGCACCCAAGATTGTTCCAGCGCCCCCTGCTTTTAAAGGAGCCCGGCTGTTCACTCAACAAGGCTCTCTGCTATGCTCGCCCGCATGATATATGACGTACTCGTTATCGGGGCGGGCCCGGCGGGGCTCCATGCGGCCATGGTGGCGGCGGAAGCGGGGGCTAAAACCCTCCTCCTTGAGCGCATGGATCAAGCGGGGCGAAAGCTCCTGGCATCCGGCTCCGGGCAGTGCAATATCACCCATACGGGGACGGTGGAAGAATTCCTCGAACACTACGGGAGCGCAAACAAGCAGGGGGCCGCGCGCTTTCTCAAGCCCGCCCTCTACGCCTTTTCCAATACGGATCTCGAGGCCTGGATGGCCGCGCGCGGCCTCCCGCTGGAGACAACAGAGGCCGGGAAGCTCTTTCCCCGCTCGAGAAGGGCCCGGGATGTGCGAGAGCTCTTCGTCAATGAAGCACGGGAAGCCGGTACAGAGATCAAGGCTGATAGCCGGGTACTCTCTGTCGAGCGGGCGGAGGGGCTCTTTGTGGTTCACGCTTCGCAGGCCGCGCCCAAAGCGGAAACCTCCTTCCAGGCCCGCTGCCTTGTCCTCGCCTGCGGGGGCGCCTCCTGGCCCGCCACGGGGTCCTCGGGCGATGGCTGCGCCATCGCCCGGTCCCTGGGCCAGCACTGTGTCGTAGAGGGCCCGGCGCTCGCGCCGGCAATCGTGGAGGAGATGGGCTGGCGGCACTTCGTATCCTGTGCGGGCATTGCTTTGCGCGACCGAAACATCAGCCTGTACCGAAACGAGAAATGCATTGGAGAAGGCGCGGGCGACGTCCTGTTTACCCACCGCGGGCTGTCCGGCCCGGGTATCCTCGACCTCTCGCGCGACATGCGCCCGGGCGACACGATTCGCATACCGCTTGCGGGAGACCCGGCCCTCCTGGAGGGCCCGGAACATGCCGACGGAAAGCTGCGCGCCCTTCTTGAAGCCCACGGCAAGCGGAGTATCCTGCGCATCGTATCGGAATTATCCGTGCCGGAGACCCTCGCCCGCGCCCTTCTCGAGGTGTTGGGGATCGACAGCGCCCTCAATGCCGCGAGTCTCTCCCGCGCCCAGCGACTGGCCCTCGCCGGGGGTCTCGCGCGCCCCGGACAGCCCTTCTTGCTTGCGGCCCTGGGCAGCTGGAACGAGGCCATGGCCACACGGGGCGGGGTGGATCTGACCGCCGTCAACGCAAAGACCATGGAGAGTCGCAGCATCCCCGGCCTCTTCTTTGCAGGAGAGGTCCTCGACTACGACGGCGACACCGGCGGCTACAACATTCAGGCTGCCATCTCTACCGGGCGCCTGGCCGGGGCCTGCGCCGCAATAGGGGCTGCGGAAAGCAGAACGGATTAATTAGTAACCAGAAGCCTGCAGCTCAAGCCGCCTTGGCGGGGGCGGCCAAAGAGCGGCCCTCAACAGGGCTCAGTTGAAGGCGTTCTGCCGGGCGAGGACCCCTTCGAGGTTTCGCATGCTGGCGCGGACAGTCTCGAGGCCCAGGCTGTCATCTGCGGCGCTGCCGACAATGGCGGCCCCGGCGTGGCAGTAGGGGGCCCCGTCGTTCATGACGAGCATGTGCATTTGCAGGAAAAAGGTGTGGATGTTGTGCAGGGTCTCTTCCTGCCCGCCGTTGCGGAACCAGCCGCAGGCGATGCCCAGCCCCAGCTTGCCGGCGAGCTCGTAGGGTTTGTGGTAGTCGGGGCGCAGAAGGACACAGCGGTCCATGAGGGCCTTGAGTTGGGACGAGACCATCCCCATGAATACGGGGGATGACAGGACCAGGGCGTCGCACCAGCGCAGGGCCTCGTAGACCTGGTTCATGTCGTCTTTTTGCGGGCAGCGGCCCGTTTTGGCGCAGGCACCACAGGCGGTGCAGGGCAAGACCGAAAGCTCCGCCAGCGACAGGTAGCGTGTCTCGTGCCTGCCCTCTACCTGCTCCAAGGCGTGGCGCAGTGCAAAGGCGCTGTTCCCCTCCCGGTGCGGGCTCCCGCATATTCCCAGTATCCGTGCCATGATTCCTCCTTGGAATGGCCATCATAGACCCCGAACAGAGGCAGGTCCAGTCGGCATGGAGGGAATGGTGGGCCAGTATGGCACTGTATTTGACATCAAGGCCGGCCGGGATGAATCTTTACGGCAGGAAAGGAGCGGGAATGAAAAAACTGATGATCACCGTCATGGCCATCCTCATGGCACAGGGCCTTGCGGCCGTCGATATCACCTCGTACAGCAGCGTGAACCACCTGTGGTACGAGGACGGGTTCTGCCGTCTGGAGGCCGAGGAGACAGCGGTCATCGCCCTCTTTGCGCAGCTTCACCCCCTCTTGCGCCTGCGCGTGACCACCGACCCTGAAGAAACCCGAAGCCTCCTTCAGGCAGGGCTCGTCTGGATAGCAGCCGGGGGCTTCTACGGGGAAGCGGTCTGGGGTGCCTCTGTCAATCTTCCGGGGACCCTGGTTCAGGACGCGTACACGAGCGTAACGCGGGAGGGCGCGCGCAGCATCGCCTCGCTGCGCCTTTCAATGCGCTACAACCAGGCGAGCGGCATCCTCTCCCTTGTACCCGATGCATCCCTTCGCTTCCAAGTCACGGATTTTTAGGCGACCAAGGGGCAGTATTTCCATGGCTGGGACAGTGGTGGCACCTTTACCCACACGGTCCTCCTCGAGCAGATCTTTGGCCTGGGAGAGCGCCTTGACTTGGGCGTCCTCTCCAGCGGGATCATGGACAGTTCCGACGTCAAGGTGGACGGGCCGGTACGCTACGGCTGGGCCCTGGGGCTGCGCACACAGGGCCTCTTAGGAGACCTTGCTGGCAAACCCGCCCGGCTGGGCTACCTCGTTCAGGTCCACAAACTACCAAGCGGCATATTCGCCCTCGAGAACGCGCTCACCCTCAAGCTGCGCTTTTGAAGCCAAGCTGCAGGCTTCCGGTTACAACCCAATATACAGGACATTGGCGGCAAAAAGGTCTTCCGGGCCAGGGATTGTAGCGGAATGAAAAGGGGCTCCTGCGAATGCAGGAGCCCCTTTTCATTATAGCGGAAAGCCCGGTGGCGGGCCGGGCGGCAAAGCCGCCCGGGACGACAGGCCCCCGTATTATTGTTCGATATTCACGGTAGCTGGCGCTACCCATTGCTCAAGTTGCATACCATTTCAATTCATCCCGCGTCCTCAAGAAGGCGCTGCCCGCACAGAGGGCGGTAGCGAGGAGCATGACAAAAAAAGAGACGATCGAGGGGATGCGTTCGCCGATATCGGCATAGGAATCGCTGACATCGAGGTCAAGGCGGGTCTTTCTCCCGGCTGCGGAGGAATAGTAAACGAGTATGCCCCGAACCGGATCGAAGGCGGGGCCCGCGGCGTATAGGCCGGCGAGCTGTGCCAGTTTGCGATACACCGCCGGTTCACAGAGTACAAGCTCATCGCGCGGGAAGCTGCGGCGCAAGGCAGGCGCTGCCGTACTGCGGTAGGGCCGCAGATCCTCGAGATCCACATACTCGTAGAGGGAATCGGGTTCGGCGGCCCCCCCCCTGGGAAAACAGACAATGACCGTATCCGTTTTGTCGAGTGCCTCGGTAACAGCGTCGAGCAGGGCCATGTTTATTTCACGGAGTTCGTCCTTCATGAAGCGGCGAAAGGTTTTTACAAACCCGGCTTCTATGACTTCCGGCGACGAAGCGTTTGCTTTGAACGCACGCTCAAACTCGACAAGTTCCCGAAACGTCTCGCTCTGCGAAAAGTAATCGGCGTAGTCGGCCAGGTCGCCCTCGTCAAGCTGATCCCGGATACCCAGGTAGAGAAGCAGCCCCAGGGGATAGCCCGGACTGTCCATGAGGCCCAGTTGCAGGGCGAAATCGGTGCGCTGGAGGGCTTCAAGCTGCCGTACGCGCTCCAGGACCGGGTCCAGGGCGAGTTCAATTCGCGTATCCGCATCGAGGAGGTGAATGTACGGGTTCCCGGCGACGAGGCGCATCCCGGACAGGCCAATCTCGCGCCCCTCTGCAAGTTCGCCCCCTTCAAGCTCCCGCACGCTCTTGAATTCGCTCTGTTTGCCCCGGTTTTTCGCGTAATCTATGGCGCGCCCCAGCTGTTTGAGGGGGTGATACGTGGCAATCTGCATGACGAGCATGACAAAGAGTATAAAGGCCGCAATGAAAAAGGGGAGCGTAGAGGAAAAGCGGGATACGGGCATATCCTGATCCAGGGAAAAGGCTACCCCTTCACTGGCAATACGAAAAACCTTGAAACTGTAGTAGTGTTTTGGATCAAAAAAGCCTTCGGCTTCGACGGGGCTTCTCGGGGAAATATCCTGTAACCAGCGTACGGGGGCATCGATTATGAAGCGGTCTATCAGAAAATCAACGCCGTCCTCATCCTTGTCTTTTATCAGGGTGCCCTTCAAACGACGCAGGGTACCGTATGCGGGCTGTACATGCGTCTTGACTCTGAACAGGAGGTACACAGAGGCCGCAAGCAGGGTGGCGGAGAGGACGCAGATCGATGGAGCGGCGGAAATGAGGGGGAGAGCACTACCGGCGGCGAGAAGCACCAAGGCTGCCCAGCGCGAATCGCTGTGGACATGCTGCAGTTCCCGGCTGGAGAGTTTCCGGGAGAGCGGCTCGATGGTATAGCCCGGCGAGGAGATTGCGTCCACGCGATTGTCGCGGGCGGCGAGGGCCTCCTTCAAGGCCGCTTCTCCCGTCACCGTAAAGCCCCCGTTCAAGTCGATAACAAGCCCGATACCGGAGGGGAGAAACACCACTTCGGCCCGGTTCTCCTTAGAGCTTGCGCCGGGAAGCCCCTGCGTCCACAACAGTTCGAATGGCCCCATGTAACAGTAATGGCTCACCCCATAGCGCGAGCTGACTGTATGAAAAGCAATGGGTCCTTTGAGGACAAAGACTCCCTCAGTGCCGGAAAGCTTCTTTGCGTTTGCCCCATAGACGGCCGTACAGGCTTCAATCTCTTCACGGCAGATGACTCTGAGCGAATCACTTTCCCCGATAATGCTCTTGACTGTCGCGCGCAGGCGCCGTTTTCGGACCGCAGTTGAAATTGCGTTGACAAGGGCATAGACAAAAAGAAGGACCAACGGGACAAGGAGAACAAGATAGAAAATCTTCAAAACCGGCTTCATCCTTCCGGGATCGCGGCTCCCGTATTATCGTGCGGATTTCTTCTCGAAGTGACTGAACTCCATGGAGAAAGAGGCTCTCCCCTGCGAGATGGAGCGCAGAGCGGTCATGAAGCCGAACATCTTTTCCATGGGGGCCTGGGCCTTGACCTGGTCGATGGCGGTCTTGGACTCCATGCTCTGGACGAGGCCGCCGCGTTGGACAACGAGGGAGATGGCGTCGCCGACGTACTCCTTGGGGCTCGTGATGTCCACGTTCATGACCGGTTCGAGGAGGACGGGGGCAGCCTTGCGGGCGGCTTCGTCGAAGCCCATGCTGGCACAGGCCTGGAAGGCGAACTCGCTGGCCGTGAGCTCGTCGTAGCCGATGTCGGTGATGGTGACGCCAATATCGATACAGGGGTATCCCATGGCGATGCCTGAGGGAAAGGTTCCGGTAATGCCGGCTTCGATGGCGTCGAGTATGTTCTGCGGGACCTTTCCCTTTGCAATGGCACAGTTGTAGCGGTTGCCCGAACCGCGCGCGAGGGGCTCGACGCGCAGGCTGATGCTGGCGTTGTTCTCCTTGCCGGCGACGACCTTCGAGAAGGTCTCGCGGTGTTCGACGGCCTTCGAGACCGACTCGCGGTAGGTTACCTGGGGCTTGCCCACCTGTGCGGCGACCTTGAAGTCCTTGAGGATGCGGGTGACAAGGACGTCGATGTGGAGCTCGCCCATGCCGGAAATGACCAGCTGGCCGGTCTCCTCGTCCTCGCGGGTCATGAAGGTGGGGTCTTCCTTGGACAGGATATCCAGGACGTCGCGCAGCTTCTCCTGCTCGCTCGTGGTTCGCGGTTCGATGGCGACGGAGATAACGGGCTCGGGGAAGTGCATGCGCTCCAAGACGACGGGCCAGCCTTCGCTGCCGATGCTGTCGCCGGTCTGGGCCAGCTTCATACCCACAATGACGGCGATATCGCCAGCCTTGAGCTCGTCCATGGGCTCGCTCTTGTTCGAATGCATGCGCAGGATGCGGTTGGCCCGCTCCCTCTTTTTCTTGTTGATGTTGTAGACGGCCGTCCCGGCCTTGAGACTGCCGGAGTACATGCGTACGTAACACAGGCTCCCGGCCTCGCGGTCGTTCTGGATCTTGAAGACCAGGCCCAGGGGGTTGCCGGCGGGGTCGCAGGGGACGGGGACCTCGCTCTCCTTCTTTTCGTGGTGGCCGATAACGGCAACGACTTCATCGGGGGCGGGCAGGTAGTCGACGATGGCGTCGAGGACGGGCTGGATGCCGATGTTGCGACGCGAGGCCCCGCAGAGAAGACAGATGCACTCGCGGGCGATGGTGGCGCGACGAACTTCTTTTTTGAGGAGCTCGACGGGGACCTCGGCACCCTCGAGGAGAAGCTCGGTGATGGCGTCGTTTTGGGCCGAGAGTGTGTCAAGGAGCTTCTCGCGCCATTCTTCGGCGAGGGGGAGGAGCCCTTCGCGGATGGGGCTGCGCTCCATGGCAAAGCCTTCATCATCCGTCCAGTGGATCTCCTCCATGGCGAGGAGATCGATGACGCCCTCGAGGGCGGATTCGGAGCCTATGGGTATCTGGAGGGGAACGGCGGGAAGGGCGAATTTCCCGGTGATATCGTGGACGACCTGGAAAAAATCGGCCCCGAGGCGGTCCATCTTGTTGATAAAACCGATGCGGGGGACCTTGTAGTGGTCTGCCTGGTGCCAGACGGTCTCCGTCTGGGGTTCGACGCCGCCAACGGCGCAGAAAACGGCGACGGCCCCGTCGAGGACGCGCAGGGAGCGCTCGACTTCGGCGGTGAAGTCGACGTGACCGGGGGTATCGATGATATTGATCTGATGCTCGCGCCACCAGGTGGTCGTCGCGGCGCTCTGGATCGTGATACCGCGCTCCTGCTCCTGCTCCATCCAGTCCATGGTGGCCGTGCCGTCGTCGACCTCGCCAATCTTGTGGCTCTTGCCGCTGTAGAAGAGGATGCGTTCGGTAGTGGTTGTCTTGCCGGCGTCGATGTGGGCCATGATGCCGATGTTGCGCATGGTCTTGAGCATGGTGCGTCTCCTGGTGGCACCATGGTAGCGAAAAATGTGATTTTACACCAGACGTTTCGAACGATTACAGCCGAAAGAGCTTCTTGAGCGAGGCGCGGTCCACAATGCGGTAGTGCAGATAAAAGAGGAAGCCCGAAGTGGGGATAAGGGCCAGGGCCGTCACGATGGACCAGCCCAAATCAAGGTGCCGATCAAGGTAAAAGTCGACGATAAGCTCGATGCCAAAGAGGAGGACGGCACAGGCGGCCACGAAAAGGGCGACAACATTGAGCCCCCGGTGACGGTATACGCGGAAAATGGCGGCGACACCGCCCACCACTGCACTCACCAGAAGGATAAGTGGGGCGCCCAAGTTGGGGAACCACTCGAAACTGCCGTTGATAAGGTCGAAACAGGCCACCAGGGCGAGGACCACGGGCAAGACTACGGTAATGAGAACGCGGGGTTTGCGCCAGAAGAGGAGCGGCAGGGCGCTGAGGGACCAAAAAAGGGCGACGCCCACAGAGGACCACAGGGACCAGCTCAAGTGCCGGGAGGCAAAGAGGTTCACAAGGATGGGTATGACGAGCCCGAAGCCGCCGGCCACGGAGAGGAGCTCGAAGGCCACCTTGCGCTGCTGTGGCGGGCTGAGCTCCGAGGGGAAGGTCTCGTTGTATGTGGGGACATCGCCCCGGGAAGCGGCAAGCGGGCCGTCCCGAAGCGGCAGTTCTTTATCGGCATCGCGCCCCGGGTAATCGACAGGGCTCGTGGGCTCGACGGGGCCTGCGGGGTTGGCGATGAGGACTGTTCCGCAGAGGGGGCAGTTCTCGTGTGAAGGATCAATCGTGATTTTGCAGCGCGGGCAGTATTTCATAACAGTGAAAATCTAGCGGGAAAGTCGTGCCGGGGCAAGGGCTATCAGTCTTGCAAGGGTGAAAAAGGTTCGGAACTGTCCAGTTTGACCTCAAAACCCAGGTCAGAGAGCTTGCGCGCGAAGAGTCGCTCCGGTTTTCGCGATGCAAGGGTACTGGCAAGATTTATGTAAAGGGTGTCGTTGCAGGAAAGGACGGTGATGTTCATGCCGACAGCACGCGAGCGCACCCCGGTAAAGATAATATGCCGCACAAAGGGAGCAAATGCAGGAGGGATGTCCACCTTGCCCATGTTCGACAGGGATCCCGAATAGGCGGTTACCCCGATAAACCGGTTGATGAGGCGCAGGACCAGGACCTTCAGGGGCAGGAATACCGGCCGGCTCAAGAGGTTGCGCTCGCCGCCGACATTCCGCTTGAGGTGGCGCAGAAGTTCCTTTTTTTCGCCGCCCAAACGCATCTGATGGTGAACGTGCGCGAGTATTTCCTTGAACTCCCATTGGCCCAGCCGCATATCTATGGAGGGGGCACTAAAGAGGAAAAAATTGCGCAGGGTCTTTGAGGGATAGATGGGGCGCAGGTTGATGGGCACCTGAACCGATATGAGATCGCTCCCGCGCTCCCTTACAGGGGTATCGAGCCAAATGGCTTGAAGGGTACACAGGTGGACGGCGCAGAGTAGTTCGGTGAGGCTCACCCGCTGAGAGCGGGCGAAGGCGAGAACCGATGGAAGAGGCATCGTGAGGATGGTTTCGCGAAAGGCATTGTGACGGCGTCTCCCCCGCATGAGAAAGGCGCGATATTGGTTCCTGGGGGCGGGAGCTGCGCGGGAAAAGTAGCGGGCGTAAGCGTCCTCGCCTTCTTCGCGGTCAATCTCTTCGCCGGGCGCGGGTATACCCGCCGCTTCGAGGGCCCCCGGATCACGGGCAACCAAACCACTGCGGGCCAGGTACTCGGCAAGAAGCGCCTTTACAAAGATAAGGGCGGCGGTCCCGTCACAGACAACGTGGTGAAATTCGACGGCAACGCGGGTATCCCAGGGAAGGACGCGCACAAGACCCGCCTTGCGCCCGAAGGAGAGGGCAGTACAGGGCCAACGGCCCTCCGCCTCGACAAGGCCCCCGGGGGAAACCGGTTCCAGGTAGTGCCAAAAAAGGCCGCTTCCCAAGGTTACGAAGAGCCAAGGGAAGCGGGGAACGAGGGCTTTGACGCTTTGCTCAAGGACAGAGAGGTCGATACGCCGATCCAGGACAAAGCCCATGCGAAAAACCATGGGGCCATCGGTGCCGGCGATGGAGGCCATGAAGACAGCGCTATTGTCGAGGCGGTAAAATATATCGTCGACCGGTTTTTTTTTCACAGTGTGCGAGCGCGCGCCGTATCTTCCTTGAGTGAGCGTGCCGCTTCAAAGGCCGATTGACCTATGGAAGACACCTCATCCACCACGACGAGTACCGCCTGGTCCTTTTCGGCGACGAGGCGTGCCTCATTACGAAGCTTCTCAAGGAGGCCCAAGGTGTTGTTCTGGAGCGTTTCCAGCGACTCCCGGGCCCCGACTATCTCGCCCCCGCCATCCTGAACCTTGTGGGAAAGCTCGCTCAGGGTCTGGAGAGCTTCCAGAATCTGGCGACCGCCCTCTGCCAACTCGCTCGTCGCACTGGTAATCTCGTTGAAGGCTTCAATGGCCGAAGCAATCTCGCCCCGGATGGATTCAAAGGAGGAGCGGGTGCTGTCGCTCTCTGCGACCGCATCGTGGATGATCTGAATGACATCCTTGAGTTGGCGGCCAATCTCCTTGGCGTTCTTCCCGGAGGTATCCGCCAGCTTGCGGATTTCCTCCGCGACGACGGCAAAACCGCGTCCGGCATCCCCGGCGTGAGCGGCCTCGATGGCGGCATTCATGGAAAGGAGGTTGGTCGAGCCGGCGATGGCATTGATAACAGCAACCATTCCCTGAATGGAACCGATACTCCCCTCGATTTTTTGAACCGAGGTCATGAGGGTCGCAAGACGGGTCATACCGTCCTCGGTGGTCCCGGAAAGGGCTTCCATGGCCTTGCGGCGCCGGGTGGCAGAGTCTGCGACGGAGCGGATGGAGGCGACCATCTCGTTGATGGAGGCGGAGGACTCGATCTGCGCGGCCGACTCCTCCTCGATACTGTGGTTGAGTTCCCCTACCCTATCCCCGATGGTCGCCGTCTGCGAGAGCGATCCCCTCGTGGATCCCTCGATATCCTCGATACGACTCCCGATGGCCTCAATTGCCCGGTTCGCCTCGCCAATACGGGCGCGAATATCCTCGAAACGGGTATTGAGCAGCCCCAGTTTCTCGAAGTTGACCGAAACCCCCTGAACAAGGGTCGAGAGGTTTTCCATATACGCCGCATCTTTTTGCCGCTCTCCATCGAGTTCGCGATTGGTCTCGTCCCGCAGGGTCATGTTCTTGATAAGGGTATAGTTGATGAGGGTATAGAAGAAAAGGCTGATAATGAGCTGGTTAAGAAAGTCCGCTACAGGGACCCCTGCAGGCATGAGGAAAGCAAATACAAACACAACAATGCCTGCGCCGCCGGCAATCGCGATGACAAGCGGAAGACGCCGGTTGTGGACAAAGAGAAAGGCCAGAGAGTTGGCCGTTATGAAGTAGACGGCATTTCGGTAAATGAGGTACTTCGAGGGCTCCGGGGACATAAAGGAGACAAAGGCGAGGACGATAAAGGCCGTAATCGAAACAGCGCTCGAAGCGAAGCGATACTTGCCGCGATTGAGCAAGAGAAGAAATACCAGGAACAAGAGACTGACAAAGAGCTCGACAATGCCATTGACCACATCATTGGCAAGGAATTCCGTTATGGAAATCAGGGGCAAGGCAACGATACAGACAATGATGAGAATCCTCAAAATCGGGGCTTTGCGCTGAACCTCACGCCCGTATGATGCAAATTTGTCGGAAAAGGACATGGCTTCCTCCAATCGTGTACTGGAAGTATCCGGTATAATCGTCATCAGGGCAAGATATATGGACGACAAGAATCGCGTTCAGGTGCTTCCCAGGGAGAAATCTCCCACGAGCTTGAAGCGCCGCCCGTCCCGTACTACTTCAAGAGAGCGCTCGGGAAAATGGCGGGGCAATTTTTCGCGAATGAGCTCGGCCGCCTGGGACATGAAGGCCTCAAGGCGTTCGTTCGGAACCCGCTCGAGGGTGGCAACCCGCAGGTTCACGAGGTAGCCGCGGCCGTGTTCCGACCCGAGCCCGGGGGTAAAGTCCGCCCCCAGCTCGAAGAGCCCGTCCATTTCGGGGTTCCAGGTCTCGCCCCGGGCCGGCCGGTTCGGGTGGAGCATGAACTCACCCGCCCAGGCGTCCTCAAGGGCATGATCCACCTCGTCAAAGAGGGTTTTGATCCGCCGCTCCATGTCCCGCTGTTTTGCGTGTGCGTACATGGATCAAAGCTCCGGCAGGATAAGAGGCACAACCTCGTCGAAGGTCTCGACCGGATGAAATTCGATCCCCTTGCGAACGTACTCGGGGATATCGTCGAGGTCTCGCAGATTGGGTTTGGGAATAATGATGTCCTTGACCTTGTTCCGTCGGGCCGCGATGGTCTTTTCCTTGAGTCCGCCAATGGGCAAAACCTGCCCGGTAAGCGAGAGCTCACCGGTCATGGCGAGTTGATCGGGGATGGTACGATCTGTCGCAAGGGAAAGCAGGGCTGTCGCCATGGTGATACCGGCCGAAGGCCCGTCTTTGGGGGTGGCCCCTTCGGGAATATGGAGGTGGATGTGGTGCTTTTCAAACCAGGAGAGCTCCACCCCATAGCGCTCGACGGCCAACTTGCGCACAAAACTCATCGCAAGGGACGCAGATTCCTTCATGACATCCCCCATCTGCCCGGTAAGGGTAAGCCCCTCTTTGCCGGGTACGGCAACGGCCTCGATAACGAGGGTGTCGCCCCCCATACTCGTCCAGGCCAGCCCCACCGACATACCCGGCCGTGTCGCCCGCTTAACCTCGTCCTCGTCAAAGAGGGGCTTGCCAAGGTGCTTTTCAACAGCGGCTTTGTCAATCTGATATTTGCGGGCACCGAGGAGTTTGCCGCGCTCCTTGAGGGCCTTGGCAACGTCCTTTTCCGCGGCCTTGAGGGTATCCGCCTTGGCCTTCTCTTCCTCCGGTGTTGGCTGCGCAGACAGAGCGAGCTCGAGGAGGTCTTCCAGTCCATTGTCCCGACGCAGGTCTTCAAGGCGCTGTTCGGCCTCTACCAGCTGCGGATGATGTTCCTCGAACCAGTCAATGAGCTGTTTGGCGAGTTTGCGGTGGATTTTATCGAGATTCTTCTCGAAATTGCGCACCCCCGCCTCGCGGGCAAAGCCATTGGCAATATGCAAGAGGGCATCGCGCGTGTAGCGCACCTGACTCTTGCGCAGGCCATTTCGCTCGAGGCTGCGGGGAATAAGGTAGTTTTTGGCTATCTCGAGTTTTTCGGCATCGATGTAACCGGGCAGCTTGATGATTTCCATGCGGTCCAAGAGCGGACCGGGAATCGAATCGAGGGTGTTGGCCGTGACCACAAAGAAAATGCTCGAAATGTCGAAGGGAAGGTCCAGGTAGTGATCGCGGAAGCTCGAATTCTGCTCGGGATCGAGGACTTCCAGGAGGGCGCTGGCCGGGTCCCCCTGGTAACTCTGCCCCATCTTGTCGATTTCATCGATCATGAAGACCGGCGCCCGCGTCTTGACGATCTTGAGCCCCTGGATAATCTTGCCGGGCATGGCCCCCACATAGGTGCGGCGGTGCCCCTTGATTTCGGCCTCGTCGCGCATGCCGCCCACCGAAAAACGGAAGAACTCCTTGCCCAGAGCCCGGGCGATGGAACGCCCCACGCTGGTCTTGCCCACACCGGGCGGGCCCACGAGGCAGACGATGGACCCGCGGGTATCGCGGCGCAATTTGCGCACCGCCAGGTATTCGACAATGCGGTCTTTTACATCCTTGAGCCCGTAGTGGTCTTCCTCGAGGATTGCGCGTGCGCGGGAGAGCTCGAAGTGCTCGGCCGGGGCATCCTTCCAAGGGAGATTCACAATGGTGTCGAGCCAATTGCGCGTCACGATGAACTCACTTGAATTGGGGTCCATGAGGTTGAGTTTTTCGAGTTCCTGCTCGACAGACTCCTTGATCTCGCCCTTGAGGTCCAATTCGTCAATCTTCTCGCGAAACTTCTGATACTCGCTGGACTTGGCGTCCGTGGTCATCCCCAATTCGCTCTTTATGGCCTTGAGCTCTTCCTTGAGGAAGTACTCCCGCTGGCTCTTTTCGATCTTTTCGTTGATCTCCAGCTGCACCCGCTTCTGGATCTTGAGCAGCTCTTGCTCCTTCTTGATGAAAACGAGGACCTGTTCCATGCGTTTGCGCACATTGAGCATCTCGAGTATGCGCTGCTGTTCGTCCTTGTCGATGTTGAGTATCGAACTTATGAAGTCGGCAATCTTCCCGGGGTGATCGATATTGATCATGTTGAGGCGCATTTCCTCGGAAAACAGGGGGTTGTTCTCGCTCACCTGCTTCATTTCCGACAGAATGGCCCGGGTAAGGGCCTTTACCTCGGGGGTATCGCTCTCCTCGTCCTCCAAGTACTCGACCGCCGCCACCACCGGATCGCGGGCGCTCAGGGTCTTCTTGACGCGAAAGCGCTTGAGGGTGCTGATAAAGATGTTCACCCCGCCATCAGGTAGATTGATTTTCTTGACAATCTTGGCGACCGTCCCCACCTTGTACAGATCATCCATGGCCGGGTCGTCGGTATCGTTGAGGAGCATGACCAAGCCGATAAGGGCATCCCCGCTCATGACCGTCTCGACGACCTTCACGTCGTTGGGGTTGCCTATCATGATGGGCGTAAAGATGCCCGGAAATATGGGACGCCCCATGAGGGCGACGAGGTGGAGCTTGTTGGGCAGGGTCTGATCTATGGGAA
This sequence comes from uncultured Spirochaetales bacterium, assembly GCA_964541755.1. GTDB lineage: Bacteria > Spirochaetota > Spirochaetia > Treponematales > Breznakiellaceae > CAZIRF01. The sequence continues at coordinate 15,371 of CAZIRF010000018.1, read as the reverse complement.
TGATGCTGTTGTCGTTCATGTGGTCCTTCCTGATGCTGTTGATACCGGCCAAAAGGCCGATATTCCCGATATCCTGGTCAAAACGCAGCGGCTCGGGGTCAAAACGGGCCGAACACGGGCCAAAGTTATTGAATCACTGGGTAAAAGATGATCAATTGCGCCCAAAAAGGCAAGGGCATCTGTCCGTATCACTGCGGGACAAGCCCCTTCCCCGGGCGGCCACTTTGGTGTATGATTCCGCACAGATGGACGAAACGAGCCGCCAACAGGTGGACCTCATCCGCGAAGCCTTCTATTACCAGAGCCGCTTCGACGGCAGGGTGATGGTCATCAAGACAGATTACCCGCTCATTCGCGACCGGCACTTTGCCTCGCTCATGCGCGACCTCGCCCTCCTCGCCCGCACCGGAATACGCCTCGTCGTAGTCCCGGGGGCCAAGGAATGGATTGATGCGGTCCTCGCCGAGTACGATATCGAAAGCTCCTACGCAAACGGCCTGCGGGTGACCGGTGCCGATGCAATCCCCTTCGTCAAGATGGCTGCCTTCGATGTCGCAAGCCAAATTGTCTCGGGCTTTGCAGCCAACGACTGCGAAGCGGTCATCGGCACCTTTGTTCGTGCCCGCGGCCTGGGGGTTATCGACGGCATGGATTTCCAGCACACGGGGACCGTCGACCGCATTCGCACCGATACCATACGGACTGTCCTCGACAGCGGCCTCATACCGGTCATTCCCTGTATAGGATGGTCGGCAAGCGGCAGGTGTTACAACCTCTCGAGCGACGCCATCGCCCTTGAGCTCTGCCGCAGCCTCAACCCGGCCAAATTCTTCGTCCTTTCGGCCCACGACGGCCTCAAGAGCGACGAGCTTGTCCTGCCTGCGGGGCTCGGGGGCAATCCCGAGGGCCGCCTTGCCCGATTGCGCCCTTCGGAAGCACGCGATATACTGGTGCATAACAAGGCAAAAGGCACGAGCGACGAAACGCGTCGGGCCCTTGCAGACCTCTCCCTCGCCGTACGCGCGAGCGAAGCGGGTGTCGAGCGCGTGCAGATAGTCGATGGCCGGCGCGAAGGGGCCATCCTGCGCGAACTCTTCTCGAACCTCGGTGTGGGAACAATGATACACGCCGATGAATACGAGTCCATCCGGCCCCTGCAGACGGACGACATTGGCGAAGTCCTGCGCATCATGCAGGACGCCATGGAAAAGGGTATCCTTCTGCGCAGGAACGCGGAAGACATCCTTGACAGAAAGGACGACTACATCGTCTATGAAGTGGACGGCTCCATTCACGGATCGGCAGCCCTCCACGACCAGGGCGAGGGCCAGGCAGAAATTGCCGCCCTTGCCGCAGACAGCGAGTATGCGGCCTTGGGCATAGGCCGGCGCATGGTGCGCTACCTCCTTGATCGGGCCCGCGAGCGCGGATACGCACGCGTCTTCGTACTCACAACCAGAACCGGCGACTGGTTCGAACAACAGGGATTCCGCGCCGTATCCAGCGAAACCCTCCCGCCAAAAAAGCGGAACGCATACGACAAGAAACGCAACAGCACTGTCTTTGCCATGGACCTTTGAGGCCCCCGACACGACAGAACACGGGAGACGGCGAAACACTACGCGCCGCCCCCGCACAAAAGGAACACACTTGACCGAACAGACCTTTACCTCCCTCGGGCTCAACGAAGCCCTCCTCACGGCAGTGGAAGCCCAGGGCTACACCACCCCCACCCCCATTCAGGCCATGGCCATCCCGGCCCTCCTGGAGGGCCGCGATCTCCTGGGCCTTGCCCAGACCGGCACCGGCAAGACCGCCGCCTTTGCCCTGCCCCTCATCCAGCGCCTGTCGGAAAACCCCGTATGGGTTCCCGACCGCGCGACACGCGTCCTCGTCGTCGCCCCCACCCGCGAACTGGCCATCCAGATTGACGAGAGCTTCAATGTATACGGCAAGCAAACCAAGCTGCGCCGCGCCTGCATCTTTGGCGGCGTGGGTTCTCTGCCGCAGGAGCGGGCCCTCAAGCACGGCGTCGATGTACTCACCGCGACCCCCGGCCGCCTGCTCGACCTAATCGACCGCAAGCACCTCTCGCTTGCAAACGTCGAGGCCGTTGTCTTCGACGAAGCGGACCGCATGTTCGACATGGGCTTTATCAACGACATCAAAAAGATCGTCAAACTCATACCCGCAAAACGACAGACCCTCCTCTTTTCGGCTACCATGCCCGCGGCCATCGTCGAGTTTGCCAACTCTCTTCTCGTCGACCCCGTGCGCGCCGAAGTTCCCTCAACCCAGCCTACTGCCGACCGTGTCGAACAGCGACTGCTCTTCGTGAGCCGCGAAAACAAGCGCCACCTTTTGGCCGCCATCATGAAGGAAGACGGATTCTCGCGAGTCATCGTCTTTACCCGCACCAAGCACGGCGCGAACCGCCTGTGCAAACAGCTGGGCCCCGAGGGTATCCAGGCCGAGGCCATCCACGCCAACAAGAGCCAGGGCCAACGACAGCGCACCATGAAGGCCTTCCGCGAGGGCAAAATCCAGATGCTCGTCGCCACCGACCTCGCCGCCCGCGGCATAGACGTCGACGACATCGAACTCGTGGTCAACTTCGACCTGCCCAACGAGCCGGAAACCTACGTCCACCGCATCGGCCGTACCGCCCGCGCCGGAAACGAAGGCCTTGCCATATCATTCTGCGACATCGAAGAGCGCACCCTCCTGCGCGACATAGAGCGCTTTGTCGGCTTCCGCCTCCCCGTCGAAACCGGCCATCCCTATGCGCTCGACACCGAGGCCCTCCCCCTCGACAACAATCGTGGCGGCAAAGGGGCAAAAAAGGGAAAGCAAGGACCGGTCAAGGCTGATAGTTCCAGCCGGGCACGGCAAAACGGGAGCAGCGGAAAGGGCCCATTTGGCAGATCCGCCCGAACGGAGAGCGCAGGGAGCCCCGCGTCACCGGCGCGAAGCGCCAACAGTGATGCCGGCCGAAATGCCGCCACCGAAGCTTCGCGCAACCGTCGTCGCCCGTACAAGGGCGACGCGGCCTTCAAACAGGGTGATAACGGCCATCGCGAAGAGTCGACGGGGGGCCGCCCCTCAAGACCGGCAGCCAGAGCCCCGCAGGATCAGTCCCAGCAGGGGCGGGCGCAAGGGGGACACACCGCCGGACGTCGCCCGCAGGAAAACGGGAAGCGCCCGGAGCGAGCCCAATACGGAGAGCGCAAACAAAACTCACGGGGATCAGGCAAAACGAATAGGCAACGCCCCGGGCGCAGCGAGGATTCACAGGCCAACATTCGTCTTACCGCCCGCCGTGGCCTTGAAGTGGAGGAATTTGGAGTCGCCGCCCTCTTTGCCGGGCGTGCGCCCCTCTCGCGCGAAGCGGGACCCAGCCGTTATGACGAAAAACAGCCCCTTACCAACGAAACCCCCACACCAAACAGGAGCGGCGGGAACGGGGGAAACGGAAAGCGCCGACAGCGTTAAAAACGAAACACCAGCCCCCCACCTGCGGCATAATACCAATTATGGAGATCTTCAAAACTCCCGGTAACGAGCAGGCTGGGGCTAAGGGCGCTATCGGCGGTCAAGAAACGGCATTCTGCCGCGACAAGGGCTGGCCCGGCAAAGGGCCAGACAAATGAGCCCTGTCTGCTGCGCAGGGCCATTGAGAGCGACAGATCCAGGGCGTTACGCGTTCCAAAGGGGATACCGACAGAAAGCCCCGTTCGCAGGTATGTCCACCAATAATACGGCGAAGCAATCGGCCCCACCTCGAGCATGAGTTCGGGGTAGAGGTCGGACATGGCGTACTCGAGGGAGAGACAAGCCCGTAGCAAGCGCGTGCGATACTCGACAACGGCCCCTGCCCCGCCGGAAGACCAGGACGAAAAGGGGTCTGTAGGCGGGGGCCAGGAAGAAAGCGCTACATCCGCCCAGCGATCCACGCTTGCACGCGCAAAGAGGGCGGCACGAAACCCCTCTCCCTGCCCCGGAAAGATTCGGTACTTGATCGCAAAGGCGCTCCCATACGTTCCAAGGTTTTCACCCGCCGCAGACTGTCCCAAAACAGCGCGCAACGTCCACATGAACTCCCCGTTCTCCTTTTGACCAAGGGGAACACGCATGGACCAATCCATGAGAACCTCGCTCGAACCACCCTGCTCCATATAGGCCGTCGCAAGCCCTCCCAGTTCAACATGGGCCCCTTTGAGGGTTCCCGCATCGGGGGCATGCCAGAAGCCGCTCAAGGCCGAAGGCGACGCGGAAGGCGACGAATCGATAATGGCGGGGAGGATGGTCATGGCAAAGGGCTCTTCAAACCCATCCAGACGGGCGGAATACCTGCCCGCCGGGACCGGTTTCCCGTCGTTGCCCGTGCCATCCCAAAAAAGCAACTCATCTTGCTGCCGGGCCGTTTTGGTCATGCGGAGTACCCGTTGATCATTTGCATCAAAGATTTCCATCGCAAGGGGGCCGGGAGCGACCGTCTTGATGACAAACGAAAAACCGGAATGCCTGCTGGAGGCAGGAAATGTGCGGCGCCAGGTATTTTGAGAGAGTACACATGAGAGAATTTTGAAAGAGAGCGCAGGAGCTGTCCAGTGAACAATACTCGTATTCCCATCCGTACAGTCGACCAGGGTCTCGAAGGGGGCAAATCCGAACGCTTCCACCCGCACATGGCGCTTCCCGGCTTCTACCGCAATTCCGCCATGTTTAGGGACATGCGGAGAATCTTCCCCCCCTACCTTGATCGCGGAGCCCTGCAGCTCAAGGCCCCGCGACACGGGGGGCCGACTGTCGATATAAATCCTCGAGCCCGCAGGGGCATCGGTAATGACCAGCGTGGCGGTTCGGGTTCTCAAGGCAAGGCGTTCCCGTGCCGCTTGAAGCGACTTCTCCTCCTCTTCCTTCAAACGGGCTTCTTGCGCCGCTTCTGCGAGCGCACCCGCCAGTGCCCAAAAGCCGTTATCCTGCTGACGGTCGTCGACAATATGCCCCCCGCTATCGCGGTCGGAGGGCCAGGGCTTGACGGGGGAGGGGCGCACATCGGGGTCCTGCCGTGGACCGCGCTCCTTTGCCGCCGCCTTGGCCTTGCTGCTTGCGCGGTCCTGTGAGCTGCGGGTAGTCCCGGAACTCGAGGCACAACTGACGCACAGGGTGGGAAAGAACACAACAGCCAGAAACGCACAGAAAACTATCAGCCTTGAGCGTCTTCTCTCTTCAAAAGATTTCACTTTCATTTGATACCCCCGATTTTTCTGATATAGTGGCGCGATGGAACGGAGCAAACGCCTGCGGGCACTCGTCCTTGGCCTTCGCGACAGCGGCGCAACACAGCGCGAGGCGACCTTTTTGAGCGACGAAGAGGGACTCATGCGCGCGACCGTCTGGGGCGGCGCAAAGAGTTCGCTGCGTTCGCTTGTTGCCCCCTGGCACTTGGGTACACTTTACCTTTATCACAATCCTGTACGCAATGCCAGCAAGGTGAGCGATTTTGATGTGGTCAATCAATTTGCCGGCATACGGGAAAACCTCGATCGCAGCTGGGCCGCAAATGCAATTAGTGAGGTCATCCTCTCGAGCCCCGGGGCCGCGGCAAACCAGAACGATGCGGCCGCCCCGCACACCGAGGCCCTGGCACTGGCCATCGACACACTCGAGGCCCTTGATGTGGCGAACGAGGCGGCCTGCAAGCCGCTGTTCCTGCGCTGGCTCTGGCGCTGGCTGGACCTCATGGGGCTTGCCCCCGACCCCCGCCGCTGTGCCGATTGCGCTTGTGAGCTCAGCGCCGATGCAGTAGTATGGTACCTGTCGCGGGAAGGCGTCATCCTCTGTGAGGTCTGCCGGGACCGCATACGCAACGAAGGCTTTTCGGCGCCGGGTCTCTCGAGCGCCCTGTCCCCGGCCCTTCGCCGCTGGCTTTCGGGGCCCTGCATGCGGCCGGCCCTGCCCCTCGCGCGGGCGAGCCTGGACCGCAGCCTCCTTGCAGAGGCGGGTCTGCTCGTGCCGGCCCTTGCGCGGGAAGCCATGGGCCGGGAACTGAGCGTCTGGAATAGCTGGCCGTAGGGGCCGTCGCATTTGCGATACCGTTCGCGCCCCATAAAAAGGAGAACAGCATGCGAGCAGTCGATATCATCATGAAAAAACGCGATGGAAAAACCCTCTCGCATGAGGAGCTCGCATTCCTTGTAAACGGCTATGTCACCGGCGATATTCCCGACTACCAGGTATCGGCCTGGGCCATGGCCGTCTTTTTTTCGGGCATGACGAGCCGGGAGACGGCCGACCTTACGGGGCTCATGCTCGATTCGGGTGAGCGGATAACGCTCGCGCCCTACGGCCTGCCCTACGTGGACAAACACTCGACTGGCGGGGTTGGTGACAAGACGAGCCTCGTTATCGCCCCCATCGTCGCGAGCCTGGGCATACGCGTCCCCATGATGTCGGGGCGGGCCCTTGGCCACACCGGTGGCACCCTCGACAAACTCGAGTCCATCCCCGGCTACCGCACCGATCTCTCGATTGAAGAATTCAAGACGGCTATCGACCGGGAAGGCATGGCCATGACCGGCCAATCGAAGGAAGTGGTCCCCGCGGACCGCCTCCTCTATGCCCTGCGCGACGTAACGGCAACAGTCGAATCAATACCCCTTATCACCGCGAGCATACTCTCGAAAAAGGTCGCCGAGGGCGCAGACGCCTTGGTCTTCGATGTCAAATTCGGATCGGGCGCCTTCATGAAAAAGTATGACGACGCCGCCGCCCTCGCCCGCTCCCTCGTCGATACCGGGAAGGCCATGGGCAAGCGTATCACGGCCCTCCTCACCGACATGGACGAACCCCTGGGCCGCTCGATGGGCAACTTCCTTGAAGTGGAGGAATGCATCGACTGTCTCGAAGGCGGGGGGCCCGAAGACCTCGTGGAATTGAACCGGGAGCTGGCAGCCTCAATGATAGTCCTGGCCGGCACGGCAGGCGACCTGGATGAAGCTCGGGAGCTTGCGAACAGGGCTATAGCGAGCGGCGCTGCCCTCAAATGTTTTATGGACAATGTAAAACGGCAGGGAGGGGCTCCCGAAGAGCTTCTCTCGCGCCGCGGATCCTGGCGAAGTGAATACCAACGTGATATCTGTGCATCTGAAGCGGGCATCGTGCAGCGTGTCGACGCCCTCGCCTGTGGCCGGGCCGGGGTATTCCTGGGGGTTGGCCGCAATCGCACCGAAGACCGGGTGAGCCCCCTCGCGGGCATCGAATTCCTCGCCCCGCGTGGACAGCGCGTCGAAAAGGGACAGGCCCTCCTTCGCCTGTGGGGAAAGGATGCCGTAGGTCTCGAAGCCGCCGTCTCCTGTCTTGAGGGGGCCGTGGATATAGAGCCCGCAGAGCCCGCAGCGCGAAAGATCGTCGTCACACGCATTGAATCGGTATGAAATGGGACAAGAAAAACATAGACCCCGCGTTCGTTCGCGACATTTCGGAACGGCACGCATGTGACCTCATTACGGCGAGCATCCTCGCCCGCCGTGCCATTACGGGCAGCAAGGAGATCCTCTACTACTTGGAGGACGACATCCGCTGGCTGCGAAACCCCTTTCTCCTGCCTGACATGGAAGATGCCGTCGAACGCATCATCCAGGCCCGCGACGAGGGCGAGCGCGTCATGGTCTTCGGCGACCGCGACGTCGACGGCATCACCAGTACCACCATTCTCGTGGACGCGCTCGTAGAGCTTTGCATCGATGTGCGCTGGCAGGTCCCTCTGGGAGACGAGGCCTATGGGCTTTCCCTGGACGCCGTCGAAGCCTTCGCCGCCGACTACGGAAGCCTTATAATCACCGTCGACTGCGGCATTTCAAATGTCGCGGAAATCGCCCGCGCCGCCGAACTGGGGCTCGATGTCATCGTCGTCGATCACCACAACGTGCAGGACGACGTGCCTGCGGCCATTGCCATCGTCAATCCCAAACGGCGGGATGTCGACTACCCTTTTCGCGACCTTGCCGGCTGCGCTGTCGCCTGGAAACTCAGCAACGCCCTGCGCTTTGCGAGCCGTAGCGAACTGTTCAACCAGGACATCTGCCTGTTGGACGCCCGCCCAACCAACGAAGCATGGATCATAGAGGCAGTCCGGATCCGCAACCTCGTCGTGACAAAGCGCATGGAAGAGCTCGTCGTCCCCGGCATGGTGAGCATAGACCAGACGCGTCTGGCGGACTTCCTCCAGGGCCATCAAATTCTGGTGTGGGATGCCGATTTGCAGAGAAAATCCCTCGCAAAGATATTCGGGAGCACTGTCGAGTTCAATCTTTTGGATATGGCCGGTGAAGTTTCAAAGGAAATCCCCGGCGTCGCGGGGAAGAGCCTCCTGCGCATCAAGAGCCTCTCGCGTATCGCCCGCTACGAAGACGGGCCGATAACGGAACTCGATGTCTTCATCAATCTCTTTACCTCCTTTGTTCACAGGAGGGAAAAAGTCCACAGCGAAACGGATACCCGCGCCCTGCAGCTCGTTGCCCTGGGAACCATGGCCGACCTCATGCCCCTGCGAGACGAAAACCGCATCCTCGTACGCAACGGTCTCAAGGCCATAGCCGACAACCCCCGGGAGGGTTTGGCCGAGCTCCTGCTCAAGCTGGGGCTGGCCGGCAGGCGTATCGCCACCGGCGAGGTCTCCTGGCAGATCTGCCCGGCCCTCAACGCCACCGGGCGCATGGGTAACGCAAAACTGGCTGTAGAACTCCTTCTTTGCAAAGAGCCCCTCGAACGACAGGAAAAAGCAGCCGCCGTCATCGCACTCAACGAGGAGCGCAAGAAGATTGGCAGCGACGCCTGGGCCCTCGTCGAACCGCAGGCGCGCGCGAGTCTGGGCCGTCATGACGAGCGACTCGTCGTCGTACAGGGCCGGGATATCCACCGCGGGGTGACGGGCATTATGGCAAACCGGCTTACCGGGCAGTTCAAGGTTCCGGCCGTTGTCATTTCGGTGGCAGGGGAGCGCAGCACGGCAAGTCTGCGATCGGCCCGAAATTACGATCTTACCGGCATCCTCGAACAGTGCCGCGACCTCCTCGAGGATTCCGGCGGCCACAGCTTCGCCGCCGGGTTCTCGTTCAAAACTGCGGCACTCGATGATGTGTTGGCCCGACTGGAACGCATCGCACCCACGGTTGAACTCGGCGAAAAAGAGAGTGAAGAGGAAATCAGCATTGATGCGGAAATCCCTCCTTCATACCTCACCCCCGACCTCTTCGATATCATGGACCGTTTTGAACCATACGGCGAAGGCAACACCCCGCTCACCTTCCTCTCGCGCTCACTCAAGGTTGAAGACATACTCCTTATGGGCAAAGGCGAAGTCCGCCATGTCAAAATGAGTCTGGGGACAGGCAAACAGCGCTGGCCGGCTGTCTGGTGGAAGGCTGGAGACAAAGTGCAACGCGTCTTCGACCTCAACGACCAAGTCGACATCGTCTACCGCCTGTCGCGCAATTGGTTTAACGGATCGGAAACACCCCAACTGGTGATAGAGGACTTGAGACGCATATGAGAGTCCTTTTACCCTTTCGCCACCTCCTCCCGGTAAGGATTTACTCCTGCATGCTTTTGGCGACAATCCTCCTCTGTGGCCTCCCCTCCTGCGCCCACCCCCGTGAACGGGAAGCAAGAGTGAATCGGCAATTGCAGCCGCCGCTGAGATGCATAATCTTGGAGAACCCGCACTACCCCGGGGCCCCGCTTACCGTTGCAATCATTGGCCTTGACAACAGTGATGAAGCCCCCCTGCGTGCGGTCATTCACCAGAACGGCAAAGAGCTCTCCGGCGCGCGCTTTTTTGTTTCGGACTGTGCAGTTGACAACGAGGACATCCTAATCGCCATCCCCGGGATTCCCCTTGAAGCCGAGGCGGGCCCCGCAATGGTCGAAATTCGTGGGGGGAGCTGGCCCGGCGTTCGCCTGGTAGATGGAGAAGAAGTACCGATAGAAGACAACAGCCTGCGCTATATCCACTTTGCCATCGACGAACACGAATACCCGAACACGGTACTCAAAATGAATGCAAAGAATACGGCCCTTGTTTACAAAGCAGACCCCGAAAAAACCCGCCAGTCAAAGGAACTCTGGCAGGTAATCAGCAGTTTCAATCCAATGGCCCTTCACCATTCAGACCGATTCATTCCGCCCACCAATACCACCCGTCGCTCAAGCGGCTTTGGCGACATGCGCAGCTATCACTACAGCAACGGGAAAATCACCCATTCCTGGCACTTGGGTATCGACTTCCCCGCGCCGACCGGCACCCCGGTTCGCGCGCCCGGCCCTGGCCGTGTCATCATGGCCACAGAGCGAATTGTGAGCGGCAACAGCATCATCATCGAGCACCTGCCCGGCCTTATCTCGATCTTGTATCACCTCGACAGTATCAACTGCAGGGTTGGGGACCTCGTCGACAGCGGCAGCCTTGTCGGAACAGTGGGTTCGACCGGTTTTTCTACCGGCCCCCATCTCCACTGGGAAGTGCGAAGCGGGACCATACCCGTCGATCCCGACGTATTCCTCGCGATTCCCCTCATTGACAAAGAACGGATAATAACTACAATGAATGCGAAATACGGCCGCACAGCGGAAGGGGGGTGAGAACACACATGGCACACATCGTCGTAGACGACAGCGAAATGCTCGAGAAGGCAATCAAGCGCTTCAAGCGCATGGTCGAGAAAGAAGGCATTATCCGCGAATACAAAAAGCGCGAATATTTCGAGAAGCCCTCTACCATCAAGAATCGCAAGAACAAGACCCTCCAGCGCAAGCTCCTCAAGAAGGCGCGCAAGGGTGGAAAGCCCGTCAAGGACTGATTCCGCCAATAAAAAAACCCCGGCTTGCCGGGGTTTTTTTATCCTGTGAGCCTGCTTCAATTCCCGGTACGCTAACACAGCCTCCAATATCATGAACAAAAGAAATCGGCAAAACAAAAAAACTGCTGCGCTGTGCCGGATTATGTCCGGCGAAAGAGTTTCTTGAAAAAGTTGACGATAGACAGCCAGAGTCGTCGAAAGAATCCGGGGTTCCGCAGGGTGTAAAGTCGAGCCCAAGCCTGTGAAGATTCTTCATCGTTGAACTCCCGCCGCTGAAGGTTTTCTTCTATCTCGTATTCGAGACGGGTAAGCTCGTCGTCTGCGTCGATAACCACCGCGTTGATCGTCTGCCAGCCCAAAATCTTGGCCGCATGAAGGCGACGGCCGCCGGCTATCAGTACGTACTTCTTGTTCAAGAGAATGGGATTCATCAAACCGAAACGACGAAGACTGTCGACCAAGGCGTCAATATCACCCAAGTCCTTTCTTATGCGTTTCTTTACGGTAATTTGATCTATGGGTATCTGCATATATCACATTGTATTACAAAACGTCGGATCTTTCACTCTCTGTATCGGCTTTCGTGCCAACAGACTCTTCCTGCACGGCATCGTCCCCGGCATCCGGATTGACGCTCTCGGAAGTTGCGCCGCCGCCACCAAAGAGCCCCGCCCCCTCGGCCGGGGGCGCCGGTTCTCCAGGGAAGGTATTTTGATCGTCAGAAAGCATGTCTTCCCCGGAGCCCTCCTCTTCCCGATCGTCGGGAGACGAGCCCCCTTCATCGCCAAAGAGCGCGTCAAAGTCCGGGGGCGCTTCTGTAGGCAAGGGAGTGGCAGGGATATCTTCGGAGGGATCGGACCACTGGGGACCCTCGAGTTCCGGCACCGAATACAGGGGCGCTACACCATCGGTGTTTTCATCGGGGAGCGCAGCATCTTCCGGGGCATCCGGCACATTAAAGGAAGGCCAGGATGCAGAAGGACCAAAGAGATCACTATAGTAGTCGTCGCCAGTTTCGGCCGGTGCGAAAAGCGAATCGAGATAATCATCACCAAATTCGTCGGCGAAGGCATCCTCGGTCGAATCCTCTCCGTCAAGGAAGCCCAGGTCAAGAACGGGCATCTCGATATCCAGGTCTTCGGTATCAATCATGAAAGACCCGCGGCTCATGGAGTCGAGAAGGACGGTGGGCAAGACTTCGCTCTCGCCGTGAAGATCACAGTAACGCGTCGGCTGGGTTCCGTAGAGGAAGGGCATGGTGACCGCCCCCTCGTTGCAGTGTTCGGTCATTAAAAGCCCACTGCGACGACATACCGTTACATCGATGATACCCTTTGCCGGTTTGGGAAAACTGCGTGAATAGTGCCCCTCGTGGATATCCCGCATGTAGTCGGCCCAGACCGGTGCGGCGATCATGGAACCGGTCTGGCTTGTACCCAGGGAGTTCCCCGAGCGATCGAAGCCGAACCATACAGCTGTCGTGTAATACGGTGTATAACCGATGGCCCAGGCATCCGCCCAATTCTGGGTGGTACCGGTCTTGCCAGCGGCCTCGATTTTTATTTTCTGCCCATTATTATCGATGTAGTCGAACTTTGTACCTCGCGCTGTCGCGTACGCCATGAGACCGGTATCAACCGTCTTCTTGAGAATGGCATTCATAATATACGCATTCTGCGGGGAGATGATCTGCATGTCATCCTTGCGCTTGCGTTGCTGGAGGCGCAGCTCCTTCTCGGGATCGAGAGTAACCTGCCCATTGCGGTCTTCTACAGAACGTATGGCTATGGGTGTTACCTCGCGCCCCTGATTGCCGAATATGGCATACGCTCGTGCCATCTGCAAGGGCGAAACCGCGATAATACCCAGGGCCAGTGGATAAACCCGCGGGAAGGTACGGGCAATTTCCTGTTTGTCCGTTATACCCAAAAGGGCCGCAGAACGACTGATGGCCTGGTCAAAGCCAATTCCGTCCAGAACCTTGAGGGCCGGAATATTGTAGGACATGGCCAGAGCCAGCCAAAACTGAACGGGCCCCTTCCAAACACCGCCATAATTGTTCGGAACATAGGGCGTTCCATCCTTGTTGAAAAAAACGATGGGTGAATCATACAATACCGATGTCGCGGTAAACTTGCCGGAATCTATCGCAGCGGAATAGTAAAAGGGTTTAAAGGAAGAACCCGGCATGACTTTAGCTTGTGTCGCCCGGATTAACTGGTTGGATTGATCGTACTTGGAGCCACCCACGAGAGCCTTGATGTGCCCGCTCTCGTTCTCGATAGTAACAAGGGCCCCTTCGACCATGCTCTGCTCGGTGGATTTTCGCAACGTGGAATGCGCCATGTTGGTGGCCGTCTTGAGGTCGCCCAAGTCGAAGAGGAGCGACATCACGTCAACAACCGGATTGATCCGCTTGATGTAGCGGTTGTAGGCCTTGGACTCCATCTGCCCCTCGGTTGAAGCATGGATGGCGTTTATATCGTAAACGAGCGACAACAACTCTATAACCGGAAGGTACTCGGAAGCCGCTTGCCCCAAATTGACCGTTTGAGTGCGCTTGAATTCTGCATTGACCCGCCGCAAACCACGTGCCATGTATTTGTCTGCAGCCCGCTGCATTTTGAGATCGAGCGTCGTGTGTACCGTAAATCCGTCGCGATAGAGATCGCTTGCCCCGTAGAGCATGCCCGAAAGCTCGCGACGCACATATTCACTAAACCAGGGGGCCTCGTCCTGGCGACTCAAGAAGGCCGATGACGAAACGCGGGTATAGTCGTAATTATCCCAATAATCTTGAAAGGATACATCGGCATCTTCCTGGGTTACATAGCCGAGAGATACCATGCGTTTGAGTACTTCCTGTTGCCGGTTACGGGCAACATTCGGATTGTCCAAGGGGTTATATCGGGCAGGACTGGAGAACTGAATAACGAGAATCGCGGCTTCGGCAATACTGATTTCGCGTGCGGTGTGCCCGAAATAGTATTTGCTGGCCGCCTCAACGCCGTAGGTACCCGCCCCCATGTACATCTTGTTGAGGTAGAGCTCGAGTATCTCGTTTTTCGAGTAACGCCTTTCTATTTGAATGGCCCACCAGAGCTCACGTATCTTTCGGGCAAGGGTTTTATCGCTGCGATCTGCATAGAGCGTACCGGCGACCTGTTGGGTGATCGTCGATCCGCCACCAAGATTGCGTTTGGTAAGAACACCAAAGGCGGCACGTGCGATACCCTTAATGGAGAACCCTCGGTGCCGATAAAAATCCTGATCTTCACGGGCGATAACCGCGAGAATGAGGTGTCGGGGGAGCTCGTCGAGGGGGACGAGCTCCCGTTTTTCGGCCGAGGAAAATTCGGTGATAATATCGCCATTGATATCAAGTATTTTGGAGGGAAGGGCAGAGGTGAAGGTTTCAAACTCTTCGGTGTTCATGACATTCACGGTACCGGCCAAGACAAGACCCACGCCGGCCCCGACTATGGTGGCACCGATGAGCAGGATCGAGATGACCACCCCCGCCAATAAAGAAGTCTTCCCGTTTCGCTCTCGTTCGCCAGACATGATCCTGAGCCTACGGGTGAGGGGGCCTTTTGTCAAGAAGAGCAGCCCCCGGCGACGGGGGAAGGGACAGAAAAAAGGCCGGCTTGCGCCGGCCTTCGCCCCTTGAGGCTGTCGAAAATATAGCGTTTGGGAGGGGAACTATATGCCCGACATGTACTTTATCGGTAGGCGCTGTGTACACTTGAGAAAAAAGTGAAAGCAGTGCATATCAAAGATCTAAAAACATACCCGTTTATAGTCATGGATACGTCTTTGACCTGAGAGCAAAGTGACGCTATAATACATTCATGATGGACAAGACAAAGTGCACAATCGGAAAACGATCTGTGCGAGGCACGGGTGGCACTTCATCGGATCAGGGTAACCTGGAGTACTGGCTGTCGCGATCAACGCGCGAACGACTCGCCGCGGTCGAGACACTACGGAGACAACACAGTGGAAGAAACGGTACGCGACTTCATCGAGTTGTTTCAGTGCTTGAACGCACGTAAGGTTTCATACCTCATTGTTGGTGGGTACGCTGTCGCTTGGCATGGCTATCCGCGCTATACCGGCGACCTGGACCTCTTCATTAAACCCGAACGAAAAAATGCAGAAAATATCATTTTGGCCCTCGAAGACTTTGGCTTTGCCGGTCTTGAACTGCGCCCGGAAGACCTTCTCGACCCCAAGGCCCTCATATCACTGGGGTATCCCCCGGAACGGGTCGATTTCGTAAGCGAAATTGATGCGGTAAAATGGGAGAAAGCTTGGGAAGGCCGTGCAGAAGGGGATTTTTCCGGCGAACCGGTGACTTTTATCGGGCTCGACGAACTAATCGAAAACAAGCTCGCATCTTCACGGCCTCAAGACAAAGTGGACGCCGACATTCTGCGCCGAGCCCGGAGAGTTAACCCGTAACTAGTAACCAGAAGCCTGCAGCTCAAGCTACCTTGGCGAATTGGG
>CAZIRF010000017.1:0-54339 GCA_964541755.1 uncultured Spirochaetales bacterium | reverse complement strand
GTATTTTATTTTGATAATTTGATTGTCTGTTCGTGCGAGGGTTAATGCAGTTTAACTTGCGAGTCTACAGCTTGGAACGTTCATGATAGACTATTCCCTGAACACCTTCGCCACCGAAATACTGGAAACGCAATACGCCAAATATGAAGCGGCGTATGTGGCATATGAATTGAAATACGGCAGGACGGTTGGCCAGTGGTACGGCGTTATAGAAGGTATTTTGGCCAAGGCTGCAACGCCTCAACAGGCCAAGGCGCTAATGGACGAAGAATTCAACAGGTATGTGAACCGTCTGTGGACAGCGGGCGAATTGTCGGACGAGTACGCCGAATACGAGATTCTTGTCTGGGAGCAGAAAGGGTCCGGTTTGCTCGGCATTACCGCCAGCCTCACTCCCGATGTCAAAAAAAAGATATCGGATAACTACAGGGAAATTCTCGCCCAGCGCTTGAGCCCGGTGTTTACCCGGCTTGCGTACAAGGCGCGCACCAAGCTCGAAAACCATTACTACTACACGCAGCGTGAACTGGAACGTCTTCTGGACAAGTCGATTCGCATTGTGGTGGGTGTACAGGGCCTCCCAAAAGGTGCCTCGGTACAGAGCGCCCTGTACGATGGTGAAACCAGCCTGGCACGCGGCAGTATCTTGCAATCCGATGGAGAATCAATAATCGAAGTACCGGTCAAGAAACTCTTGAAGAAAGGGGTGCCCGATACTGTCGTAATCAGGGTAGCGCGCGCCAAGGACATTTCTTTTTACAGGAAACCAATTAGAATAGAGCAGGGAACAACCAGAATCGAATTCGTACTCGATGAAATGGACCGGATGGATGTCGATGAAGAATCGGTCAAAAAGGATACGAGTCCGGCAGTTGATACGAAGGAAACCCCTTCCCGCGACTCTGCACCATCTCGAGACTCTGCGCCTTCCCGCGATAAGGAAGATAGCTCCGGGCAGTCTGCGGGCGGCACTTCGTCAGACATGGATATGGAAGAGCAAAAGCCCTCTGCCCCCAAAGAGCAGCGTGGCTCCGGTGGCGGGTTTACCTGGGTGTTCAGCGATGATGTGCTCACCATAACCCTCTTGCAAACCACAACCGTGGATGGGGGAACCGACCTGATATACACCCTTAGTCAGTCCTTTGATACAAAAGACATGGAATTGGACGGCGTACAGTTCCTGGGGTATACGAGACTCAAGAAGGAGTCGGCCGGACAAAACGCCTACGGCTATGATCGCTGGACTATTGAAGAAGAAATCAAATTCAGTATGCCAAAGACGGGCGCGCCCGCCAGATTTTTCCTCTGGGTTTCCACCAAGGAAGGGTCGGCCAGCACATACAAATCCTCTTTGAATCTACAGCTGTAAGAAGACTCTTGCCCGACTCTGGAGCGAAAGCACTGTGCCCGAAAGCCACCCTTAGCTCTGTGGGTATCATTCGAAGGTGTTCACCGGATAAAAGTTCTGTTGTACCATCTTGCATGAATCGGTACTCATGACATATAATATGACAAGTTTTACCATCTACTGGAGGATTCAATTATGAAGAA
Organism: uncultured Spirochaetales bacterium; assembly: GCA_964541755.1. Lineage (GTDB taxonomy): Bacteria > Spirochaetota > Spirochaetia > Treponematales > Breznakiellaceae > CAZIRF01. Next base: position 52,788 of record CAZIRF010000017.1, on the reverse strand, counting down.
AGTGCTCGTTTTGGTTCTTGTGTTGGCCAGCATGGTCCCGTTTTTGGGTTTTGCGCAGGAAGATTCTACCGATGCAAGTTCGGAAAAAGTGGTTAAGCCCATCAACAAGATTGTCGGGTTTGATGTGGGATTTGTCACCGGCTATAGCCTGGCGACAGAGGGCATGGTCGTTGGAAGGGATTTTGGAATCAATTTTACCCTCAGTCCGTCCATCGTTGTCGGGTTCCGCTCGGTAACCGGTCTTGTTGCCGATTCCGTTTTGCTCGATCTTTCGTACTTTGTTATTCCTTCTTTGGCCCTTGACCTCCTCGTGGGGTCTGACGGTACCAATACGGTCGCCGGGCTCGATGTCGACTACTACCTCTTGAAGAGCAAGCCGGATGAGGTCCTGAGCTCTTCGCTCAAGATCAAGGTCGGGTACCTCTTCGACAGTGGTGCGGGAATTGCATCGGGAACGGTGGCACTCGGTATTATTGGCAGTATCGGATATTAACAAGTATTAGGAGGATAGAATCGTGAAAAAGAATATCTGCATTTTTTTGGTGTTGTTTGCCGCAATCGCTCTTACACCGGCTGTGGCGCAGGGCGAAATATTTGAGCTCGAGAACGACTTTGTCATGGGGTACAGTTTTATCGCCAATGACATTGCACAGACGACCCGTTTGGGCTTCAATTTTATGCTGACCCCGTCCTTCAACGCCGGGTTTATGTATCAGCAGGCGGGAACCAATTATGCCGCAGGCAGTTTCCTCGTCTTTAACTATCGCTTTGTCGATAAGGTAAAGGCCGGTATCATGATTGGCCGCTCGGGCGGGAATCCCTCGGCTGGGCTCGTCTTTGGGTACGACATCTTGAACAATACGGTCAAAGATCTGTCGACTGTTTTGGGCGTTCGCCTTGAGTATCTCATTCCCAATATAAGCGGGGCGTCCATAGAAAACGGCATCTTGGGGGTTACCCTTGGATTGAGTGTCGGCATCTAATCGTTCTGTTACCTTTTTCTGTTTTTACAGCACCCCGAAAGGGGTGTTTTTTTTGCGTAATGGCCCGCGGCCATCTTGCCCCCGCGTCGGCTCCGGCTGCGCCCGCCCGGCCCTGCCGGACGGGCGCGATCCTCCGCTACGCCGCTTGCGGGGATCGGCAGGCCGAAGAGGCTATCAGCCTTTGACGTCGCCAGTGTCTGCTTTACGATAGAGGATCTCTATGTGGCTGTCGGCGGCGGCGGGCATGGCCCAGGCGCCGATGGCGAATTCGGCCAGATTTCGAACCTGATTCGCGGCTGGGTGTGGGGTGTCTTTCCCTTTGCTTGCGCGGTAATCCTCCAAAACGGCGACGGCATCGGCATAGTCCTCCTCGAGGATGTGGAGGATGGTGTTGTTCATGGTGTCGATGGGGATGCCCCCGCGCAGCTTGTTGAAGTGCTCGAAATCGACGCGAAAGGGGATACCCTCCGATTCAAAAATGGATTTGATGAACATGATATCGAAGGAGTGGTAGAGCTTGGCGACTGGTATGGACCGGCTGCCTGCCCGGGCCCGCTCGAAGAAGGCCTCCTCCATCTTGTACGAATCGTTTTCTGTGACTGTTTCAAGGGCGGCGTCACTGCCTGCTTCTGTGGTGAGGGGATCGTCCGTGATATGGTCTGCAGGTTGTGCGGGCTTTTCCGCGTTTTTCCCGGCCTTCCTGCCAAAGATGATTGCGGCCAGGATCAAGAGACCCACCAGCATAAGGAGCGTGGAATTCATGGGCGGATTCCCCCTTCAAACGTGATTCGACAGGGTATCACCCGCTCTCCTGTTTCGTCCACTATATGAGGTAATTCCAATAATGACCGATTTTTGAAATAACCTCATACATCCGCTACCGGCGGCTCCTGCCGCATCCAGAGCGTCTCGACATCCTCGAGAAAGTAGCGGGACCACTGCCAGTCCTCGATTCCGGCGGGAACATAGGGCCTGAGTTCTTCCACAAGGGTCTCTGCAGTAGAGACATCGCCGCGGGATACAATGAGGTCGATCTTTTCCTGGAAACCCTCCGGTTTGTCCGGGGCCTTGGCAACTTCGCGCGAGAGCCACTTGAGGTAGGGGTAGAGCATGCGGCTGTGGTTGAGTACAAAGCGGGAGGCAAAGAGGGCCAGATTGCAGGCAGCCTGGCTCTTGAGGATGGGGTTCTCGTGTTTGGTCGCCTCTGCCAGGTACCACTTCCAGGCGTGAATTTGAGCCCAGAATCGTTTGGCCCGCAGGTCTCGCTTCGACTCGTCGAAACGGGTGACTGTATCAAGAATGCATTCGAGTTCTTCTCTGGCCCCGGCAGATTCCACCCCGGCCTTGTTTCGCGCAAAGAGTACGCGGGCATCCTTGAAGGCATAGCGGGTGGCGTCGTTGCCCTTTGCAATCACCGTTTCAAGATACGCAGGGCAGATGTACTTTCCATCCACATAGCCCTCTTCGTAGCCGGCGAGTTCCCGGTTGAAAAAGAGGAGCTCGTCGCGGGCCTTTCGCTCTTCATATACGCGGTCGCCAACAAGAATCATGATATCGATGTCCGAATTTTCACGTGCATAGCCATGGGCAATCGAGCCCCCCAGGAGCAGGGCGTCGACACCCTCTTGATGCCGGAAAAAATCGCAGACTGCGGCAATGCCTTTTTCGTGGTGCGGGTACAAGGACATGGCAGGTTCTCCTCCTAGTTGTTCTTGGCCAGGAATGCTTCCACTTGGGGAATCGTGGGGGCTCCCAGTGCGTGGGGGCGGGTAGTGCAGACGAGGGCGGCGACGGCGCTCGCAAAGCGTACGGTTTCTTCGTCGCTCCAGGAGGACAGGAGCCCGTGGAGGAGGGCGCCGCGGAAGGAGTCGCCTGCCCCGGTGGTGTCGACAGTTTCGACCTTGAAGGGGGTAAAGGTCTTGCGTGGCCCTCCCTCCCTGGCGTACCAGAGCTCCCGGCCACCGAAGGTGAAAATGACCAGTCCCCGGCAGGATGAGCAAAAGGCCTCGAAAAGGCGCTCCATATTCTCGCCCGGGTAGCGGGAATCGGTAAGTTCATGTGATATGACAATGGACCCGGCATGTTGGGCAATAAAGGAATCATGAGGGGCATCGAGGCTCACGTAGGGGACCCCTTCCTCAACGCAAATCCTGGCGCAGGCTTCGGCGTCGTCGCGAAAATAGGGGTCAAGGGCAACCATATCGGCATTTTTCACGAGTTCGGGGGAGGGCCTGTTCCACTGGCGGGGCCCCGAGTGGAAAGATGCGTAGTTCCCGAATACCGTGCGCGACACGGTGTCGGCAATGACGTACTCGTTCGTACCGCCGGATTCGACAATGGCAAGGGCGCTTGTGTCGACCCCGCGGTCCTGGAGTATACCGCGCACTTGGGCTTCCCTCGCTCGGGCTATCCAGCAACCGTAGAGGACCACGTGGTACCCCAGTCGCGCGAGAACGATGGCCGAGTTGGCCGCCTCGCCCCCCAGGGATTCCAGGGTTTCGGCGATTTCCGCGTACTTGTCGGGGGCGGGATACGGAAAGCCCTTGGCAAGACTCAAGACCATGCTTGGAGAAATCATTCCGTAGCAATAGATATTTTTCATGGCGGCATACCCCCAATAATGAATGGAAGTAGAGTATACCCCAAATGCGCCCCCCGCAAGAGAGGGCGCGGAGTGTAACTATCAGCCTATAGCCTTCTTGTCTTCGTCGTTCTTCCAGACGCGGTAGGCGTAGAGGAAGAGGTAGCCCAAGAGGCTGATAAAGACGGCCAGTGCAACGAGCCATTTGGGGCCAGCGGGTGCGGGGAGGAGGCTCGTCGCGATGAATACCATGCCAAGGGCTATGAAGACATAGCCGCCCAGGCGGTGGGTGCGTCGCCAGGACTCTTCGCTTGCGAGGGTCCATGGCAGGCGGATGCCAAAGCTGTAATTGAAGCGTATCTGCGGCATGAAGTTGCCTATAAGTATGAAGAGGAGGCCCACGAGTATGGGGACAACTACTTCAATACGAATGGCAACCCCGAGTGCGACGGCTATCGAGAGCCAAGTGACGGCAACAAGAAGCAGGGGGACTGCCAAAACGAGTACCTGATACGCCCGTTCATGTTTTTCGTAGGAGTCGCCCCGCGGATCGATCTTGGGCACCATGCGGAACAGGGCGACAAGGGCGAGGGGCAGGGCTCCCAGGAGAAAGATTGTCCAGCGCGGTCCCCAGCCGTCGACCTCGCCGCGCCAATTCCAATGTACCGGCATGGGGGAGGGAAGACGCGGATAGACAATAGCGATGAAGACGAGCGAGACGACAGAGAGCAGGGCTGCAATGATGAAGGGTCTGCGAGAGAGTGTCATGATTCCTCCTTTTCATGTGAACTGTTCGCCATGAACCAGCCGATGAGTTCCTGGAAGATGGTCGTGTTCAGCGAGTAAACGATGTTTTGGCCCGCGCGGTCTGCGCGAACCAAATCCGCGGCCTTCAATAGAGCCAGGTGGTGGCTTATCGAGGGCTTCCCGATGGAAAAGCGTTCGGCAATTTCCCCGGCATTGAGGTCCCCTTCCCGCAGCATCTCGAGAATGTGTCGTCGGGTTGGGTCGGCGAGGGCTTTGAATACCTCATTCATGGGCTTTCTCCTTCGATAATTAGAAATATATCGAAATATCGAATAGATGTCAAGAAACAGGTTCATCAGTTTACGGGAAGTTCATACGTGATTCTGCGTTTTTATGCTCACAATTTTGACAAATGCCTCTCCAAGTATTAAACACTGTGTATGAGCGATTGGAAAACGTCATCGAGCCGTCATGTAACGGTAAATATGACCGATTTCATCATTATCAACATACCCGCCTGGCTCTTTGCCCTTCTCGTCCCGGCCGCTATCGTCTTGGCCCTTGCCGTCGTGGACTCCCCCGTTTTTCTTATGCGCCTTGTGCCAATACCCCTCTTTGTTTGGGGCGTGAGCGGGATGCTGCTCCTTCTCGCCGACTACCGCTCGCGAAAGAGAGCCCTGTTCCTGCGCCTGAGCTCCCGCGAACTGCCGGCAAAGGGATCGGCCCTGTACCGTTCCCTCTGTGGAACCCCCTGCGGCCTGTCCCTGCTCCTTGCCGCGGGGCTGGCACGCAACCGCGTTCACCACAGTCGGGCTTCTGCAGGCGTGTCGCTGCAGTCCGCAGCGGTGGAGCACTGATACCGGAAACACCCCGGCCTGGCCCGGGTGTCATATACGCTTCGGAATAAAGGAGAGACATGATGAAGAAGCAGTTCAAGTTTGAGGGAAAGGGTGGGGAGCTCTTTTGCCTGTTCTTTGTGCAGGGACTCCTCACCTGCATCACCTTTGGTATCTACGCCCCCTGGGCAATTGCCAAGATCTACGCGTACTACGCAGACAAGGCGAGCCTTGACGGCAAGAAATTTGCCTTTACCGGGACCGGCGGCGAGATGTTCAGCCTCTTCCTCGTCCAGGGGCTGTTGACCGTGATTACCTTGGGTATCTATGGTGCCTGGGCTTATGCGAAGATCTTTGCCTACTTTGCCTCCAAGACCACCCTGGACGGCAAGGCCTTCACCTTCGACGGGACCGGCGGCGAGATGTTCAGCCTCTTCCTTGTGCAGGGGCTCCTTACCGGTATTACCTTCGGTATCTATGGGGCGTGGGCCTTCGCGAAGATACGTGCGTACTTCTACTCGAAGCTCTCGTATGAAGGACAGCGCTTTGCCTTTGACGGAAAGGGCGGGGAGATATTCTGCCTCTACTTCGTGCAGGGCCTCCTTACGGTGATTACCTTCGGCATCTACTACGGCTGGGCCGCCGCGAAGATCAACAACTACTTTGCCTCCAAGACTTCTTGGGGCAGCGATCGCTTTACCATGAATCTCGAAGGTGTCGAAATGTTCATCCTGTACTTTGTCAAGGGTGGCCTCCTTACCGGTATTACCTTCGGTATCTATTATCCCTGGTTCCTTGCCGAGTATTACCGCTACATAGCGGAACGGACATCGGTAGGCGCATAAGAATCCTGCTTGCAGTCCATTGATTACTCCGGGCCCCGCGCATACAGGCGCGGGGCCTTTTTGCGGCTCCCCCTCCAAGCGGGGCCCCCTGCCACCGGCCAAGCGATGGCAGGTCGCTTTCCCGTATGAAAAATCCCGCATTCTTTGCACTCCCTGCCCTGTTTCCCGTGGTATAGTATCTAATTGTCATAAGCGCACATCCGGACCGGTGCCAATCGGCCGTACCACACCAAAAATGCCCCCTGGAGGACTCAATGCAATACGGATACTTCGACGACGACGCGCGCGAGTACGTCATCACCAAGCCCGACACCCCCCGCCCCTGGAGCAACTACCTGGGCTCGCTCGACTATGGGGCCATCATTACCAACAACGCCGGCGGCTACAGCTTCTACAAGAGTGCCCTGGGTAGCCGCTTCCTCAAGCTGCGCTCGAACTCCGTGCCCATGGACCAACCGGGGCGCTACTTCTACCTGCGCGACAGCGAATCGGGCGACTACTGGTCCTCGAGCTGGCAGCCCGTGGGCAAGGACCTTGCGACGTATGAATCCGTCTGCCGCCACGGTACCGCCTATACGATCATCAGCTCCAAGTATGAGGGCATCAGTACCGAGTCCACCTACTTTGTCCCCCTTGATCAAGCCTTCGAGTACTGGAAGCTCGCCGTCAAGAACGACTCGGGCCGCGCGCGTAAACTCAAGGTCTACACCTACTGCGAGTTCGCAAGCTGCTGGCACATGCCCAACGACCTCACGAACCTCCAGTACGCCCAGTTCATCACCAAGGCCGATGTCCAGGACAGCATGCTCCACCTGGCGAGCCACCCCTACAAGAAGTGGGACGGCAAGAACCTCATGGGCTGCGACCGCACCTGGATGTGTGTAAACGGGGCCCCGCTTGCCGGTTACGAGACCGTGCGGGAGCGCTTCCTGGGATCGGTCTACAATACCTACGCGAACCCCCAGCGCGTCATCGACGGGACCACGAGCGACTTCCTGGCCGAGGGCGAAAACCCCGTCGGCGTCCTCGCCTTCGAGCTCGAACTCGCCGCGGGCGAAGAGAAGACGGTCGTCGTCCAGCTGGGCCTGGGCACCCCCGAGCCCCACGGCTTCGCCGCCCGCTCTGCCTTTGGCAGCGTTGACGTCTGCGATGCGGAACTGGCCAAACTCAAGGCCCACTGGCACGAAAAACTCGCGGGCTTCCACGCCAAGACTCCCAACCCCGAGTTCGACTCCATGGTAAACGTCTGGGGGGCCTACAACGCCCTTATCACCTATACCTGGAGCCGCCACGCGAGCCTCATCTACAACGGGGAGCGAGACGGCCTGGGCTTCCGCGACACCGTCCAGGACTTTTTGGGCGCCATGCCCCACCTTAAAGGCGAGATTCGCGAGCGGCTCGAACTCATGCTCACCGGGCAGCTGTCCACTGGTGGCGCGATACCCGTTATCAAGCCCTTCGACCACCGGCCCGGCGCCATGCCCTTGCTCGATGAAGAAGAGTACCGCAGCGATGACTGCCTCTGGTTCTTCAACGCCGTCCCCGACTTCGTCGCAGAGATCGGCGATCTCGACTTCTACAACAAGGTGCTGCCATACGCAGACAAGGGAGAGGCCACGGTCCTGGGCCACCTGCGCCGTGCCATCGAATTCAACCTCGATCGCAGCGGGGCCAACGGCCTTCCCTGCGGCCTCGCCGCCGACTGGAACGACTGCGTCAAAATGGGCCACCAGGGCGAGAGCGTCATGGTCGCCTTCCAGTTGCGCCTGGGCCTTGCCTCCTACGCCGACATCGCCCGCCGCCTGGGCAAGGGGGCCGAGGCCGATTGGGCAGATGCCCAGCGCACCCGCCTCGAAGCTGCCATCGAAAAGGCCGCCTGGGACGGGAAGTGGTACCTCTGGGCTATAGGCGACGACGGCCACCGCTACGGCTCGGACAAAGAAGCGGAAGGCAAGATCTACATCAACACCCAGGTCTGGGCCGTCATGTCCGGCGCAGCCCCCCGCGAAAAAGCCGAATCCTCCATGCAGGCCCTCAACGAATGGCTCGCCACCCCCTACGGCATTACCCTGTCCGCGCCGCCCTTTACCAACACCCCCCCCACCGTCATGGGCGGGGTCATCTACAACCACGGCATCAAGGAAAACGCCGGCATCTTCTGCCACACCCAGGGCTGGGCCGTCATCGCCGAATGCCTCCTGGGCCACGGCGACCGCGCTTGGGAGTACTACACCTCCTATATGCCCTCGGCCTACAACACCCGCGCAGAAATTCGCGAGAGCGAGCCCTATGTCCACTGCCAGACGACCTACTCGACCGCCAACCGCAACGCCGGCAAGTCCCGCGTCCCCTGGCTCTCTGGCACCGCGAGCTGGAGCCACCACAGCGCCCTCCAGTACATCCTGGGCCTGCGCCCCGTCACGGGCTCCCGCCCCGAAGAAGACGGCCTTCTCGTCGATCCCTGCATCCCGCACTCCTGGCCCGGCTTTACCGCTACCCGCGTCTTCCGCGGCAAGACGGTGCATGTCGAAGTCAAAAACCCCAAGGGCCTTTGCAGTGGCGTCAAACGCCTCGAAATCGACGGCCACACGGTCGACGGCAAGCTCATACCCGTCTCGATGCTCAAGGACGGCATGAAGGTCATCGCAACCCTCGAAGAATAGGAAGGTATTGGTTTGCGCATCCCCAAGGGGGGGGCGTGCCCCCCCCTTGGGTCTCCCATACGCATGGCGGCCATTTGACAGGCGCGGCGGGCCGGGCCGCGGTCCCCCAAGCGACCCGCCAAAGCGGGTCGCCCGGGGCATCCGGGTCCCGCCCAACGCCGCCTTGCGGGGGTCCGGGGCGCAGCCCCGGAGAGGGGGTAGGCCATGACCCCGCAGGCCGAATGGCTGGGCCGACGGCGTTACGCCGCCGGCCCAGCCATTCGGGCGAGGAGGCATGGCCGCAGGGGGAGACTTCCCCCTTCTGATCCATTCCCGGGTATCGCAGACAGGGGAGGGGATTATTTGAGGAGTTCGATGCGCGAGAAGAGGTAGTGGAGGTCTTCGCGGCGCAGGATGAAGCGCCAGGTGCCGCCTGCGAGCATGGTGGCGGGTTTGTACTCGTTGAACTCCATGAAGCGTCTCGAGCGGTCCTTGTTCGACCAGTAGACGAGGGAGATTCGGCCCTTTTTGATTTCGAGGCTCGTTACCCCCGATTTCCCGATGGCGCAGCCGGCGTTGAAGAGGCAGGGGACCAGAATCTCACCATAGAGGTTGTCGACGAGGCGGTGGCTCTTGTGCGAGGGCTTCTTGAGGTAGTCGCGTTTCATGCGGCCGATGGTGGACTCGATGAGTTCGCGTTTGCCGTTTTTGGCACGGGCATACTCCCGGCACATCTTTTCGATCTGGTAGCCCAGGGACTCGGCCTTGGACAGGGACTCGAAGAGGGGGCGGTGGGTGTGCCCGATAATCGAGATGATGCCTTCCTGTTTTGAGAAGTCGTAGACCTTCTTTTCCAGCTTGAAGCGCTTGGCAGAATCGTGGGCCACCGAGCTGTTGCCGATGCCGAGCTTGTTGGCAAAGACGCGCAGGACAAAGCCGATTACCCGGTTGTAGCGCCCCGAGTTGACCCAGCCCGCCTGGTGGCCGTGGAAAATGAAGAGGTTTTTGCCCTGCCAGGTGAAACGAACCCCTTCGGCGGGGTAGTAGCGGGGATCTTCTTCCTCCTGTGCCGGCACTATTTCGTGGTTCCCGCGCAGCCAGACGAGGCGCCCCGCCTCGTGGAAACGGGTGAACAGCTCATAGAGCGGCGCCCAGGCCGCCATGATGGCGCTTCGTTCGTTGCGCAGGAGTTCTTCGATGTCGCCATTGAGGACGAGGGTATAGCCCTTGGGCCAGTAATAATCCGCAAGGGCTTCGACAAGCAGGGCCCCGTTGTGGCGAAAGTCGTCCTGGTGCTTCCCGTTACCCATGTGGAGGTCGCTCAATACCAGAAGCGGCGTGTGGGCGTCGAGTTCCAGCTGCGGCGCGTTTTTGAACAGTTCCCCAAGCGTTTTGAACGGCATTATACCATTCTTGTGCCGTATCATGAGCCCTGTGTCAAGATTGGATCAAGATACGGTGAAAAACGCGGGTCGATGCTGCTTCGTCAAAGCGTACCAAGCGCCCCTTCCTGTTTGTCCTGGCTTACCACGCCCTCGTAGATGATCTTTTCGCGGCCGTCGAGCGAGACGGTGATGCCGTTCTCGAGGAGGGCTGTCGCACCGGCGACCTCACTTATGTAGACGAGGGAATCGTTGACGAGTTTGAGGTATTCCCAGGGGAGCTCGGAGACCCCTTCGACGATGACGCCTTCGACACAGCGCAGGACCGGGATGTAGCTTTCGTCCAGCTGGGGGACCAGGAGTATTTCGCCGCCTTCCTTGCGAAGGAGGATTGCGGCTTCCTCCATGGTGGCGGCCTTGACAATGCGACCGCAGCACTGGGAGCCAAAGCCTTTTTTTCCCCGGGCGAGGATGTTCCCGATAAAGAAGACCCGCAGGGTGTTGATCATGACCGGGGAGCGCAGGGGGAGGCCCGCGACGAGAACGAGCTTGTCGAACATGGCCACTGCGCCGCTATCAAGCGCTGCCTTGATGGCATTGTGGATCATGTCCTCGGCCTCGTCGACGATATCGCTCTTGATGGGGGTCACGCCCCAATTGAGCAGGAGCTGGCGCAGGACGCTTTCATCGGGACAGAAGGCGAGGATATCTTGGGCGGGGCGATAGGAAGACAGGAGACGGGCGGTATGCCCGCTAAGCGTGGGGGATACGAGGGCCTTGGCCGAAACACCCTGGGCGAGGGTGAGGGCTGATCGCAGGATTTCGTCTGATATTTCGCTCTTTGACTTGGGGCGCTGGGTAAAGTCGAAGTCGAGCTTGGCGCGGTATTCCTTCGAGGATTCGATTTCGCGAATGATGCGGTCCATTGTCTGGACGGTTTCGACCGGGTACTTCCCGCGGGCGGTCTCGCCGGAGAGCATGACGGCATCGGCCCCATCCATGACGGCGTTGGCCACGTCGGTCAATTCTGCGCGGGTGGGGCGGGGATTGTAGATCATCGAGTCGAGCATCTGGGTGGCGACGATGACGGGCTTCCCGGCCTGGTTGCACTTGTGGATAATGCGCTTCTGGATAAGGGGCAGCCGCTCGCCCTCAATCTGGACACCCAGGTCGCCGCGGGCAATCATGACCCCGTGGGCTACCCGGATGATCTCTTCAATATTGTCCAGGCCCTCTTCGTCTTCTATTTTGGCGATGACCTTGATGCCCGATTTTGCGGCCTTGATAATCTTCTGGATGGCGATGACGTCGCTGGCTTTGCGGATAAAGCTCGCGGCGATAAAGTCGAGGCCCTTCTCGATGGCGAAGGCGATGTCGTCCTCGTCCTTTTGGGTGAGCGGTGGAAGATTCGTACGCAGGCCCGGAATGTTGACGTTTTTCTTGGAGCCCAGCTCGCCGCCGGTGCGTACCAGGCAGTCGAGAGTCTCTCCGTTTTTTTCGACGACTTCCAGTTCCATCTGGCCGTCGGCTATAAGGATGCGCATGCCAATCCAGGCCTGGCTGGCGATATCGGCATAGCTCACTGTTACCTGAGCGGCCGTTGTGGGCGCGTCACTGTGCATGACGGTGATGTGCTCTCCCCGTTCGAGGATGACCGGCCGGTCGCCTTCGACAAGGCCGGTGCGAATTTCCGGTCCCTTGGTGTCGAGCAGGAGGGCTACCGGGCGGCCTCTCTTTGCGCATATCTCGCGCAGGCGGTCTATGGTCGCACCGTGGTAGACTTCATCCCCATGGGAGAAGTTGAATCGGGCGACGTTGAGGCCCGATGCGACGAGTTGATCGAGTATGGCAGGGTCTTCCACTGCCGGACCCATGGTGGCAATGATCTTGGTCTTTCTTTGCATGGCGAGCATGTGTGCAGAATAATTCAAAAGCACAAAAACAACAAGCTTCCGGGTACTGTGCATGCTATACTTGCCTTTTCACGGAACGGGAGGAGTACATGAAAAAGATAGCGGACCGCCCCATTCGCTGGGGGATTGTCGCGACGGGAGGCATTGCGGAAAAATTCTGCGAAGCCCTGCTTTTCGAGATATCGCGCACCGGTAACAGCAGCCTGCACGCCGTCGCGTCGCGATCGAAAGCAAAGGCCGAGGCCTTCGCTGCCGCGCACCTGAGTACGCGCGCACAGGGCATGCCACGCGCATACGGCTCCTACGAAGAACTCTTTGCCGACCCCGCTGTCGATATTGTCTACATTGCAACCCCGCACAACCTCCACGCGGCCCTTTCGATACAGGCCCTCGAGGCGGGAAAGGCGGTCTTGTGCGAGAAGCCGGTAAGCCTTGCCGCAAAGGAATTCGGCCCTGTCGTCGAGGCAGCCCGCCGGTCAAAATGCTTTTTCATGGAGGCCATGTGGATGCGCTTCAACCCCGCGGTAAATCACGCCCTTGACTGGGTGCGCGATGGGCGGCTTGGCGATCTGCGCTACCTGCGCTGCGACTTCTTCCTCAATGCCCCCTACGATCCGGCAAGCCGCCTCTTCGACCCTGCCCTGGGCGGGGGCGCCCTCCTCGATGTGGGCATCTATCCGGTAACAGCTGCCTACCTCTTTGCCGGCAATAAAAAGCCCGAACGCCTTGAGGCCTCGTTCGACCGCGACGGGGCCGGGGTGGATTACTACAACCGCATGGAGTTGCGCTTTGCCTCGGGCCTCCTGGCAGAGCTGTCGAGCGCCATACAGCTCCACGGCTTTGATGCGACACGTACGCTCCTTGTCTTGGGCGAAAAGGCAGCCATGGTCCTGCCTCACTTCTTCATGGCGCAAGAGGCGCGCCTGCTCGACGGCGAGGGAAGACTTCTCGAACACTTTGCAGCCCCCTTTGACTGCAATGGCTACGAGTACGAAATTCGTGAGGTGGAACGCTGCCTCGCCGCCGGCCTTGTCGAGAGCCCCCTGCAAACTTTGGATGACTCGGTACGGGTGATGGAAATTCTTGACGAAGCGCGTGGGCTGTAGCCGAGTGAAGGAGGTCCCGGGTTTTATTTTGCCCGTCACGGTGCTATGATATCATCATGGAAGCCGCAGCTGTACAACCCGAAGTGATGGTCAAAAAGGCCTCCGGCGAACTGGAGCCCTTTGTCCCCGGCAAACTCGCAGACTCCCTGCGTTCGGCCGGGGCCGATGAAGAGCTCGTCGAATCAATCCTCGCCGATATCCGGGGCAGCCTCGTCGAAGGGATGACGACCCGCAAGATCTACGCCCGCGCCCTCTCCCTTCTGGGCCGCCGACGCCGTGCGGCCCGCTCCCGTTACCGCGTCAAGGACGCCCTCATGGAGTTGGGAAAATCCGGCTATCCCTTTGAACGCTACATTGGAGAAATCTTCACCGCCCTGGGCTACCAGGTCGAAGTGGGCATAGTCGTCCCCGGGGTCGCTATTACCCACGAGATGGATGTGATCGCCACCGGCAAGGGCCGCCAGCTCCTCCTCGAGTGCAAGTACAGCCAAAAACAGGACAACCACGTCTCGATCCAGGTCCCCCTCTATGTGCGCTCGCGCGTCGACGACATCGTCGCCCGCCGCCGCGACGAAGAACAGTGGCAGGGCCTCGAATTCATCGGCGGCATCGTCACCAACACCCGTTTCTCCGACGACTCTATAAGCTATGCCCATCACTACGGCCTCGAACTCCTCTCCTGGGATTACCCCCGCGGAAACGCCCTGCGCGACCTCGTCGAACGCTTTCGCATCTACCCCGTCACCATCCTCTCGACCATCAGCGCCGCTACCAAAGAAACCCTCATCGCCGAGGGCATAGTCAGCTGCCAGCAACTGGCCCGCGACAGCCGCATCCCCCTCGAACTGGGTCTTGGGGCCAAAAAGCGGCACGCCCTCGAGAGCGAGCTCCACGCCATACTGGGAACCAAAGAATAAGAAAGGGGTGGTATGCGCTCCCGCCCGTGGCCGTCCAACAGGAGCGGCGGGGCGAGCCGCGGTGTGCCGGGGCCGTGCCCCGGCACATCCGGGTCTCGCCCAACGCCGCCTGAGTGGGGGCGGGTGGAGCTATCAGTCTTGATCTGTTTTATCCGCGCTTTGCCACCGGCCCCAAGGGCAGTATGCTCCGGCCCCAGACCTCGTTGAGGACCTGGGCGAGGCTTGTGTAGAGGGCAGAGAGGCCGCAGACAATGCCTGTCCAGCCACTCGCGCGGCCAACAATGTTGGCCAGGGGGCTCTGGGCTACCTGAAGGAAGTCGCGGGTTGCAAGGCCAAAGAAGAGGATGGTAAGGGTCGAAAAGACGACCTGAAGGGCCTTGTTGAGGCGCAGTGTGCCAAAGAACATGCCCAGGGTAAAGAGGCCCCAAACGGTAAGGAAGAAGGCCATGGCAAGGGGCTCTGCCTTGGGCTGCCCAAGAGCGGGGAGTACCCAGGTAGCGACCAAGGCAATCCAGAAGAAGCCGTAAGCAGTGAACGCGGTGGCACCGAAGGTATTGTTTTTCTTCCACTCCTGTACACCTGCGATAACCTGGGCGAGGCCTCCCACAAAAATCCCCATCCCCATAATCATGGTATCGAGACCGGTAAGCCCTGCATTATGGATATTGAGGAGTATGGTCGTCATACCAAAGCCCAAGAGCCCCAGGGGCGCGGGGTTTGCGGTGCTGTCGCTAATCTTCATGCTGCCTGTGCTACTGCTGTCACTCATGTGTCGTTCCTTGTGGGTGCTTGCGCGCAGCCGGGTTCGATTGCGCCGGCCCTGTTGCCCCATTTAAAGGGTTCAAGGCCGACGGCAATCTAGCACGACATGCATTGCTCATGCCAGAGGCCCCGGGTCTTCGGCATGGAAGGTCGCTGGCGTGGTAGAGTATGTACAGAGCCGAGGCTCTTTCAAAACCCGGTGAGTGTTGAAAGAGCCTCTTTTGATATGAGAATTACTTGAGTACGATACCAGCGTCTTGACGCTTGAGTAGGGCCTTCATCATGTCATCGGCGACCTCGCCGGACTTTGAAATGAGCAGGGCCCAGGCGTACTCCTGGTCCTTGCTCCCGGCGTTGGCACCCAGGAGTGAGCTGTGCAGGGCACAGATGCGGCTTGTGCCTTCTTCGCGGTAGGGCTCCCCGGTATAGGGGTGTGCCGGATTGAGCCAGCTGTTGGTCCACGAGTCCTGGTAGGCCTTGGGGAGATCCGGGTGCGGCTTGTCCATACGGGCCAGCAGAATGCTGTTGGACTTGACGCTGCTTTCGGTAAGAATGATGTGGCGGATATCCCAGACGGGGCGCTGGTTCTTGACGTACACATTCATGGTGATATAGAGGGTGTTCTTGTCGTCAATGGACAGGTCCTTTGCTTCCGTTTTCATGCTGAAGTCGTTCGCGGACAGGGAGAACGTCTCGCCGCTCTTGTAGCTCATGCGCACATCCTTGATGGGACCGAAGAGGAAGTCCTCCCTGGCGAAGAAGTCCTTCCACTCTTCGAGGGTGCCCATATAGGAGATGTTCATGTAGTCCGTAATTTTTTCCATATCGTACATCCAGGCATGGACAGTGGCACTGGTTACCTGCTTGTAGATCATCGAGACCCCCTGAGGGGTGGGGGTGGACCAGATGATGATGACCTGATCCGCATAGTCCATGATCCACTGGTTGATATTCCAGACGCGCCCCCAGCGGTCGCGGTGTGTATCGCTGAAAAAGGGTTTGCCCATCGAGATGATTCGCAAGCCGGAATCACCCTACGTTACTTTCCGTTCAAACTATATGTCCTTGAGTGAATAGCAGAAGTCGTCCTTTTTCTACAGGATTATCCCCAATACTTCGAGGCGTTCGTTGAACAGGGGGCTGCGTTAATTGCCCGGATTCGTGGCGATGGAGCGCTTAAGATACTTCCACTCTCCATTTCCCGATTCCGGGATGCTGTCGATTTCTCGAACCTTTTCCTCGCGCCCCGCCCTTCGGGATTTCCCCGTCTTTCGGGGACTCCCCGCACTTCGGGGACTCCCCGCGGATGCGGGGGACCCCAGCACTTCGGGGTTCCCCCAAGGATGCGAGGTTCCCCCAAGGATGCGGGGTTCCCCCAAGGATGCGGGGCTATCAGCATGAATGAGTGGACTTCGTCAGATCGAGAGGCGCTCTGCGTGGTGGTAGTACTCGGCCCGCAGGGCCTTGATCGAGTCGTCGCGCAGGTAGTCGTCGAAACTCATCATGCGGTCAATGACGCCGCCGGGGACAATTTCGATGATGCGGTTGGCGATGGAGTTGATGAACTCGTGGTCGTGCGAGTTGAACAGGACCACGCCCTGGAAATCGCGCAGGCCGTCGTTGAGGGCCGTAATCGCCTCGAGGTCGAGGTGGTTGGTCGGCTCGTCGAGTATGAGGACGTTTGCGCCCGAGAGCATCATCCTCGAGAGCATGCAGCGCACCTTCTCGCCGCCGGAGAGGACGTTGACGCTCTTGAGGGCTTCGTCGCCCGAGAAGAGCATGCGGCCCAAAAATCCCCGCACATAGCTTTCGTCCTGGTCGGTCGAGAACTGGCGCAGCCAGTCGGTTATGGATTCATCACCGGCGAAGAAGCTGCTGTTGTCTTTCGGGAAATAGGAAAGGCTCGTCGTCTGGCCCCAGTAGAAGTCGCCGTCCTCCTGCTTCTCGACCCCGGATATGATCTGGAAGAGGCTCGTCTTAGCCTGGTGCTCGGCACCGACAAAGGCGATTTTGTCACCCTTGTTGACCATGAGGCTGAAATTTTCGAGGACCTTTTCGCCCTCAAAGGAGTGGGAGAGCTTCTCGATGCGCAGGACGTTGTTGCCAATCTCGCGTTCGGGTTTGAAGGCGACGTAGGGAAACTTGCGGCTTGTAACCTGTATGTTGTCGAGGTCGAGCTTTTCGAGAACCTTCTTGCGGCTTGTGGCCTGCCGGCTCTTCGAGGCATTCGAGGCGAAGCGCTGGATGAATTCCTTGAGGTCGCGGGCCTTGTCCTCGTTCTTTTTCTGCTGGTCGCGGGCCTGTCTTTGGAGCATCTGGCTCATCTGGTACCAGAAGTCGTAGTTGCCCGAGTACATGCGGATTTTACCAAAGTCGATGTCGCAGGTGTGGGTACAGACGGCGTTGAGAAAGTGGCGGTCGTGCGAGACGACGATAAGCGTGTTGGGGAATTCGATGAGGAATTCCTCGAGCCAGTTGATGGACTCGAGATCGAGGCCGTTCGTCGGTTCGTCCAAAAGCAGGATGTCCGGGTTGCCGAAGAGGGCCTGGGCGAGGAGGACGCGGACCTTCTTGCTCTCGTCGAGCTCTTTCATGAGCTTCGAGTGGTCGGCTTCGTCTATTCCGAGCCCCGAGAGGAGTTGGCTCGCTTGGGCTTCGGCCTCCCAGCCGCCGAGTTCGGCGAATTCACCCTCGAGTTCGGCGGCACGCAGGCCGTCCTCTTCGGTGAAATCCTCCTTGGCGTAGATGGTTTCACGCTCTTTGAGAACACTGTAGAGGGTCGGGTAGCCCATGATAACCGTTTCGACGACCGGCTCTTCTTCAAAGGCAAAGTGATCCTGCTTGAGGGTCGCCATGCGTTCGTTTGTTCCGATGGAGATTTCGCCCTTGTCGTGTTCAATTTCGCCGGAGAGTATCTTGAGGAAGGTCGACTTCCCCGCGCCGTTGGCGCCGATGACCCCGTAACAGTTGCCGGGCATGAACTTGAGATTTACTTCTTTAAAAAGGGTACGCTCGCCATAGGTGAGGGAAACTTCACTAACGGTAATCACTTGTCCTTCCTTGAAAATATGTTCTTGATACGCGAGAAGAGGGAGGTCTTGGCAGCTGTTTTACCGCTGTTCGCGGTACTGCCCTTGGCGCCCTTGGGGGTGCTGCGGGGCGGCTTGGATTCAGGGGTGCCCTTACGGGTGCGGACATCCTGTTGAGGGGCCCGTCTTTGCCTGTTTCCGCCATTTTTTGCGTTTTTATTGCTGCGTGTGTCTGTATTACTGCTTGTATTGGCATTTCGTGTGTCACTGGCGCGGCTGTCCGCACTGCGTTTGCCGTACTTTTCCTTGTAGACGGCCATGCGCTCGTCGAAAGAGGCACTGGCGAGGTGTTGGGTGTCGGCTTTGACGGCAGGAGCGCCTCGGCGTACCGGGGTGCCCGCGTTTTGGCGGCTGCTATCCTCGGGTCTTCTTCCCTCGCGGCGACGGACGTCATTGCGACGAGTGTCGTTGCGACGTCCGTCGTTACGACGATCGCCGTCTTGACGGCCAGCATCTCTTGCCGGCCGGGCCGGGCCGCTCGCATCGCGGCGAGTGTCGTCGCGCATTTCGGCATTTCGGGTGTGGGGTGCAAGGCGCGGGGGCTCCCTGCGGCCACCATCCCTGCGGGTGCCGTCCCGGCGTCCGCCATCGCGTCGTGAACTGTCCCGCCTGGTGTCGTCCCGACGGCCGCTGTCCCGGCGTCCGCCATCGCGGCCCTGTCCGTAGTCATCGGTGTGGATGCGAAGCCCTTCGCTCTTGTCTTCGGCAAAGAGCTCTTCGATGGCCACTTCGCTGGGGATCTTTTTTCCCAGGTACTTCTCGATTGACGGCAGGATGTAGACATCCTGCTCGCTGGCAAGGGTAATGGCCTTGCCCGATTTGCCCGCGCGTCCGGTACGACCGATGCGGTGGATGTAGTTTTCCGTTTCGTTGGGGAGGTCGTAGTTGACCACGAGCGAGAGGTCTTCGACATCGAGGCCGCGGGCGGCGACATCGGTGGCAACGAGGACCGCATTCTTGCCCGATTTGACGTCCTCGATAATCTTGAGGCGTTTGATCTGGGGGAGGTCGCCCATGATAAACTCGCACTCGATACCGTTCATGCGAAGTCGCTTGGCGACAATTTCGGTGTAGCGCTTGGTATTGCAAAAGACAATGGCACTTTCGGGTTTTTCGCGCTGGAAAATTCCCAGGAGCAGCTTGAATTTGTCGGGGCTCGAAACATGGTAGAGGAGTTGCTCGATCTCGACGACATCGACGTGTTCAGGCTCGATTTCGATTTCGAGGGGCTCCTTCGTGTATTCCCAGGCCAGGTTTTTGATATAGGCGTTGAGGGTGGCGGAGAAGAGCATTGTCTGTCGTTTTTCGGCCGGCGGGACGACGCGAATAAGCTTGCGCAGGTCGGGATAAAAGCCCATGTCGAACATGCGGTCTGCCTCGTCGAGGACGAGGAAGGCGATGTTCATGAGGTTCATCTGGCCCGAGGCATTGAGGTCGAGGACCCGTCCCGGGGTACCGACGAGGATTTCGACCTTGTCGCGCAGCATCTGCTGCTGGTGGGCGTACCCGACGCCGCCATAAAAACTGCCCACTTTAAAGTGCAGGTATTTGGCGAGCTTGCGGGCTTCTTCTTCGACCTGCACTGCGAGTTCGCGGGTGGGCACCATGATAAGGGCCTGTCTGCCAACGAGCTCGGGCTCGCTGGCAAGCCGCTGGAGGATGACGGTAAGGTAGGCGGCCGTCTTGCCGGTTCCTGTTTGGGACTGGACGTAGAGGTCATGGCCGCCGAAGGCGTGCTGGAGGACCTGGGATTGTACATCGGTGCAGGTGATGTAGCCGGCGTCTTCAATACTCTTTTGAAGATCTTCGTGGAGGGAGAATTCGGTAAATTTCATGCGCTCTCTTCTTGTGGTGTGTTCGGGAACGTCGGGCTGTGGCCGTAGTGCTCCGCATGAATGCCCTGTGCGGGGTCGTCATGCAGTTACTATACCTTTTTTACCATTATATGAAAAGGGCGAAGAAGCTCATTCAAAACTCGGTGAATTTTGAAATTGCCTTGGAAGGCTGATAGTTCCACTCGAGCCCCCACAGACAAAAAGCCCGCAGGATTTGGTCCTGCGGGCTGGTGCACGTATGTGTGGAAATGAACCGGAGATCAGCGTTCCTTGCGGATGAGCACCTCGCGAAATCCCAGTTTGCCCAGTTGCCCGGCATACCACTCTACTTTATCGCTGGGAACCATGGGGATGACGACGCGGTACATGTCCAGGTAGCGTTCGTAGGCCGGGACAAAGGAGGCCTTTTCCAGCTTGTCAAAAGCGAGAGCCGCAAAACGTTCGACCTTGTAGGAACCCACCTGGATGCGGTAGAACGTGCCACTCTTTACTTCCGGCAACTGGGGAAGGACACGGGCAGGCGGCAGGGCGGGGGCGTCTTTTTCGACAGCGATTACCCTTTCTGCCGCTGCAGGAGCTTCTTCCATTTTTTCCGGGCTCGTTATAGTCGGGGATGAGGCAAGAGGAGAATCCGGTATCCCGGTATCTGCCTTTTCTTTTGTCGCTTCAACGGCAGGGTCTGAAGCCGGCTTCGGGGCCGGGTCGAATCCGGGGTCGCCCTTTTCGTTGAGCCAGCTGTCGACCTCCCGGGCGGTCTCTGCAATGGAAGTGGCGGTCTCCTTCACTTCTTCGACGAGTTCGCCTTCGACGGCAATGGTGCCGGAGCTGTCAATCGTGGCGGTGACTTTTGCATCGGGGGGAGTTTCTTTGGCGGGAGAAGCAGGGGCAGGTGCTGCTTCAACACCGGGAATTGCAACATCGCTTTCGACGATAACCGGGGCCGTGCCCGTGACAATCATGTCGAGAAGCTCTGCGGCGCCGCGCGATACGTCAATGATGCGGGCGGCGACGAAGGGGCCGCGGTCGTTGACGCGGACGACGACCGACTTGCCGTTGTGTCGGTTGGTAACCTGCACCAGGGTCCCGAAGGGAAGGCTGGGGTGGGCGGCGGTGAGTCCCGCGGACACGAAGGCTTCCCCGCTGGCAGTGGGGCGTCCCTCGAACTCGGCGCCATACCAGGAGGCAATCCCTTCCTGGCGGTAGAGGCCGGAAATGCCGTCTGTGGCAGTCTCCTGGGCAACGAGGGCCGGGAGAGCGATGAGCGAGGCGAGGGCGACGATAAGGGTACACGTGCGTCTTGTGTTCATGCTAACGGTATCGGTAAAATTTGCAGAGGGCTTGAGAATTCTTGTGTTTTCCCCTGTTCCCTCGCGGGGGGGGGCCGGGATCCCGGGTTCGCAGGGGCTTCCGGCAGCGGGCGGGGCTCGTTGAGACCCGCCACGGGGAATGCTGCTTCGCAGAGCGAAGCGGCGAACCCGTTAGCCCGGGCCCGGGGGGCGTCGCGAGGAATTGCTGCCGGGGGAACGGGGGCACTGCCGGGAACCTGCCGATCTGCGCCCCCTCCCGTTTTCATATTTTTCTATGCGTTGAGGGCGGTGGTGGTCTCTTTGGCGAGATTGCGGGCCGCTTCCTTCAAGTCTTCCGGGAGGCTGTCCCAGAGAAGGGCACCGCGCTGTGCGAGTTCGGCGCGCCAGGCCATGCGCGAAAGGAGGGGGAGCCCCATGTTTTTCGCGGCGTCGGCGGTGCCGGATTGCGCGAAGAGGCTGAACTCCTTGTTGCAGTGGGGGCAGACCATGGCGCCCATGTTTTCGACGAGGCCCAGGACGGGGATGTCGGTCTTGACGGCCATCTTGACCGACTTCGTGACGATCATCGAGACGAAGTCCTGGGGGGTCGCGACGATGACGATGCCGTCGAGGGGGAGCTGCTGGAAGCCGGTGAGGTTGACGTCGCCGGTCCCGGGGGGGAAGTCGACGATGAGGTAGTCCAAGGGTCCCCAGTCGGTGTCGCTGTAGAACTGCTTGAGGGCGTTTGCAAGGAGGGGGCCGCGCCAGATGACCGGTTCGTCTTCGTCCTTGAGGAACATGTTCACCGAGATGAGCTCAATGCCCTGCTCGTCGACGAGGGGGAGTATCTTTTCGCCGTTGCTCTCGCCGGCCTGGCCTTCGACGCCCAAGAGGCGGGGGATGGAGGGGCCGGTGATGTCCGCATCGAGGATGCCAACCGTATAACCGTGGTCCTTGAGAGCGCGGGCCAGGAGGACGCTCGTCGTGGATTTGCCGACACCGCCCTTGCCGCTGACGACGCCGATGACCTTCTTCATGGTAGTCTTTTCCAGTTTCTCGATTCCGCTCATGTGCTGTGCTGCTCCGTTTTGCTGTTTTCGGCGCCGGATGCCCTTGGGCTTTCCGGCGCTTCCCGGTACGGGATTAGTGTGAACAGGCGTTGTCGCCGGTGACGAGGGTACCCTTTGCCCAAGCGTCAATCAAGACCTCGGGGCTCTCGCAGGGGGCCCCCACGACGACATCGATACCGTTTTCGGTGAAGAGGGCCTGTGCGCGGCCGCCCATGCCCCCGGCGATGATGTGGGTTATGCCCTGTTCGTGGAGCCATCGGGGGAGTACCCCCGGTTCATGCGGGGGCGGGACGACCTCTTCCTTCGATTGGATGGCCCCGGTCGCCGTATCCGCGACGCAGAAGGCGAAGGAGCGGCAGTGCCCGAAGTGGGCGGTGAGTTTCCCCTCGGCGAGGGGAATGGCGATCTTTACGCTTTCCATAGTTCCTCCTGAACCCGCTGTGCGAGAGATTCGAGGCTTGCCGAAAGGGCCCGCCCGTCGTCCCCGATGTCTGTCGGGTGCTGTGCGATATATTCGACGGTACTCGTCTCCGCCGTTTGGGCGGCCGTTACCGTACGGTTCCAGGGAATTTCTGCGACGAGGGGGATGGCCTTGCCGTCGCACCAGGCGCTCAAGCGCGCGCTTTCCTCGCGGTTGATGTCCGCCTTGTTGACGGCCACCATGGCCTTTACGCCGAAGTGGCGGCAGAGGGCGACGACGCGTTCGAGGTCGTGGCGGCCCGAGAGGGTGGGTTCGGTGACGACGAGGACGGCGTCGGCCCCGGTAATCGAGGCGATGACGGGGCAGCCGGTGCCCGGGCTCCCGTCGCAGAGTATGAGATCTACCGCGTCGCCGTCTTTGGACGCCAGTGCGTACTCACGTGCCTCTTTGCGAAGAAGGCTTACGAGCTTGCCGGAATTCTCCGCACCCGGATAGAGGCGGGCGTGGAAGAGGGGGCCGAAGCGGGTGCTGCTTTGGCGCTTGATGCCGCAGTCGCGCTCCTCGAAGCTGATGGCCCCCGCCGGGCAGTGGTCGAAGCAGACGCCGCAGCCCTCGCAGGAGACGACCTGGTACTTGGCGATGCCGTCCGCTCCCGCCGGCAGGGCTTCGATGCCGTCGAAACGGCAGAGTTTTGCGCAGAGGCCGCAGCCGGTACAGGTGTCCGGGTCGATGCGGGCTTCGCGCCCGCTGGTGAATACCCCTTCGCTGACGAGTGTGGGGGCGAGGACCAGGTGGAGGTCGGCGGCGTCGACGTCGCAATCGACGCAGACGGTCTTCTTGCTGCGCGAAAGGATGGCTGCGAGGCTTGCGGTAAGGCTCGTTTTGCCCGTTCCTCCCTTGCCGCTTATGATAACGAGTTCTTTCATGCTGATGGTTCTCCCGGGCTCTGTGCGTGTTGGGTGCGGGTTGCCGCCTGTTTCGGGGCCCCGGTTCCGGCTATGATCGCGGCTTTAGCCGCGGTTTCAAGGGCCTCGAGGAGGCGGTCGATGCGCTCCTGCCACTGGGCCCCCGCTTCGTACATGGAGGCCCCTCGTGAATAGGCTTCGGCGATGCGGCGGTCCTCCGGGAGGCTGGCGAGGAGGGTAATGCCTTCTTTGCGGCAGTATTCATCGACCCTTTTGTCCTCGCCCGCCCGGTTGACGACCACGCCGAAGGAGAGGCCCATTGTGCGGGCGGTATCGACGGCGAGGGAGAGGTCGTGGAGGCCGAAGGGGGTGGGTTCGGTGACGAAGATGACGTAGTCCGCGTCGCGGACGGCGGTGACCATGGGGCAGGAGGTGCCCGGTGGGCAGTCGATGAGGACGAGTTCATTGCCCGCGGTTCGAGCGGTGCCGGCCGGCTGTGTCGCTGTCTTCTTGACAGCCCGGATGACCGGGGGCGACATGGCGCGCCCCACGTCGAGGAGGCCCTCGGTAAGGTCAAGGGCGGCAGTATTACCGGGGGCCGTATTGCCGCCGGCAGTATTGCCGCCGGGAGTATTGCCGCCGGGAGTATTGCCGCCGGAAGGCGGCAGGAGGCGTCCCTTTTTATCGAGCTTCCAGCCGCGTACCAGCCCTATACGGCGGGGTTTCTCCTCGAGGGCCCCGGCGGGGCAGGCGAGGACGCAGCCGCCGCAGGAATGGCAGAGCTCCGGGAAGATCATGAGGGTGGTTTTAAGGAGGGCGATGGCGTTGAAGCGGCAGGCTTTGACACATTTGCCGCAGGCGGTACATTTGGCCGGATCGACCTCGGGGACGGGGACCTCGACGGGGTTTTCCAGCGGGTCGGGGAGGGAGGGGGCATCGGAGCCGCTTTCCGGGCCAGGGGCGCTGTTGGCGCCGGCGCCGGTAATGCCGGCGGCGCCGGCATTACCGGCGGACCCTTTGGCGAAGAAGATGGCGGCGTTCGGCTCTTCAACGTCGCAGTCGAGGAGGCAGGCCGCCGGGGAAGTCTGTCGGGAGGCAGTGCGCTGTGCAGCCGCACGTGAGAGCGCGACCGAGAGGCTCGTCTTGCCG
The DNA here is from genome assembly GCA_964541755.1 of uncultured Spirochaetales bacterium. Classification (GTDB taxonomy): domain Bacteria; phylum Spirochaetota; class Spirochaetia; order Treponematales; family Breznakiellaceae; genus CAZIRF01. The sequence goes on along the minus strand of CAZIRF010000017.1, from coordinate 28,319 downwards.
GTGCCCCCCTTGCCGCTTGCGATGGCTATGGTCATGCGTCTACACCCAGTGGCCTTCGACATCGGCATCGTCAAGTTTGATCAGCGTCCCCGCCCGCCATGCGGCGAGGTTTTCGCGTACGGTCTCTTTGCCGGCCTGGTATATTTCGATACCCGCTGCCGTAAGGACGCGGAAGGCCTTTGGGCCGGTATGCCCGGTAATCAGGATCGTGGTGCCGCTTTCGGCTACATTCTGTGCCGCCTGTATACCAGCTCCCTGGGCGGCGTTGAGGTTCTGGCTGTTGTCCAAAACCGTGCAGGATTCGCTGTCGCTGTCGACGATGAGGAATCGTTCCGCGCGCCCGAAGCGGCGGTCAATGGTGGCGTCGAGATCGCTGCCGTTGGCAGTGAAGGCAATCTTCATGTGGTTCTCCTTGGGGGTGTCCGGTCGTTGAATCCATTATTGGGTGGTGTCCGTTCGTGCTGATGCCGCCCGCAGTGTGGGCCCTGTCCGTTTCGACGTCGGTTGCGGCAGGCGCAGCCGGGCATGGCCCACGTCGCCTCTTGAATACGATTGTTGGAAAGGGCTTCGAGAATTTCATCGATGGCCCCCGAGCGGAAGGGCACGAGCTGTATGCCCTCGCGGGTGAGTATGAGCTGTGCTTCGCGCGAGAGGGCCCCGCAGATGAGGGTCTTGACCCCCTGTTCGGCGAGGAAACGGGCGCGCTGGACGAGGTCGAGACCGGCGATGTGGTGTTCGGTACGCAATTCGCCATCCAGCACCAGAAGGGTGCCGGCGCAGTCGAACACCGGGGCGAGTCTGCCGTTCCAAACGCAAAGTGCGAGCTTCATGGTTTTGATAAAGCAAGAATCGTGCCAAGGCTGATAGTTGGCTGCCGCGCCAATGGCGGGTATTTTGAGGGTCCGAATCTCCCCGTATTTTGATTTTGAGGTGCAAGGATGCGACCATGTAGTTGCATTTATGCATTAAATAGCTGGTCTGTGACGACATCATCCTTTTTTGTGGGGATTGATAAGGAATCGGGGTACTGATGGAGATGTTGGCGGCAATTACAGAAAATGGTCATTTTTGAAATTGTCGTGTTTTAAAGGGCCTCTTTGGTATTTTGATATTGACAATCTGATATTATCAATATGATAATAACAATATCGAAGGTCAAAAGGAGGCAAAAGATGCATACGCTCGTTGTTATCGACATGCAGAATGATTTTATTGACGGAAGCTTGGGGACCAAAGAGGCCCAGGCTATCGTGCCGGCGGTCAAGGCACGCATAGAAAAGGCGCGCGCCAATGGGGATACCATCATTTTTACCCGGGATACCCACAGCGAGCGCTATTTGGATACCCAGGAGGGCCACAAGCTTCCGGTTACCCACTGTGTTCGCGGGACACCGGGCTGGGATGTGCGCGCGGAGCTCGCTCCCCGTGCCGATGAGCTTCTCGACAAGCCCAGTTTCGGTTCGCTTGAGCTCGCAGAGCGCGTGGCGGGTCTTGGAAGCGAGAGTGTGGAGCTCGTGGGGCTCTGCACCGATATCTGCGTTATCTCGAATGCCCTCATCCTCAAGGCCCGCCTCCCCGAGGTACCCGTACGGGTCAATGCCGCCCTCTGTGCCGGGGTAACGCCCGAAAGCCACCACAATGCCCTCGAGGCGATGAAGATGTGCCAGGTCGATGTCTTTGAAGGGGAAAAAGCGTGATAGCGATCAACGGCGAGCCCTTTACCCCGGGCCGCTTTCCCGATGGAACGGCGCTCCTGCGCCTTGAGCCGGGGGAGGGGCCCGTGCTCATCGAGTGGTATTACGAGGGAGAGGCCGAGATGGCCCTCCTCTGGTACCTCGTGTCACACCTGCGCGAAGGGGGTGCGGTGAGGACTATCAGCCTGTACCTTCCCTACGTCCCCAATGCCCGCATGGACCGGGTCAAGGCCCGCGACGAGGTCTTTACCCTCAAGTACTTCGCCCGCTTCCTCAACAGCCTTGCCTTCGACACGGTGACGGTGCGCGACGCCCACTCGCCGGTGTCCCTGGCCCTCATTGACCGCGTTGTTCAGGAGGATATCGGGCCGGGCGTCCGCGCCCTCGCCGCCCGCCTGCTCCCCAAGGGGGGGCTCGTTTTCTTCCCCGACGAGGGGGCAAGCAAGCGCTATGGGGGCCTGCTCGTTGACCCCGTTGCCAGTCCGGGCTCAGCTGCTCAAGCGGCCGCACCTGCCGGGGCCGCCCTTATGCTCGCCTTCGGCATCAAGAAGCGCGACTGGCGAACGGGGCGCATCGACGGCCTCGATGTCCACGGGGAGGTCCCCGGGGCCCCCTTCGATGCCCTCATTATCGACGATATCTGTTCGTACGGGGGAACCTTCCTCCACAGCGCCCGAAAACTCAAGGAGCTGGGGGCCGGGAGGATATTCCTGTACATAACACACTGCGAGCACGCCATTCTGGAGGGGGACCTCCTCACCGAAGAGCACGGCGGAAGGCCCTTGATCGAGCGGGTCTACACGACGAAGAGCATTTTTCTCAAGGAACACCCCCGCGTCGAGATTCTCGATGGCGCCGGCGTTCCCGACACCCTTCCTGCCGACGCGCCTTCCCTCGCGCGACAGGACACACCGCATACGGAGGCCTGAGATGAACGCCACACCGCCCCTTTTACTCTGCGATTTTTACAAGACCGTCCACAGCGAACAGTACCCGGCCGGCCTTGACCTCCTCGTCTCCTACTTTACCCCGCGCATGACGCGCATCGAGGGCGAAGACGAGCTGGTCATGTTTGCCCTTCAGGGCTTTATCAAGGAGTACTTGATAGAATACTTTGACGAGCACTTCTTCTCGCGTCCCGCCCGGGACGTCCTCGATGAGTACACGCGCCTGCTCGACCATACCCTGGGGAAGGGGGCCTACCACAGCGACAAAGTCGCCGCCCTCCACGCCCTGGGCTACCTTCCCCTGGAAATTCGCGCCCTGCCCGAGGGACTCCCCGTCCCCATCAAGGTGCCCATGATCGAGATTCGCAATACCCACCCCGCTTTCGCCTGGCTCGTCAATGCCATAGAAACCCTCATGAGCTGCTCGCTCTGGCACCCCATGATCAGCGCCAATGTGGGCAGGAAGTACCGCGCCATCGTGGATGAGTGGTACGCCAAGACGGTGGATGATTCGGTTCCCCGGGCCCGGGCCCTGGGCGACTTTTCGATGCGCGGCCAGGAGAGCCTCGAGAGCGCAACGCGCTCGAGCGCGGCCTTTCTCCTCTCCTTCCTCAACACCGCGAGCGTCCCCGCCATCGCCTGGCTCGAGCGCTACTACAACTGCGATGTGACCAAGGAGCCCGTCGCCTTCGGGGCCATCAGCACCGAGCACTCGGTGATGTGCTCGAACTACACCCTCGATGGCGACGAGACGAGCATGGTCAAGCGCCTGCTTACCGAAATCTACCCCCGTCACTCCTTCTCGATGGTGAGCGACAGCTACGACTACTGGCACCTGGTCGACGAGATACTCCCCGCCTGCCGCACAGAGATCATGGCCCACGAGGGCTGTCTTTTCGTACGCGGCGACTCGGGCGACCCCGTCGAGGTCGTCACCGAGACCGTCTTTCGCCTCTGGGAACACTTTGGCGGGACGGTGAATACAAAGGGCTTCAAGGTCCTCGACAGCCATATCAAGGCCATCTACGGCGACTCGATCACGCCCCAGCGTGCGCGGGACATCTACCGCATCCTCGCCGAACGCGGTTTTGCGGCCAACAACGTCGCCCTCGGGGTGGGGAGTTTTTCCATGCAGTGCCTCGAGGAGGCCGATGGGCGCCTCAACCCCTTTACCCGCGACACCTTCGGTATTGCGGTCAAGGCCACCTACGGCGAAGTCAAGGGGAAGCCCCTCATGATCTTCAAGAATCCCAAGACGGACACCGGGAATTTCAAGAAGTCGCAGCGGGGCCTCTGCCGCGTTCACCGGGATGGATCGGGGAAGATTATTTATACTGATAGTTACGACCGCGCCTCCTTTCCCGAGGGCGAGGAGAATCTCCTTTCGGTCGTCTATCGCGATGGAAAGATGGTCCGGGACGAGAGCCTCGCCGCCATTCGCGCACGCCTCCATGGAGGGAACTTCTGATGAACGATTTGCCATACCGCTTCGACGCCCCTGCCGTTCGGGACCGCATTGTCGCGTGGATTCGCTCCTGGTTTGTCAAGAATGGCCCGGACTGCAATGCCGTTATCGGGATATCGGGGGGCAAGGACTCATCGGTGGTCGCCGCCCTCTGTGTCCGCGCCCTGGGCGCCGAGCGGGTTGTCGGGGTGCTCATGCCCAACGGGGTGCAGAGCGATATCGACATGTCGAAGCGCCTCGTGGATCACCTGGGGATACGTTCGTATACGGTCAATATCGGCGGGGCCTTCGAGGCCCTCATGGCCGAAGTGAGCGGGGCCCTGGCTGTCAACACTTCTCATGGCAGCCCTTCGGCCCCCGCCGTGAGCGAGCAGACCCGCATCAACCTCCCGGCCCGTCTGCGCATGGCGGCCCTCTACGCCGTCTCGCAGTCGAAGCGGGGCCGTGTCGCCAACACCTGCAACCTCTCGGAGGACTGGGTGGGCTACTCGACCCGCTACGGCGACAGCGCGGGCGATTTTTCGCCCCTGGCAAACCTCACCGTGGGTGAGGTTGTCGCAGTGGGCGCCGCCTGCGGCCTCCCCGAGGTCCTCGTCCACAAGGTCCCCTCCGACGGTCTCTGCGGCAAGACGGACGAGGACAATCTGGGTTTCCGCTACGCCGACCTCGACCGCTACCTGCGTACCGGCGTCCTCGAAGACGCGGCCATACGGGATCACATCGATGCCCTGCGCGTGAGGAACCGCTTCAAGCTTGAACTCATGCCCTCCTTCCCCTATGCCCCCGCATCGGGCGCGCCCCGCGAGCCCGATGCGGCCTCATCGAGCGTATCCGATGAGGCCTCATCGGTCGGGCTCAATGAGGGAGGAGTGAGCCGGTGACCGCACGCGAGACCTTCGACGCGGGCCTCCTCTGGCACCACTGGGCGAATACGGCCTATCCCCTTACTCCGGCCTCGTTCCGTCCTTTCCGGCAGGCCTTGGACGGGGACACGGCGTCCTTCCTCGAAGCCGAGTGGGCCAAGGCCCGCGATTGGTCCCTCTACCTCCACGTTCCCTTCTGTCAGGTGCGCTGCAAGTTCTGCGAGTACGTGGTCATCGAGAAGGCCGATGACGAGACCATGGCGCACTATGTTTCCCTCCTCATCCGCGAGATGGGGCTCTACGCAGCCTTTCTTGCCGGAAAGCCCGTTGTGGGCTTCGATGTGGGCGGGGGGACGCCGACCCGCCTCCCCATTGCCCAGTTGGAGCGCCTTACCCGGGCTGCCCGGGATTACTTCCCGATAGGGGACGCAGTTGTCGCGAGTATCGAGACGACCCCGGCCATCGCGGCCCGGGAAGCGGACAAGATTCAGGCGGCCCGGGACCTAGGCTACGGGCGCATCAGCATGGGGATACAGACGGTCTCTGAGAAACTCCTCAACGACTTGGGTCGGGAGGGGACTATCAGCCTGTATGAAAAGGCCCGCGATACCATACGGAAGGCCGGGTTTACGAGCTTCAATGTGGACCTCATGTACGGTTTTCTTCACCAGAGGGATGCGGAGCTCGAGGACACGGTGCGCTATGCGATCGGCCTCGGGGCCGACCATATCACCCTGTACCGGAACCGCTACAAGGGTACGGCGATAGAGGAGGAGGCCGGGGGTGTTTCGCTCTACGCGGCCGTGCGCCAGTACCGCCTCCTCTATCGCATCCTGACCGAGGCGGGCTACCGGGCCAACCCCGGCAAGAACACCTTTAGCCGGCTGCCGGACGATTGGGGGACGAGCGACTACCTTACCCGGCGGGTTATCGAGGGGACGCCCTATCTGGGTCTCGGGCTGGGGGCCCAGTCCTTCGGCATCGACTACCTCGCCTACAATGAGGGGGCGGCGAACAAGAAGCTTGAAGGGTACGAGGCGGCCCTCGATGCCGGGCGCTTTCCGCTTCAGGACCTCTACCGCCTGCCGCGTGAAGAGTCCATGGCCAAGATGCTTTCGGTGGCCTTTTACTTTGGCTTTGTCGATCCCGCCGCCTTTGCCAGGCGCTTTGGCGTCTCCTTCGAAGAATCCTTCCGCGAAGAGCTCGCCTTCGTGTTCGGGGAGGGCTTTATGGAGAAGGCCACGGTCGAGGGGCGGGAGGTTATTGCCCTTACCCCGCGCGGGGCCGACTACATCAACGGTATCATCCCCCTCTTTTACTCGAAGGCCTCACGCGGGGAACTAGCGACCCTCGGTTCGCGGCACAGTGCGGCCCGCACGGTGGGCCGGGCCGGAGAGGAGACCTTTTTGAAGGCGTACCGGCAGGAGGAGTACGAGCGTCCCTCGCTCGCGGTAGACATCGCCGCCTTTACCCTCCATACCCGACGCAAGGACGACTGGCGGAAGCTCCCGGTCAAGGAACTCGCCGTCCTCCTTATCCGCCGCGGCGAGTATCCCTTTTTCAATGACTGGGCCCTGCCGGGCGGCTTTGTGCGCCGGGGCGAGACTGCACTCGAGGCGGCCCGCCGCGAGTTGGCCGAGGAAACCGGCGCCCGGGATGTGCGTCTTTTCGAGTTGGGGCTCTTCAGTACGCCTTGCCGCGATCCCCGCGGTTGGATCGTTTCCGACGCGTGGATGGCCATGGCCCCCGAGGGGAGCCTTGATCTTCGCTTTGGCGATGACGCCATCGACGCCCGCTGGTTTTCGGCCTCGCTTGAGCCGGACGGCTCATCGGCGGTTCGCCTCCTCCTTTCGGCGATTGATAACGAGGGGGATTCTTTCGGCGGTGAATCCGGGGCGCCGTGTAAAGCTGCTCCATGCGTGACTGCGCGGATCGCCCTGGTCGATGGCGAGCCGGCAGGGGTACTGGAAAACGGGGGACTCGCCTTTGACCATGCCCTCATTCTGGCACGGGCCCTCTCGCGATTCAAAACCCGGCTTGCAAGCGAGCACTGGGCCTTCGATCTCCTGGGAGAACGCTTTACCCTTACCGAGCTTCAGAACGTCCACGAGGCCATACTGGGCGAGCGGCTTTCGAGCGCGAACTTTCGGCGCAAGTTGCAGGCGTTTGTGGAGGAGACGGGCGAGACGACAGAGGGTGCGGGGCACCGGCCTGCCATGCTGTGGCGGAGAAAAGCGTGAAGTGGACTGCGGCCCTTTCCTATGATACACTCGCTTCACCATGACACAAGAAGTAACGCAGGAACAAATTGATCTGATGAAGAAAAACAAGGATGTCGATGCCCTTATTGACGCCCTTGATTGCAAAAACCGGGAAAGTAGCTGTTTGGCGGCAAACGCGCTTGGCGAGATTGGCGACCTGCGGGCTTTTGAACCTCTTGTGAAGTGCTTGCCTGGTGGTGGTGATGCATTCGAAATAGCTATTTTGAAATTGGGTGATGCCGTACTGGGTGATCTCATTACCATCCTGAAAAAAAAGACATCGCTCTCGTGGGCGGCGGCCGAGGTGCTCGGCAAGATGGGAACTTCTGCCCTCAACGAACTTGTTCCGTTGTACAAGAAAAGCAAGGGGAAGATGCGCTGGCTTGCGGCCTATGCCATCGCCTGTTCGGGGGACAGCTCGGCGATGGACGGGCTTGAAGACGGCCTTGTCAACGGAGACCGCACCGCAAAATACAGAATTGTCAGCATCGTCGGGAAGTTTATGCGGATCGATTTGTTGATTCATTCCCTGACCGATGATGACATATGCCTGGAAGCCGTACACATACTTGAAGAGATCGGAGAAGCCGCGATACCTGCCCTGATGGAAGCCCTTTCGAGCGAAGATACGCACACTCGACGATGGTCGGCTCATACCCTGGGCGAACTCAAGGCAGTACAAGTAGTCCCCTCACTTATCCCCTTGCTTGAGGACAAAGATCCGTGGGTCCGTTCAAGTGCCGCAAGCGCCCTGGGCGACATCGGCGATGCACGCGCGGTCCCCGCCCTCATCAAATCCTTGAAAGATAATGATTTTAACACTACGTACTGTGCCGCAAAAGCATTGGGAAAAATCGGGGATATATCAGCTTTCAAGCCGCTTGTCAAAGCCCTCAGGAATAAGGTCAATACTTGGCTTCGAGATGGTGTTGCAGTGGCGCTTGGCGATCTGGGGGATAAAAAAGCGATACCGGTTCTTGTCAAGCTGCTCACGGACCCGAAAGATTCGGTGAAAATTAATGCGGCAAGATCCTTGGGACAGTTTAAAGCACTTGAAGCCTTTGAGCCGCTCGTTGAAGTCTTGCGACATGTTTCCGGTCTTGACCGTGATAGTGCGGGAAGGGCGATTGGCGCGTTGGGACATTCCATCATTCCTTCCCTTATAGAGCTTCTTGACGATCCTCTGGAGTCTGTGCGCTACGGCGCACTTACCGCTCTGTACGAACTTCGCGATGAGCGCTGTATTGAACATGTGAAGAGGTTTATAACAGATCCCGATCCCGATATACGTAGTAGAGCATGTCAAACCTTGGACCTGCTTGACTATGATGTAAAGCAGGATAGGGCCGTTATCGAAAACGGGAAAAAAGAACGGGAAGCATTGCTTGTAAAAATCGGACCCCTTAAAAAGATCGCATACATACCCGTCGTGGAAAAAGGTGATGGCGATGTACGGCTATCCAAGTTTTGCGGGACACCGCTTGTTTCAAAAGAACACCCCTGGCCCAAGTGTTCGCATTGCCAGAACCCCATGAGTCTCTTTCTCCAGCTCAATCTCCAAACGCTCCCGGATGAATTGCAGGGTGAGTATGGGGAAGGTCTCCTTCAGCTTTTCTATTGCACGGAACATGAATGCGAGTATGAAGGTGAATACTTGGGCAGTTCGTATGTGGTACGCATTATCGATAAAAACGAAGAAGCCGATGCCAGTGTTGTCGTCGGCTCGACGTTCACATCAAAAATGATTACGGGTTGGGAAGTGCGTGATGATTATCCCGACACCGAAGAAATGCAGGATCAAAAACCGCAGATATCCTTGGGCGATGGGGAGCGAAGCGTCTTTTCCGATCTGGACTATCCTTTGGAAGTTGACAAGCTCGCCGGATGGCCCGCCTGGGTGCAATCCATTGCATATCCATCCTGCCCCAAATGCAAGTCTACGATGCGCTCCATCTTTCAACTTGCCAGCAACGACAACATCTCCCACTATTTTGGCGACAACGGCCGCGGACATATTACCCAATGCCCTAAGCACAAGAACGTCCTCGATTTCCACTGGGATTGTTATTAATAGGGAGGCTCTTTCAAAACTCGGTGAGTTTTGAAAGAGCAAGCATGAATGTGCGTTGGCGAATATACCACATATCTCTATTATATAAAGACATGTGATTTATTCGCCCAAGAGGCAATTTCGAAGATATGCAATTTTTGAAATTGCCTCCAGGAACGGTGAGCCAATTTTAATTGTCGCTTGCATTTGAAATTGCCTCCACATATTGAAAAGAAAACATCCGGTTTACTGTGTATGCTCGTTAGTATCACTGAATGGATCTCTTCTCGGGAGGCCTCTCTTGACACGACTGTAACCGTCCTGTAAGTTATATATGAACATATGAATAGATATTCATATATAGGAGGTGTTGAATGGCCCAAGCACTGCACTGTTGTGATGGCACCCATCGCACAGAAGACCGCGATACCGGGATTGACCAATTGACTGCGGCCCAGCCCCCTATCGATACTCTCTTCGACCTTGCAGAACTCTTCAAGGTCTTTGCCGATTCCACCCGCATTCGCATCATGAGCGCCCTTTCGCAGAGGGAACTCTGTGTCTGCGAAATTGCCGACGTCCTTTCGATGGGGCAGTCTGCGGTGAGCCACCAGTTGCGCCTCTTGCGCCAAGCCAAGCTCGTGCGTGTCCGGCGCAGCGGGAAATCGAGCGTGTACGCCCTCGACGACAACCACGTCCACAGCATCATGCGTCTGGGTCTTGAACACCTGGCCGAAGGGGGTGCGCGATGAAACCGGTCGATACCGCTGCCAATACCGATCCTGTTGCCGATGCCTGCTGTTCACGATGTGCAGCGGCACAGGAGCCTATCCTGCCCGAGACCCCGAAAAAGGGTGCAACTACCGATGAACCGCGGCATGCTGGCGGCCATCAGCATGATGGCGGGCACCAGCACGATGAAGATACGCATGGCGGCGAGCGGCGCAGCCTCTTCGAATCCCTTGCCGCAATCGGTATTTTCCTCACAGCGCTGGGGATCGGCTCCTTCCTGCCGCGCCTCTTTCCCGGTATTCCTGCACAATTTGTCGATGTGACAACGGGCGTCCTCCATGCCCTGGCGACCCTGCTCGCCGGCTGGCCGGTGGCCCGCGACGGGGTCCGCAGCCTCCTGCGTCTGCGTCTGGACGAGAACACCCTCATGGCCATCGCCGTCGTCGCAGCATTCGCGATAGGCGAGTACGTCGAAGGCGCAATGGTCGCCATACTCTTTCGTTTGGGCGAGTTCTTCGAGTCGCGCGCCGTGGCTTCCTCGCGCCGCGGCATAGCCAGCCTGGCAAACATCCGTCCCGATCGCGCACGTCCGGTCGCTGCCGACGGCAGCGCTGGCGAAATGGTTCCGGCACAGGATATCCGGCCGGGAACCCTTATCCGTGTCCTGCCCTGGGAACGCATTCCCCTCGACGGGGTGGTTGTGGAGGGGCACTCCAGCCTCGACACCCGCGCCCTTACCGGAGAGAGCCTGCCGCTTGACGCTGAATCGGGGACAGAAGTCCTGTCCGGCATGCTGAACGGGGAGGGTGCCCTTGTTGTGCGCAGTACCCGTGAACAGGCCGATTCGGCCGCCTCGCGCATACTGGACCTCGTCGGGGCCGCCCGCGCGCGCAAGGGGCGGGCGGAACGCATCGTGTCCCGCTTCGCGGCAATCTATACCCCTGCAGTCCTCGTCGCTGCCCTGCTGATAGCCTTCGTCCCGTCGCTTCTGGGTGTGGGGGCCTTTACCACCTGGCTCTCGCGCTCCCTCGTCTTTTTGGTGGCCTCCTGCCCCTGCGCCCTCGTCATCAGTGTCCCCTTGAGTTTTTATGCGGGTATCGGCGCGGCGGCCAAAGAGGGCATCCTCGTTAAGGGCGGGATCTTTCTGGAGGCCCTGGCCAGGGCGAAGGCCGTGGTCTTCGACAAAACCGGCACCCTTACGAGCGGGCGCCTCTCACTTTCTTCCATAGGTCTGTTCCCCGCCGGGGAGGAAGGGGTTCCTGCTGATACTGCCAGCGACAAAGATCGTGAGAACGCCTTTTTGGCTATTGCCGCTTCCCTCGAAGCCGATTCCGCCCACCCCCTGGGGCGCGCCCTCGTAGCAGCCGCAGCCGCACGCTCCCTGCCCCCTGCGCCTTTTGCGCTTGAACGGGTCGAGGAGTTGCGCGGCCTGGGCATACGGGCGCACTTGCGGCCTGCTGTCAACACGCAGCCCCTTGCGGACACGCAGCCCGTCCTTTTGGGGCGCGCCGCCCTCCTCGAGGCCGAGGGTATCCGCCTTCCCGGGGATGGGATGTCTGCAGCCCTTGCAGGCCCGGCTTCTGCGGTCTGGCTCGCCATCGGGGGGCGGGTCGCAGCCCGCTTCAGCTTCTCGGACAGCCTGCGCGAGGATGCTGCTGCCGCTGTCACGGGCCTTTCTTCGCTCGGCATCAAGCAGTTGGCCCTCTTGAGCGGCGATAACGGGGAGTCTGTCGCCGCAGTAGCCGGCAGTCTGGGCATAAAGGAGTGGAAGGCGGGCCTCCTCCCCGAAGAGAAGCTCACGGCGCTCGAGGACATCCGCCGCCGGGCCGGGACGAGTATCTTCCTGGGCGACGGTATCAACGATGCGCCAGTCCTCGCTGCGGCCGACTGCGGCATGGCCATGGGCCTGGGCAGCGAGGCGGCCATCGAGACCGCCGATGCGGTTATCAGTAGTGATCGCCCCTCGCGGCTGCCCGCTGCCATACGTATTGCGCGGCGCACCATGGCAACTGTTCGCTTCAATATTGGCTTTGCCCTGGGCGTCAAGGCCCTCGTACTCGTCTTCGCCGTTCTGGGCTGGGCCCCGATGTGGGCGGCGGTCTTTGCCGACACCGGTGTCGCAATTTTGACCGTCCTCAACGCGGGCCGCTTGCGTTTTGGCACCCGCCAAGGGCGTCGCTAAGGCGGCGGCCGCCGAGCCGGCCTTTTACAGGAAGCGGACCGCGCTCCAGTCGATGGCGCCGTCTTCGCCGACGAGCTCTGCATCGGCATGGACGTATTCGATACGCCCTATGAACATCTCGTGGCTACCGGTTACGATGGAATCGACCACGGTGCACTCGATGTTCACCGGGCAGTCGACGAGGATGGGCGCGTTCACTTTTACCGCGTCGCGGGTGCGCACTCCGATGGCCTTGAGCTTGTCGCCGTCCCGGCCGGATTTCGAGCCGAGATAGTCGTAGGCTTCCTTCATTTCCGGCGGGGTGAGGTTGACGACGAAGCAGCCGGTCTCCTTGATGATCCCCCAGGAGAAGCGCGAGGGGACAATGCCCACCATGACGCTGGGGGGATCGAAGCTGCAGTTCCCGCCGTACACGACGACCAGGGCGTTGTCCTGCCCGGATGCGCTGCGACAGGAGACCAAGAGGGGCGGTTTGGGGTTGAGGACGGACCGCATGCTCGCTGTCTTTTTGTCCCCCGTTCTTGCCGTCAGGTATGTGCGACGCTGCAAGTCCTTGAGGCAGGCCTTGAGGGTGTTGACGGCGAGGAGGGCACAGTGGGTGTCGCTTGCGGCTATGCTGCCGCCTGCCATGGCGAGGATGTCCGCGTCCATCAGGGCTTCGGCGACCGAAAGCGGCGCCCCGGTAATCATGGCGCAGGTGGTCGAGCCCGCCGCGTGAGACGATCCGCAGCCATCGGTGGTGTAGTGGGCACGCTCTATCGAGTCGCCCTCGACGCGAATCCACATCTCCATGGTGTCGCCGCAGGGGCCGGTAAGGCGGGCGTTGGCGCTTGCGTTCTTGAGGGGGCCAAAGGTGGCCGGGACGCTGATGGACCGGGAATTCATGAAATCGCTCACGGGGGATGCCTCCTTGATTGGTGATGCGGCACTCTACACCCTGTCCCGCATACGGGCAAGCCGGGCGCTGGAAAGACTATCAGTATAAAAAAAATGCAACCGCTGCCCGCTACCCTTGTCAAAATATAATCGTCTTGTGTTCAATGCCAAAATGTGGTAATACCTATGACCTATGGACAGAACAGTACCGCTCCTTCTCAAGCGGATTGCCGGGGCCCATCCCGACGTTGTTGCACAATTTTCGCGCTCCGACACTGGCAGCTTTTCCGAAACCACCTATCGTGAATGCTTTGCTCGCGTCCTTGATATCTCTGCCGGCCTCGTTTCGCTCGGCCTCCGCCGGGGGGATCATATCGGGCTGATAGCCGACAACCGCAGGGAGTGGTTGCAGGCGAGCCACGCCATCATGGCGCTTGGCGGGGCGGACGTACCCCGCGGCTGCGACGCCACCGAACAGGAAATAGCCTGGATACTCTCCCACGCCGCTTGTACCACCAGTTTCCTCGAGAACGCCGCGCAACTGGGCAAGGTCCTCTCTTCGCGCTCCCAATTGCCCGCCCTCGAGCGGGTCGTCCTCTTTGATGCCCCCGGCGACGATACCCGCGCCGCTGCAGAGGCCGCCGGCCTTGCGCTCTTCCTCTTTGACGAACTGGCCGCCCTCGGCGTCAAATGGCGCGGTGAACACCCCGCAGAGATCGAAGCCATCCTCGAACAGGGCCAGTCCGATGACCTTGCAACCCTCATCTTTACCTCCGGGACGACCGGCGAGCCCAAGGGCGTCATGCTCAGCCACCGCAACTTCCTCTCGCAGCTCCCGGATCTCGCCACCCGCATCGTCATGAACCCTGGCGAGCGGGCCCTCTGTGTCCTTCCCGTCTGGCACTCCTTCGAGCGCCTCTGCGAATACGTCATTTTGAACGCCGCCTCCGGTATCATCTATTCCAAACCCATTGGCAGCATCCTCCTCGCCGATTTCGCGAGCATGAATCCCCAGCTCCTGCCCTCTGTGCCGCGCATCTGGGAATCGGTCTACGACGGCATTTACCGCGCCATGCGAAAGACCGGCGGCGCGAGCTGGATTCTCTTCAACTTCTTTGTCGAAGTGGCCAAACTCCACGCCCGCTTTGCCCGTATCTTCTTTTCCCGCGGTCCCATCTTCAACCGTTTCAACCACGTAATCATGGTGTTCCTTTCTTTCCTTCCCACCATGCTCCTGTATCCCCTGCGTCTCCTTGGCAATGTCCTCGTGTTTCGCAAGATTCGCGCCAAATTGGGCAATGCCTTCCGTGGCGGGGTCTCCGGCGGGGGGGGCCTTCCGCCTAATATCGACGCCTTCTTTTGGGCCGTCGGGGTCAAGGTCGTCGAGGGCTACGGGCTCACCGAAACGGCACCTGTTGTCGCCGTCCGCCCCTTCGGCCGCCCGGTATACGGGACCATCGGCAAGCCCCTCGATTGCTGTGAGCTACGTATCGTTGACGAGAAGGGAAACGAGCTGCCCCCCGGCAAGAAGGGGTCTGTTATGGTGCGCGGCGAAAACGTCATGAGGGGCTACTACAAGCGCGAGGACCTCACTGCCAAGGTCCTGTCGCCGGATGGCTGGTTCGACACCGGCGATCTGGGGCTCAAGACCGTCAATGGCGAAATCATCCTGCGCGGGCGCAAGAAGGACACCATCGTCCTGCGCGGCGGCGAGAATGTCGAACCCACGCCCATCGAGATGAAGATCAACGAGTCGCGTTACATCGCGCAGTCGGTCGTCGTTGGCCAGGACCAGCGCCACTTGGGCGCCCTCGTGGTGCCCAATGCCGACGAAATCGAGGCCTGGGCCAAAGAGAACGACATCTCCTGCAAGTCCTACCGGGAGCTTCTCGCCGACGAGCGGGTGCGCCGTTTTATCGAACAGGAAGTCGACCTCCTGGTAAGCCCCCGCACGGGCTTCAAGCTCTTCGAGCGGGTCAACCGCATCGCCCTCCTTGAAAAGCCCTTCGAGCAGGGGCTTGAGCTCTCTGCCAAGCAGGAGATTATGCGCCACAAGCTCGATCACCTCTACAAGCGCGAAATGCGCAGCCTTTTCGAGTAGAACCCGTCCAATCAGGACATTTCAACGACCGGGAGGCGAATCGTAACCGTGCTGCCGCTTCCCGGTCTGCTCTCCAGGGAGATACCCCAGTCCTCGCCGTAGTGCAGCTTGATGCGCTGGTTCACGTTCACAATCCCTATCGACGTCCCCTGGCTATACTCGCTGCTGGCAAGGCTGCGGCGAATCTCTTCGAGCTTCACGGCTTCAATCCCCCCCCCGTTGTCGCGTATCCGTACACAGAGGGCGTCTCGTTCAATCGTAAGGGTCAGGTAGATAAAGCCCTTCCCCGATTGCGGTTCGAGGCCGTGGATAAAGGAATTCTCCACGATGGGCTGGATGAGCAGGGGCAGGATCAATACTTTATCCAAGTTCCCGAGCAAGAGAAATTCGTGGCTTACCCGGTCGCCGAAGCGTATTCCCTGCATGTCCAGGTAATTCTTGACGCTTTCCAGTTCATTGACGACACTTACCGGCTTGTTCGAGACCTCGAGATTATGCTTGAAGATCTTGGCGAGGGTTTTGACAGCGTGTGCGATATCGGGTTGCTTTCGGGTAATGGCCATCATTCTGATAGTCTCCAGCGAATTGTAGAGGAAGTGGGGGTTTATCTGGCTGGAGAGCATCTTGAACTGGATATCCTTCTGCCTCGATTGGGTTTGCTCGCTTCGCAGGCGTTGGACATAGACCTCGTTGATCAAGTGTTTGATCTTGCCGACGGTTTCAAAGAGGGCATCATGGATCTCGCTGAATTCGTCGTGCCCCCCGATTTGCGGAATAATCTCGAAGTCCTGTTGGACGATTCGCTGTATCTCCGTGCGCAGTATGGTAACCCGGCGCCAGAAATAGCGCGAGAAGAGTCCGATGAACAAAAAGGAGAAAAAGAGGCTGAACAGGAGTACCGACGCATTCACCCCCACGAGGGTAAGGGTTGTCCGACGCATTTCGCTCATGGGGATGACGTAGACGATCTGGAAAAAATTGTAGAGGTTTCGCAGGGGGCGAAATGATTTCACGAAGAGGGCACTGTCGGTGCCCTTCCAGGACACCCCTTTGAAGACCTGCTCGACTTGGTTTGTGGCAACATCGCGATTGATGAAACTGCGCAGTTCTTCCCGTTCATCGGGGTGTACGCCGTACAGGACATCGCCGTCCAGGGCGATGAGGGTGGTGTAGCGGTCGTTGTGGATGAGTCGGTCAATGCGATCTTCGTCTATGTTGATGACCAGCACCCCGACCGGTTCACGCGTAAAGCGGTTTTTGATTTGGCGGATAAGGGCAAGGTGGTAATCACCCGTGACATCGTCCCTTTTCCAGGTCCAATAGATGCGCCCGTTCAGTTGAATGGCTCTGCGATACCAGGGGGCGAAGGTGATGGAGGGTGTCGTGCGGACAAAGTAGGAGTTGTCCAAGAGGGTTTGATTGATGACGTAGAGGCGCAGGCTCGCAATTTCCGGGTAGGCGTGCAAGTAGTCGTTGATGAAGTCGAGGGCTTGATAATCGACATACACTTCAAAGGGGCTCGCATAATTGGTTTTTACTACACTGTGGATACGGTCGTTGACAAAAATACGGTCCGAAAGGTCCACCACTTTATTGATAATCTCTGTAAAGCGACCTTCGGTCTGTTCGACATTGGCACCTGCCTCGCGAATTTCCTTGTCAAGGATGGTATTGTAAAGCCAGAAAGACAAGAGAATATTTATGATTATTACCGGCACGAAGAATGCAGCCAAATACATCAGTATCAGCTTTTTTTGAATATTCAATCGGTCCAGCAAGCCCTCGGTTCCCCGTCCGAGGGCATAAGCCAGGGCTTTGATTTTCATGTAGTGGGCTCTTCGCGAAAAAAGACAAAGTGGTGTATCCCGACAGGCCCGTCAAGACAGAGTCTCAGGCTTCCGCGCCCGGTAAAACCGGTTGTTTCAATGCTGATTTTTGTCCACCCCAGGGGACGGACTCCGCCGGGTATCGAGGCGATGTCACCGGTATTCGGGACGGGAATGCGCAATTGTGCTTCGCCTTTGTCACTCTGCCACCACAGTTCGATCGCCGCTTGGTAGCCGGCGGCGATTTCCATCTCAAAACGCGAGGCCCCTTCTTCCAGGTCGATATCAGCATAGACGAGTTCCCCGATATCTGTTCCGTTAAAAACGGCCGGATCATCACTGCGGGGGTGTCGGTGAAGGTATATGCCCTGGTGGCGTTCGCAGGTTTCGGCAAGTATGGGCTGCCAGGGGGTACGGGGCGGGATGCTTTCCCCTTCGATGGGAAGCTGTATCACCCTTTCACTGTCGCGACTGTGACGTCCCACCAGGATTTCCGCACTGCCGGATTCCAGGCAAAAACGACTGCGGGTAACATCCCAAAACATGAAGTCGCGTGCTTCAAGCGGGAATTCGACGGTTTTCGATTCGCCGGGAGCCAAGTGAATGCGTGTAAAGCCCTTGAGACTGCGAAGAGGGCGTTTGATGCGCGAGCCCTTTACGCTTGTATAGAGTTGGGGAACTTCATCTGCGGGACAATTTCCCCTGTTTGTTATGGTGCAGGATACCGAAAAGCGACTGTCGGCCATTATGTTGGGGGTGCTGGCTGTGAGTTCTCCGTAGCTGAAATGCGAATAGGACAGTCCCCAGCCAAAGGGGAAGAGGACCGGCCCCGGGAAATACTGATACGTCGATCCCGGCTCGATGATATCGTAGTGATCCATGGGGGGCAGTGCCGTTTCACTGCGGTACCAGGTAAGCGGCAATCGACCCGCCGGACTTGTGATGCCGCTGATTACGTCTGCCAGCCCGTTCCCGAATTCCTGCATCCCGTGCGCAATGTTGATTGCCGCCGGTACGAGATCGAGTTCTTCCGAACAGCTGTACGGATAGCCGGAGACGAGGATAAGCGCAGAGCGCTCTTGTATGGTGGCTACTTCCCGAAGGAGCATTCGTTGGGATGCGGGAAGGTTGAGGCTGGGACGATCTATTTCTTCTTTGCCGTTAATCACCGGGTTGTGTCCCAAGAAGATGAGTGCGACATCGCAGCTCCGGGCCAGCTCGGCTGCGGCTTGGACCCCGTTGCGATCCACCACAATGCGTAGTATCAGGGGTTCACCATTGCGGGGATTTTCCTGTACGCAGATGCGCTTCCCGTCGAGACAGAGGTCTTTGGAGTCCCAGGTTCTTGCAATGAAGGCATTTTCGCCATGGGGTATGATATTGAAGACCGGTGTTACAAACCACTTGAGGGTGCTCTCTTCCTGTGCGCAGAGGCCAAGAGGGGCCTGCTTTGTTTCGGCGGCTCCCAATTCTTCATCGCCGGGTTGGCGGTGGGTGTCTATGCGGCTCTGCGGGGCGAGGTATCGTTTGTGCTCGAGAGACTTGAAGGTGTTTGCCCCGAAGCCCCAGTCTTCACGTTCAAAGCGGGCCGGTTCACGGTCCATATGGTCGGCGAGACAGAGGTGGCCGTCCTGATCAAAGATGAGGGGGATGCCGTCGCTTGTCTCGAAGTGGACGAGATCGTTGCCTTTTTCGAATTGTATGGAAGCATCGGGCAGAGCCGTGTTGAGCCCGTCGAGGGGGCTCGTTCGGTAAGGGGGATGTCCCGTATACCAATCGTAATAGACTTCGTCTGCCAAAGGGCCGATAACGGCAATGTTTTTGGTGGTAGCGGGATCGAGTGGCAGGAGCGGGCTGCCCTCTTGGGGTGTTCGCGTGCCGGTGCTGTCTGCATGGCCCTGCGCTACAAGCGGGTCGTTCTTGAGGAGCACGACCGATTCGGCGACGGCCCGGCGGGCGAGGGCCCTGTCTGCATCGGTCATCATGTCGGAAGGGCCCAGCTGGTCCCAAGGGCAGGAGCCGGCCGGATCGAATTGGCCGTAGCGGAAGCGAACGCGAAGGGTGTTGCGCACTGCCCGGTCCAGGGCTGCCTCATCTATCAGTCCCTGTTCAAGGGCTTCCCGTACTGCGTCCATAACGATTTGGGGGTTGTCGGTCATGGTGTCCACGCCGTTTTTGAAGGCAAGGGCAATGCTTTCTGCGTGCGAATTGACGTAGTGATGACGGGTAAGCGTCTGGATGAAGTCGCCGCCATCGGTCACGATGTGCCCCTTGCCTTCGAGCCCCCACTCGCCCTTGACGACATCGCGTACAATGGGGTGGCACATCATGGGTATGCCGTTTACCTCGTTGTAGGCCGTCATCATGGACAGGGCCCCGGCTTCCGTATAGGCCGAACGGAAGACTTCGAGGAAGTATTCGCGGCGGTTGCGCGGATCGACCGAACAGGAGCACGAGACGCGGTCGCGTTCGTTGTTGTTGGCGAAAAAGTGTTTGGGGGCACAGCTGGCCTGTACGTAAAAGGGATCATCGCCTTGGGTGCCCCGTATGATGGCGCAGGCCAGGCGTGAGGCGAGGTGGGGATCTTCCCCGTAGGCCTCTTCCGTGCGTCCCCATCGGGGGTCCCGCTCCATGTCGATGGTGGGAAACCACAGAGAGAGCCCCCCAAGGCGTTCGTGGGTGTTGTAGTACACGCGAGCTTCGCGACCGATAACCCTGCCTATTTCTTCAAGGAGGGAGGTATCCCAGCTTGCCGCGAGTCCAATCGTTTGCGGGAAGGAGGTAGAGGGGCCTTGGCGATCGACAAAACCGTGCGCACCCTCGCCGCCTATGTGATAGGCCGCGATGCCCAAGCGTTCTATCGCTTCCTGGCGGGTAGGGACGAGACCGATTTTTTCTTCGCGGGAGAGGCGGGAAACGAGATCGTCCAGCCGATCCTCGAGGGGAAGCGAAGGGTTATTGAAGGGGTATGTCATGTGTTCTGCTCCGTTCGTTCATCATAACCCATGCCGGCACAGGGGGAAAGGACCTTTTTCCCGTATCTTTTTGGGGTACTAATCAGAGGAGGCTCCAAAAACCGAGTCTGGCATCTGTCGTTTTTTTACCCTGTCAGTGTGCAATTCTTCCCCTTGTTGAGCGGCCCGTTCCCGCTTATCCTGTATCGGATTACCCCAATGGAGGACCGCATTGAAAGCCCTTTCCATCCCCGCCACCCATACCCGCCACGCCTTTGACCGTGACTGGCGCTTTTCGTTTGGTCACGCCAGCGACCTTTCGCGCGATTTCATGCACGGAACCCGTTACTTTACCCACTTCGCGAAAGCGGGCTTTGCAGACGGCCCCGCATCCCCCGATTATGACGATCGCCACTGGCGCGCCCTCGATCTGCCCCACGATTGGGCCGTCGAGCTTCCCTTTTCGGGCAACGCGAGCCACAGCCACGGCTACAAGACCCTGGGGATGGCCTATCCCGAAAGCTCTGTCGCTTGGTACCGCAAGAGCTTTCATATTGAAAAAGAAGCCCTGGGATCGCGGGTCGTCATCGAATTCGACGGCATCTACCGCGACGCGCAGGTCTTCGTCAACGGTTTTTGGTGCGGGCGCGAAGAAGGCGCCTACCTCGGCTGCCGCCACGATATCAGTGAATACCTGCGTTACGGCGACACCAATACCATCGCGGTGCGGGTGGACGCCCGCATGGAGGAGGGATGGTACTACGAGGGGGCCGGCATCTATCGCCACGTGTGGCTTTCGGTCCTCGACCCCGTCCACCTTGTGCCGGACAGCCTGGCAATTGTGTCAAACATCGGGGGGATAAAGGAAGAGGGCAAGGCTGATGCAGACAGCGCCGCGCACGCTGGCCGTTTCGGCCTTCCCTCGCCGCAGGTCTGCCCGGCAGGCCGTGTCCGGGCCGAACGCGCCCGGCTCGACATCAATCTGGCGCTGGCCAACGACGGGCGCCTTCCCGCCACCGCCAGCCTCTCGTTTACCGTTCGCGACCGCCAGGGCCGCGATATTGCCCATGCCGGCCTCGACAACATCGCCCTGGATGCCGGGTCGCATCGCCCGCTTTCCGCAAGCCTCGAAATAGCGAATCCTGCGCTCTGGGACATACTCGACCCGGCCCTCCACAGCCTCGTTGTGGAAGTACACACCGAAGGCGGGGCCGGCGCCATCCCAATTGGCGACGATACCTCCCTTGTCCTTTCCCCAGCCCCCGATGGGCGTCGCCTTGCCCAGCGCGTCGAACAGCCTTTTGGTATCCGCAGCATTGCCTTTGAAAGCGACAGGGGCTTCCTCTTGAACGGGCGGCCGGTAAAACTCGTGGGGAGCAACAACCACCAGGATCACGCGGGGCTGGGCGTCGCCCTGCCGGATTCCATGCAGGATTACCGCATCCGCCGCCTCAAGGCCATGGGCTCGAACGCCTACCGCTGTTCCCATCACCCGCCGACCCCGGAACTCCTTGACGCCTGCGACCGCCTGGGCATGCTCGTCATCGACGAGAACCGCTTCATGGGCACCAATGCATACCACCGGGACCAGGTGGCGCGCCTCATTCGCCGCGACATCAACCACCCCAGTGTGGTCCTCTGGTCCCTGGGCAACGAGGAGTGGGCCATCGAGGGGAATATCACGGGCAGCCGCATTGCGCTCGCCATGCAGGATTTTGCCCGCACACTCGACCCCTCCCGCCCCTTTACCGTCGCCATATCCGGCGGATGGCTGCACGGCATTTCCACCGTCATGGACGTGATGGGGTACAACTACATTTCCCACGGCTCCACGGATGAACAGCACCGCCTCTTCCCCAAGCAGGCCGGTGTCGGTACCGAGGAGACCACGACCCAGGGGACACGCGACTGTTGGCTCGAAGACCCGAACCGCTGTTCCCGCGCCCCGGTGGACAACGGCACGAGCGGCTACAATGCCGAAGTGGGCTGGAAGCACTACGCCGAGCGCCCCTGGCTCGCCGGGCTCTTCTTCTGGACCGGCTTCGACTACCGCGGCGAGCCCGTTCCCTTCGAGTGGCCCGCCGTTACCAGCCAATTCGGCATCATGGATACCTGCGGCTTTGAGAAGGCCTGTTTCTGGTACCTGCGCAGTTGGTGGCGATCGGAGGCCTTTTGCAAGATCGCCGGCCACCTCAACTGGGGGCCGGACGCCGGGGAGCTCGAGTACCGGGTGTACGCAAATGGCGATGAAGTGGAACTCATCCACAACGGCAAGAGCCTTGGGGTCAAAGCGATGTCGCCCAATGGACACCTCTCATGGCGCATTGTGCCCTCACCGGGGAGCCTGGAAGCCCTTTCACGGCGTAACGGTACGGTCATTGCCCGCGATCTCGTCGAAACCGTGGGCCCGGAGAAGACTATCAGCCTTGAGCTTGATTCCGATTCCCTCGACGAAAAGGGCAAGATTGCGGCAGGGGCCGATGGCCGGCGGATTGCCGTCATAACTGTTAGCTCGCGCGACGGGGAAGGACGGGCTCACCCGACTTCCGACTGTACAATACGCTTCGAGGCGAGCGGTGGCGTAAGACTTCTGGGTTGCGGGAACGGCGACCCCATGAGTCACGAGGCAGATCAGGTCCATGCACAGCGGGCCACGAGCTTCCCCGGGCCCTGGCGCATGAAGCGTCTTGAAAAGGCAGACTTTCCGCACCCCGAGTCCCTCGCGGCAAAGAGTCGGGCCCTCGTCCCCGGAAAGGCCCCTGTGCCCCGCGAAGCCGGGCTCTCCTGTTTCGATGCCGATTGGGAGACCGCCTTCGTCGATTATCCCTACACGGTAAACCTTTCGACCCTCGCAGCCCCCCTTGACGGGGCATGGTTCCGCGCACCCGTGGAGCTCGCCCTCTCGGGCCCGGACGGACGCCGCCCCGCGCGTGCAGCCATGCGCCTGCAGGCGATCGGGGATACGATGACGGTCTGGGTGAACGGGGTCTTGGCGGGAAGGGTCGCGCGTTCCGATGCCCGGGATGCCGTCCTCGATGTGGATCCGTCCCTTCTCTTTGAAGGGGTGAACCGGGTGGCAATCTGGGCCGATGGCCTGGGGCCCACCCGCGAACGACGTCCGGCAGATTTCTCGCCCCTTTCGTTCACCCTCGAGTGGCCGGCCCCCGCCCTCGAGCGGCGCCTTTTCAATGGAAAGGCCCAGATTATCGCGGAAGTCAGCGGGCCCGGCACCCTTGTTGCGAGGCCCGCCGATCCCGATTCACCGATCGCGGCAGGGCGCTTGGCCTTCGACTAAAAGCACTTGCCCGTCGTCTTTCGGGGGCAGTCCTTGGTCGTACAGCGGTAGCAGATCTCGTTGTCGAGCGCACCCGTTTGGAAGAAATCCCGAAGGTTTCCCAGCGTGGTGCGCGCGATGGCGTCCAGGGCTTCCTTGGTAAGAAAGGCCTGGTGGCTCGTCACGAGGACATTGGGCAGGGTGAGGAGGCGGGCGAGGGTGTCGTCGGTAATGACGTTCGCCGAGTGATCCTCGAAGAAGTACTCGTCCTCTTCCTCGTAGACATCGAGACCCGCCCCGCCAATGCGGTTTTCCTTGAGGGCCTCGACGAGGGCCTTCGCGTCGATAAGGGCCCCGCGCCCGGTGTTGATAAGGAGGGCCCCGCTCTTCATGTTCTTGAGGACTTCTGCGTTGACTAGGTGGTGGTTTTCCGGGGTAAGGGGGCAGTGGAGGCTGATAACATCGGCCTCGCGAAAGAGCTCGTCGTTTTCCACGTAGCGCGC
The DNA here is from genome assembly GCA_964541755.1 of uncultured Spirochaetales bacterium. Classification (GTDB taxonomy): domain Bacteria; phylum Spirochaetota; class Spirochaetia; order Treponematales; family Breznakiellaceae; genus CAZIRF01. Next base: position 4,591 of record CAZIRF010000017.1, on the reverse strand, counting down.
CCCTATACCCTCGGCCCAGGCGGCATCCGGGTAGGGATCGCTCACCAGGAGCTTCATCCCGAAGCCGTGGAGAATCTCTGCGGTAATGCGCCCAATCTTGCCGGTTCCGATAATGCCGGCGGTCTTGCCGTGGAGGTCAAAGCCCACGAGGCCCGCAAGGGTGAAGTTCCCGTCGCGGGTGCGATAATAGGCCTTGTGGGTCTTGCGGTTGAGGGTAAGGAGGAGGGCCAGGGCGTGCTCTGCGACGGCATGCGGCGAGTAAGCCGGGACGCGGACGACGTGAATGCGCCCCCAGACGGCCTTCAAGTCCACATTGTTGTAGCCCGCACAGCGCAGGGCGACAATCTTTATGCCGTTTTCCGCGAGGATATCCGCTACGGCCTGGTCGAGGTCGTCATTGACGAAGGCGCAGACCGCATCGAAGCCGGCCGTCAAACGGGCAGTATCGGCATTGAGGCGTACCGGAAAGAACTTTATCGCGTACCCGAAGTCGCGGTTGGCCGCGGTGAACCAGGCCTCGTCATAGGGTTTTGCGTCGAAAAACGCTATCTTCATGTTTCCTTCCATGGGGGGCTCCTTTTCGCGGGCGCCCCTCGGTATGGGGGCGAATCCTCTTGCTGTCTAAATATTACCAAATAAGTAATGTATAATCAAGGGGTTCAGGCTCTGCCTGCCAAAACCGTCACTGCCGCTTTCCACAGGAGATCCCTTCCGGGGCGGTCGATGAGCCGGGTAAAAATGGCCCCCTCATCGCTTGTCTGTATCCCCGTGCTGCGCCGGAAGCTGTCGTCCCCTGTCGAGACCTCAAGGCTCCAGGGTTCAAGTGCATCATTGGCGCGAACCCCGACCTCTTGACCGCTCTTGGCAATGGCCCCCGAAAGCCAGGCGTCGAACAGGGCGCGGGACCATGGGGCAGGGACATGGTGGTCAAGGCTGATAGTTCCACCCGGGCCCCCTTTCTGTTCGCAGGCTGTTTCGCCTTCCGCAACGAGGTGGACACTGGCCCTGCGCAGGGCATGGAGGCGCTCCCAGGCGAGATCCCGCACGACGAGGCCCTCGGCCTCGAGGGAGTGCATGAAGCGGGCGCAGTCGGCGATAGAACTACCCTCTGCGACGAGGGCCTCGCCGTCGACCAGGACGAGGTCCACACGGTGGGCGCAGTCGTCGGCACAGCGGGCCAGTTCGCGCAGATCCCGCTGCCAGAAGAGTATGGCCGGGAGGTCCCGAATGACGAAGGGCCCCCAGAGCGCGCCATCGACGGCCTCGTCTGCGGTGGTCTCGATGATGATATCTTCGATGCATACCCCGCGGCTCTGGCGGTCGATTGCGCAGCGGGTACTGGCTCGAATGCCCTCGTCTGCAGAGCCGCTACGGGCCTGTACGAGGCGAACGGGGCGCCTTCCGCGAAGGAGGCCGGCCAATTGGCCGGGATCGTCTGTGGCGGCGGACTCGCTGCCGTTGTGCGCCGCATTTTTCGCCAGGCTGTGCGCCGCACTCTGTGCCGGGGGAATGACGACTATGGTGGCACTCATGGCCCGGGGGCGGCCGGAGCTCGCCTCGACAAGCTGCCGCGAGAGTTCCTGTTCCAAGGCGAGCGGGGTAAGAAGGCTGCTCACAGGCGCCTCCAGTTTGCCGCATGGCGGCCGGCAAGTTCCCGGGCCTCTTTGGGCCCCGCCGATCCTGCGGGGTAGAAGGCCAGGGGCACCCGGCCTTCGTTCCAGGCTTTTTTGATGGGGTCTATGTAGGCCCAGGAGGCGGCCACTTCATCGCTGCGGGTGTAGAGGGTGCCGTCTGCAAGGAGGGCATCCAGGATGAGCTTTTCGTAGGCCTCGGCCGAGGGGCGCGCCGCCCCGGTACCATAGAGGAAGTCCATGGAGACCGATCGGGTCTGCCGGTCGAGGCCGGGGACCTTGGTGTCGAGGAAGAGGGTGATCCCCTCCTCGCTCTGGATGCGGAATACCAGCTGGTTACCCACCCGCTGCCCGGACGAGAAGAATGACACCGGCGGCTCCTTGAAGTGGATGACGATCTCCGAAAGCCGGCGGGACAGCCGCTTTCCCGTCCTCAAGAGGAAGGGGACGCCGGCCCAGCGCCAGTTGTCAATGTAGGCAACGAGCCCGGCCCAGGTTTCGGTGGGGGATTCGTGATCAACCCGCTCCTCGTCGCGGTAGGCCCGGACGGGCTGCGAATCCACCCGGCCGGCCGTGTACTGGGCCCGCAGGGTGTGGGTTTCCATATCTTCGCTTTCGAGGGGCCGCAGGGATCGGAATACCTTGACCTTTTCGTCCCGTACGGCATCTGCCGTAAGGCGGGCCGGGCACTCCATGGCCACGAGGGCCAAAAGCTGCAGGAGGTGATTTTGAATCATGTCCAGGAGGGCCCCCGATTTCTCGTAGTAGGGCCCCCGGGATTCGACGCCCACGGTTTCTGCAACCGTAATCTCCACCTGTTTGATGTGTTGGTTGTTCCAGACCGGCTCGAAGATACGGTTCCCGAAGCGGAAAACCTGAATGTTCTGCGCGCTCTCCTTGCCCAGATAGTGATCGATCCGGTATATGGCCTCCTCTTCAAAAGCCTCCTGGAAGGCCCTGTTGAGGCTATCCGCTTCCCGGCCGCTTCGTCCAAACGGCTTTTCTATGACCACGCGGGTTCGGCCCTTTGCCAGTCTGGATCGTGAGGAGAGTTGGTGGTGCAGGAGTTTCCCGGCGATTACCGTGAACTGCTCGGGGGCTGTCGCAAGGTAGTGGACAAGGTCGTGATGCTCGGGCAATTCTCTTTTAAGGGCCTCATAGCCCCGGTCTTCGTCAAATTCCCCTTCGGCATAGAAACAGTGTTCGAGGAATTCATCGATTGGGCCGCCTGATCCGGGCTGTGACTCTTCGAGAGCGGTTCGGAGAACCTCTCGAAAGCCCTCGTTTCCCCAGGATCGTCGGGCAAAGCCCACAAGGTGGAATTCGTCGAGGTGGCCTTCACGAAAGAGGGTGAAGAGGGCCGGGTAGAGTTTGCGGGATGCGAGATCGCCGCTGGCGCCGTAGACGACGATGGTGCAGGGCTTGGGGCGTTCTTCGCGTGGGAGGCCCTCGGCCAATATGGTGGACAGCATGGGGAAAATATACGACCGCAAGAGTCGGGATTCAAGATGGCTGATGGAAAAAGGACCGGCGGGAGCCGGAGATTCACCGTTGCGGACACAAAAAAGCCCCGGCGAATGCCGGGGCTCCAGACAAGACCTCCGCGTCACAGGGGACGGAGTGGACTATCAGCCTGAGTATTCTTACTGAGCTGCTTGATCGAGCTCAACGAGGAGAGACACCTCGGTTTCCTTGTCGAAGAAACGGGCTTTTTCCATCGTGGGAACGAAGTTGGCCTGATCTCCAATGCGGAAGGTGTGGTGGGGTTCGGTGCGGGCAACGAGGGTCTGGCTCTTGGTGGACAGCCAGAGGTGGATGTCGGCGCCGAGGGGTTCAACCACGGTTACTTTGAGGGGCATGTTGTTCTCGCTCGCGGGCTTCTCCTGGTAGGTGAGGTCCTCGGGGCGGATGCCGAAGTAGATTTCTTTGCCGACGTGACCCTTGAGGTACTTGGCGTGGGCTTCTGCGGGGGAAACCTCGAAGCTGCCTTCGTCGAGGACAATCTTGCCGTTCTTCTCGAGGACCTTGACCGTCATGAAGTTCATGGGCGGTGAACCGATAAAGCCGGCGACAAACTTGTTGTTGGGGTGATTGTAGAGGTGGAGGGGAGATCCGATCTGCTGGATCTTTCCGTCCTTCATGACGACGATCTTGTCGGCCATGGTCATGGCTTCGACCTGGTCGTGGGTAACGTAGATCATGGTTGCGTTGAGGCGGATGTGCAGGTCGGAAAGCTCGGCGCGCATCTGGACGCGGAGTTTGGCGTCGAGGTTGGAGAGGGGCTCATCGAAGAGGAAGACCTTGGGGTTACGCACGATGGCGCGGCCGACGGCGACGCGCTGGCGCTGACCACCGGAGAGGGCCTTGGGCTTGCGGTCGAGGAGCTTTTCGATGTCGAGGATGCGGGCGGCTTCGTTGACGCGGCGATCGATTTCGGCCTTGTCGACCTTCTTGATGCGCAGACCGAATGCCATGTTGTCGTAGACAGACATGTGGGGGTACAGGGCGTAGTTCTGGAAAACCATGGCGATGTTGCGGTCTTTCGGGGGAACATCGTTCATGAGCTCGCCGTCGATGTACAATTCACCTTCGGTGATGTCTTCGAGACCGGCAACCATACGCAGGGTGGTGGATTTACCACAACCGGACGGACCGACGAAAACGACAAATTCCTTGTCGTTGACTGTAATGTTGGCATTGTCGACCGCGCGAACGCCGCCGTCGTACACCTTGCCAATACCTTTGAGTTCTACTTTGGCCATAAAAAGCCTCCCTTCAGGGTTAGTTTAGGAAGGCAGTGTACGTCCATATCTCCAATTAGTCAACAAAAAAAGCCGCCGGGACATGCCCGACGGCGATTGAATTAGCTGGTGGCAAAGCCACCCAAAACAGACCCCGCCGAATGGCATAGCCATTCGGCCAAACTGAAACGCCGAAGTCGTTTTTCGGTCAAAGCAAAT
>CAZIRF010000016.1:53646-56751 GCA_964541755.1 uncultured Spirochaetales bacterium | reverse complement strand
ACGACCATGACAGCCCATAGGGCGTACTGCGCATGGGCCGCCCGAATCACGCAAGAAAGGGGTGGCCGCAAAAAGCCCGTGCGGGGGCATTTTCTCTGCCCCCGCACGGGCTTTTTGCGGCCAGGACCCCTCTGGATGCTCCATCGGGCGGCCACCTGTGCAGATATGCCCTAACCCCGATAACAGAGGACCCGTTGGGCGGTAGCATCAGCATGAATGCGCAGGTCGTTGTCGCTCTTTGCGTCGAGAACCACCACTGCCCCCCGATGGAGCTCTTCTGTGGGGGGGACTTCGATCATGTGGGCACGGGCTCGCTCGAGGAATGCCTCATCCAGAAGGCAGTCGGGGCGGTCGGGGAAGAGGGCGAAGTAGAGCATGTCCATTTCCACGAGGTCGTTGAAGAAGTGGGTCCCCAGCGAGACATCGGGGACGAGGCCCTGGTGCATGAGGGCGAGCTCGACCATGATCGAGACGCCCTTTATGTCATTGAACTGGACGGGGACGCCGAGGGATGCGGTCGAGGTGCCCCAGCGACCGGGGCCCACCAGCATGACGACGGGCTCCTTCTTGTCGTGCGGCAGGTGGACGAGCTTGCCCACGAGGCGGGCGACGGCGTAGCGGTCTTGCTCGCCGAGCTTGGTATAGACCTCGGGACGCACGTACACGAGGCGGTCGACAGGGGCTGCGAGGCTGCGGCCCACCACCGGACCGTCGCTCTTCATGAAGACCGCCCCCTGAGGCAAGTTCGAGGGTACGAGGCCTATGTCTCCGGCCCCCACAATTTTGACCTTGAAGGGACGGCACTGAACCAGATTGATTCGGTAGGCTCCCTCGCGGTCCATGTTGACGGTAAACTCGATGTCCACCGGGTGCGCGTAGGCCTTTTCGAGGGTGACGAGGAGGCTCTGCATGCGGGAACAGAAGTCGCTGCGCTCAAGGAGCCCCTTGAAGTCGAGGCGCAGGGCCCCCGCCTCGTCGATGCCCAGCTCGCGCGCCCGCGCGGCGGCTTCTTCATCCCGTGTGGCAAATTGCGCGAGGACTGTGGGGGGCAATCTCGCGAGGGCCTCCTTCAAGGGTTTGGTGGTGAAGCAGTTCCCGCCTATGTCGATGAGGTCTATCTTGCGTTGGACATATTTTACCGAGTCATCTGCCCGCTTGTCCGGGCGCAGGAGAGGCTGATTCAGTGCGACGATGCGCGTGTAGTCGTCGTCGATGCGGTCTACGGCGCGGGTCCCCAGGCCAAAGGCCAGGCGCAGCATGCCGGCATGCGGGTCGATAGAAGGGTTCCAGGCGAAGGGGTTGTACGAGAAACCCACGCCTCCTGCGCAGGGGAAGAACCAGTCTCCCCACTCGTCGCCGGATACCCGCTGGACGACGAGGGCCATCTGTTCGTCCTCATAGAGTAAGCCATGGTGGAGGCGGTAGAGGAGGGCTTCCTCACTCAAGGAGCTGGCGTATACCGTGCGCACGGCGTCGAGGAAGGCAGCCAGGCGCTCCTCCGGGGTCCCCTGATTGGCGCAGAAGACACTCTCGTACTTCCCGCTGAAGGCATTCCCGTAGCTGTCCTCTTGAATGGAGCTTGAGCGCACGATGATGGGCGATTGCCCGAAGTACTCGAGCATCTCGGCGAACTGGACCTGTATGTAGTCGAGGAAGGTCCCCGCAAGTATCTTTTCGCGGGCGCGACGGGCCCGCTCGAGTATGTCGGCGATGGGGCCCTTTTTGCGGCGCAGCCACCACACGTCATTGATGATGAGGTAGGTGTAAAAGACATCCGACCCGATGAAAAAGGAGTCATGGACTTCCAGTATGTCGTCCCAGGCGGGGTCGGCCGCCCGCAGTATCTCCTGGGCGATGAGTATTCCGCGCGCCTTTCCCCCGATAAGCCCCGAGCCGATCAAGCGCTTCAAGATGTCGTTGATGAAGGGCAGGGTGAAATAGCGATGGGCCAGGGGCAGGAAGCTCGTCTGGCGCGTTATCGTCATGTGGATGAGGCGCTCGAAGAGGCGCCGAGCCTCCTCCTGCCGGTCCTCGCCCCGTTCTATGGCGGCGGTAATCTCCCGCGATTCCTGGTAGCTGGCCGTCCAGGGGCCGGTGCGCTGTATCGTGAAGTTGAGCAGGGGGTTCTTGACGCGGGCGACGACTTCGGCAGTGTGGGCACTGTTCCGCACCGGGACAAAATCACCCCCTTCCATGCGGTGGAGCATGTACATGGTGCGGCTCGAGCGCCCCTCGACCTTTTGCATCTGTATGTAGAGGGCCCCTTGGTGGCGCCAGACCTCGGTAATGACCTGGGCGGTGTTGTAGATGGTGTCGGTCGCGTGATTCGAGTGGTTGTGCTTGTAGACGGCGAAGAAGGCGAGGGCCTTGATCTTGAGGACGTAGGGACAGACGATGAGGTAGAAGTTGGCCATCATGCGGTCTGCATACCAGAGCTGGGCCAGGGGCGAGAGGCAGTCCAGGAGATACCAGGCGGCCTTTCCCTTTGTCTCTATGACGTCGATAACCGCGCTTACAAAGTGCTCGAAGCCCAGGGCGGGGTCAAGTTCCACTCGCGTAATGCGGGGGTCGTCTTTGGCGAAGACCTCGCGGTGGTCGGCGAAGCGAAAGTACACCAGTTCATGTCCCCTCTCGCTGGCGGCAGTCGCATAGGCATCTGCAAATGGGAGATAATCCTCGATTTCTTCTATGTCCCAGACGAGGTTGTCACCGGGAAACACAGTCTGCAGGGTACGGTCGAGGGCTTCGAGGCCCGTGCTGTAGGCGTCCATGCCTTAAAGTGTAGCATGCAGACCCCCGGCTGTGGGCGGCTGCATTGACTTTTCCTTGCAGCTTTTGGCCAAGAGGTACTATAGTCTGATAGTGGAGCCCGTTTCACTATAGAATGGCGGCCCAAAGGAGTTTTCATGGCTATCAGCAAGGTTTGGCTCGACGAGAGCGAGGACGAGTGTATTTCCTGCGGCAACTGCGAGGCCATCTGCCCCGCAGTATTTTCGGTCCCCGACAAGATGGTGGTAAACGAGAGGGTCGATCTGGCCGCCAATGAAGACGGGATTCGGGAAGCCATCGACGCCTGTCCCACTAACGTCATCAAAGCAGAGTAAG
>CAZIRF010000016.1:0-53546 GCA_964541755.1 uncultured Spirochaetales bacterium | reverse complement strand
CGGCCAGGGCCGAATAGCGGCCAGGGCCGAATAGCGGCCAGGGCCGAATAGCGGCCAGGGCCGAATAGCGGCATCTTCACCTGCCGCGGGCATCTGCTTGCGTGCTGCCTATATGCCGAAAATATCTCGCGTGTTCTCCCGTATGGCGTGGCACAGTGTGTCCGTGTCCATGCCGCGCAGCTGCGCGATCATGTCGAAGCTCGCCCCGATATAGTCGGGGCGATTTTTTTTGCCACGGTACGGGACGGGGGCCAGGTAGGGGGCATCGGTTTCCACGAGGAGCGACTCCAGGGGGACAAAACGCGCCGCCTCCTGTTGGGCCCGGGCGTTCTTGTAGGTGATGGTTCCCGAGAATGAAATGAAGGCACCCAGGTCCAAAAAGCGCCGCGCCTCTTCGACCCCGTACGAGTAGCAGTGAATGACCATTTTGAGCCCCGGGAAGCCCTCGAGGACTTCCAGTGTGCCCTCCGCGTCCTCCCGCGAGTGGACGATGAGCGGGAGATCCAGCCGTCGGGCAAGATCGGCCTGGCGGGCGAACAGCTCCCTCTCGCCGGCGAGGTCGGTCCCGTCTTCGGCCTTGTTGTGCCAGCGGTCGAGGCCGGCCTCGCCAATGGCTACGAGGCGGCCTGCCGGCGCGCAGCTGAGGCCCTCTTCGAGGAGGGCGACCCGCTCGGCGGGGTGGGAAAAATCTTCCTTGTATGGCCATATGCCGGCCGAAAAATACACCCCGGGAAGGTCGCCCAACACCCGTACGCGCGGGCAGAGGTCCTCGGCCCTCGTTCCGATGTCGATAATGGGGCCAAAGCCGCCTGACAGGAGCTTTTCAAGCTCACTTCGGCCCATGATGCCATCATCGAGAATCTGGACGAGGTGGGCGTGGGTATCAAGATAGTGTTGCATGGAATACTCCTGTTGACCGCGGGACGGTCCCTTTGCTAGTATCAGTCGACACGCCGGGGTGGTGGAATGGTAGACACAGGGGACTTAAAATCCCCTTCCCGCAAGGGAGTTCGGGTTCAAGTCCCGTTCCCGGCACTGTATTCGCTATGGAGGGGCTGTTGCATTATTACGTATGCAACAGCCCTTTTTTTGTTTCCGGGCCTTTCCCCCGGGGATTTATGTTCGCTGGACACCCTTTGCAAGTGCTTCGCGACCCAAGCGCACAAAAATGGGGCGGCCGTGGGGGCAGCGCGGATCAGGCAGGGCGAGGGCGGCAAGGGCCAGTTCCCGTCCCCGGCTTTCATCGAGGATCTGGCCGTCTTTGACGGCCTTTTTGCAGGCGAGGGTGGCGTACCATCTTCGTGCGCGGTCCTCGCCTTCACCGGCGAGGTCGAGGATGGCTTCGATGGTCTCCCCGTCGGGGCTGTTCCAGGCCGCCGGGAGCCCGGACAGGACCCAGGAATCGGGTCCATCCGCCTCTATGTGGATACCCAGACGCAGGAGCTCTTCGCGGCGCGCGGCAAGGAAGGCAGACTGTGCCCGGTCTTCGGTATGGAAGGGATAGGGGACGAGGAGTTCCTGGGCTGCGGGCGGTTTTTCCATGAGGGCGTCAAAGAGGATGCGCTCGTGGGCGGCGTGCTGGTCAATGAAGAGGACTTCATCGGCGCGCTCCACGACGAGGTAGAGCCCCAGGACCTGTCCCAGGTAGCGTGCGGTGCTGTGCCCCTCTTCCAGGGTACTGTCGTGCAGTTCCCGCAAGCGGGGGGGCTCTTCGAGGAGTTTTTCAAGGCCGATGCGGGCCTCCTGCAGCGCAGAAGCCGACCGCACAGCAGAAGCCGACTGTGACGATGCCTGGATGGGGAAGGGCTGTCCGTACGGCCGGTGTCCCAGGGCCTGTTCGGCGAGGTCGGCGGTCCCGTGGGCTACCGGACGGGCTTGGTAGCGCACTTGGCCTTCCCGGTCGAAGAGCTCCGCGGGCCGGGTGGAACTATCAGCCATGCCCGATTCTTTGCCTTCCTCGTCCAAAAAGCGTTCCCGCCGCGAGAGGGACTCGAAAAGACTCCGGGTGACGGCACTTATCGAGCGGTGGATGCGGGCACTGTCCTGGAAGCGGGCTTCGCGCTTGGCCGGGTGGATGTTGAAGTCGATGAGGGGGCCATCCACCTGCAGGAAGACGGCGCCGACGGGGTGGCTGTTGTTGGGAAACCAGCCCTGGGAGCCGTACTCGAGGGCCTGCTGGAAGGAGTAGTCCTGGATGCGGCGCCTGTTTGCGAAGATGAACTGGAAGCGGCGGTCTGTACGGCACAGTTCCGGCCCGCCGACGATTACATCGACGCGAAAGCCTTCATCGCCGCCGCTGGCATGGTGGACGAAGCTGCCCCTGCCGCGGGTGGAGGCGTTTTCCTCGATGACGGCGTCGACAAAGCGCTGTGTAAGGCTTTCTGCGGCAGGGAGGACGAGTTTGATGCTGCCGTCCTGGCGGTAGCGGAAGGCGCATTCGGGGAAGGCGAGGGCCTTCTCGACGATGGTGCGGTAGATGTGTCCCGCTTCGCTCGAAGCGCGTTTCATGAATTTTTTGCGGGCGGGGAGATTCTCGAAGAGGCCGCGCACCCGGACACTCGTGCCCCGGGCGCGATAGCCGCCCGAGAGCCACGGGGTGAGCCCGTGGCGGCCGGATATCGGCGGCGCAGGTTCTCCGCTTGCGGGCGGGGCGGGTCGGTCACTGCCATCCGGGTCATCGCCTGCGGCTGCTGCTTTGTGGTCTGCGGGGCCGGGAAGGCTCATGGCCGGCCCCACGTTAAGGCAGACTGCGCCGTTGCCGTCGGTGCTCGTGATGATTTCCAGGGCGGCGACGGCGGCGATGGAGCCCAGGGCCTCGCCGCGAAAGCCCAGGCTCTCGAGGGCCAGGAGGTCTTCCTCGCGGCGAATCTTGCTCGTCGCGTGGGGCAGGGAGCACAGGAGGAGGTCTTCGCGGGTCATGCCGCAGCCGTCGTCGGACACTTCCATTGAGCGCAGGCCGCCATCCTCTATCGAAATGTCGATGCTGCGGGCCCCCGCGTCGAGGGCATTGTCCAGAAGCTCGCGGATGACGGCGGCGGGGCGGTCAATGACTTCCCCGGCGGCGATCTTGCGGGCAATCGCCGCGTCGAGAACGCGGACGGGCCGGTCCGTGGACATCAGTCGGCATCCTCTTCGTCGAAGAGGCCCAATTCCGGTTTTTTGTCGCCGCTGTCGCCCGGGGCGTTCATGAGGATCTCAACCCGCCGTTCAAGGGCATCGAGGTCCTTTTCGAGGGAACGAGCCAGCTTGATGCCCTCCTCGAAGGCCGCGATGGCCTCGTCGAGGGGGACGTCGCTCTTGCGCATGGCGTCGCCGAGGGTTTCAAGGCGCGCGAGGCGCTCTTCGAAGTTTTTCATGATCTGCCACCTGATTGTATTGACTGTACCCGGGCGCTTATTTCGCCCTGTGAAAGTTGAATGGAAAGGGCCGCGCCCTCGCGGCTGTCTTCTGCCCTGCGCAGTATCGCCCCGCTTTCACCGTCGCGCACAATGGCGAACCCGCGTGCGAGGACTTCTGCCGGGTTTGCCGTCTCGAGGATGGCCAGCGAGCGGGAAAGCCGCTGCCGTTTGGCCCGCAGGAGGTCCCGAAAGCAGAGGATGAGCTCTTCGCGGGCGTCGTCAAAGCGCACCATGCGCGGCTGGAGTATGGAGCGGAAGGCCAGTTCGAGGTTGTCGCTTTTGAAGGGGCGCAGGAGGAGGCGGCAGCGCTCGAGGCGGGAACGTATTTCGTCCCCCATACGCCGCAGTACCTGCTCCATGCGCGGGCGTTCCTCGCCGTGTCGGGCGCTTACGAGTTCTGCCGCGGCAGAGGGGGTGGGGGCCCGCAGGCTGGCCGCGTAATCGCAGAGGGCCCAGTCCACCTCGTGGCCCACCGCACTTATCATCGGAATGGAGGACTCCGCCACGGCCCGGACAACCTCTTCATCGGAAAAGGGCAGGAGATCCTCGAGGGAACCGCCTCCGCGCCCTACGATGAGGACTTCCCCCAGCTGCCAGCTGTTGGCCTGTCGAATGCGGGCGGCAATACTTGCGGCCGCTTCGCTTCCCTGCACAACGGCGGGGAGTATGGTGACGCGCATGCCGGGAGCCCTGCGGCGCAGGACCTGCAGGATGTCGCGCAGGGCGGCCCCGGTCTGCGAGGTGACGACGGCAACGTGCCAGGGGACCTCGGGCAGGGGCGGTTTGCGTGCGCTGTCGAAGAGCCCCTCGGCGGCAAGACGGCGCTTTCGCTCCTCGAGCATGGCCAGAATGGCCCCTTCTCCCGCCTGTTCTATACTCTCGACAATGACCTGATAGCTGCCGCGCTGCGGGTAGACCGAAAGCGAGCCCGAAACGCGCACCCGCATCCCGTCGGCGGGCTTGAGGGAGAGCGAGCGCAGGCGGTTCTTGAACATGACGGCAGAAAGGGATGCCCCCTCATCCTTGAGGGTGAAGTAGAGGTGACCGGTACTGGAGGGGCGGCAGTTGGAGATTTCGCCCTCGACCTTGACCTGGCGGAAGGTACCCTCGAGGCAGGCCTTTATCTCCTCGGTAAGGGCGGATACCGTCGTCCAGGGGCAGTCTTCTTGTTGTTGAATGAAGTAGTCGTCGAAGGCCATGGCAGCAGTATACGCGGGAGACCCGGGGGCGGCAAGCTGCCCTTTCCGTGTATAAAGTCTTCAACATTACGGGACGATTCTCCTGTACCGGAACTCGCTGCTTGCCGATATTTGAAAAGATATGAATGCATGCGTCGTTCTCCTCGTTCCCAACGCCCCCGCCTCTCTGCCACAGTCGGTTACGACTGATCGCAGCCCGACTCCTGCCAAAGAAGGCGCTCCGGCAGCACCCCGCTTTCCCGATACCGCCTCGGTGCGCCGGCACTGCCTCTCTCTCGTCCGGCAACTTCCGGCAGCCTCGCGGCTGGTGGCGGTGTACCTCGATCCCCCCGCGTCCTTTGATCCCGCACAGGGAATCCCCGGGCTTGAGGGGGTGGACGAGCTCATCGTCCCCGAAGCGGGACAGGGCTGGACGCGTTCAAGCCTCCTGTCGCGGCTCTGCGAAGTCCTGCCTCCGGCCCCGCCGCCAGCGGCAGAAGAGGGGGCTTCCCCCGAGCAGAAGACCGCCGGTTCGAGCGCCACCGGCAGCTCTGTCGATCTCGTATGGTGGGCCTGGGCCGATGCCCCCCTCCTAGATCTTGCTCTCGCCGGGCGCATGTTCGAACGGCACAGTCATTGGTACGCCGAGTACACCAATACCGATGGCTGGCCCGCCGGTTTTGCCCCCGAGCTCGTCAACCGCGCCTCCCTCGATGCCCTCGCTTGGATCGCCCGCGAAGACGGCGAAGCGGTGGACCGGGACCTTCTCTTTCAAGTACTGCAGAAGGACATCAATGCCTTCGAAATCGAGACAGAACTCTCGACGGTGGACCTGCGTCCCAGGCGCCTCTCCTTTTTTGCCGACTCCCGGCGCAATTGGCTCCTCATCGAACGCTTCCTTTCCCATGGCTATGCGCGTGTGGAAGATACTATCAGCTTTGTCGACGATCACCCCCAAGACCTGCGTACCCTGCCTGCCTTCGTGAGCATACAGACCAACGGCCGTTGCAGCCAAAACTGCACACTCTGCCCCTGGCCAAAATGGAGCCATGAACAAGGGGGGCTCCTGCCCACCGAGCGCAGTGACTTCATGGCCCTTGAAGACTTCAAACTGATACTGGACAAGGTGGTCTCTTTTGCCGGGGATGCGGTCATCGACCTCTCGCTCTGGGGGGAGGCTGCCCACCATCCGGACATCGTCGGGATTGCACAGGCGGTCTTGGACCGGCCTTCGCTGTCGCTGCTCATCGAGACCAGCGGTATCGGCTGGCAGGAGGGCTGTATCGAAGCCATCCTCGAGGCCGCCAAGGCCGCTCCTCCCCGAAGCGGTTTCCCCGGCTCTTCACGCCCGGGGCCGCTCTCCTGGATTGTCTCCATGGACGCCAAAGACCCCGCACGCTACCGGGCCCTGCGTGGCGACGGCCAGGTGGAAGCGGTCGCCTGTACAGAAAAACTCCTTACCCTCGCACCCAAGAGCCTCTGGGTGCAGGCCCTTCGACTCGACGACGGGGAAGAGGACCTTGAGGCCTTCTGGCGGCACTGGAAGGACAGGGGGGCCCAGGTCATCATCCAGAAATACGATTTCTTTGCCGGATGGCTCCCGCAGCGGCGTGCCGCCGACCTCTCGCCGCTCAAGAGGCAACCCTGTTGGCACCTCATGCGCGATGTATCTGTTCTCGTGGACGGGACGGTCCCCCTTTGCCGGGAGGACCTGGGGCGGCGGTCCCCAGCGGGAAATATCTTGAAAGAAGCAATGGAAAATATCTGGAAGGGAAGCGGGCAGCTCTGGGAGTCGCACGCTTCGGGCATCTGGCCGGCACACTGTACGGAATGTGATGAATACTATACGTGGAATTACTGAAGCCCACACGGGCGACTATACGGTCGTGGGGGGCAACGATGCCCTCTGCGAGAGCAATATCAGCCTCGTTCTCCTCAACCGCGGCGGGCGCTACATGCTCAAAAATGTCATCGAACGGCTCAACGCCCTGGGCTTCGACCAGATCTTTTCGGTGGAACCCTCGCTTGAGAATTGGGAAATCGAGGAACTGTCGCAGTGTTACCCGCGGGTGCGTTTCGTCCTGTTCAATCAATCGAGCACCGTTGGCGAACGCATCAACACTGCCGCCCAGGAGATGAAGAGCGATCACTTTTTGGTCGTCTGGAACGATGCCTGCACCATTCAAGGGGGGCCTGCGAGTCGCATCGCTTCGCGCTTGAATGGCGACCTGCTCCTCTCGGTTCCAACGCTCCTCAATAATCGCTATGAGGCTGCCCCCATTGTCAAAAATCCGGTCCTCGTCAAGGGAGCGGTCAATATCATGCCCAGTGCTGCGACCCGCGAGGGGACCAACTCTCTCTATCCGCACGACTACGCCGGGCTCTACGAGCGCAAACGCTTCTTGTCTTTGGGGGGTTATGACGGAGGAATTGCAAGTTGTTGGATGCAGCTCCTTGACTTTGGTTTTCGCGCCCACCTCCAGGGCGAGCTCATCAAAACAACCCAATCATTCAAGCTCGTCTGCGACGATGAAGTACCCCCGGAAGACCAAACCCCCAATGCCGATGTCAATCGCTTTTGGCTCAAGAACATCGCTCCGGTCCTTCTCAACGGATACGCGCACATCCCCTGGCGAAAATTTCCCCGGTATCTTTTGCGTGCGGGAGAGAATCCCTTTGAAGCCCTTCGCGAGTTTCGCGAGGGGCGCGAGTGGGTACTCCTCAATCGTTACCGCTTTGTCGCGGATGCCCGCACCCTCATCGAAGACTGGGAGAACCCCGACCTGTGACGGTTCTCATCCTTCAAGCGCGTCTCGATTCTTCACGTTTGCCGGGGAAGGCCCTCCTGGAACTTGTTCCGGGGCTCTCCCTGCTCGAGGCCGTCTTTGCCCAACTTGCTGCAGTCGCCGCCGATGAACGCATACTCGCCTGCCCGGAGGACTCGTTCGAGGCCTTTACGCCTTTTGCCAAGAAAGCGGGTTGGCGCATAATTGCAGGGGATAAAGATGATGTTCTGGGCCGTTACGAGGCGGCTCTCCGTTTCATTCCCGCTTTTGGAAAAGAGAAGGACGATCTCGTGTTACGGGCAACCGGCGACAATCCCTTTGTGCTTGTGACATCTGCCAATGCTCTTGTACGGGATTTTTTCACCTCCGGGGCGGACTACGCCTGTTATGAAGGGCTCCCGCACGGTAGCGGGCTTGAGTATGTGCGCGCGGGGGCCCTCTTTGAAGCGGCAAAAAACGCAAAAGATCCCTACGAGCGTGAGCACGTCTGTCCGTATTTGTATCGGCGTCCCCAGGATTTTTCAATTTATCGACCGGCCCTGCCAACAGCGTTGGCTCGCCCGGACCTGCGCCTTACTGTCGACACCGCTGTCGATCTTGCACGAGCCAGCCTCCTTTGGCAGAAGGTGGACGGTCCCTGTGTTGACGATTATCGCGTGGTAAAGATGGCTTCCCGACTCGCGGAGGCAGCGGTATGAACTGTATTCCGGTCGATGCCCCCATATTGGTGGTCACGACGGCCGCAAAGGGCAGGGGCTCGGGACATCTGCGCCGCTCGTGTCGGCTTGTCCAAGCCCTGCGCGCGCGGGGACTGACCGCATTTTTATGGATCCATGATCGGGACCACATGGGGGAACAGGCAGAGCTCTGCAGCTTGAGCGGGCTGTCGCTATCAGCCTTGACCCCCCTCCTGCTCGAAGGGCTTCCCGAAGGGAAGCACTGGCGCCTTGTTGTGTGTGACGTTTTTCGCAGCGAGTATCGTCTTTTTGAGCGTCTTCTTCCGCTTGGACCACTTGTCGGCCTCGATGAAGGGGGCTCGTGGCGCGAATCCTTCGACTATCTCATTGATCTGTTGCCAAACCCACTCCATCGCCATTCGCCCAATGAATTGCTTCCCCAATGCATGGTGGAAGCCGTAAACCCGCGCTCCCTGCCACCCGTTCCGGAGCCCGCCAAGGCGCGCGTGCTCATCAGTTTTGGGGGCGAAGACCCCAAAGATCTGTCGCGCAAGGCCCTTGAATTGATCTGTGCCGCTACGGGTTTTCTCCCCGCCAACATCCAGCTGCTCCTTCCGCCGGCAATGCCCACCAGCAGAAAAGAGCGACTTGCCGACGAAGCCGCCCTGTGTGGTATCTCTCTCCTTTCTCCAACGGGGCAGCTGGGCATGATCTTGCACGAGTACGACCTCGTCGTTACCCAGTTCGGCCTTACAGCCTTCGAAGCCCTGCGTGCTGGATCTGCGGTCTGGACGCTGTCGGGCAGTGCCGTTCACCGCGCCCTTGTCCGTTCAAACGGGCTTCCATCTTGCGAGACCGATTTCACGCTTGCAGGGGAGGGGGCCTTCGCGCGCGTTATCCGGCATTCTCACATTCTGGCGGATCGGTTTTTTGCTTCCGGTGATCGCTGCTCTGCCAACAGCGGGCATTCTGTTTTGGCAGGCTGTGCCGGCTTGGCGGCTCATCTTGAAGCCATGAGTTTTCCGGCGGGCCATGCCTGTCCGGTCTGTCATCACCGTTCGAATGAACGGGCTCTCGCCCGTTTCCCCGGGCGGACGTACCGAAAATGCCCTCAATGCAAGACGGTTCACATGGTACGCAGTGCGCCTCCACCAATCGTCTACAACAAGGACTATTTTTTCGATGAATACCGCGCCCAGTATGGTAAAACCTATCTTGAGGACTTTCCCGCCCTGCGGGCTCTTGCCGCCTCACGCGTCGACATTATTGAAAAACTCTTGCCAGCGCAGAGACGAAGTGCCCTCGATATCGGCTGTGCCTATGGGCCCTTTTTGGCAGAGTCCGCCGAACGCGGTTTCGAACCCTGCGGGATCGATGCTTCCGCTGATGCGGTAGCATGGGTGCGCTCTGAACTGGGCCTCCCCGCTGTTCAGGGGCTTTTTCCCGATATCGACCTTGAAGGGGCCTTTGGCAGAAAAAAGTTTGACCTCGTAAGCCTCTGGTACGTAATCGAACACAGCCCCGCTTTGGATGCCTTCCTCACAGCCCTCTCGCACTGTGTCGCTCCCGGTGGCCTGCTCGCTTTTTCGACCCCCTCTTTCGCCGGTATATCTGCCCGTACTTCGTGCAAGGCCTTTCTCTCTGCCAGCCCTTCCGACCACTGGACCGTACTCGACCCCCGAACAATACGGGGGCTCTTGGCCCGTTACGGCTTTGCGCTTGAAAAAATTCGTGTCACCGGTCATCATCCACAGCGTTTCCCCCATGCGGCGTCCTGCACGCCCGGTTCGCGCTTTTGGCAGTTCCTTGCCGGATGCAGTCGTCTCTTCGGATTGGGCGATACCTTCGAGGTCTATGCCCGTCGTATCAATACGGGTATAGACTGATAGTCATACCTGCGCCATCAGTTTCGGTCGTCGTGCTCCCGTTACGGGGCTGCGAAGGCCCTTGTTGATTCCGGGAGTTTGTTTATGGAAATTCAGGTAGCGGGAAGACCCGATAAACACATACTCATCTTGGGCGCTGGCGTCATGCAGGGGCCGGCCATTGACGTCGCCAAGGCCATGGGATGGCGCTGTTCTGTCGTGGATGGGGATCCTCTGGCGCCCCTGAGGGACCGGGCCGATAGTTTTGCCCATATCGACTTGAAGGATGTCGAAGGCATCACTGCCTTTGCGCGCAGGCTCAAAGAGAGCAGGGGCCTCGACGGGGTCTTTACCGCCGGTACTGATTTTTCGCTCCCTGTGGCACAGGTCGCAGAGGCCCTCGGTCTTCCCGGTATCCCGGTCGAAGCCGCCCGAAATGCCTCGGACAAGGCCCGTATGCGTGCCTGTTTTGATCGTGCCTCGGTTCCGTCACCCCGCTTTGTCACCGTTGATTCTCCAGACAGCATTCACCAGCCCCTCGCTCGGGGAACCCTCTCTTTTCCCCTGGTTGTCAAGCCGGTGGACAGCATGGGAGCCCGTGGTTGTCGTCGCGTGGAGGGCCTGCGGGCGCTTGAAGAGGCGATAACGGATGCCCTTCGCTATTCCCGCAGCGGCAAGGCCATAGTTGAGGAATTTATTGATGGTCCGGAGTATTCGATTGATGCTCTCGTCGTGGATGGAAAGATCCATATCTGTGGGGTTGCCGATCGACACATTTACTATCCCCCATATTTTATTGAAATGGGTCACACCCTTCCGGCCCGTCTGTCGGCGGATGCACTGGAAGAGATGATCGAGGTCTTTTCCCGCGGGGTACGCGCATTGGGCATTACAAGCGGGGCGGCCAAGGGAGATGTCAAACGTTCGGCGAAGGGACCGGTTATTGGCGAGATCGCCGCTCGGCTTTCCGGTGGCTACATGTCCGGCTGGACCTATCCCTTGGCCAGCGGGGTTCCCCTTACAAAGGCCGCGCTCGAAATCGCGATTGGATGCGCTCCCTCGTCCCTGGTGCCCCGCTGGCAGCGAAGTGCCGCCGAGCGGGCCTTTATATCGATACCCGGAAGGATTCGAAGCGTGGAGGGAACGGCTGCCGTTCGTGCCCTGCCCGGCGTCGATTCCCTCTTTGTGCGGGTAAAGTCCGGTGATGAGGTCGATTTTCCCGTCAACAACGTCAGCAAGGCCGGCAATGTCATCGCCGTCGCAGACGATGGAGATACGGCCATTGCGTGTGCAGAGCGGGCTGCTGCCGCCATTGAGATTGTCCTGTCTGTCCCCGATTCGCGTACAGAGGCCTTTTTGGAAGGTCCTCTCGATTCGGAGAGCTTCCCGCCACCGGCCTTTTCCCTTCCGGGATCTGTTGCAGCCGCCTTGGATTGCGGCTCCCTGCCAAAGCTGACCGATCTCTTCGGAGCCGCTCACCCCGTACGTGACTGGCAGGGCAGGACACCTCGCGAAGCCCTGGACCTCGTCGCCCGTCATGCCGGATGCGCACTGGACGAATCCGGGGGCCCGCATACGCCTCCTCCCGCATTCTGGCGGGCCTTTTTCAGGGGATCCTGGCAGGGGGGGCTCTATTGGCTCGAGCGGGAAGGCCCAAGCGGGAGGCGTCGGTGAAATTTTCATGGTCTTTCCGCGTTTTCGCGGCCTGTTCAATCGGCCTTGTCCTTTTGACCGGCCCGAAACTCTTCGCTGTAGAGCCGCCTCTTGCCCTTGAAGCGGTTTTGGCGCGTCTTGACGCCCAGCTCGATTGGGAGCCTGTCAGCATGATGGGGGTCATTACGACCGGCGCCGATCGGGTTGTCTTTCGGGTGGGAGACAGTGCAGGGGTGTCCCTCTTCAATGGGGAGGAAATATTGCATGGCCCCCAACCCTGGCTGGAATCGGGCATTCTGCGTTTTCCCCCCGACTGGGTAAGGGCCATAGAGGCGCTCAAGGCGCGTACTCCCCGTGAATCCTCTTCGTCTGCCTTCCGGGTACAGGCAATACTCATTGATCCCGGTCACGGGGGGAAAGACCCCGGTGCAGTGGCTACCCATACGATAGATGGAAAAAAACGGGTTTTGCAGGAGAAGGATATCGTCCTGTCCGTCGCCCGGGATCTGCATGCCCGCCTCAAGGTCGCCTACCCCGACAAGCGCATACTCCTTACCCGTACGGGTGATACCTATCCAACATTGGATGATCGGGTGCGAATAGCCAACGGCATACCCCTGGATACCAACGAAGCCATTATCTACGTATCAATACATTGCAATGCCTCATTCAACACGGCGGCTCGCGGTTATGAGGTCTGGTATCTCTCGCCCGAATACCGTCGTGACCTCGTTTCCGATCGCGTTGTCGAAGAAAATGACGAAATACTCCCCATATTGAATGACATGCTGGAGGAAGAGTTTACGACCGAAAGCGTCATTATCGCGCGAAACATGCTCCACTATTTCGATCTTGCATTCAAAGACAAAACCAAGTCGCGCGGGCTCAAGGCCGCCGAATGGTTTGTGGTGCGCAATGCCAAGATGCCATCGGTCCTCGTCGAGCTGGGATTTCTCACCAACGAACAGGATGCGCGACTCTTCCTGGATGAAACGCACTTGCAACGTTTTGGTGAGGCGTTATATAGTGCCATATCGGATTATGTCCGAAGTTTCGAACACTCGATGGGGGAATGAGCATATAATGAGAGCGGTCAAGGATTTTATCGACAAAATTCCCGAACGCCCCTGGATTCTTGTAATTACGCTCATTGTCGGGCTCGGTGCCTGGGCTCTCGTCGATTTTCTCAATCTTTCCCTTGCGCGATACAGTTTTTATTTCGACAATATCCATGAAGGACGTACGGTTTATGAGTCACGGGCCCTCCCGCTCGTACCGGATCGTGAAGGGCGAATAGCCCTGTATGTATCGGAGTACCTGTTGGGTCCCGCCACGCTTGAGGCCGAAGCCCTCTTTCCCGAGGGGACGGGGGTTCGTTCTCTCATGCTTCGTGGTGAACGGGTTTTGATAGACCTCGATAGCCGGGCCGCTGTTCCCGCTTCCCGACGGGCCCAGGTAGCCGGTTCTCTTGCTCTGCTTGAAAAGGGTATCAAACGCAATTTTTCTTTTGTGGAGGACGTTTCGTTGACAATAGCGGGTATTATCCCCCAATTCCGGGATCCGGAGGGGATACAGCGGCAGGCAGAAGGCCTGAATGACTGAAAAATCGCCCGTTGGTCGTCGTCTTGCCCCGAATAAAAGAAAAAGCGTTGACAAATAGAGCCACCCTCGTATAATTCAATACGACCGAGGCTTATCGCGTGATTGAAAAGGAGCTGTGAATGAAAAGGATATTCATTCTTGTCGCCATTGCACTGAGTGTGGTGAGTGTAGTCTCTGCAGAACAGAAGGTTCTCATTGACTTTTCGCAACTTGTTGCCGACATCATCCCCGACCAGGACAACAAGCCCACCCAGAATCGGGCCACCATGATGGATTACTCGGATGTAGCCGGTGGCAGTTTTACCGAAGAGCAGAAGGAAATCATGAAGACTTCCCTCGCGCTCCCCAACTGGGACATCGTCTTGGCTTCCTCATCGAGGACGCCCATGACCCAGGCAAAGAGCTTTGTCGTCCCGGCGCCATCGAAAGAACACGGTACCGTTATGGGTATTCGTGTCAATTTCCCTGTCGCTCCCTTCAACTCTTGGGCACGAATCAAGCCCCCCTTCGAGATCCCCGCCTTCGAATACATGGCGCAGGTGAATGATGAGGGTGAAATTCAGGAACCCACCGAGGAAGACAGGGCCAACAAGTTTACCCGTTTTGAGCAGGGATATGGTGTCATCAAGAATGTTGGCACTATCAAGGCTGTTCAGGTAAAGGCGTATGGACTCAACTTCCCCCACGCCCTTTCCACTGTTATTATCGATTCTCAGGGCAAGGAAAATACGATGTTCATGGGTTACCTGAACTTCGATGGCTGGAGTGAGCTCAAGTGGAACAATCCCGGGTATGTTACCGATGTTCGTAACCGTGAGCTTCGCCTGTATCCCCTGTACCCCAAGGCTACTCCCTTCATCAAGTTTGGCGGGTTCCTCGTTCAGCGTGATGCGGCCCATGATGGCGGCGATTTCATCGCCTACTTCAAGGACGTTCAGGTAATCTACGACCAGGCTGTTCTCGATACCGATCGTGATATTGACGATGAGGCTATCTGGAATATTATTGCCGATCGCGAAGAGGACCGCAAAAACGTGGAAATCAAGCGCTTTGGGCAGGTTCAGGTCATGCGCTATCTTGAAAAGGATCGCCAGGCCAAGGAAGCCGATTTCAACAATGAAACCGACGAAGCTGCTGCAGAGTAATTCTGTAACAGGCTGATAAAAGGCGCTGTCACACGACGGCGCCTTTTTTTTGGCATATATCAATTTTGGTGTTTGATGGGAGGTCAATACAGTGGAACAGGAGTCCTGGTTTCCCGACAGGGCGGCTTTGGCCAAAGAGTACAGTGCTTTGGACGGTATCCGTCGAAAAGTGGTTAGAGATATAGAGATGATAGTCGATGAGGCCCTTCAACTCTTCAATCCCCGGCCCATGGTCAAGGCGCGCGCAAAGGATTTCGACTCCTGGTACAAAAAGCTCCTACGCATCATGCAAAAAAATGATGATAAAAAAAATCGTCCCCCGGTAACCGATCTCTTGGGTATTCGGGTTGTCTGTCCCTTTATCGAAGATTTGGATGAAGTTGAACTGCAATTGCGTAAAACATTCGATGTGGTCGAGATAGAACGCAAGGGTTCCAACCATTCTTTCAAGGAGTTTGGCTATGAATCAACCCATCTCTTGATTACCATTCCCGAATCAGTCGTATCAAACCGTGGTCCCTGTGGTGTCGATGTGGCCGAAATACAGATACGTACCATTTTGCAGGATGCCTGGGCAGAAGTGGAGCACGAATTGGTCTACAAGGCTGAATTTTCGCCCTTTGACAGTCCCATGAAACGAAAACTCGCAGCCGTTAATGCCTCTCTTTCCCTTGCCGATATCATTTTCCAGGAAATACGCGACTATCAGCGTCAGCTTAACCGTGAGTTGGGCAAACGCCGGGAGTCTTTCTTCAAAAAAATCGAAGAGAATACCGATGCAACCATTTTGAACGAACGAAAAATGGATACATCGACCCTGAAACCCTTTATGATGATAGAGTCTTCGAATGGGGGGGCTTCCATAGATGACCTGCTCCTGGATGCCCTCTATGCCCATAACAATGATCAGTTTGATCACGCCATTGAAATATACAGTACCATCCTGGCGATGAAGCCTGATGAGCGGGTACGCTCTGTCATTCTCAAACATCGCGGTATGGCCTATTTCGCCATGAGCCGCTACGATGAAGCGCTCGATGATTTCTCTGGCGCTCTTGCACTAGACCCCCAGTGCTACAAGTCGGCGTATTATCGCGCTGTTGTGTATTCCGTTCGCCAAGAGTACGGCCGTGCACTCGAAAATTTCTCGCATTCACTCGAGATCAATCCCTATCAGTATTACGTTCTCTTTCGCCGTTCCCAGGCATACTTCCACTTGGGGGACTATCCGCAGGCTCTCGCAGATGTTGAAAGCGCCCTCGCGCTCGAGCCGGATTCCACTTCTGCAAAAAAACTTAAAAAGATACTTTTGGACAAATTGAAGATGTGAAATCTGTTGACACGACGGGGCATTTTTCGCTATAGTCTGCCCATGTCCACCGCGTCTCCTTCGTCTAGGGGTTAGGACATCGGGTTTTCATCCCGACAACAGGGGTTCGAATCCCCTAGGAGATGCCAGTTTGCGCAGGTTGTACATTTGTACAGCTTGCGCTTTTTTTATGCCCCCTTATCACTGGACAGAACTTGCAACAGGAGGCCGGAGCCTCTATAGTCATCGCGATATGAGAGCCTCACGTTTGTTTACCAACGATGCAGCCAATCTCTTGAAGGCCGCCATAGATGAAGCCGAAGGAAACGAGGTATGCGCCTTGGGTTTTCTCGCTGATGGTGAACTCATAGAGGAAATTCGCGTTGTCTCGAGGGGCAACGAACACGCCGCCTTGGCACTGTTCGAGGATTCGGGGCGCAGTGCCTGGCTCATTCATAATCATCCTTCCGGTGTGCTTACCCCCAGCGACAACGATCTTGCCATAGCAGCCCGCCTCGCAGATCAGGGGCTGGGAGCCTGTATCGTCGACAACAGTCTCTCCCGGGTTTATGTCATTGTTGAAGCGCGCAGATTATCCCCTGGTGGTCTCCTGGACTGTGAATCGTTGAAGGCTCTGTTGTCCTCCGGTGGAAAGCTCGCCCGGGCGATGGGGCAGTTTGAAGACAGACATTCGCAGTTGGAACTCCTTGAAAACGTCTCCAATGCATTCAATACCGATGGCATTCTGGTCGCAGAAGCGGGTACCGGCGTTGGCAAATCATTCGCCTATCTTATTCCGGCTCTCGAGTGGGCGCGTCTCAATGATGAGCGCATTGTCGTCTCTACCGCAACAATCAACTTGCAACATCAGCTCTACGAAAAAGACATTCCCTTTCTCTGCAAGAACCTCAAGAGTGATGTCAAGGTTGTACTGGTAAAGGGGCGGAGCAATTATCTCTGTCGCCGGCGGCTTTCCGATGCCCTCGTCGAAAAAGATCTTTTTTCCGATGATACGGAGGGGCTGGACGATCTCCCCGCCTGGGCGGACAGCAGCGCCAGTGGGAGTCGCAGTGACCTGCCCTGGGTTCCCCCGGAAGGGCTGTGGTCAAGGGTATGTTCAGAGTCGGATACCTGTTTGGGTATGCGCTGTTCATATCGGGACACTTGCTTTATGCTCAAGATCAAGCGAGAAGCGGCCGCCGCACGTCTTCTGGTGGTCAATCATCACCTTCTTTTTGCTGACCTCGCGGCACGCTCCAAGGGAGCCGGCTTTGAACAGGCGGCCGTCCTGCCTGCATGGGACCGGCTTGTCATTGACGAGGCGCACAATATTGAAGATGCCGCCACCAGCTTTTTTTCCGAATACTTCGGGAAGCTCATGCTCTTCAGGCATATGTCCCGTCTTCTGCGCCGCCGTGGCGGCGCTCCTTCGGGGATCTTGGTACAGCTTGCCAGGGCCGTGGGCAGCGATGGCTTTATCGCCGATATGGAAGAGAGCCTGCATAAAATTCGTTCGAGTCTCGAAGAGCTCGATGAACGTGCCCTGTACTGTCTTGAACACGAAAGCAGTATTCGCCTGGCGGCCCCCCGATACCGGGATGTTGCCGGTATGTTGTTGCCGGCCTTTACCGAATTGCGCCTTCACATCTCTCGCCTGGCCGGTCTTGCCCGCCAACTCTTTGACATACTCGAAGAGAACGAGGTGGACGACCCGGCGGTGTGGGAGGCCAAGGCCCTTGTCCGACGCATCGAGGGGGCAGGAGCTGTCTGCAACAGCTTCTTGGAGTATGAGGAACGCCCGGATCGCATCCTGTGGTTGGAACGTCGTCGTACTTCCCGTGGAGAGCCCTGGGTTCTCTACTACGACAGTCCGCTTGAAGTCTCCCATGCCCTGCGGGAGAGTCTCTTTGAGCCCTGCAGGACCGTTGTCTGCGTCTCGGCTACCCTTACGGTGGGCGGGACATTTGAACACTGGCTCCATCGAAGCGGGGCGCTCCATGCAGATCGAAGCCCTCTGTCCACCGGTATCTTCCCCTCCCCATTCGATTATGCCAAACGCAGTGTCTTGGTCGCTGTACAGGGGGCTCCTGCTCCCGATATGCCAAATTACCCCGATTTCCTTGTCCAGAGTATCTACCGCCTGATTCTTGCAAGTGGGGGATCAGCCCTTGTCCTTTTCACCTCTTTTGACAGTTTGCGACGAAGTTGGGAGAAGCTCTGTCCGCTCCTTGAGGAAGAGGGTATTCCGGTATATCGCCAGGGGGATGACGATCGCGTACGGCTTCTCGCCCGATTCAAGGAAGAGCCTTCGAGCGTTCTCTTTGGCACCGATTCTTTTTGGGAAGGGGTTGATGCTCCCGGGGATACTCTGCGCCTGGTTATTATTTGCAAACTCCCTTTCAAGAGCCCCAGCGATCCCATTTTCGAAGCCCGTTCAGAAGACTTGGAACGCAAAGGGGGCAATGCCTTTTTCCAACTCTCGCTCCCCGAGGCTGTCATGAAGTTTCGCCAGGGCTTTGGGCGGCTTATGCGCGGCGCCAGCGATCACGGGGTGGTCGCCGTGCTCGATGCGCGGGTGCTTACGAAGCGCTATGGACAGACCTTTGTCAACTCGTTGCCGCCCTGTACCAAGGTGCAGGGGCTGCTGGACGAGGTCATTGAAGATATACACCCGTTTTTTTCAATGAAATGAGGCAATTTCAAAAATCGCTTATTTTCAAAATTAGCTCAGTGGTTTATGTGAATCAAAGATGACAGATCCCGTTCCCGCTCTTCGCGAGGTTTTTCGTGCCTTCTCCAGTGCTCGGGCTTCCCGTTCGAGGGTCTTGAAACGCCAGAGACTGTGCCCCTCTTCATCGGTATGCGATTCGGTTTCGCCGAGGGCTGCCATCCGGGCGAGTATTCTGCGGGTAGCCGAATCGGCGTCTCGGTGAACCTTGAGGGCTTTTTCACCCTGTGCCGCTGTCCAGATGGCCCGTTCGAGGGTATCTTCCTTTCTTTTTTCTCGAAGTGTGCGGTTGAAGCGGGAAAGAGTGCGATAGCGAAAGAGTGGAATGAGCCAGAATAGAAGGGAAAAGGCGAGCGGTACGAGCCCCAGAGCGATATACAAGAGGGGAATTGCCGCGGGAAGGGCTGCGACAAGGCTCAGTGTAACTTGGTAGAGAAAACTCAAGGAACCGGGAAGCCCCCCGGCGGCAAAATGGAGGTGCTGCCAGACAAAGTAGGAGCCAAAGACAAGGTTAACGCCATTTATCAGTATAAAGGCCCGATTCAGGCTCTTTCTGTTTGTGGACCAAACGCGTTCTTTCTCTTCCGGCCAAGCAGGAGTTCTGGAAACGCTGTTGCGTTCAAGAAGGGCATCAAAGCAATACAGGACGGTCCCTTCATCATCGACATCGACTCGTCCTTCGAAGCGTGAACACCATCCAAGGAGCTGTTCTCCGGCGCGTTCGGGAGATTCTGCGCTCAACCCACTGTATTCGCCCAGACTGGTTACGCCGCCACTCTTGGTGACAATATCGGCGAAGGCACGGGTCTGGCGCTCTTCGAGATCGGCATTTGGGTCCGGAGGTCCAAAGACAAAATCGAAAATGGACTGATGGAGTGGCGTCTTTTTGACATTCTTGGTTTTCCACGCTCTTCCATTAAAACCGTCGGATGGCCGGGTGAGCTCGGAGTAGAGCCAGAGGCGCATTGCAAGCTCGATAAAGCGACTAGCCAGAAAGAATCCGCCAATACCACCGGATCGACGGGAGCTGCGTCCTTCACTGTTTCCGGCCATGCTGGCAGCGCTCAGGGCAACGACACTGGCTATGCTCAAGAGCACAAAGAGAAGGAAATATCCAACCAAGGTAAAGAGTATCCAGCCCTTGAAAAGGGTGGACAGGATCTTGAGCGTTATGCCGCGGGCTTTTTCGAGAATCCGTCTTGTGCGGGGCAGGAATCCCGTGTAACGGCTTGTAAAGCCCTGGGGGAAGGACCATATGAGTTCTCCCCGCTCAGAGACCTGAATGCGCCCGCGAAACTCGTCCGCAAAGGCAGGGGCGGCCTGTCGCACCACCGGAAGGGGCAGCCCGCTCAGGGCCGAGATATCTGCGGTGGAAAGACCATTGCGACGGGTTTTGCAGGCCTTGAGGAGTGCATGCTGGATGGAACGATCGGTGATATCTCGTCCCTTTGCCGTTTCTGCAGACATTATTTCTCGGTACTCCTCTCAAAAAAAGACGGGAAGCGATCTTTCAAGCTTTGCAAGCTGGTATTTTCAAGATAATCGTTGAGCAGGGCCGTCGCCTCGAGCCAAACGGTATGTGCAAGACATTCACTGTCCCTGTTACAGCCGTCCTTTCCGCCGGTACAGGGGGTAAGCTCGACATTTTCGTCACTCGCTTCGATGATTGCCTTCAGATTTGTCTCTTCCAGTGACTTAGCGAAGCGAAACCCCCCGCCGGGCCCCCTCACCGAAGAAATGATGCCGGCCTTTCGCAGCTTGAAGAAAATCTGCTCGAGGAATACCGGAGAAATTTTCTCATACCCGGATAGCTCGCGAATCGACACCGGAGTTCCGTCCTGTCCCAATTTGGCCAGAGCCAGGCAGGCGCGCAGGGCGTAGCGCCCCTTGGTTGTTATACGCATCGATTCCTCCAAAAGACTGTTATTCACGCTGGACATATGAATTATATCGATATTTGAGTGTTTTAGAAAGGTATTGTTGCCCATATTTGGCAAATTTGTTTTGAATTTCAAACAAAAAGGCTGATGATTCTGGCGCCCTGTGTGCAGCCCCCGGTCTTGACAGTGTCCCGGCAAAGGTATATTTTGTGCCAACAGGGCTGTAGCGCCCGTTTAATTCATGCAGGTGTTGTGTATCCATTTCTTCGGTACCTGCAGGACAAGGAGACACTGCCATGGCCCAGGCCAGTAAAAACAGCCGTACTACCGTTACTACCCAGAAATTTTTCTGCCCCTGTGGTGGGGAAGTGAAGATGCAGACCCAATTCAAGAACGGCAAGATCAAGAATGTTGCCGAGTGCGAGAAGTGCAAGCGCGTCGAGCGCCGTCCCAGCGACTTCAATTAAGCTTCTTCACGGCGCAATTCAATGCGCTAAATGAGGGCACTACGAGGTCCTCGATAAAAAAGCCGCCTATTGGCGGCTTTTTTTATTGCTGCGCGTGCCATTCTTGAACGCGCTTTGAAATACGTCTGTGGGCATCCTCCAACACTGCGAGGGCTTCTTCCTTGCTTGAAGGGGTGTCATAGACTTTTTCAATGCGCATGCGATACGAGCCGTTTTTCAAGCTGGTGAAGAGTCTCTTGATATCGCTTATCTTCCAGCCACCATCCATAGAGAGCGCCACCACCGGCATGGGGGATATTTCGAGGATGCGCCGCACCCCGCCGGAATGGAAGGTTTTTACCGATCCATCGCGTGAGCGGGTGCCTTCGGGAAAGATGACCGGACTCGTTTTATCTCTGTGTGAACGATGGGCGAAGGCTTCAATGCTCTTCATTGAATCCATACGCTTGGTCCGGCGTCCTACCAGACAGTGCTCTTCGTATCGCAGGACCTGCGATACGAAGGGGACCCAGCGCCCAAGCTCCTGTTTTGCCACAAAGCGTATCCGGTGGCAGCTGAACCAGTAAAAAACCACCGGAATGTCCATGAGACTCTGGTGATTCGCGATGAGCAGAAAGCGGGGAGGGAGGGGGGTATCGGGATTTTCATGAATGAAACGATAGCCATAAAAACCCTTCATGATGGAAAAAAACATACCCGGAACCGCTTTCGTGGCTTCCGGAAGCCACTTTTTGAGGTTGCGCGGAAAAAAAACGTAGCGAAATCGCAGAACCGCATCATGCCAGAGGGTTATCGCCAGTACGCAAATTGTAACAAAAATATTGAAAAGCACGGTATACTCCCTTTCTGCGAATACTGTACTCCCGGATTCCCGTTTTGAACAGGGCGGAGTACTTTTGGTTGAAGATACAGAACTTGCTTGCGATGTATTTGAAAGCATCCATTGACAGACTGAACGTGTTCTGGTACTTTGAAAATCCGGTATTCGTTAGTGGTACCGTTCGATATGTTTATGGGGGTTATCCTTTGGCTGTCAAGAAATCATCTGCGGAGAAACGTCACCGCCAGTGTGAGGAGCGTCGGCTCCGCAACAAGTCTGCCCGTAGTGCAGTTCGTACCAGTGTCAAGAAGTTTGTTTCGACTGTCCAGAAGAAGGACGTCAAGGAGTCCGGTGTGGCTCTCGTCGAGATGATCAAGAAGCTCGATTCTGCTTCCTGCAAGGGAATCATTTCCAAGAATGCCGCTTCCCGCAAGAAGTCCCGAATGCAGAAACTCTACAATTCTGTCGCTGCTGCGAACTGATTCCGGATTCATGCATGCAACCCCCGGAATGTCATGTTTCGGGGGCGTGTTTGTTCATATGTTTGATGAAGAGGGGTGGATATGGCCGATAAAAAGCTCACAAAAGCGGACATTATCGATTACATCAACGCAGAGACCGGTGAAAACAGAAAAGATATACATCGTGTCGTAGACCTCTTTGTCGATCAAGTAAAAAAGGCGTTGGTATCCGGACAGGTTGTAGAATTGCGTGGTTTTGGTACCTTTGAAATTCGCGTTCGAAAGGGCCGGGAGCGTGCCCGTAACCCAAAAACGGGCGAGTTGGTCTCGGTACGGCCCCATGGGGTTGCTGCCTTCAGGCCCGGGAAAGAACTCAAACAGGATGTCTGGAATATTGTCGATACCACGGGTTCAGAGCCCTCCGGCGAGTAATGGGACGACAAAATAGATTAAGTATTTCGGGTCTTGGCTACAGACTGGCCCTCTTCTTCGTTGCAATCCTCTTCTTTTTTCTTTCCTTTCCCAATCCTCTGGCGGCAAATGGCCTTCCCGTTTTCGCTTGGTTCCTACTCATTCCTCTTGTCTTGCTCGCAGATTCTCTCCCTCTACCAATTACCCCTTTTGCAGGTTTTATCTGGGGCTATACCGCATGGTCTGCCTATGCCTATTGGCTTTCGGATTTCCATCCCATGGCAGGTGTAGTGGGCTCCTTTGTCAAAGCCATGATACTTGCCCTTGTCTTTCCCGCCTTCAAACTTGCGGGAAAAACCGGCAAGCATTTTTCGTGGATACTCCGTCTGTTGATATGGGTATCCTGGGAGTACGCCGGTTCAATAGGCTTTCTGGGCTTTCCCTACGGAGCTATCGGGTACAGCCAGTGGAAGCTGCCCCCATTGCTTCAAACCGCATCTATCGGTGGGGTTTGGTTTACCGGTGCCCTCGTGGTATTTCCCGCTATCTATCTGGTTTCCATGCTTACCCACGAAAAAAACTCGTCTCGGGGTGCGCTCGCGTTTTCTTGGGGAGATCTCGGGTTTTTACGTCTTCCCAAAGGTCGTCTGTACTTGCTCCCCCTCGCGCTGTATCTTCTCATTCTTGGCTTATCCATTCCACTGTCATACCGTTCTCTCCATCGTTTGAAAGAGAACAAACAGGTTGACGTAATTCTTATACAACCCGATTCCGACCCCTGGAAGAATGGCTATCACGAGTATCGCAGGGAATTGGAAAATCTTGTCGCACTAACGGATGCCGCTCTCGCGGAACATCCCGACCCCGATCTTGTCATCTGGCCCGAAACAGCGTTCGTACCTCGAATATATTGGCATCGGACCTTTCGGGAGGACAGGGATTACTGGGGGCTGGTCAGAGAGCTGCTCGAATACCTCAATACGCTCAAAAACCCGAAGGGGGAACTTATCCCCGTCATAGTCGGGAATCACGATGCCCGGCCGTATATTGGCCTGGACGGTGTACGGAATCAAAAGGATTACAACGCAGCCATTCTCTTCAAGGGCGATCGCGAGCAAGCGATATACCGCAAACGGCATTTGGTACCCTTTACCGAACATTTTCCCTACAAGAAACAGTTCCCCTTCGTTTACGATGCACTCATGGCTGCCGATACCCACTTTTGGGACAAGGGGGATGAGTGGACTCTTTTACCTTTGGGAGATCTTTCGGTGGCAACCCCCATTTGCTATGAGGACAGCTTCGGCTATATAAGCCGAGCCTTTGCCAATGAGGGGGCCGATTTTTACGCTGTACTCAGCAATGATGCTTGGGCACAGTCCCGCGTCTCCCAAATACAGCACGCATCAATGACGGTCTTTCGATCGGTCGAAACGCGTCGACCTCTCGTTCGCTCAACTGCGAGCGGGGAGACCATTGCCGTTTCTCCGGCGGGAAAGATCGAAGCATGGGCACCATCGATGGAAAAATGTTGGCTTTATGTACCGCTTACAGTGTATAATGGCGCCATGACCCCCTACCTGCGTTGGGGCGATTGGTTCCCCCGTTTTTGTCTGGTGGCACTCTGCCTCCTTACTTTGACCGCAATACTGCGGTATACTCTTTCGAGAAATACAGGACGATGCGTTAAAGAACAGGAAGGTCTTTCATGAACACACGAAAAAAGATACTGATAGTCGACGATGAGCAGATCAATCTCGAATTTTTTGATGTCATGCTTTCGAAACTGGGCTTCCAGATTCGCAAGGCAGAAAACGGCATAGAGGCTCTCGAAGCGGTCAAGGCCTTTTCGCCCGACCTCATCATCCTCGACAATATCATGCCCAAGATGTCGGGTTGGGAAGTCACCAAGACCCTCAAGAATGTGGAAGAATACGCAGAATGGGCGGATGTTCCCATCATCATGTTTTCTGCCATGGATGATGTCAAAGACAAGGTTGAGGGATTCGAGCTTGGGGTTGATGACTACATAACCAAGCCCTACAACTTCTCGGAGGTCCTTGCCCGTATTCGCGCCGTCCTGCGTAATCGGGAGCTCTTTGCACAGATTGCCGCGCGTGAATCGCGTTTGGCCATCGAGGAGAGCCTCAACAACGAGATCCATCAGTTTGTTGACTTGGTTCGGGAGGCCTTTGATGGTCTTGTTGGACAGATTGATGCCTGCGACAGTGATAGTGCTGCCCGCGCGCTCTTGTCACAGGTTAAAAACAGTATTGATAAAGCGCGTGAGCGCATCGATCATATTGATCAAACTTCACAACAGGCAGCCCTCAAGCGCGAAGAGATCAAGAAGCGCGAGATTGAGCTCAAAACCCTTGAGACCCAGTTTCGCAAACATCTTCAACAGAGCTGAGACAGTTTTAACGGAGCAGGGGGAGTACATTCTGTAACAGAGGCTGTCTGTAGCAGTGTTCGTGATACGAGCCTCAAGAAGCGGAGGAAGTGATGGTAAGCGAGACCAAGATGAAGATTCTGGATCTCTTTGCGGAGGGGAGACGGGCATACAAACTGATGGACTTTCAGAAGGCCCTTGATTGTTTCTCCGAAGCCCTCAAGCTCGATCCGCAAGATGGGCCATCGCGGGTGTACTTTCAACGCTGCAAACACTATATCACCAATCCCCCCCCGGAGGACTGGGATGGCGTGTTTGTCATGACCACCAAATAGAGCTGACTGCGGTACTTCGGTTCCGCAGTAATCACGCATTTCCCCCGCTCGTCGTATTGACGAGTGCTTCAATCAGCAAGGAGCCTTTGACCAAAGATGGGAAAAGAGAAAGCGCCCCGAAAAGGGGCACCGGCAAAGTTTCGTTTTGGCGGCCATTCGGCCACCTGTTTTGGTCCCGAGACCGAATTTCGCGGCCGACTCTCCTTTAATGAAAACCTCAAGATCTGTGGTCGTTTTTCAGGGACTGTCGAGGCGAAGGGAGCCCTTTACATAGAAAAAGGTGCTGTAGTTGAAGCCGATCACATATCGGTGAGTTCTCTCATTGTCGCGGGAACCCTCAACGGATCGGTCCTTGCCGTTGATTCGGTAGAACTCTTGCCTGGCGCCGTCCTCAAGGGGAATATCACCGCAGCCCGACTCTGTATTGGCGATGGAGTCTTGTTTGAAGGGCAATGCCAGATGACCGGGGTTCGGGATGATGTGGATATTTTCTCACGCCCCCTCGCAGATATAAAAAATGAACTTCTGGAACAACGCCCTTGATGGGTTCGAGGCGCTTGGTGCGAAGGCTTTATGCCAAGCTTGAAGCCCATATCGCCGCTCCCGCACGTGTTGTGTGCGCAGAATCTCTCACTGCCGGGCTGCTTTCTTCCTCTTTGGCGGCGATCCCCGGTGCTTCCCGATATCTTTGGGGGGGCTTGGTATGTTATCGGACCGCGAGCAAGGAGCGCCTTCTTGCCGTATCTGGCCAAACTATAGAAAGGAACGGCGTTGTAAGTGAAGCCGTGGCACGGGAGATGGCTCTTGGTGCTCTGCGCACCAGCGATGCGGACTTTGCTGTTTCACTCACTGGTGAAGCCGGTCCTTTCTGTGACGGGCCTGCTCCCAAAGGGCGTGTCTGGATAGCCCTCGCGGAAAAATCGGGAACGGTACACGCCAAATCCTTCAATTTCCGGGGAAACAGAAACCGTATACGTCAAAAAGCCGTTATGGCGGCAATAAGAGAACTCTGTGATTTTGTAGGAGAATCAGGCCTTCAAACGGATTGATTTGATTGGGAATTACGGTCTTGACGAAGATACGGGCTGCCGCTATTATCGTTGGTGCCCTCCCGAATCACCAATCATACAAACTATTTATGTGCCTGTGCGCAGTATGCGTATATACAAACTGAACGCTACGCTTGGAGCTATCGTATGGCAATCATCAGGAAGAAACGCCCCGAATCCCCCGACACACCCTTGGAAGAGGGCGTCCTGGATCAACAACAGCTGGATTTGCACGAAGAACAGGAATCCTTGAATCGCCCTTCGGTGAACGATTCCACGCAAGATACGGGGGGCTCTGATGAAGGTCCCGCCGATATTACCTCCCGATTAGATGAGTCGACCGAGGGGCAGGGGACTTCCGGTAATGAGGTTCAAAGTGACACGGCCAATGGCGAGACCGACACCGGCACGGATGCGGGGGAATCGGATGCCGCTGATGGCGACAAGCCGCGCATCGTGGTCCGGGCCCGCCCGCGTAAAGCGAGTGGGGTAACGGGCGCCGCAAGCCCTCAAGAGGGGCCCCGCCCGGCTTTCGAGGCGCGCAAGAGCGCCCCTCGAGCCCATCCGCGCCGGCTGCCCCCGCAGCCGGATATATACGGTCGCCCGGAACCCCGCAGCGACCAGGACAGTGGCAAGCCCCGCCTGTCCATCAACGAGCTCACCCGCTCGAACATGATCGACCTTCGTGAACTTGCTTCTTCCTACAACATCACCAACGAAGACATGGTCGCCCTCAAGAAGCAGGAGATTATCTTCCAGATCTTGAAGGCCCATACCGAGCACGGCGGCATCATCTACGCTTACGGTTCACTGGAAATCCTGCCCGACGGCTACGGCTTCCTGCGCAGCCCCCAGAATTCCTACCTGCCCGGCCCCGACGATATCTACATCAGTCCCAGCCAGATTCGCCTCTTCGCCCTCAAAACAGGCGACACCGTCTACGGCCAAATCCGCAGCCCCAAAGAGGGCGAGCGCTTCTTCGCCATGTTGCGCGTCGAATCGGTCAACTACGACGACCCGGCCGTGGCCCAGACCCGCATCCCCTTCGACAACCTCACCCCCCTGTATCCGGACGAAAAACTTGACTTGGAGACGGTGAGCGAGGAGCTGTCCACCCGCGTCATCAACCTCTTTTGCCCCATCGGCAAGGGGCAGCGTTCTATTATCGTGGCGCCCCCGCGCACCGGCAAGACCGTCCTCATGCAGAAGATTGCCAACGCAATCACGCGCAACCACCCGGAGGTCTACCTCATCGTCCTCCTTATCGACGAGCGCCCCGAAGAGGTCACCGACATGGAGCGGACCGTTCGCGCGGAAGTTATCAGTTCGACCTTCGACGAACAGGCCACCCGTCACGTCCAGGTCGCTGAAATGGTCCTGGAGAAGGCCAAACGCCTTGTGGAGCACAAAAAGGATGTCGTTATCCTCCTTGACTCCATTACGCGTCTTGCCCGCGCATACAACCAGACCGTTCCCACATCAGGCAAGATACTCTCTGGCGGTGTCGACTCCAATGCCCTTCACAAGCCCAAGCGCTTCTTTGGTGCGGCGCGAAATATCGAAGAGGGCGGCAGCCTTACCATTATTTCAACCGCCCTCGTCGAGACCGGCAGCCGCATGGACGAAGTCATCTTCGAAGAGTTCAAGGGCACGGGCAACATGGAAATCAACCTCGACCGCAAACTCTCCGACCGTCGGCTCTTTCCCGCTATCAGCATAAAAAAATCGGGGACCCGAAAAGAGGAACTCCTGCTGCGCGAGGACGAGATGCAAAAAATCTGGGTGCTTCGCAAGGTTATCAATCCCATGGAGGACGTCGAGATCATCGAGCTCCTTATTGACAGGATGAAGAAAACCAAGAATAATGAGGCCTTCCTGCGGTCCATGAACACCGGCTCTGCCGGTATGGATTGAACGGATACGAACAGTTTGGCGCCGCTGTTGGGTAGCGCTTTCAGAATAACTGGAGGAATGACATGAAAGAGGGTATACACCCGAAGTACGAGCTCACCAAGATCACCTGTGCCTGTGGCAACGTGATCGAGACCCGCTCGACTGCCAAGGACATCACTGTGGAAATCTGCTCGGCTTGCCACCCCTTCTTTACCGGCAAGCAGAAGCTCGTCGACACCGCCGGACGCATCGAGCGCTTCCGCCGCAAGTACAACATCAAAGAGTAATCTTTTTTGTCATCAAGGCGCGTCCTTGACTTGTACGAGACCCCGGCAAATATTGCCGGGGTTTTTTTATGCTGATAGCGGGCTGCCGGCCCCCCTTTCCCATCAAATTGCTACCCGATACCCGTCCATTTTGACACATTGACGCCCCCTGTCTCCTTGACCTGTAGGCTTGGCACTGGTAGGCTAAACGCCATCAGAGGGGTAACAGATGCAAAACGTCTCGTCTTTCGCCGTACTGGATTGTGGTTCCGTCGCTTTTCACCTGGCCGTTTTTGATGCCGATTTACGGGTATCTTTGAAGGTATGCCTTGTCCATGAGGGCAGGCTTGGCGAAACCTTTTCCCGCATTACGGCGCACATCCTCGAACAGGGGGCCGTCTCCCTGGTTGCGACCAGCGATGTCCCCGCCGCGCTTTTGCGCCTCTCTCCCGTTCCCGTCTATCGTCTGGATGCCCGGCTGGCCCTTATAGAGGGCGCTAAGGCCGTTTCCCCTTCGCTTCGCAGCATACTGCATGTTGGGGCAGAGCGCTTTTTCCTCCTGCGTTTTGACCAGAGCGGTCATTACCTGGATCTCAAGTCCAATTCCTCCTGTGCCGCCGGTACGGGGGGCTTCCTCGATCAACAGGCCCGCCGTCTGTCCCTTCGGGGCAGCGACGAGCTGGGTGAGCGCGCTCTCGCAAGCCGTGGGGATGCCCCGCGTATTGCCAGTCGCTGTTCGGTATTTGCGAAGACAGACCTCATCCATGCCCAGCAAGAGGGCTACAGCCTCGATGAAATCTGCGATGGCCTCTGCCGCGGGCTCGTTGCGACCATCTGCGATACGGTGTTTATTGATCCGCCCGCCTGTCCCCTGGTTTTTTCGGGGGGGGTGGCCCTCAATAGCGGGGTATTGCGCGCCCTTGAAGACCGGCTTGGCCTTGTCGGGGGGAGCGACATACTCGTGCCGGAATCCCCGGATTACCTCCCGGTCATGGGGGCGGCCCGGCTTTGGCGGGAAGAGATGGCCCTGGGGCGCCTCAATGTCTTCCATGACCCTTCCACAGATATCCCCGAGAGCATAGCTGACGAGACCCCCTCCACCACACCCGGGGTGGGAGACCTGGCTGTAGACCGCTATCCACCGCTCGCGATTCGCCACAGCGAGTACCCGGATTTCTCCAGTGAAGAAGCGGGCCTCTTTACCCCGACCTGGAAGAAACAAGCCATCCCGGTTGAATTCGATCGCTATATTGAGCTCCCGAAGCCTTCCTTGAAGGTGGTTCTTGGCATTGATATCGGTTCTACCAGTACCAAGGCCACAGTCCTCGATGTCAATGGAGAGCCGGTAGCCGGCTTCTACACACGCACTGCAGGCCAACCGCTGGATGCGGTGCGATCCCTCTTTGAAGCCATGGAAGACCTTGCCGTTCGAAACGGGACGCGTTTCCTGGTGCGTGGGGCCGCAACTACCGGTTCCGGGCGAAAGTTCGTCGGGGCCGTTATCGGGGCCGACTTGGTACTTGACGAAATTTCTGCCCATGCGCGTGCTGCAGTATCTCTCAACGCCAATGTCGATACCATCATCGAAATCGGTGGGCAGGATGCAAAATTCACGACGCTCCGCAACGGGGTGGTTACCTTTTCAAAGATGAATACCGTCTGTGCCGCCGGTACGGGGAGTTTTGTCGAGGAGCAGGCCCAGAAGCTGGGTGTCCCCCTTTCACGTTTCGCAGAGCTTGCCATGGGGGTCTCGGCGCCGCGTGCTTCGGATCGCTGCACGGTCTTCATGGAACGGGATATCAATCATTATCTGGCCATGGGCGCCGGTACCCCGGAAATTCTTGCGGCGGTCCTCTTTGCCGTCAGGGAGAACTACCTGCTCAAGGTGGCGGACAGCGCCACAATTGGCAAGACCGTCTGTTTTCAGGGGGCGACCGCACGCAACAAGGCCCTTGTGGCCGCATTCGAGGAAAAACTGGATGCCCCCATTTTTGTATCCCGCTACTGTCACCTTACAGGGGCCTTCGGGGCGGCGCTCACCCTGATGGAAGAACAAAAGGTTTTTTCGGACTCCGGGAAGACGGCCTTTCGCGGTACGGCTCTGTGGCGCCAGGATATCCCGGTGGAAACGGAAGTCTGCGAGCTCTGCCGAAACAATTGCCGTATCCGCGTTGTCGATGTCAACGGTACCAAGGTCGCATTCGGTTTCCTTTGCGGCCGCGACTACGAGACCAAGCACTATGTTGCAAGAAAGGACAGCGACCTTTTTGCCCGCGAGCGCGAAGAGGCTCGGGAACGCGCCCTTGCATCCTGTATTGCGCTCCCCAAACTGCCGGTTTTGGGCTTGCCGTACGCCTTGCAGGGGGTGGAAGAGAACCATCTGTGGAAGCATTTCTTCACTACTCTGGGTATCCCGCTTGCAAATTCCGAATCCCTCGATCGGGCAATAGCCTTGGGAAAGAAGGAGAGCGGTGCCGAATTTTGTGCGCCCATGAGTGCCTTTCACGGGCATGTGAGTTATCTCGCAGGGCGCTGCGATGTTCTCTTTTTGCCGGTGTATCTGGAAAACAAGGGAAGCGAGCGAGCGGAGCGTACCCGCAAATACTGTTACTATACCCAATTTGCTTCGGCGCTAGCGCAAGCCATGTTGGACAAGCGGGAAAAGAGGCCGTTGGTTGCGAACCCGGTGTTCAAGGACCGGGGCAAGCTGGCTCAAGTAAAAGAGGCCCTCTGGGAGAGTCTCAAGGAACCCTATGCAGGCTTTTTGACACGAGAAGCAGTCTTGGCTGCCTTCGATGAAGCTGTCGTCTTCCAGACTCGTTATCGGCAGGAGCTTCGTAATAGTTTCGTCGCTCCCTCAAATGGAGAAATTACGGTAGCCCTGCTTGGGCGACCCTATACTGTTATCCCTGCCTGCATGAACAAGGGTGTCCCCAAGATATTCCAGAACCTCGGTGTAAGGGTTCTCTACCAGGACATGCTCGATATCCGGGCTGTGGAGGACCCGGAGCTCGAGGCCCTGCTTGACCAGGTTCACTGGCATTACGCTGCCGAAATACTCGCTGCAGCGGCCTTCTGCGCCCGTACGCCGGGGCTCTATCCGGTATTCATGACCTCCTTCAAGTGCGCGCCGGACTCCATCATTCTCGAATACCTCACCCGTATACTCGACAGGGCGGGAAAGCCCTTCCTCGTTTTGCAGTTGGATGAACACGATTCAAACGTCGGCTACGAAACCCGTATTGAAGCGGCGGTACGCGCCTTTCGCAACCACCGTGCAGAACCCCTGCGCAGTCCCTCGTCGAGTCTCCCGGTCGCGCCGCGTTTTGCCCCCTCGCTCAAGGGAAAAACCGTTTTGCTTCCAGCTTGGGACCCCGTCGCCATTCGCCTCCTGGCCGCGAGCCTGCGGCACGCAGGTTACGACGCCCGTGCTCTGGAGGAAAGCCCTCAATTGGTTAACGAGGGGCTCAAGACAAATACCGGTCAGTGCATCCCCCTCAATGTTATTGCCCACGAGTTCTGCGACTACATACGGCGCAAAGAGCTCGACCCGTCGAATACCGTCCTGTGGATGATCAAGGCCGCTTGGGCCTGCAATATCGGTATGTACCCCTCTTTCATTCGCAGCCTTGTGGAACGGGAAGGCGGCGGTATGGAGAAAGCGGGGGTCTATGTTGGGGATCTTACCATGATAGAGTTGGGGCCCATGGTCACGGCGCGGGCCTACTTCGCCTACCTCTATGCGGGGCTCATCCACCGCCTGTCTTGCCGCATCCGGCCCTATGAGGTGGAGCCCGGTGCAACAGACCGGGCCGTCAAGGAGGCCCTTTCAATCTTCGAGGAAGCCCTTGAGGGGAAAAGACGGCTCAAAAAGGCCGCCCGCGAGGTCGGTACGCTCTTCACTTCCATAAAACGGGATGAGTCGGGGGGGCGCCGTCCCAAGGTCGCCATCTTCGGGGATCTCTATTTGCGCGACAATCCGGTCATGAACCAGGATTTGGTCAAGGCTATAGAGGAAGCCGGCGGCGAAGTCGTTGTCATCGCCTATACCGAGTACACCAAGATCGTCTCCTCGGGGCACTTCCAGCATTGGATTCGGGAACAGAAGTACCGCGAATTCGTCTTGTTCCGGGCCCTCCTCGCCGCCCTGCAAGTCCTCGAAAACATTTTTCAGGACTCCTCGAGCTCACTCGCTGGCCCCGGCATCCTGTACGAGGGCGGCGATATCAGCCCCTATCTTGCGCCCTTCCACGTTTCGCAGGAACAGGAGGGGGAGACCTTCGAAAACCTCCTCAAAGTGCGAAGACTCGTAAAGACCTACCCGGACATACGGCTCTTTGTGCATACGAGTCCCGCATTTTGCTGTCCATCACTCGTCACCGAGGCCCTCGCGCCGCGCATAGAAAAGGAGACCGGCATCCCCGTTGTCAACATCATATACGACGGGACGAGCGCCTACCGCAACGATATCCTCGCCCCCTACCTCAAGTATCCGCGGGGGGGCAACAAGGGACTTCGTGAGGGGGAAGAGGGGAGGAAGAGCCGGGCTGATGGTTCTGGCGCGCCGGGAGTCGGCACCAAGGCAGGAATGCCGCGGGAGGGGGTCAGTTCCCCAATCGTTTGAGCTGGTCGCGAAGGTCTTCGATCTCCTTGATCCAGAAGCCCTTGCTGCCCCAGTCGGGGAAACTCGTTTCGAAACGGGCGTCATGGCGCTGGCGGGCACACCAGTGGATAAAGTGGATCATGCGCATGAAGCGAAGGTCTTCCACGAGGGCCAGACTGCGTCGGTCGAAGGCCCGGAAGTTCTCGTAGCCCTCGAGGAGGGCGGCGAGTTCTGCTCCGCTGTCTGCAATACTGCCCGGCAAGAGCATCCAGATATCCTGGACGGCCGGGCCATTGGCCATGTCGTCGAAATCGATAAGCATGAGCCCCTCGCCGGGGCGCTCCAGGATATTGCCCCGATGGAGGTCGCCGTGGATACGAAGGGCGGGAGCCGCTTCTTTCAAGGCCTGGAAGTCCTCATCAATGCGGGAAAGGGCCTTTGAGCAAATCTTCGAAAATTCCGCTGCTTCATCGGGGGGCATGAGCGCCTCTTCCTCCAGCTCGCCGATCTGCCCGGCGGTAACAAGGGCGGGGTCGAGGTTGATGCGCTGGGAGGCTCTCGTATTTGCGCCAACGCTATGGAGGCGTCCAATAAGCGACCCTATGCGGAACCAGTCTTCGCCGTCCACCGGATCGAAGCTGCGACCTCCCTTCAAGGGATAGAGTGCGAAGTATACGGGGGTCGAATCGAGAAGGCTGCGGGAGAGGGTTTCGCCGTTCCGGGCGGTGAGGGGGGCGGCGACGGGTATTTCTGCATTGGCGAGTTCTGCGACAAAGTCCTGTTCGTCCCGCAACGCCCTCGCGCTCCAGCGGCCGGGGCGGTAGAATTTTGCAACGAGCCGCTGGCCGTCTTCGTCGCGCAGGCCGTAGACCCGGTTTATGTAACTGTTGAAGGCCTGCATGCTGCCGTCGAGCCTGAAATCAAAGGAAGACTCGACGGCCTCGAGTACGGTGTCGGGGGAGAGGCCGTCAAAGGGGCCTCTCCTGTCGGCGAGATCCGACCCGTCAGGCATCAGCCCTTTTTTCCTTTCTTTGTGTCAGAGGCGGCATGGTCCTTGAGGAGGGCCGCAAAGGGGTTGTAGGTCTCGGCAGTAGAGCCGCGTTCAACATATTGGTCAACGGCGGCATCCACGGCGGTCGAGCCAGCCTGGCGCAGGGAAATGCGCCGGCTTTCGCTGTCGACGGCCTTGATGACGACCGAAAGTTTCTGCCCCTTCTTGAGGGCTGCGAGCGGGTTCTTGGGGTTGTCGTCACTGCGAATTTCAGAAACGTGCAGGAGCCCGTCGAGGCCACTTTCGAGGCTTACGAAGGCGCCGAAGTCGGTAATGCGAGCAATGGTACCCGTGTGGCTTGAACCGACCGGGTAGTTTGTTGAAACCTCGTCCCAGGGGTCTGCGAGGAGGGCTTTGAGGGAGAGGCTCATCTTCTGGCTCTGCCAATCGATGTGCAGGATCTCCGCTTCGATCTCGTCGCCCACAGAGAGGACGCTCGAAAGGTCATTGATGCGTTCGCGCGAGACTTCGCTTATGGGAAGGAGGGCCTGGAAGCCATCGACATCGACAAAGGCCCCGAAGTCCTGGAGTGATACGACTGTTCCCTTGACCGTCATGCCTTCGAAGAGTTTTGTCTTGAGCTCATCCATGGCTTGCTGCTTTTCCTCTTCGAGGATGGCACGGTTGGAGACGAGTATGTTGCGGCCGCCTTCCTTGAACTCGATGATCTTGAAGGA
This sequence comes from uncultured Spirochaetales bacterium, assembly GCA_964541755.1. GTDB lineage: Bacteria > Spirochaetota > Spirochaetia > Treponematales > Breznakiellaceae > CAZIRF01. Next base: position 18,900 of record CAZIRF010000016.1, on the reverse strand, counting down.
GAGTTTCTTGCCGATGAAGGTCGAAGGATCTTCGCCGCGGCGAAGGCCCATCTGCGAGAAGGGGCAGAAGGCGCGGGTTTCGCCCAGTCGCACTTCGTAGCCGCCCTTGATTTCCTTGACAACGGTCCCTTCGACCGGGATACCGGCTTCGTGGGCTTGAGCAAAGGCCGAGTTGTCGACCTTGTCGCCGCCGAGCTTGGTGGTGAAGCGCATCTCGCCGTTCTTGGCATTGAGGAAGTAGACCTTGATGCTGTCGCCTTCATTGGCCGTCAAGTCGCCGTCCTTGTCGAGGAGCTCGGAGGCCGCCATAACGCCCTCGCTCTTGCCGCTCAACTCGAGGAAAACCGAGTCGCCCGAGATGGATACGATCGTGGTTTCGATGCACTGGCCGGGTTTGAGCCGGTCCATTTTGGCCATGCTCTTTTCAAAGAGGGCGGCGAAGTCCTCGCCGGAGGTATCGGTACTGGTAGTGTCCATGTGTGTGCTCCCGGGGCCGGCTGCGGGGAACCCGGGCCGGCAAAAATGTTCTATCACTATAGCAGGAAGCGCGTATAAAGAACAATGCGCCCGGGGAGCAAACGCGCCTTTTCGGACGAGCTATACGCAAACGGTTGCGCGGAGGAGACTATCAGTCTATACTCTTCCGTATGAACACCACACACTGCGTTATAAGCGGGGCCAACCGCGGCCTGGGGCTCTCCTTGGTTGCTCTGGCACTTCAAAAAGGCTGGGCGGTAAGCGCCATAAGCCATCGGGAGGATTGCCCCGAATTGCGCGCCCTCGCCGAACCTGGCGACTTGAGCATTTATACTGCCAGCCTCGACGACGACGCGAGCATGGCCGCCTTTGCAAACGACTTTTCCAAGGCGGGCCGTCCGGTAGACCTCCTCGTCAACAATGCCGCCGTCCTGGGAGACATCGAAAAGAAACTGGGGAACGGCCTCGATTACGCCGATGCCTTGCGCACCTACAACGTCAATGTCCTGGGCCCCCTTCGCCTCGCGGAGGCCGTCTGGCCCCTGCTCTTGAAGACCAAAGAGCCCTGCGTCGCGAACATCAGTTCCGAAGCCGGAAGCATTGAACGCTGCAGCCGCGACGGCTGGTATGCCTACAACACCTCCAAGGCCGCCCTCAACATGGCCGGCCGCGTCATGCACAACCAGCTCAAGGCCCACGGCGGCCGCGTCATCCAGATACACCCCGGCTGGGTCAAGACCTGGATCAAGGGCCACTTCGACAGCGAGGCGACCCTCACCGCCGATGAATCGGCCCGCGGCGTCTGGGACCGCATTGGCGCCTACCGTGCCCTTCCGGCCGCCCCGGACATGCCCCCCTTCGTCGACCAGGAAGGAAAGGATTGGCCCTGGTGATTCGTGCCCTCATACTCGCCAGTGAAAAAGAAGCCGAGTGGCACCCCTGGAGTGCCGTGCGCGACGCCGTTCTCGCAGCCCTCGTTCCGGATTTTTCCAGTGTTGTCGCTATCGATGCACTGCCGCTGGTTGAAGAACTCGACGATTTCGACCTCCTCGTGAACCTCCTCGACGTCTGGGAGGCCCCTGTCCCCGAGCAGCTCATCGATCTGCTTTCCGCCTGGATATCGTGCGGCGGCGGTCTCCTTTCGCTGCACCAGGGCATTAGCCTCGCGCGCGACCGGCGCCTCTTGCCCCTCATCGGCGCCCGCTTTGACGGGCATCCGCCCCTCTGTTCCCTTGATTTTCATGCTGATAGCTCCACCCGGGCCCTCTTGACTTCCCACGGGCCCGCAGGTGTGTCTGCGTCTTTTTCCCTAGAAGAGGAGGGCTACCGGACGGTCCCGTGCCCCGATGTGGGCCGTGACAACTACCTCCTGTTTCGCGAAGCAAACGGGAGCACCGGCGAAGAGTTCCCGGCGGGCTGGTTTGTCGTCAAACCGAATCAGGCCCCGGCAGCGGACCTTGTCGTTCCCGTTCGCCCGCGGCAGTCCGCCTGGTTCATGCCGGGGCATACGGCCGCAAGTTTTCGCGAACCCGCCGCCGCAAGCATCCTCGCGGATGTCGCCCGCGAGCTCGTCTTGGCCGGCAGGGCTGTCCCCAAGGCATAATAAGAGCGGGACAGCTCGTGCGAGCACTTGGGGGGCTTTGTCAAAAGGGCCCCTTCCGTGTTAGCATGGCCCATGCTGTCCCGTTTCATCAGCCTCGCCTTGAATCCCGATTCCCCTCCCGCCCCTGCTGCCAGCCGCCTGAGCCTCGAGGGGCGCCACATACACCTCGTCGGCATCAAGGGTACCGGGATGTGTGCCCTGGCAGAGCTCTTGCTCGACGCCGGCGCCGTCCTCGAAGGGAGCGATACCAGTGAAGTCTTCTACACCGATGCCATCCTGCGCGAACTGGGCATTCCCTTTGCAGAGGGCTTTGAAAAGGCCCGTTTGAGCCCCTGCTGCGGCCTGGTCATCCACTCGGCCGCGTATGACCCCTCGAGCAATCCCGTCCTCGCACAGGCGAAAGAACGCGGCATTGCCTGCATCAAGTACACCGAGGCCCTCGGGGCCTTTTCCGCCATGCACTCTTCGGCCGCCATCGCCGGTGTCCACGGCAAGACCACCACAACGGCCCTCGCCGGGGTAATCGCCCGCGCCCTTGGCCTTCCCGCACGCATTCTCGTGGGTAGCGCCGTGGCAGACTTCGATGGCCGTTCGACCCTTTCCCTGGGAGACGAGTTTTTTATCGCCGAGACCTGCGAGTACCGCCGTCACTTCATGAGCTTTCGACCCAAACTCATCCTCCTTACCAGTGTTGAACCGGATCACCAGGATTTTTTCCCCACCTATGAATCGATACGCGATGCCTTTGTCGACTTTGCCCTGCGGCTTCCCGACGGCGGGACCCTCATTTACTGTGCCGATGACCCGGGGGCGACGGAAGTAGCCGGCATGGTCGCGCAAAAACGCAAAGATATCAGACTGATACCCTACGGGCTCACCGCCGTTGGCCCCTGGAAGATTACGGCCCTTGAAACCCTCAACGAACGCACCGTCTTTCGCCTCGAAGCGTATCCCTCTGATGATTTTGTGCTTCGCGTTCCCGGCTGGCATACGGCCCTCGACGCGGCGGGAGCCCTCGCGCTGATGGCCTCACTGGGGGCCAGCTCCCTCGATGGCGCCAACATTGAAGAAGTCAAGGGCTCCCTCGAAGCTTTTCGCGGGAGCAAGCGGCGCAGCGAAATTGTGGGGGAGGCTGCCGGCGTCCTCGTCATGGACGACTACGCCCACCATCCGCACGCAATCATGACCACCCTCGAAGGGTACCGGTCCTTTTATCCCGCACGCCGCCTCGTCGTCAGCTTCATGTCCCACACCTACACCCGGACGGCGGCCCTCCTCGACGAATTTGCCCGTTCCTTATCCCTGGCCGATGTCGTCATACTCCACAAGATCTACGCATCTGCCCGTGAAAAATATACCGGTGGCGTCAATGGCCGGACCCTGGCCGAAACTGCCGCCCGCTATCACCGCGATGTACGCTACTACGAGGAGGTCCTCGACCCGCTTGAAGAGCTCACCGCCGATCTCAAACCCGGCGACCTCTTCGTAAGCATGGGGGCCGGGGACAACTGGCGCTTGGGCGTCGAATTACTCAAGAAACTCAAGGAAAAGGAAGAGAGACAGTGAACAGCATGACCGGCTACGGCCTGGCCGCCTCAAGCGGCGCGGACTACAGCCTCTCGCTCGAAATAAAGAGCTACAACAACCGCTACCTTGACATTTTTGTAAACCTTCCCGCGTCCATTTCGCCGCTGGAACAGCTGGTGCGCGAGCGGGTTTCGGCCGTCGCCCGACGGGGCAAGGTGGAAGTGTCCATCCGCTTCAAACACAAGAGTGCTGGAAGTGCCTTTGTCCTGGACCGTGAACTTGCCAAACGCGCCTACGGGGAGTTCTGTTCCCTTGCCCAGGATATGGGGATACTCGACATCCTGCCGTTTTCGAGCATCCTGGGTATCGACGGCTTGGTGAGCACGGAAAAAGAGGCCGATATTGACGAGATTCGTACAATACTGGAGCCCCTTCTCGACGCTGCCCTCAAGGATTTTGTGGCAAACCGCGAACGGGAGGGTGCGGCTACTGCTGCCGATATCGAAGGACACCTCGCCATTATCGATGCGCAGGCGGCTGCAGTGCGCGAACGCGTACCCGCCCTCGAGGAGCGCTTCAAGCAAAGCCTTCGCGAGCGCTTCGAGGAGATAGTTGGACGCGTCGATGAAGAACGCGTAATGGCCGAGACCGCCGTGCTCCTGGTAAAGACGAGTATCAGCGAAGAACTCGCCCGCCTCGATGCCCACCTTTCGGACTTCCGCCGCGAGATGAAGGAAAATCCCGCCCCCGGCAAGAAGCTCGACTTCCTCTGTCAGGAGCTCAACCGCGAAATCAACACCACCGGGTCCAAGAGCCCCGATATCGATACCGCCCGCGCCGTTATCGCCATGAAGGATGCCCTCGAAAATATCCGGGAGCAGTTGAGGAACATCGAATGAAGAATATTCATACTGATAAGGACAGGGCTCAATCCGCTGCCGCGGATGCAAATACTGCGCCGGACGGCGCCGCCCTTCGCGGCGCAGCCCTTCCTGGCGATCCCGTTCGCATCGCCATATCCGGCAAGAGTGGCTGTGGCAACACAACCGTCAGCCGCCTCCTTGCCGACCGCCTGAGCTACCGCTTTATCAACTTCACCTTTCGCTCCCTCGCCGCAGAAAAGGACATCCCCTTCGAAGAGGTCCTCAAGAAGGCGGCCGAAGACGACTGGTGGGACCGCGAGGTGGACAGCCGGCAGGTAGCCCTCGCACGGGAGAACGGTTCCTGTATCCTGGGCTCGCGCCTGGCCATCTGGATGCTCCCGGAAGCCGATCTCAAGGTTTACCTCGACGCGAGCGATATGGTGCGTGCAGCGCGCATTCAAAAGCGCGAGGGCGGCGATCTTGAAGCCATAGCGGCCTTTACGCGCAAGCGGGACGAGAACGACAGCGCCCGTTACTTGCGCCTCTACGATATCGACAACCACGACAAGGCCGCCGCCGACCTCGTTATCATGACCGACAAATTGACCCCCGAAGAGATAGTCGATCACATTGTGGCGGAACTCGGCCGCCAGCAGTCGGCACTGTCCCGCCGGCAGGCGTAAGAGGCAGCCCGCACTGCCATGGACGCCCCTTCGATTGACGAGTTCCGCTCGATAATACTCGATTATTACCGTGAGGCCGGTCGGGACCTTCCCTGGCGGCATACCCGAGACCCCTGGGCCATTCTCGTGTCGGAGGTCATGCTCCAACAGACCCAGACAGATCGCGTCGCCGTCTACTGGCAGCGCTGGCTCGAACGCTGGCCGACACCCGCCGCCCTCGCGGCAGCCAGCCTGGAAGAGGTCCTCGCCGCCTGGAGCGGCCTGGGCTACAACCGCCGCGCCCGCTTCCTGCGCGAGGCCGCCCGTGCCGTGGTCAATGAACACGGCGCTACCATGCCGCAAAACGCCGCCGCCCTCCAGACCCTGCCGGGGGTTGGCCCCTATACGGCCGGGGCCACTGCCTGCTTTGCCTATGGGGAGCCCGTCGTCATCATCGAGACAAATATCCGCGCCGTCTTTCTGCACTTCTTCTTTAACGACAAAAACGACGTTCACGACCGGGAACTCTTTCCGCTCATAGAAGAGAGCCTTTGGCGGGAAGACCCCCGCAGCTGGTACTACGGCCTTATGGACTACGGCGCCCGGCTCAAGAAACTGCGCAGCAATCCCTCCCGCCAGAGCCGCCACCACGCCAAACAGAGCCGCTTCGAGGGCTCCTTGCGCGAAGCGCGGGGGAACATCCTGCGCGCCCTGTCAAAAGGGGGGCCGTCCTGTTTTGAAGCGCTCGCCTCTTACCGTGAAGAAGGCCGTCCCTCCCTGGCAGACAGCCCCGACGGCCGCAGCCGCCTCGAGCGCGCCCTGGCAGACCTCATCGCCGAGGGCCTGCTTGAAAAATATGGGCCCCAAGGCGACGAGCTTCACTACCGCATACGGCAGGACTAGTCCAGCTTCTCGACCTCTTCCTTTTCTTCCACAAATCCGAATTTCTGCTTCATAAGCTCGAAGTAGTTCCCCACTTCTTCCGGGGTGCCCAACTGGGTATCCGGGTCGTGGTATTCGACGAGGTGGGCCGGAATTTCGTCCATAAAGGGCGAGGGGCTGCTCTCGACGGCCATGGAGCCCTTGCCCCGCTTCTGGCAGCTGGACAGGTAGAGCTTGTCGCGCGCGCGGGTAATCGCCACATAGAACAGGCGCCGCTCTTCCTCGACATTGCCATCGCCTTCCTCGACGCTCTTGGCATGGGGGATAATGCCGTTCTCGACACCTGCAATGAATACGACCGGGAACTCAAGGCCTTTCGATGCGTGAATCGTCATCAGGTTCACCTTCCCCTTGCCCGCATCCTCGTTGCCGTCGTCACGGGTAATAAGGCTGATGCGGTTGAGCCAGGGGAAGAGGGTGGGGTCCATGTTGTCCGGGTCCTTCTCCCAGGTCTCGATGAACTGGATAAGGTACTCGATATTGAGGAACTTGTAGCGCGCGGCCTTTTCGCTCTTCGAATATTCGCTTGCGAGGTAGGAAAAGTAGTCGATGTTGTCGACGAGCATCCGCACCTTCTTGGAGAGGCCCTTCTTGCCCAGGATCTCGCCGCGAAAGTACTCGATAAGGGTCATGAAGGTATCGACATCGATGCGCCCCTTTTCGGGAAAGAGGGTGTCGGTCGCGTAGCGCATCGTGCTCATGGCCTCCCAGAGTGAGCACCGCTTCGATTTTGCTATGTCCATCATGTGCTTGACGCTCGTCTTGCCAATACCCCGGCGCGGGGTATTGATGATGCGCAAGAGGTTGATGTCATCGTCCAGGTTCGCAATCACGCGCAGGTAGCTGATAATGTCCTTGATTTCTTTGCGTTGGAAGAAGCTCTCGCCGCCGGACACCCGGTAGGGGATGTTGTTCGCAAGGAGGGCTTCTTCAAGGTGCCTCGTCATCGCGTTGGTACGAATCAAGATGCCAAAGTCGTCATAGCGCCGTTTCTCGAGCATCATGAGGCTCTTGATCTGTTCGGCGATGAACTCCGCCTCCACCGATTCGTTTTCCGGGTAGTAGACCTCGATGGGCTTGCCGCCCCCGTTCCCGCTCCAGAGCTTCTTGTCCTTGCGGTTGGTATTATGGGCGATAACCCCGTTGGCCGCCTCGAGGATGGTCGAGGTTGAGCGGTAGTTCTGTTCGAGCTTGATCTCCACAAGGCCCGGGAAGTCCTTCTCGAAGTTGAGGAGGTTCTCGTAATTGGCCCCGCGCCAGGAATAAATGGACTGGTCATCATCGCCCACCACACAGATGTTGCGGTCTGCAAGGAGCTTCAAGAGGCGGTACTGGATAAGGCTCGTGTCCTGGAACTCGTCGACCATGAGGTAGCGAAAACGCGCCCGGTAAGTCTCAAGGATTTCCGGGTGCTCTTCAAAGAGCTGTATGGGCAGGGTAAGGAGGTCGTCAAAGTCCACCGCGTTGTAGATCTTGAGGCAGGACTGGTACTCCTCGTAGACCCGGCGCCAGGCGTCGTTTTCCTTCTCGCTCCAGCTCGTCATCCCCGTTTTGATGTTGGAGAAGAGGGCCCCGATCTCGAAGAGGTCGGTACCCTCGGCCGAGAAACCGCACTCGCGAAGGCAGTCTTTAATAAGCTGGTTGCGGTCGGTACTGTCATAGATGGAGTAGTTGTTGCGGTACCCCAGGGCCTCGATGTGCTCGCGCAGAATCTTTACCCCGAAGGCGTGGAAGGTGCTCACGGTAAGGTTCTGCAGCTTCTTTCGCGTGAGCTCCTTGACCCGCTCCTCCATTTCGCGCGCAGCCTTGTTGGTAAAGGTAAGGGCCAGTATGGCCGACTGCGGGATGCCCCGGTCGAGCATGTTTGCAATGCGAAAGGTAATGACGCGGGTCTTGCCGCTGCCGGCCCCCGCGATGATGAGTACCGGGCCATCCACCGTGGTGACGGCCTTGCACTGCATCTCGTTGAGTTCCGCTTCGAAGTTGAGTTTCGACATCGTACGGCGTCAAACCCCGCTCTTGGTGAATATCTCGAGGGCCTTGACCCCGAATACCACCACGCTTGTAACAATCGTGCCGGAAATGATAACGCCCACAACGACTGCGAGGAAGGTCTTGCGCTTTGAGACCCCCAAGAGCCAGGCCCCCAGGGTCCCCGTCCAGGCCCCGGTGATGGGCAGGGGCACTGCCACAAAGAGGCCGATGCCAATCCAGCCCCACCTGTCGACCTGGGCGCCAATCTTGTGTCGTGTACGTTCGACAACCCGTTCAAAGAGGCGCGCATACCACTTCATGTGTAAGAAGAGCTTGTGAACCGTGCCCAAAAAGATCCACACAAGGGGTGCTACAAGGGCGTTGCAAGCCACACAGAGGAGCCATGCGCTCCACCAGCTCGCCCCATGTGCCAGCGCATAGGGGATACCCCCGCGCAACTCGGAAATGGGCAAAAACGAAAGGCCCATGGTAATCAGTACATCTATGGTTTCCATCGCGGCCGAGTATAGCCCGCCATGGCGCACTGCGTCCATGGCGTTTTTGTCACATCAGGCATCAGTCTTGGTGTATACTCGTGTTCTTCGGGAGGTACCCCATGCTCGTCAAAGGAAAACGTACTCTTCAAGGAATCGACCCGGTCGCCTGGGAACACCCGGCAGACCGGGCCGCACTATCGGCCCTTACTGCCCTCAAGGGCTTCGACGAGCTCGTAAAGGCCCTCATCGGCCTCTCGACAGAGCGCTCCCTCTACCTCATGCAGCTCTCCTCTAGCGTGCGGGTGTCGGACAAGCAGTATCCCGCCATCAATTGCATGCTCGACGACGTCCTTCGCATCTTCGACTGGCCGTACCGGCCCAAGGTATTCGTTACGGCGAGCCCCCAATATAACGCCTGTACCATGGGGGTTAAAGAACCCTTTATTGTCATCAATTCGGCCCTCGTACACCTCCTGGACGAAGAGGAGCTCCGCGTCATACTCGCCCACGAACTGGGCCACATCATGAGCGGGCACAGCCTGTACAAGACCCTCGCGTACATCCTGGCGAATGTCTCCCTCACCGTCCTGCCGCTGGCAAACGTCCTTCTCCTGCCCATCAAGATCGCCCTTGCCGAGTGGGACAAAAAGAGCGAGCTCACCGCCGACCGCGCCGGCCTCTTGGCCATCCAGGACGAGGTCATCGCCAGCAACGTCCTCATGAAGCTCTCCGGCGGCACCGACCTCTCCCAGGTTAACCTCAACGCATTCTTCGAGCAGGCCATGGAATTCGAATCGCACAAGGGCGCCCTCGACACCGTCCACAAGGTCATGAACCAACTCTGGATATCCCACCCGCACCCCGTCGTTCGCTTGAAGGAACTCAAGGCCTGGGCCGCGGGCGGAAACTATCAGTCTATAATTGAAGGCCGCTACCCAAAACGCAACGCAGACGCAAGCAATGCCTCCCGCGACCGCTCTACCTCCCGAAACACCGCCGAAGACCTCCGCGCCGGCTTCGAACACTACCGCGAAACCCTGCGCAAGGCCGACGACCCCCTCTCCCGCATCGTTTCCGGCCTGGGCGACGGCCTCAAAGACCTCGGCGACAGCCTGCGCGACTCCTTCAAAGGCCGCGACCAGGAATAGGAAAGGGGAAGGGGGCGCAATAGCTCCTCTACGCAAGCCTGCGCCCAAGGAAGCATATAGAAATAGGTCCTGGCTTGAAAAAGCCCAATCGGGGCGAAGAAAATGCCCCGATTGGGCTTTTTCAAGCCACCCATTTTAGACGTTTATTGGGCGCAGCATGCGCAATTCGCCCAGAGGGCTTGCGGAACGGCGAAGCGCCGTTCCGCCAGGGGCAAGACGTACGCGTCTTGCCCCGACGCCCCCTGCGGCCGGGCTTCCCGCCAAGCAGGGGCTCCTGCTTGGCGCGCGATCCCGGCCTACCCCCGCGAAACGTTCGGGCACCTGGAAAACCTTGAGGGCCTTCTTGTTCAATGTGAAAACCCTGTTACCGATACCTTATAGCTTATTGATGTGAACGGTACTTCCTTGCCGTTCACTACGAGAGCGAACCGGTATCCAATCCAGTCAATCGTCGTCTCGGCGGCAAAGAGCCCCTTGCTCTCCTCGCCGTATACCAGGTCGCCAATGGCAGCCGGTCTCCAGCCGTTCGCAAGGCCGTTTGCCGATGAGCTTGTGGGGTCAAGTTCCACGTTCACCGGAATTTCCACCATCCCCTTGGCTGTTGCAAGCGAGAGGGATTTGACAAACACCCTGTACGATGCATTGGCATCTGTATTTATAAATCCCAGGTTGAGTACCTCACTGTGTGCTGCGAATGAGGAGGATGTAACGAAATAATCCCCGTCTTTGGCAAGCTCGAGTATTGCGGAAGGAGAAGGGCCGGGATTTTCCGCCTGTGCAGAAAAAACTATTGAAAGGTAATTATCCCCCGCCTGCGAGACAGGCTCTTCTGCACGCAGGGGGATGGCATCCTGTACAAACTGCCAGTTTTCCATGAACACATCCTTGGAAAACACAAAATAGATGTTGTGGTTCCTTCCGTTGAAGTCCTGTATATCTGTCGTGCTTAGTTTTTCATATTCTGTATTGTCAACATCAATGGCAGCCACCGCGATGCTTGCAATATCGTCAAGGCGAACTTCAATCCTTCCCTTGCCCTTGACGCGTGCGGTAAATGCTTTTGCTCCGTAGCCAAAATCCGCGCCTTTCACAAAGAGCCACGAGCCATCGCTATTGCCCTTTACCGCAACGCTGCCGCTGTTATCAAGCTGTTCATACGAAATATCAGCACTTGTGAATGCCGTTGTTGCGCCATGCAAAGAATACGCATCGAGTGTTTTAATCTGTGAAACACCCTTTTTGCTTGCTGCAGTAATCGGTATTTTACCGGTCTTGGTATCCATGGGAAGATAATCGACCATGATGCTTCGAAAACCCGCCGTGCCTCCCTGCAGTTCTTCCAGGAGCAGGGTGTGATGGAGGATGTAGTTGGTGCCCTTGTATTCGTGGATATGCGTATGGTTGTTGCCCCAGCGCATCCCCGACTGCCCCTTGGCATTCTCTCCGGAATTGTAGAAGAACGCCCCGCGGTATTCCCAGCTCTCTGGCACAAGCGGGGTCTTTGTCGTCAAATACGCCATACTGCAGCTTGGAGGAACGGGAATGCCTTCATAATCCCATCCCGGCCCTCTTTTTTGCCAGTCGGTCGAATAGGAGTAATAGTAGGTCCCTTCCAGGTAATTGAGTTCGCTTGCTTCAAAAAAGTGTGGAGCGTCGATAGAAACAAATTCGCTGTCAAAGGAGAGCATGTCCTCGCCCAATTTGACAATCTTGGGTACCGATGTATGGACCGTCGCACCAGTGGCGGGAACGCCTCCGCCAAATGAAAGCCAGCCCGTTCCGTTTTCATCGATGCACACTCCGGGATCAAAGGGGGCGGGGCAATTTTTCAGGCCAGGCATATTCTGGTAGACAAGCGGCTTTCCCAGGGGATCAGTCCAGGGCCCTGTGGGACTTGTGGCTGTTATGACCCCGACCCCGGCACCGTTATTTGAAAAATAGAGGTAGAAGTGAGTCTGGCCATCTTCTTCCACCCGGGATGTTATCGATGGTGCCCAAGAGTTGATGATCCATGGTGCTATCTTCTTGACCGGTATGCTGCCGTGATATGTCCAGTTTGCCATGTCATCAGTCGAGAAGCACACGATCGACTTGATTTGGTCATAATCGTTTTTGGTATCATTTTCGGCCTGCTGCGTATCGTTTGTGCCATATACATACAGCCTTCCGTTGTATTCCACGCTGGTAGGGTCTGCGCAGAAGACACTTGTGGACAAGGGGTTTGCATTATTCACGGTTTTATACGGCTTTTTGATCACTTCTCCTGTTTCAGGGCCAGTGTAACTTGATACCGGCGTGGCGCACCCCAAAGCGCCCATGAGAAATAAAGCGGAAGCAATACCCGCGTGTATTCTTTTTCCCTTCATGACAACTCCTTTTTTCGTGCCATCCAGTATTCGAGGCGGATGTCTTTACACGAGAATATGAAATAGAGGTCGTGTATGCCTTGAATCTCTTTGTTCAAGCGTACGACACGTGAATCTTGAGTGAATGATGCAATTGCGCTGCTTTTCAAATCGTCGATGCGCAGTTCGATGCTGCCTGTGCCGTGTGCAAACAGGACAATTTCACTGGCCCCTGCGGCAAAATCGACGCCCTTTACCATGATCCAGCTTCCCGCTTCCCGTGCCAGGGCCGATACCGTGCCCTTCTCGTCAGACGTAAAGCCAATATCCGCGCAGGTGAACATCTCTGTGCCGCGGTGTCTTGAAAATGGATCAAGCGGTCTTGTTTGATCAATACCCACTCTCGTAGCTTTTGCAAGGGGGAGATTGTCCCCGGTATGGGGCAGGTAATCCACACAGATACAGCGGAATCCGCCCTTTGTCACCGTGCGCTCTTGAATGTGCATCGTATGGTGGAATATGTATTTCATACCCCCGTACTCCATAAAGTGAGTGTGGTTGTTGCACCACTCCATTCCGCTGTCGCCTGCATTGAGGAAGAAGACTCCCTTATATTCCCAACTGTCGCCATCAAGCGGGGTCTTGCTGGTCATATATCCCATGCTGCAGATTGGCGGTACCTTCTCTTCATCTCCATCCCATGTTTCCCTGCTCTGCCAGTCTGTGGACCATGAATAGATATATGTCCCGTTGATATAGTTCAACTCGCTCGCTTCAAAGAAATACGGTGCATTGATCGCTGTAAATTCGCTTGCAAGGGAAAGCAGGTCGCTGCCCAGCTGCACGATTTTCGGGATCTTTGTATAGACTTCGTTTCCGCGAGCGGGCGTTCCGCCGCCAAATGCCAGCCATCCAACCCCCTTGTCATCAATGACCACCCCGGGATCAAAGGGGGCGGGGCAATTTTTCAGACCAGGCATATTCTGGTAGACAAGCGGCTTTCCCAGGGGATCAGTCCAGGGCCCCAAAGGGTTCGTTGCTGTAATTACGCCGACGCCTTTTCCTCCGTTGGAGAAGTACAGGTAGAAGTGGGTCAAGCCGTCGCTTTCGACACGCGAGACGATGGATGGTGCCCACGAGTTCTCTATCCATGGCGAAATATTTGCAACATCGATTATACCGTGGTACTCCCAGTTGATCATATCCATTGTGGAGAAGGTGACGAGGGACTTGATGTTCTCATAGCTGTTCTTGCCCTTATCGCCAACAGCTTCATATTCCTGGTGATCGTTTGTCCCGTATATATACAACCTGGCTTCGTATTCCACGCCAGTGGGGTCTGCGCAGAACACGTTGGGAGAAACGGGATTCACCGTATCAATAGCTTTAAAGCAATTCGTACTCGGCTCTATCGCGGTCAATGGAAGTACCTCCTGCTTCGAATATGAAACAGACTTGTCGCATGGTCCATCCGGAATATGCGAATAATCCACCTGATATTCACTAAATACACTATTATTTGCACTAATCGAAGTAAAATAAGGCATAATGGATATGGACGGGGACAGGATGAAACCAATTGCGGTTATTTCGGCTCGCGCCGATGACAGTGAACAAAAGAGCATTCTCGCAGGAATAACACAACGCTGTTTTGATATGGGTGTAGATACCTTTGTCTATTCAAATATCTTCAACCATTGGGTCAAGGACGATGTGCTCAATTTCGAGAATGTTATTTACGATTTTTTCAACCCGTCATTGTTTGGCGGCGTCATAGTTACCGCGGAAGCCTTTTTCGACAAGGACGTCCTGTCTGGTATTCTGGAAAGAATCAAAATTTCCGCGGTTCCCGCAGTCGTTATCAACGGAAATGCAGAGGACTTTGTCTGTGTCCATTCCAAGGATGATGAGGATTTTGAGTGTATAACCGAACACCTGATACGTGTTCATGGCTTTACTGATATTGATATCCTTACCGGATTCAAGGGCGATTACTATGCGGAAAAACGCGTTGCCGGCTGCAAAGCGGCCTTCGGGAAGGCCGGAATCCCGTTCCGGGAAAACAAGGTTCATTACGGCAACTTTTGGACCGACAGTGGCGAGGAGCTTGCCCGGAAGTACATCAGCAAAGAAATTCCCCTGCCTCAAGCCCTTGTCTGTACCAATGATCACATGGCATTCGGCGTATGCGACGAGTTGATTTCACACGGAATCAAGATCCCCGATCAACTTGCGGTTACCGGGTATGAGTGCACCGAGGGCAGAATCTTTCACTACCCGATACTTACAACATACCGGCGCAGCAGATACGAACTCGGGGTGGAGGCGGTAAACCGTATTTTCGGTGAAGCGACAGCAGGCGATAGAACCACGCAGCTTGTCTTGGGAAATTCCTGTACCTGCGGCGCGGATCAGCAGGAATTGAGCGAAGAGATTCGGACGGCGCGAATCAATCAGTATCACACTGTAATGAGTACCGTTGCCCGGTTTGGCAGCGCTTTGACCTCCTGCCGTTCATTGGCAGAATACATCGGGGTCTTGAAAGACTTTATGTACCTTCACCATGGCGCGTCGCGACTCTATCTGTGTATTGCCAAAGACTGGAACAAACAGGAACAATCTTCCGACCGCTATCTCTGTTGCGATGTACACAGTGACATGCCCTTGGAATTCAACAAAAGGGATTTGCCGCCGCTGTACCGTGGAAACAAGAAGCATCCCGTGGTGTACTGCTTCAATCCGATGGTCTTTGAAAGACGCTGCTTCGGTTACTCTGTCCTTGGTTTTGACAGTCCTCGAACAAACGATTTCAGCTTTCGTGATTGGAGCAAAACAGCCGTGAATGCCCTCGAATCCTTGCGCATGAAGAGCGATATTCAAAATTTGAGGCAGTGTCAGAGTGTTTCCGCTCTCTATGATGCATTGACCGGATTTTATCGGGAAAAGGATTTCATGGAGATAGCCATGCGGTGCAATGAACGCAGCCGCATAGTGCTTGTATCGGTCTATTTTGCAGAAAGAATATTTTCCCTCGATGAAAACCGGAAAAATGAGGTCATCTCATTGATTGCAGCGGCAATCAAAAAATGTTGCCGAAGAAACGAAGTGTGTGGAAGAATAGGCGAGGATGCTCTGGCAATTCTCTATGAAAACAGCTCTGATATATTCAAGGATTTGCCGAGGGTGTTTGTTTCTCAATCGGTCGGCAAGAAATCATTCGGGAATTCCGTCGTTATTTCCTATACTACGGTCGCTTCAGAAAACGCCCACTTGTTGGGTAGCCTGTTCAGGAAAAGCATCAATACTGCCGTTCAAGAGTATGAAAGAAAGATCAAAAGGCCGCACTACAAGGCTTTGTCGGAAATACATCACCTGATAATTTCCTCGCCCAAATCGGCCCCGGCCATCGGCGAGGCGTCCCGGACGTTGAATCTTGGTGAGGGGCGCTTTCGGACACTCTACAAAGAGTGCTTCGGGCTAAGCTATGTTCAAGACTGCATCAATGGCAGAATCGCCCGGGCAAAATATCTTTTATGCACCAGTGCCATGAGCATATACTCAATCGCCCTCGACTGTGGCTATACCGATGAAAAATTTTTTTCACGACAGTTCAGGCGCGCAACAGCGTGTTCTCCGCTTCAGTACAGAAAGAAATTCATGCTGTAAGGGCCCCCGCGAGAGATGTGGGGGCTACCAAGCCACAGTCCGGATAAAGGCTTTTTGCTTTGTCGTCAATCGCGTCGACATATCCGCCATACCCTGCGCGGGGTTTTGGCCTCCACGTCGGGGTCGAGGGTTGCGCGGGACAGGTCTTCGATGCGGTAGCCTGGGAAGGCTTCGAGGGGGAATGTAAAGCGTTTGACGTTGGTGGAGAACCAGAGGACGCCGGGGGCAGTGCCGGGGCCTCCCGGTTCGAGGAGGGCGAGGGCGGCTTCCAGAAGGGGCACTGCGTCGCGGCGCACGTCGAGGGTGCCATCCATGCCGCTTGAGTTCGAGAAGGAGGGCGGGTCCAGGATAATAGTGTCCCACAGAAGGCCGTCTTCGCGGGCGTGGGCCATGAAGCGCAGGGCGTCCCCGCGTATCAGGCGGTTGAGGGGGGCTGTTGCAGGATTTTCAAAGCCGGCGGCGCTGCCGTTTTTGCTGCGGGCCGCAGGGCCGCGCTCTTCCGCGTATTCGCGGGCATCGAGGCGTATGGTCTCGAGGCCATTCAAGCGGAAGTTCTCGCGGGCGATATCGAGCCAGGTGTTCGAGAGGTCCAGCGAATCCACTTCGCGGGCGCCCCCAAGGGCGGCCTGCACACTAAAAGAGCCGGTATACGAGAAGAGGTTGAGTATCCGCTTTCCGGCGGCTTCGGCCCGTACACGGGCGCGGGTTTCGCGGTGGTCGAGAAAGAGCCCGGTGTCGAGCCAGTCGCTCAAATTTACGGTAAAAAGGGTCCCGTGTTCGCGTACGGTGGTCGTCACGCCCGCTTGGTCCATCTTCTCGTACTGCGCAAGGCCCCGCTGGCGGCGGCGTCTCTTGATGAATATATTCTCGCGGGGGACATCCAGGGCACCGGAGGCCGCATCGATCATGGCATCGAGCCAAGCGTCTTCCTCTGCCTCGTCCTTTTCATAGGGACGCTCGAAGAGGGACCCGGCGAGGTACGTGCCATAACGCTCGACAATGAGGGGGATTTCGGGGATATCGCGGTCGTAGACCCGGTATGCGTCGACGTCGACGCGGCGGGCCCACTTGCGCAGGTGCTTGTCGCGCTTGACGAGGCGGTTGGCGAACATGGCAGCCTGGTCGGCCATCTTCTGCGGCACGGGTCCGACTTCGGATGTGGTCAAAGCAGCTGTATCTGCCACATCGCTATCTGTGGTGGCGGCGCGGGTGGAACTATCAGCCTTGGTATGCATGGCGTTGGGCCTCGATCATCACGCAGAGCATTGCGTAACCGGAGGAAAGGTCTTCCTTCTGGACGACGACGCTGTCCGGCACCCGCAGCTTGGATTTGGTAAAGTTCCAGATACCCTTGATGCCGGCGCGCACAAGGGCATCGGCACTGTCCTGGGCGTGGGCCGAAGGCACGGTAAGGATCGCGATCTTGACCCCCAGATTGCGTATCTGCATTTCCATAGAGTCGGTGGACAGGATGGGCACGCCGTGGACGTTCGAGCCTATCTTGCGCGGGTCCTTGTCGAAGGCCGCGATGATGTTGAGGCCGTGGAGCTGGAACTCCTGGTAGCCCATGAGGGCCGAACCCAAGTTGCCGACGCCCACGAGGACGGCATCGTGCACGCTGTCCCAGGCCAGGAAGCGCTCTATGGCGGCGATGAGCTCGGCGACGGGGTAGCCCTTCTTGGGCTTGCCGACAATTCCGGTAATCGAGAGGTCCTTGCGCACCTGAATGGGCTCGAGGTTGAGCTCCTGCGCGATAACGGTCCCGGAAATGTATTCGAGCCCGTCGTGCTGGGCCTGGTGAATGATGTGCAGGTAGGAGGGGAGGCGGCGTATCGAAGGGGTCGCCGCGATCTTGAGTTTGGGCATGGTCACAGCATCATACTGCCTTGCGCCGTACGCGTCAATCAAAACGAGCATTTTATATAGATAAAAAGGCACGATTCAAGGCTGATAGTCCACTGCGAACCCGCTTCCCCGGGAGCGGGGCAGACGGGCGCGCTATCATTACCCAATAGCGCTGGGACACTGGCCGCGGACCGGGCAGGCGGGGCAGTTCGGGGTGCGGGAGTGGCAGATATCCCTGCCGTGGAAGTTGATGACCATCGAAAAGCGGTTCCACTCTTCGCGCGGGAGCCAGCGGGCGAGATCTTTTTCAAGGTGGACGGGGTCGCTCTCTGCGGTAAAGCCCAAACGCCGGGTGACGCGGCCAAAGTGGGTGTCCACAATAATGGCAGGGGTGTCGAAGCAGGCGGAAAGGAGGACTCCCGCGCTCTTTCGGCCCAGGCCGGGCAGGGCAGACAGTTCTTCCATGGTACGGGGAACCTCGCCACCGTGCCCCGCGAGTATCTTTCGGGCTGCGCCGATAAGGTTACGGGCCTTGGCCCGGTAGAAGCCGGCCGAATAGATGACCTGTTCGAGCTCCTCCTGCGTTGCTTCGGCGAGCTGGGCGGGGCCCGGCCAACGCGCGAAGAGGCCGGGGGTGATCTCGTTAACCCGCTTGTCCGTGCACTGGGCAGAGAGGACCGTCCCCACGAGGAGCTCCCAGGGGTTCGAGTGGACCAGGAGGGGCTTCAAGACCGGATAGCGGGGGGCGAGGGTGTCGAGAATGGAAAGGGCGCGCTCGCGGCGGGCGTCGTCGCTTTCAATCGGGGGGGGGCTGACCTTTGCCTTCCCGCCAGCTGCTTTGGGGGCTCGGGTGGAACTATCAGTCTTGATACTCTTCTTCATTGTTCACTCGCTTACAGACGGTTTGCACAAGTATGGCCCAATATGGCATACTCACGCGCAAATGCAAACAGGTCTGTATTGATGCCATGGTGGCCGGCCTGATGGAGGAAGAGCGTGTACGAAAGCGTGAATGCAAAAGCCGATTTCCCCGAACTTGAAGAGCGCATACTGGCGTTCTGGCAGAAAAACGATACCTTCAAGAAGTCGATTTCGCAGCGCGATGGCAAGGATGAATTCGTCTTCTACGACGGCCCCCCCTTTGCCACGGGCCTTCCGCACTTTGGCCACTTCGTTCCCGGCACCATCAAGGACATCATTCCCCGCTACAAGACCATGAAGGGCTTCAAGGTCGACCGCCGCTTTGGCTGGGACTGCCATGGTCTTCCCATCGAGAACCTTATCGAGAAGGAGCTGGGCCTCAATTCCAAGACCGATATCGAGCGCTACGGCGTCGACAATTTCAACGAGG
>CAZIRF010000015.1:13280-58710 GCA_964541755.1 uncultured Spirochaetales bacterium | reverse complement strand
GGCCAATTCCATCGAAAAGCTCGAGATAGGGCCCGGCAGCGAGAAACCCATCCGCATCGACGTACACATGTCCAGCGAGGTCGGCTTTTTCCAGGTCGAGGAAGTCCTCCTGGGAAAGATCGCCTGGAGCACCGCCAAGCAGTTCATCGAGCTCTACGCCGGCATAGAGGGAGAGGAAATCAAGCGCTACCTGTAGCGGGTATGACTATCAGTATAAGATACTCTTCAAGAAAGCGGGACACGCAGGGTAAAGCGGCAGCCCCTGCCGGCCTCGCTTTCCACGAGGACCTCGCCGCCCAGTTCGCGCAGGCGGTGGCGCACGATATCGAGGCCCACCCCGCAGCCTGAGAGGACCGCGTCGTCGCGTGCGGCGGAAAAACCGTGCTCGAAGATGACCTCAAGGCCGCCGCGCCCCCCGGCCGATGCGGCCCCGCCAGGTATCAGCCCCGTTTCTCCGGCTTTTTCGGCCAGTGTGCGGGGGTCAAGGCCCGCTCCGTCGTCTTCAATATGTATCAAGGCTGATAGTTCGCTCCGCTCGCAGGAGATGACAATGCTGCCCCGCGTTGCTTTTCCCCGCACTTTTCGTTCCTGCGGGGACTCGATCCCGTGATCGATGGCGTTTCGCAGTATCTGCACGAGCGCGGCGTGGAGGGCGCTGTGGATGCGATGCGGCAGGGCGACCGCTTCTGTCGGCGGCTCGATGTGAAGGTGCAGGTCTTTGCCGCAGGAGGCTGCCAGGCGGTCTGCGAGGGCCGGAAGGCCGGCGACCAGCTGGTCGAAGCCCGGGCGGCTATCGGACTGCCTGCTCGCCGAATGACGGGGCCCGCTCTCCTTATGGGCATGTTTTTCCAAGGCGTCGCCAAGTTCTTCGAGGATGGTCAGGAGTTCCGCCGGAGAGGTCTTGAGGCTGTGGGGGTCGGCGGTGCGAAGGAGGGTGAGAAGTCCTTCAATACCGCGGCACAGGCCCTCGAGTTCCGGGAAGGCGAAGAAGGATGCGTTGCCTTTAATGGTGTGGATGCTACGGTGCCAGGCGGCTGCGCGCACGGCCGAGGGGGGCCAGGCGCCCCCCTCGATATCCGTTTGCAGTTCGTTCAAGTTACTGCGTGCGTCTTCGATAAAGTACCCTTTGAGCGCGCCATTGGCCGAATCCACGGGCTCCTCTACTTGACCTGGATACGCGTCCAGCGTTTTTTGCCGGCGCGAAGGAGTATTTCTCCCTCGCGGTCGATATTTTCAAGGCCGACGAGTGCACCCAGATCGCCAATGGAGGCGAGTTCGTCGCTCTTGTCGGCGACAAAGGCCCCGCCCTGTTCAACCAAGCGGCGGGCTTCGCTCTTGGAGGGGGCGAGCTTGGCGGCGACGAAGAGGTCGACGATGTTCATGCCGCTTTCGAGACTGCTGCGGGGCATTTCCACGCTGGGCATGGCGCTTCGGTCCCCGCCGCTCGCGCCAGTGCCGCCACCGAAGAGGGCCTTGGCCCCGGCGAGGGCCTTTTCCGCCTCGTCCTTCCCGTGAATAAGCAGGGTAACCTCGTATGCGAGTTTTTCCTTCGCGGCGTTCGGGTTGGCCCCCGGCGCGCAGAGGGCCTCGATTTCCGCTGTGGAGAGGAAGGTGAACATGAGAAGGAACTTCTTGAGGTCGGCATCCTGGACATTGCGCCAGTACTGGAAGAAGTCCCAGGGGCTCGTGATGGACGGGTCGAGGAAGATGGCGCCCTTTTCGGTCTTGCCCATCTTCTTGCCGTCGGAGGTCATGACGAGGGGGAAGGTGAGGCCGAAGACCTCGGCCCCCTCGAGGCGGCGCACGAGGTCGATGCCGGCGACGATGTTACCCCACTGGTCGTCCCCGCCAATCTGGAGGCGGCAGCCGTGGCGGCGGTAGAGTTCGAGGAAGTCGTAGCTCTGCAGGAGCTGGTAGTTGAATTCGACAAAGGAAAGGCCCGTCTCCATGCGCATCTTGTACGCCTCGAAGGAGAGCATGCGGTTGACGCTGAACTGGCTGCCAATTTCGCGCAGGAAGTCGATGTAGTTGAGATCCGCGAGCCAGTTCTTGTTGTTGTCGGCCCGGGCGGTATTCCCGTCAAAACCCAGGAAGCGGTCGAGCTGGGCGTGGATGCTCGCGGCGTTCGCGTCGATCTGCCCGTAGCTTACCATTTTGCGCATCTCGGTCTTGCCCGAGGGATCGCCGATGCGGGCCGTGCCCCCGCCAATGAGGGCGATGCCCTGGTGGCCTGAGTTCTTGAGGTGTCGATAGGCGAAGAAGGGAACCATGTGGCCGATGTGGAGACTGGGCCCGGTGGGGTCGCAGCCTACGTAGAAGGTGACGGGGCCCTTGTCCATAACTGCAGAGAGTGCCTCCGCGTCGGTACACTGTTGGAAAAAGCCGCGCTCCTTGAGTAGTTCCAATGCCGCATTCATGCTGTGCCGTCCTGCCTGTGTGGTGCTACAGGGCCGGTTTCTGCCGGATCCCTGGGTGCGGGCCCCCGGGGGCCTTCGCGTGTACAGAGTATAAAGAAAGGCGGGGAGGGACACAAGACGGGCCGCTCTTCGTCGTGTGTGCCGCATTTCCCCCGGGCCGCCGGGGACTGTGTAATACTTGACGCAGCCCGCGCCCTTTGGCAGTCTGGCGTGGGGGTTGGCCATGGCCAGTCCTGTTCGATAAAAAGGGGGCGCAGAGTGGACTATCAGTCTGATACCTTTATCCGTGCCTTGGCAACCGGGGACCTTGAAGCCCTTCGGGCCATCCCCAAGGGCGACCTCCACGTCCACGGGCTCTGTGGGGGCACGCGCGCGGCCTACGAGGCCTGGTGCGGCATGCGCTTCCCGCCGCCGCCAGAGGTCTTTGCCGACTTTGCAGATTTCGATCACTATCTCCTCGTTACCCTCGCCAAACCCTACGAGGCCCTGTCCGGGGAAGAGCGGGCGAGGTTCTTCAACTTTTTCTTCGAGAATACCCTCGAAACGGCCATTGCCGACGGGGTTACGCTGATGGAACCCAGCCTCGACGCATTCCTCGTGGGGCTGTATGGGGGAGACCTCGAGCGCTATATGGCCGCGATACAGGGCGTTATCGACCGGGTCCTGGCCCGTCACCCGCAGTCCGCCCTGGTGGTACGTCCCGAGCTGGGTATGGCCAAGGGGGTGCCCCTCGAGTATCTCGAGGCCTGGGTCCCCCCGGCCATATCATCCGGTTTTTTCTCCTCAATCGATCTGTACGGGGATGAACGCAAGGGGGATGACGCCGATTACGTCCCCTTCTATCGCCTTGCAAAGGAGCGGGGCCTGCGGCTAAAGGCCCACGCGGGGGAGCTGCGGGGCCCGGACGCCGTGCGCCGTGCGGTGGCGCTCTTTGACCTCGACGCCGTCCAACACGGGATTTCCGCAGCGGAGGATCCGGCCCTTCTCGACTGGCTCGCCGCGCGGGGGACGGTCCTCAATATCTGCCCCACGAGCAATGTACGTCTGGGCTGTGTACCGTCCATCGCGGAGCACCCCATTGCCCTCATTGCCCGTGCCGGTGTCCCGGTAACGGTCAACAGCGACGATATCGTCATCTTCGATCACTCGACCAGTGGCGAGTACCTTGCGCTGTATCGTGCGGGGGTCCTCGATGCACGGGAGCTTGACGCGATACGCGTGGCCTCCCTGCGCCAAGGCCGGTAGTTCGGGGGCGGATGTTCCTGGCGGCTTTTTTTCGGCTTTTCGGACCTTCAGTCGTGTTCGAAGCTTCCCTCGAAGGCGTACTCGGGGCTCCCGGCTATCAGCACCTGGTCTTCGTCTTCCATACGCGCCCAAAAGCGTCCCCGGGTAACCAGTTCGCGGGGGCTTTCGGCGTTGATGGTGCCATAGCGGACGGCGCCGCATGGGCCCGCCCACTCGGCGACGAGGCTGTCGCCCACGAGCCCGGCGATTTCGGCCGCACGGCTTGCGGCGCTTGCGGCCACGAGTCGCTCCATTGAAAGCGGGCAGAGGAAGCGTACGAGCTCCCGCCCGCGAACCTGGGCCCAGACGAGGGCGGGGCTTTCGCGCGTGCCCGTGGCCGCCATCCTTTGCAGCTCTTCTTTCAAAGCTGTTTTCATGGATCGGTACAAGCTGCGCGGGCCGGGGCCCTTGGCGGGCGACAGGACGACCCACACGTCGCGATAGCGGGTTTTTATCGGGATGATACGCACGCCGCGGGCGCGGTGTGTGTCGTCGAGTCGGGGGGCGTGTGGCGCATCCTGCTCGCCGGGCACACGGCCTTCGCCAGGGAGTATACGCCGGGCGGAAAGGCTCGTTGCGAGGGTCCCCGAGGCGAGGGCTTCATACTGGCGCTGTCCATCGGGGCAGGCGAGGGTGATATTCCGGGAGCGGCCGCGTCCGGCGTCGAAGGCCAGGCGGGCGGCACAGAGCCAGGCGTCCTCACATCCGGCGCGCTCCCGGCCGTCGGGCCCGAAGGCCCGGGCGTTTGGGGGCCAGCTGTCGTCCAGGGAGACGAGGGCCCTGCCGCCGGCCCCGCAATGACGATTCAAGAGGCTGCGGGCAATGTCCTCCATACGCGAGACATCGGCACAGATGATCTTGTTTTCCTTCTTGGCGCGGTCGACCACGAGGGCACTTGAGGCGGCCAGGTGCAGCTTGTAGAAGGAGAGGGGCATACCCGTTTACCGGCTGTAGCTGCGCGCAGAACGCAGCGTATGGCGGGAAATTCCCAGGTCTATGACCAGATCGAGCAGTTCTGCGTAGGAGAGCCCGGAGGCCTCACACATGCGGGGAAACATGCTGATTCCGGTAAAGCCGGGCAGGGTGTTCACCTCGTTGAGGAGTATCTCGCCTGAATCCTTTAGAACGAAGAAGTCGACCCGTGAAAGCCCCGTGATGCCCAGGGCCCGGTAGGCCTTTTTCGCAAGCTCCCGTATCTGCCCCAGATCCTCCTCTTCAATACGTGCGGGGATGATCAGTTTGGCGCCGTCCGGATCGATGTATTTGGCGTCGTAGTCGTAGAACTCGTGGGTGGGTGCCACTTCTCCCGGGGTATAGGCGGACAGCTCTTCGTTACCCGTAACGGAACACTCGATTTCCCGGGCGGCAAGGAAGGGTTCAACGAGGACCTTGTCGTCCCAAAGGAGGGCTTCGTCGACTGCTTTGACAAGTTCCGTACGGTCCGTCGCCTTGGCCGCGCCTACCGAGGAACCTGCGGCGGAGGGTTTGACAAAGAGGGGGTAGCGGAAGTCGCGCTCTGCCAGTTCGAGGAGGGCGGTGAAACGGTGCTCCTGCTGCCTTTCTGCGGCGTTGATGGCGATCCAGGGGACGACCGGGAGGCCCCGGGCCTTCCAAATTGTCTTTGCGTAGTCCTTGTCCATACCCAGGGCACTGGCCGCGACGCCGGCTCCCACATAGGGGATGCCGCATATTTCAAAGAGACCCTGCACAGAGCCGTCCTCGCCAAAGGTCCCGTGGAGGACGGGAAAGGCGCAGTCAAGCGACAGGGCCTTTCCATCTTTCGCCCGAACGAGGCAGGCTTTCCCCTGCCCGGGGACGAGGGCGACCTGCTGTGAGCCCTCTTGTTCGATGGTGAGGGGGGCGTTGCCCGCGCGGCAGGTGGCGAGGACGGCATCGCTCTGCAGGAACCAGCGCCCGTCGTCGGCTATGCCTACGAGCAGGACATCGTAGCGGCTTGGGGCGAGGGTGCGGGCGACCGAAGCGGCAGATACGAGAGAGACTGCGTGTTCGCCGCTGCGCCCGCCATAGATGACGGCAATTGTTTTTTTCATGATCAGCCTCCGTAGCCCAGGGCCGTAAGGGCCTCGCGCGCTGCCTGTATTTCATCCCAGGGGAGTACCCTGTTCGCGTAAATGATCGAGTTTTCGTGTCCCTTTCCCAAAAGGATTACCGCATCGTTGGCCTGTGCGAGGGATACCGCCTTGCCGATTGCCTCGCGGCGATCGGGGATGAGCAGGATATTCTCCTGTGGCAGGAGATTTGTGCAGCCGCTGGCAATCTCGTGGAGTATGGACAGGGGCTCTTCGCCGCGGGGGTCTTCGTCGCAGAGGATGACGATATCGGCGTTTTCGGCGGCTACCCGCCCCTGCAGGGCTCGTTTGACGCGGTCCCGCTCGCCAGCCGATCCGAAGAGGGCGATGAGGCGGCCGCCCTTTTCATGGATGCGGGCAGCCAGCGGGGGCAGGACGGCCTCGAAGGAGCTGGGGGTGTGGGCGTAATCGATAATGAGTTCGAAGTCCTGTCCCAGGGTAAGGCTTGTCATGCGGCCGCGGACGGGGCGCAGGTGCCGCACGTGATGGGCGAGTTCGGGGACCGGTATTTCAAGGAGGTTCGAGACGACCAGAAGGGCCGCAAGGACATTGTTCACGTTGAAGGAGCCGGGCAAGAGATCGCTGATTTGCAGGCTCGTCCCGCTCGCCCGGTCATGGATTTCGTAACTGGAGCCCTTTGCACTTACGGCGAGCTCTTTGACCGACAAATCGGCATCCTCGCCCTTGAGACTCCAGGTGTAGGTGCGCCGCTCATTGGCCGCCACGAAATAGGCGATGCTGGGGTCGTCTGCGTTGGCAACGCTGAAGGACGGTATGCGTTTCTGGGAGCAGTTTTTCTGATGGTCAACGGTATCCAGGCGGCGAAAGAGGCGCGATTTGTCCTCGCGGTACTGCTCCCAGCTTCCGTGGAACTCGAGGTGTTCGTGGGTGACATTGGTCATGACCGCTATGTCGAAATCGACATCCTCGAGTCTTCCGGTCTTGGGCGACAGGCCGTGGGAACTGGCTTCGACCACCGCGTACTCGAAGCCCGCATCGCGCATGGCCGCAAGGTGCGCCTGTACCGTCGTCGCCTCGGGGGTGGTCTGGTGTTCGGGATTCCACTGCTCTTTTCCGTCAAGGCAGTAATTCACGGTCGAGAAAAAGCCGGCCCGCTTGCCGCAGAGCCCCAGGAGTTGCCAAACGAGGTAGACGGTCGTGCTCTTGCCCTCGGTGCCGGTAACCCCGATGACCGCGAGGTCGCGGGAGGGCCAGTCGTGGAAGGCTGCGGCGAGGGGCGACATTGCCTGGCGACTGTCGCGCACCTTGAGCCAGTGTACTCGCGGGTCGAAGGTCGACGGATCTTCTTCATGCACCACAACCCGGGCGCCGTTTTCAATGGCGCTGTCGATGTAGCGGTGGCCGTCGGTATGCAGGCCCCGCAGGGCGAAGTATATCGAGCCGGGTTGTGCGGCGCGTGAATCGTATACGAGGGAGGACAGTGTTGTGTCCGTTTCTTTCGCGTCATGGCGAGCCAAAAGCCCGATTCGCGCAGGCATGTCCCCCGAAAGGAGTTCTGATAGTGTCTTCGACATGGCCCGATGATACCCGAAGCACGCGGACCGGTAAAGCGGGTGATTCCCATGTTTTTCTCCTGTTTTCCATAACATCAAGCCACTTACTGGCAAAAAGCCGGGCTGTCGGGGTACTATACTGATAGCCACACCCGCTCCCACCGATTCGGAGGTAAATAATGATTCGATTTGTCTGCCATACCACATTCCAAAAGCGTTTTTCGGCCCTCTTGGCCGGTATCGCCTGTATGGTAATCCCGCTCATCACCTCCTGTGCGAAGGATTCCTCCCATGCGGCGCCGGTCATGCCGCCGGATGGAGAGGGGACGGTCTCCCTTGCTGCCGCCCGGCCTGCCAAGGAATTGAGTGCATATCGCATTGCCTATTGGGAGGCCCTCGAGGAAGCAGACGTGGAGGCGGATGCCGGAATCACGATATCGGAGAGTGACGAAGCTTTTGTGGTGGTTGATTGCGGCCCGCAGGATATTCTGCCTTCTTCCATTGAAAAACCATCCATCTGGGTGGTGTTTTCCCAACCGGTGGTTCCCCTTGCTCGCCTGGGCAAGACGGTTACCGAGACAAGTGCCATGACCATCGATCCGCCTCTGGAAGGGGTGTACCGCTGGTATGGTTCGCGGCTCTTGTCCTTTGACGCGACAGAGGAGCCCCTTCCCCAACAGCGTTACACGGTACAGCTCTTCGATGGGTTGCAGTCCCTGGGTGGAAAAAAACTCGAGGGGGAACGTAGTTTCTCCTTCCGGAGCGAGCCCCTGGAAATCGTCTCATGGGATTTGGGGGATGGCAGTTCCTGGGTCAATCGCAATGACGCCCCAACGGGTGACGCCGGTCGCGTTCGCCTTGTATTCAGCCACCCGGTCGATGCCGCACTCATCGCGCAGTCCCTCTCTCTCGAGGTGGACGGGCGCCCGGTCCCCCTGCGGGCTTGGGGGGAGGACGCACAGGGGGATGTCGCCGCGACAGCGGGGCCCACTGTTCACGTTCAAGCCCTCGAAGCGATTGGCGAGGACGCAGATTTGCGGCTCACTCTTGCTGCGGGCGCCCTTTCGCGTGAGGGGGCCGTTGGCACCGCCGAAGACCGCGTCCTCGAGTGGCACAGTCTGCGGCCATTTGAATTGGAAGAGATCGAAGTGCTCAGTTGGAGTTCCCCTTGGGCGCGCGGGGGAGACTCGCGCAACGTCTACATCAGATTTTCCCATCCTCTCGATCCCGATGGCGATTGGCTGCCCTTCGTTTCGGTCGACGGTTACGAAATTCTCGAAGAAAATCTTCAGGTATGGGGATCGAATCTGGTCATTACCGGTCTCCCGCTTGCCTATGGAGAGGATGCTCTCGTGCGCGTAGCCGATGGCATACGCGATCTGTGGGGGCGTGCTGCCTCCGGGGCGCGTGACTGGGTCGAAGTTGGCGCAGCCCCGAGTTACCTTTCGGTCCCGGATACGGGGAGCCGCATGCTCGAGGCCTCCTTTGCCCCCCGATACCTCTGGGTAAGTCAGAATCCCCTGTCGCTGTCAATGGGAATGCGGGCTGTCGATGGGCCCTACGAACGCCTTGATCCGCGCTTCTTTGTCGGTATTGACCCGGACAGTCTCGAGCGCGACCGGCGCAGCTTTCGTCTGGAAGATCTTTCCCCCTGGCTCAATGAGGCCGGCAGGGGCTCGGTGGCCATGGGGTGGAAGGCGCGGGTTCTCAACCGCTGGTCGGACAAGCCGCAGGAGGTGGAGCGCTGGCTCACCCTCCAGGTTACCGATCTCGCCATTACTACCCGCTACGCCCCCAACCGTCTTGTCGCCTGGGTTACCCGCATAAGTGACGGTAAGCCGGTTCCCGGCGCAGAGGTCATCCTGCTTGATGGACACAGCGAGCGCATGCGCGCCCAAAGCGATATCGACGGCCTGGCGATATTCGATTTTGGCCAGAGGAGTCTTGCCTCGCGTTTCGCCCGCCCCGAATCGGAACACTATCGGAATGGCTACGGGCTGCGGGGTGCCGGCCTGCGCATACGGGTACTTGAAGATGGGGGCGTGAGTGCCGGTGGGGACGAAGTCGAGTTCATTCCCAACACTTCGCACAACAGCTGGCGCTTTGATGTACGCTCGAATGATGATCCCTTCCGCTACGAGCGGCAACACCCGGTTGTTTTCATGTACAGTGACCGCGGCCTCTATCGGCCCGGGGAGACGGTGCGCATCCGCTTTGTCGCGCGGAGCCAGAAAGACGGGACGTATCGTTCGTTTGAGAGCGATTGGAGAGCCGATGTCCTCCCGAATACCTGGGACCCTTCACCCATCCTCGCCATTTCCGGCAAGACCTCGCGCGGGGGCATCGGGCATGCATCCTTTACCCTGCCCGACGACCTCGAGCCCGGCAGCTACCGGATTCGATGGTGGCAGGATAACAGTGAGCTTCCCGCACTCGACGCCATGACCTTTACCGTTGCGAACTTTGAACGTCTGCGCTTCGAGGCGAATGTTTCTTTTACCGATTCCTTCCGCATTGCCGGAGAGGAACTCAACGCCGCCTTCAAGGCCCACTATTTGGCGGGTGGGGCTCTCTCCGGGGCGCCCTTTTCGGCTTCCTGGACGAGCGAGCAGATACGCTGGAATCCCGGCGGCCTCTGGGCCGACTGGACCTTTGGCCCCGCCCCCCGCGACGGCCGCTCCTGGCTGGGTGGTGACGAGGGGCGGCTCGACGCACAGGGCCAGGTGCGCTTCTCGCGAGCGAGCTCGCAGGCGGGCCTCGTCGAGGGCGGCACGTACCGCTATTCGGTTGAGGTCGAGACCCAGGATGCCGCCCGCCAGAGTGTCGCCTCACGTGCTTCCACCCTGGTACACCCCGCGTCCTTCCATATCGCCGCCCGCCTCGATGCCGGCCGTAAAGAGGGCAGTGGGCCATCAGTCTTTTTCCGTGAATCCGGGCAGGACCTTACGCTCTCCGGGGCGCTGGTCGATCCACAGGGGCGGCTCTCCCCGCAGGGCGGCAGTGTCGAGGCGGTCTTTGTGCGCCAGGACTGGAAACTCGTTCGCCAGCAATCGGGGAGCGCTGTCCACCTCGTGTGGGAGCGCGAAGAAATCGTCGAGGGAACGGAGCGTCTCCCGGTAAAGGCGGGGCGGTTCTCCAAGACCTTCCCTGCCGGCAGCAGTGGCCAGTGGGAGATTCGCGTTCGCAGTACCGACCAAAAGGGCCGCGCCGTACTCACCGTCCTTCCCTTCTACGTTTCGGGCTCCGGCTGGATATGGTGGGGATCGGATACCGAAAACGCCATCAACATGAGTGCCGATCGTCCCCTCTACAAACCCGGCGACAGCGCGCGTATCCTCGTTCGCTCGCCCCTCGAAAAGGGCAATTACCTCCTTACCATCGAACGGGAGGGCATCTTCGAACAGCGGGTCATCGAGCTGGATGGTTCTGCACGCACGATCGAAGTCCCCATACGGGAAGAGTACCTGCCCATCGTTTATGTAAGCCTGAGCGCCCACACCGTGCGCAGTGGCGAGGGGAAGCGTGAATGGTACGAGGAAGATCTCGACAAGCCCAAACCCCTCTTTGGCGTTGTGCCCCTCATGGTCGACACGGCCGACCGCCGTATTGATGTCGCCATTGAAGGCGACAAGGCCGTCTATGGCCCCGGCGAGCAGGCCTCGTACCGTATTTCTGCACGCGTAAACGGCAAGCCCGTCGAGGGGGTCGATATCGGCTTTATGGCCGTGGATCGCGGGGTCATCGACCTCATCGACTACCATGTGCAAGACCCCCTCGCGTTCTTCATGGACCCCGCCCGCTTCCCCCTTGTGGTAAATGGCGCGGATTCCCGCTCGCTCTTGGTCGATCCGGTAAACTATGAACTCACCGACCTCTTTGGTGGGGGAGGGGACGACGAGAAGGATGGCGTTGCCCGCAGCATGGAACTCGCCGAGGCCGGGGAAGAGCTTGCCGAACGCAAGGACTTTCGGGCCACAGCCGTCTTCGAGCCCGCACTCGTTACCGGTGCAGACGGCAGCGTCGACATCAGTTTCACCTTTCCCGATTCCCTTACCACCTTCCGCTGCACGGCGGTCGCCAGCGATGGCGAGCGCTTCGGCTTGGCCGAGGAGGAAGTGCGGGTGAGCGCGCCTCTTGTCGCAACCGTCGTGTTGCCTCGCAAGCTGCGTTGGCGGGACAGCAGTGAACTGTCCCTCTTGCTTACGAACCTCGACAATCGTCCGGCCAAGGCCACGGTATCCCTTGCCCTGGCTGCAGCCGGGGTCCCCGGTCTGGCGGCATCCCCCCTCGAGGTGGACGGGCCGGCATCGAAGACGGTCACCGTTCCCGCCGGTGGCTCCCTTGAAGTGCCCTTCCTAGTTGCGGCTGTCGCCAGTGGCAGGGCCTCTGTCGCCTTTACCCTGCGTTCCGGGACGGTGAACGAACGCATCCTCAAAGAGCTCGAGATTACCCGCCCCCTGGTCATGGAGACCGTAACGAGTGCCGGTAGCCTTGAGGGCGATCGCTCTGCTATCGAAGAGGGGCTCATCATACCCTCGAGCGTCCCCGTGGAGGGGGGGAGCCTCTCTGTCTCCCTTTCCGCTTCGCGCCTCTCGCTCCTTCGCGGCAGCATTTCCTATCTCTTTGACTATCCCTATGGCTGTCTGGAACAGCGACTCTCCGCCATTACACCGCTTCTGGCCTTCGGGGAGCACCTTTCGGCCTTTGATCTCGAGAGTCCGGTGGCAGAGCCCCTGGCCAAAGTCGTCGAAGAGGCCGACTACATCGCCTCGCAGGCCCTCGAGGACGCTTCGATACCCTCTTGGCCGGGGGGCTCCTATCCCAGCTACTACGTCTCCCTGCGTTTTGCCCAGCTCATTGCCATGATGCGCGAGAAGGGCCTCGAAGACCCCGTTTCGGAGTTCTTCAATACTGATAGCCTCCTCCGCTGGATAGACGATCCTGCTTCCCTTCCCCAGTGGTACCGCGACGACAGCTATCTGCGTGCCTACGCCCTCTACGTTCGCAGCCTTTTTGGAAAGAAGCCCCTGCAGGAGATCGACGCTCTCTTGGCAGACAAGGATCTCGATGTGGCGAGCCTTTCCCTCGTGGGGCTTGCTGCGCACAACGCCGGCGAAACGGCCCGTGCCCGCGCCATCCTTGCACGGGTCAAACGCTATCTGCGTCCCGGCACACGGGGTCTGGATTTGGGGGATGTGTACCACAACCCGCAGGGCTTCTGGGGAAGTCCTGATGAACGCTACGCACTGGCCCTCCTCTTCATGCATCAGACGGCCCCCGAAGACGTGATGGTCTCCCGTCTGGTCAACACCCTCATCCTGCGCATGAGAAAGGGGCGCTGGTCCTCCACAGCGGCCTCATTTTGGGCGGTTCTCGCCTTTGGTCAGATCGCGGATGCCGAGGCGAAGGGGCATCGACCCTTTGCCGCCACCGCCCATATTGGCGACCGCTCCCTCTTGTCGCAGGACTTCACGACCTTCTCTGCGCCCCCCGTTACGAGAAAGGCCCGTTTTGGCGAGCGACTCCTGGAAGACCTGCCGCGTGACAGCCTCCTTCCCCTGCGGATAGCCCGTGAAGGGCAGGGGAGCCTCCATTACGTGGCCAGTCTGCGTTATGGCCTCCCGGCAGAGCTCGTTGCCGCCCGCGACGAGGGCTTCTCTGTCATGCTTCGTTACACAGACATGGATGGAAAGGACGTGGAAGGGGGCCGATTCCTCGCGGGGGAACGCTATCGTTGCAGCATTGTTGTTTCGACAGCCCGGGACCGCAGCTTCGTCGCCCTTCGCTCGCCGGTTCCCTCCGGGGCGCGTATCGACGATGCGACCTTTGTAACAACGGCGAGCCCCCCCGCCCAAGAAGACGTGGAAGATGATGACCCCTGGTCAAACGACCCCTGGGAGGACCCCTGGTCATATTACTGGTACAACGCCCCACAGCAGTTCATCATGGACGATGAAGTACGCTGGCACTGGGATTTCTTCCCCGCCGGGAGAGCCGAATTATCCTTTACCTTCCGTGCGGTAACCCCCGGGGTCTATCCCCTGCCGCCAGTCAGTGTCGAGTGTATGTACGAAGAGGAAGTCTTTGGCCGCTCGGCGGGTATCCTCTCCCGTATACAGCGGGGACGTGAGGGACGTGGTAACTGATGGCGGGCCCGGCGTGCCGGGCCCGCTTGCGCATGCCGGAACGGGCCCGGCACGCCGGAATCGCACCCCTTGGCCCCGATTCCCCCTGTGGGGCCTTCTTTTGGGGCTTCTCTGTGCCTTCAAGCCCGCTCTTGCGAGTATCCCCTGGCCAGAGCTCGACCGTTTTATCGCGCGGCCGGTGAGCCGGGCGGTCCTGGCCGCTGATGGGCGCCTCTTGGGTGTCGGGCGGCTCGAGGAGGGGCTTGAGCGGGAGTGGGTCGATCTTGCCGATCTGCCGCCCGCTGTCGTCGCCATTTTTCTCGCAGCCGAGGATCGACGTTTTTATCTTCATGGCGGTGTTGATTTGCGCGCAATACTACGCAGCGCCCTGCAGAACGCCCGCGCCGGAAAGACGGTTGCGGGGGCCAGTACCGTCTCCATGCAGCTCGCGCGTCTCATTGTCCCGCATGGGCAGGGGCTGTCCGGCAAGGTAAGTGAAGCCCTTCGAGCCCTCTGTCTCGAGGCCCGCCTCTCCAAAAAGCGCATTTTGGAACTCTGGCTCAACAATCTGCCCTTCGGCTCCAATCTTGAAGGGCTCGCATCCGCTTCCCGCCGCCGTTTTGGACATCGCCCCGAATCCCTTGCGGTAGAGGAGGCCCTGCTCCTGGCCCAGGTCCCCCGCAGTCCCGCGCGTTACGACCCGGGGATTCCGTCAAACCGGGAGCGGGTCCTCGAGTCGGCACAGATCCTCGCCACAAGGGCTGCGGTCCACGTGGATCAGGCCACCCTCGTGGCGGCAGTCGAACGGGCAGTCGCCCACCGCACCCGCCCCCCGGCCCGCGGAATTGCCCCCCACTTTGTCCGGGCTGTCCTCGCGCGGCTCCCCGAAGGCAGCTCTCCCGTCACATCCGAAAGCCTGTCTTTGAAAGTCGCCACGGGCGGCCCCGACAGGGGGCCGGTAGAGACCGCCCTTTCCCCGCCGTTACAGGAGCGGGCCCTCGAGCTTTTGGGGATGGCCGTCACCGAGCACCTCGACCGGCGTATAGAGACCGGTGCGGTCCTCGTTCTCGACAACCGCAGCGGAGAGGTCCTCGCCTGGGTGGGCAGCCATGATTTTGGCGACGAGGCCGCCAGCGGGCAGCTTGACGGGGTCCTTGTACGCAATCAGTGTGGGTCCACCTTGAAGCCCTTCCTCTACGCCCTCGCCCTCGAGCGCGGCTACAGTCCTGCGGCCATCCTCCCCGATATCCCGACGGTATTCGGTTCGCGCGATGCCTATATCCCCATGAACTTCAACCGCCGTTTCAACGGCCCGGTGCGCCTGCGCGTCGCCCTGGCTTCCAGCCTTAATGTGCCAGCTGTATGGCTCCTCGAACGCCTGGGAGTCGCCGCTTTCGAGGACTGGCTCGTATCCTTGGGCCTTTTTTCCGTTGTGGCTTCCCGCGGAACGCACGGTTTGCCACTGGCGTTGGGGGCGGTTGATATCAGCCTTGCCGAACTGGTTCGGGCCTTTGCCCTTTTTCCCCGCGGGGGGCGGCCCTTGCCCGTCTGTCTCCCACTGCCGAAGGCCCCTGATGGAGCGGAAAACCCGACCACCCCCCTCATATCACCTCAGAATGCCTGGCTCATCTGTGACATTCTCTCCGATCAAGGCAGTCGCTACACGGGCTTCGGGGCAAGGGATCTGCCCCCCGACGCACCACCTGTCATGATAAAAACCGGGACGGCCAACCAGTTTCGCCATATTTGGGCCCTCGGGGCGAGTGAAGGCTACACGGTCGGTGTCTGGATGGGGAGCTTTCACGGTACAACGGTCATTGGCGAAACCGGGAGTTCTGTCCCCGCCGGGATTGTACGGGCATTGCTGATGGATCTGTCGCGCAATCAAAAGAGCGCCGGGGCCTCCTGGCCCCGTCCCCCCGCCCCGCTGGAGGCGGTAGCCCTCTGCGCCCTCTCCGGCCAGCGGGCGGGCCCCGATTGCCCCCATCGCGTGCGGGAATACCTCCTGCCTGCCGACATCCCCCCGTCCTGCACCTGGCACCGCGGGGGGCAGGTCCTCCTGCCCGACGAATTTCGCGTATGGGCCATGGACCGCCGGCGTCAGGCCTCTTCATCCGGCGAGACGCGAGAGGGGGCCCGTATTCGTCGCCCGCTTTCCGGAAGTGTTTTTTATGCCACACGATCCCCCGATTCCCCGGCATCTGCACCCTCTGCCGAAATCCGACTGGAGACCGTCGGTTTTGCCCCCGCCGCACGCGTCATAGTCAATGGCAGTCTCTGTGGGACCCTCGATTCGAGTGGCAGAATTTTCATAAAAACGGGCTGCGGTCGGGTTGAATTGTGTGTGGAAGATGCACGGGGACAGCGCGATTGTATCTGGTACGAGGTTCTGGCGGGGGCGGGGAGTTGACGCAACGCCTCGTTTTTCCCATTATAGCCTGCAATGTGTGAACGCCCGATTACCAGAATGTATCTGGAGACCCTCACCAATTCCGCTTTAACCGAATTGGCAGAGGAACTGGATCTGGACCTGCCCCCAAAACTCAACCGCATCTTCATCATTGAGGAAATCCTCGAAGCCGGCCTCGAAGAGGAAGACCCGGTGGATGATGATGAAGAATTGCTCATCGACGACAATCGGGAACCGGTTGCCGTCATACCCGAAACCTATTTTGCCACTTATCTGCACGTGCTGTTGCGCGACCCCTACTGGGCATACGCCTTTTGGGAGGTTCGCGCTACCGAACGGGCAGAAATGGAAAAAGCAGAGGGCTTTGGTGGCTTTTGCCTGCGGGTCTGGAGTCTCAAGGATAGCAGCAACAACATGACAGAGACGAGTTTTTCCGTTTCGCTTGTCCCCGAGGACTGTGCTTGGTACCTCTGTTTGCCGGGGACCTCCTCTTGGTATCGGGTTGACCTCTGTCTCATTCAGGATGGCAAGGAAGAAGTTCTTGCCTCCAGCGGCGCCTTCCGCGTTCCACCATCACCCGACACGGTTAAAAAATCTCTTGCAAATACGAAGGCCCTCGCTGTTGCGGAACTCTGTGGCCTGGATTCCCTGCCTATCCTGCGTGCGCGTGATAGAGATTCACGCATGCCCGGAGCCTGCGAATGATGAGGTCTGCATGAAAAAGCTCCACATGGTATCCATGGTTCTCCATGCCCATCTTCCCTTTGTCCGTCACCCCGAGTTCCCTACCTTTCTCGAGGAGCGTTGGCTCTTTGAGGCCATTTCGGAGTCCTACATGCCCCTTTTGGGCATGTTCGAGCGGCTTGAAGCAGACGGTATCCCCTTCAGTATTGCGATTTCCCTCTCGCCAACCCTCTGCCAGATGCTGGGGGACCCGCTGCTCCAGACGCGCTACGTCGAGCACCTGGACCGCCTTATTGCCTTCGGCGAGCTCGAGCTTGCCCGCTGTGCCGGGCGCCCTGCAGAGGAGGCCCTCGTCCGCCTGTATTTGGACCGTGCCGTAGACGATCGTGCACGCTTTGTGGACCGCTACAACTCGAACCTCCTCCATGTTTTCGATGTGTATCAGCGCAAGGGCTTCGTGGAGCTCATGACGACGGCGGCCACCCACGCCTTCTTGCCCTTCCTCCAGGCCAGCCCCGAGTCATTGCGGGCCCAGGTTGAGGTCGCCCTCAACTCGCACCGCTCCTTCTTTGGGCGCAATCCCTCCGGCTTTTGGCTCCCCGATTTGGGCTGGTGTCCCGAAGCGGGCGAACTCCTGCGTTCATATGGCTTCTCGTACACAATAGTTGACACACACGGCCTCCTTCACGCCCGCCCGGTTCCATCCACGGGGACCATGGCGCCGGTTCTTACCGGCGAAGGGCTCTGTGTTTTTGGCCGCAATCATGCCTCTGCCCGGCAGGTCTGGGACCGGGAGCAGGGCTTTCCCACCGATCCTGTCTACCGCGACTTCTATCGTGATGCCGGTTTCGAACTTCCCCTCGAGGCCCTCGAACCCCTGCTTGAGGCAGACAGCGTGCGCGGGCCCACCGGATTCAAGTACTGGGCCAACGCCAAGGATACCGATACGCCCCTCCTCTGGGACCCTGCTCTTGCGAGCAAACGGGTGGACGAGCATGTGGAAGAATTCCTCGCCGCTCGTGTTGCCCAGGCGGCCGTTTACGAGGAAGAAACGGGTAACCTTTCGCATGCCCTCTGCGCGTACAATGCCGAGCTCTTCGGTCACTGGTGGTACGAGGGGCCCCTCTTCCTCGAACGCCTCTTCCGCCGCATTCACGAGTCGGCCGATATCCGCTTTGTCAAACCCTCCCACGCCATGGATGTCTTTGCAGAAAAGGAGACCATTGCCCCGCAGTGTTCGACTTGGGGGACCAACGGCTATGCCGAAAGCTGGCTGGACATCTCGAATGACTGGACCTGGCGCCACATCATCCTCTGTGCTCACCGCATGACCGACCTCACCGAGCGCTTCCCCGACGAGAGCGGCCTCAAGGAGCGTTCGCTCAATCAGGCGGCCCGCGAGGTTCTCCTTTCACAGGCCTCCGACTGGCAGTTTCTCATGAAGGACCGCAGCGCCCCGGACTACGCAAAGAACCGCTTCGAGGATGCCGTGCGCAATTTCATAACGGCGTATGAGTCCCTTGGTGGCAATTATATCAGTACCGATTGGCTTACCAAGCTGGAAAAACGCAACAACCTCTTCCCCGATATCAACTACCGGGTCTTTGCCAAGAAACTCTAAGCATGAAGTCCAAAGAGCGCATCCGCTACGGTCACGAGTTTCACTTCAACCGCGATCGGCCCCTGCGCACCTTCTGGCACTTCTTTGACAACGAGCAGAAGAACCTCTTCCTGGCCGCTTGTTGTTTCTTGCTCAAGCACTCCCCGGTCTGGGCCATGCCCCTTGTTACGGGCAACATCATCAATGCCCTCACGAATGCCGCCGCAAGACCGGGCGATCATGCCGGGGATATCCGCGCCATAATCATCAACCTCGTTGTTCTCGTGGTTCTGGTTTTTCAAAACATCCCCACCCATACCCTCTTCGTCTACTTTATCGCCAAGGCAGTCCGCGAAATCGAAGCGGGGCTACGCCTTTCGATAGTCCGGCGCATACAGCAGCTCTCGGTCGCCTTCCATGACCGCGTCAACTCCGGGACCATCCAGTCGAAGGTATTGCGCGACGTGGAATCGGTGCGCGGCCTCATCATGATGGGCATGAACGCCTTTTTGCCCGCCATCGTCTCCTTCCTCTTTGCCTTTGCCATCACCCTCACGCGCGAACCGGTCGTAGCCCTCGTCTACGTCGTCTCCATCCCCCTGGCTTGGTTTCTCATGAAGCTCTTCCGCACCCGCATGAAGGAAACCAATGCCGTCCTGCGCCAGGACATGGAGCGCATGAGCGAGGACGTAACCGAGATGATCGAAATGCTCCCGGTTACCAAAGCTCACGGCCTGGAAGAGACGGAAATTGCCAAGCTCGAGGAAAAGTTTGCCTTCGTGCGCAACAACGGCCTCAAACTCGATACCGTAAGCGCTGCCTTCGGCGCCATGAACTGGGTCAGTTTCCAGTTCCTGCAAGTCGTCTGTCTCGCCGTTACCGTGCCCTTTGCCATAACGGGGCGAATAGGGGTCGGGGATGTCGTCCTCTTTCAGGGCCTTTTCAATTCGGTTCTGGGGGCTGTATCGACCATACTCAACGTCTACCCCGAAATGGCCCGTGGTATCGAAGCCATCAACTCCATCGGGGACATCCTCCAGGACCGCGACGTCGAAGACAACGAGGGCAAGGAAAAGGTCTGCGCCGTCGCGGGCGATATCCGCTTCGAGAATGTCACCTTTTCGTACCCCGGGGTGCGTCTCCATGCCTTGTCCGATCTGGGTTTTTCGGTGCATGAAGGGGAGTGCGTCGCCTTTGTCGGCGAGAGCGGCTCCGGCAAATCGACCGTCATGCAGTTGGTCATGGGGCTTCGCCGGCCCCAGGCCGGGCGCATCTTCGTGGACGGGCGGGATATGGCGGAACTGGATTTGCGAACCTACCGGCATTTCATATCGGTCGTGCCCCAACAGGTCGTGCTTTTTTCCGGTTCGATTCGCGACAACATAACCTACGGCCTCAAGACGGTACCCGACGAGCGCGTGCGCGAAGTGGCCGCCCTCGCCAATGCCGCCGAGTTTATCGAAAAGCTCCCCCAAGGCTATGATACCCCCATTGGAGAGCGGGGCGCCAAACTCTCCGGTGGCCAGAGGCAGCGCATTGCCATCGCCCGCGCCATCATCCGCGACCCGCGCATACTCATCTTCGATGAAGCCACGAGCGCCCTCGATGTGGTATCGGAAAAACTCGTCCAGGATGCCATCGATTCACTCATAAAAGGGCGTACCACCTTCATCGTCGCCCACCGCCTCTCGACCATTCGCAATGCCGATCGCGTTGTGGTCCTGGACAAGGGGCGTATTATCGAACAGGGCCCCTACGCAGAGCTTGCCGCTCGTGGCGGGGCCTTTTCCCGCCTCAAGTCCCTCCAATAGGGCACTGCTGATAGTTTGCTCCGCGCCCTCATTGCGGGGACCCTCCTGCCTGCATAGTCGCCCCGCTTGCAGAGGCACGCTGTTTGCAGGGGCGCGTTGCCGCTATCCATTGCGCACAAAGCGGTTGCCATAACGACGGTATCGGGCGATACTTCCTGGCATGAATGCCCTGTTTGTCCTCTATATTGCCCTGTCTGTGTTTGGTGTGGGCGTAAGCGTCATGGATCTTTTCGGCTTCCTCGCAGACCGCGACTCCGGCTCGGGCAATTCTGATGACGCCGGGGGCCACGACGGCGGGGGCCACGACGGCGCGGCGGAAATTACCGACGGCTCCGATGCCCCGGACGCCGGTGATGCGGACAGCGCCGGAGATGACGGGGACAACTATCAGCATGATTCTGATGCCTCACACGACTCGCACGCCGTCCTCGACCGGAGCCCTCGGGATGCCGGCCGCATTGTGGGAAAGGCCATTTCGCTCCTTCGCCTCTCTGTCTGGGCCGCCTTCGGGGCCGGGCCCACGGGACTCTTCGCCCTCCTTACCGGGGCCTCCCCTCTGGGTTCCCTCCTTTGGAGCGGCGCCGGCGCCATCGTGGTAACGGCCATTTCACGCGTTGCCCGCTTCATCGCCCGC
Organism: uncultured Spirochaetales bacterium; assembly: GCA_964541755.1. Classification (GTDB taxonomy): domain Bacteria; phylum Spirochaetota; class Spirochaetia; order Treponematales; family Breznakiellaceae; genus CAZIRF01. Next base: position 38,141 of record CAZIRF010000015.1, on the reverse strand, counting down.
CGCGAACTCGATTCCACCCTGCGTGAAGAGGAATTCCTCATGGATCGAGCGGTCATCTCCGTTCCCGTTGAGCCGGGAAAAATGGGCAAGGCCCTTTTGCGCCGTTACGAGCGGGATGTGGAAGTCTATGTACGCGCCTCCCGCCCCGATCTCGCCCTTCCAAAGGGTACCCCTGTCATACTTGCCGACCTCGATTCCGGCATATACATAGTTGAATTGGAAAAGGAGGAACGTGATGCTTGATTTGATTACCGGTCTTTCGGCCGGGTGGGGGGCCCTGTACGGTGTATTGGGACTCGTTGCCTTCGTGGCACTCATTGGGATACTCAAGGCCATCGTCAAGGTGGCCTCGCCCGATACCATACTCGTCGTCGCCGGCCGCAAGACCAAGTGCGAGGGCCGGAGCTTCGGTTTTTCGGTCGAACGGGGCCGCACGGCGGTCATCCCCTATTTTCAATCCCTGGGCAAGCTCGATCTGGGGGTATTTCCGGTAAATGTGCGCCTCGAAGGGGTCAACAGCGCCAACGGCATCACGGTGGGGGCCGACGCCACTGCCTGTGTGTGTATTGACGATGAAGAGAAGGCCATGCTTTACAGCGCTGTAGAGCGCCTCATGGGCAAGAATGCAAAACAGATACACGACCAGATCCAGCAGACCCTTGTCGGTAACTTCCGCGGGGCCCTCAACAAGGCTACGCCCCTTCAGGCCATCGGTATGGAGGATTCGAATGAAACCGCCGAAGCCCTGGGGGAGCGCGCACAGTTTCGCGCGGAGCTTCTTGCCGATATCAATTCGGATCTCCGTTCTTTTGGCATGAAGGTCGTCTCGGTTTCCTTCCAAAAGATCTGGGACAGCTCCAACTATATCGCCAACCTCGCCCAGCAGACCCTGGCCGAAAAACGCCGCCAGGTTGAAATCGAAGAGTCGCGCCTGCGCGCCCTTGCCGAGCAAGCCGAAAGCAATGCCAAACGCCGCATGGAAATCGCCCGTTCCAAGGCAGATGAAGCCATCGTTGCGGCTAGGCAGGAACTCGAGCTGTACCGCCGTGAATCATCCGGGCGCATAGACGAGGCGCGCCTTACCGCAGATCAGGCTATTGCCGAGGCGCAAAACCACGGGGAAGCGGCCGTCCAGAATGAACTTATCGCCCTTAATGAACTCAAGAACAAGACCTCGGTGACACTCGAAGCCGAGGCCCGTGAAGAGTCCTCCCGCACGGTGGCAGAGGGGCAGAAGGAGGCCATCGCCATTCGTGAAGGGGTGCGCAACGACATCCTCAAGGCCAAGGCCGAGCTCCTCTCTGCCTTCGGGGACGACGCTTCGAGCGTCCTCTTCCTCCAGCAAAAACTCCCGGAACTCTACCGGGTTTACCTCGAAAACCTTTCTGGTACCGATATCGACCAGTTGGTGGTCATGGACGAAGATGAGGGTTTCTCGAGTGCAGTCAACCGCGGGGCTCGCGCTTTCGCAGACTTCCTCGACACCTTTGCATCGACCTTTGGCATCAGTATTCGTGATCTTTCGATGCCCGGGCGCAGCACAGGAGGCAGCAAATGATCACCTTTATCGCAGTACTCGGGGGGCTTACCCTCGTCACGGTAATCATCCAGCTTGTCAAAAACATGAAGATTGTCAGCGGCAACCAGATGGGTGTCATCTCGGGTGCCGGTGGCAAACTGGGCTTTAGAACGCTCTCCGGTGGTCGGGCCTTCATCATCCCCCTTATTCAGCGTTTCAATACCTTTGATCTTACTCCCATCACTATCGAGGTTGTGGTCGATTCGGCCATTGCTGCCGGTATCGTCCCCCTCAATGTCAAGGCGACGGTCTCCTTTGCGATTGCGAGCAACGAGGCGGGGCGCAACCACGCGGTAACCCGCATCCTTTCCCTCTCGGAATCCCGCGAGGAGCTCCAACGGGTGGCCAAGGACATCATTGAGGGGCACTTGCGCGACTCCCTGGCCTCCATGACCCCCGAACAGGTCATGACCGACAAAGACACCCTCGTCGCCAAGATGATCAATGTCTGCAAGCTTGATCTTGAAAACATCGGTATTGAAATCACCACCATGAATATCGCCGACGTCGATGACCACCGTCTTACCGGTGTCGACGAGCCGGACCTCTACATTGCCCTCTTGAAGCGCGTGCAGTCTGCGAATGCAGAGACCAAGGCCCGCCAGGCCCAGGCCGAAGCCCGTGCTGCTGCGGCGGAGGAAGCCGAGGCCCGCCGCGCCGAAACCCAGGTCCTTGCCCTCAAGAACGAGCTCGCCGAGCTCGAGGCGGAGGTGCGGGTGACCCTGGCCAACGAATCCCAGCGGCGCAAGGTTGGGGTGGAAGAGGCGCGGGCTGCCGCCCAGGCCCGGGTCGCGGGCATCAAGGCCGAGCTCGATGCAGAGAAACAGAAGATCGAGATGCTCAAGAAGCGCTATCGGGCAGAAATCATCACGCCATCACACGCAGAAGCCGAAAAGGCTGTCCTCGATTCTCGGGCGGAGGCAACCCGTTTTGTCACCAGTGCCCGTGCAGAACTTGACCAACTCTCCGTTACGCTCGAGACTATGAAGAAGGCGGGGCCGGAGGCCCGCAGAGCCTGGCTCATCGACAACTTTGATCGCGTGTTTGCTCCCTTCGCCAAGACCCTCGCGTCGTATCCTGTACGGCACGTTTCGGTACTTAGCGGCATGGGAAGCGACCGCGAACCCATATCGGCCATTCACCCCAACGCGGTGAGTGCCGCTCGCAACGAGGTGGTTGCCGCTGCCCTCGAGGGGCTTACGGCGCCAAAGGAGAAAAAGTAGCACCATGCGCGCCGGGACAGGGGCAATCGCCCCGCGAAGACACTTCTCCATCAAGGGGCTGTTCCTGTTTCCGGCAGTGTTCATTATTTTCATGCTGATAGCTCCCGCCCCGGCGGGGGCTTGGCTGCGCGGCATGCCCAATCGCCAGGTTCTCGTAATCTATTCCTACATGCGCAGCCTCCCCTGGCAGTCCAGGGTCATGGAAGGGCTCGACCGGGGCCTCTCCCGCCTTGACGGCTACCGTATCCCCTTCATCTTCGAGGAGAACCTGGATGCTTCGCGCATTCTCAAGGGGCCCGATGACCCGAGTTGGCGGGACTATCTCCTTGAGAAGTACGCCGATGCCCGTATCGACGCGGTCATTACCGACGGGCATCCGGCTGCAGCCTTTCTCCTGCGCAACCCCGACCTCTTTCCCGAAGCAGAACGCTACCTTTTCAATTTCGTGCCGGACCCCGCTTTCGCCCCCGGGCGTGGCGACGAGGTGCGTTTTGAAGCGGTTTCCGACTTCGATCGTTCTCTGCGCCTTATCAAAGAAATACTGCCAGACACCAATCGAATCGTCGTTGTTACGGACAAGAGCGAGCTGGGCTTGGCGCGGACAAAACAGATTCATGATCTGGAAGAGAGTCTCTCCGGCATCTTTTCACTCGAGGTCTACAACGATTTTACCGCAGATGAACTCTACCTTCGGGCCTCGAAGCTGGCCAAAGGGACTGTCCTCTTTTACCTCCCGGTAACGATGGATCGCAATGGCGACATGCTAATCCCGGGGTATGTGGGCGAGACCCTCTCGCGCACAGCTTCGGTGCCGGTCTTTACCCACTACGATTCGCTTATAGGCCGGGGGATAGTGGGCGGATATGTGACCAGCGGCGTATTGCTGGGCGAACTTATGGCGCGAATTGCAGGAGAAGGCTTGACCGCGATTCCGCACGATATCGAGCAGTATCGTAAAGGCGTTATCGGGCACAGTTATGACGCCCGTGCCCTCAAGAGGTGGGGCATCCCCCTTCGCTCGTTACCTGCGGGCAGTGAAATCCTCTATCACGAAAGGTCCTTTTGGGAGCGCTATTGGCCTCAGTTGATCTTTTTGTTGTTTGTATTCATCTTGCAGAGCCTCCTTACCCTGGCCCTCCTTCGGGCGAGCATTCAGCGCAAACGGGCCCTCCTGCTCTTGGAGAAGGAGCGCAATGCCCTTGAATCCCGTGTCGAGGAGCGTACCCGGGCCCTTACCGGCATCAACCTGGAGCTTACCCGTGAGGTCGCCGAGCGCCGCAAGGCGGAAGAAGGCGCCCGCCAGCTCGTGGAAGAGAAGACAACTCTCTTTAAAGAGCTCCAGCACCGGGTAAAAAACTCGATGACCATCATCACGAGTCTGGTTGGCCTTGAGAGTCTCAAGGTCGAGAGCGAGGATGCCCGTCTCATACTGGAGAAGCTCCAGTCGCGCATCAATGCCCTGGCCTCGCTCTACGAGATACTCTACACCGCCGGCGGGGTCGATCATGTGGATTTGAAGGCCTACCTCGAGCGCATTGTCGACGCCGCTTGCGAGAGCTTGGGGACCGATCTTCGGCACATCGAGGTGGAATCGGACATTGTCTCCCGCTCCATCGACCTCAAGCCGGCGGTTTCCCTTGGGCTCATCGTCAACGAACTGGTCACCGACGCCCTCAAACACGCCTTTGTCGGCCGGGAGGCCGGCCAGCTCGCTGTTCGGGTGCGGGAAGAGGGGGCTATGCTCTTGCTGGATGTGAGCGACGACGGGGTGGGGCTGCCGGCCGGCTTCACGCTGGAGGACTCGCAGGGCTTCGGCTTCCAGCTCATCGGCCTCCTGGTCCAGCAGCTCAAGGCAGAGTTCTCCCATGCCCAGGCCTCCTTTGCCCAAAGGGGCCCCGGTACGAGCTTTGTTATCAGTATTCCCTTGAGTGTCGTGTAGCGGCCAGGAATTTTTTCGGGGACCATCGGGAACGCCCTTCGGGCATAAAAAAAGAGCCGGAAGGTATACCTTCCGGCTCTACGGCTTGATTGGTCGGGCAACCCGGATTTGAACCGGGGACCCCAAGTCCCCCAGACTTGTACGCTAACCAACTGCGCTATTGCCCGACCAAACAAACCGTTTTGGGCTGTCACCGTCTCCGGCGACGTGGAAGAAACTACCATAAAGCGGGAAATCGTGTCAAGCAATTGGGCGAGATTGACCGGAGGGGCGGGGCCGGGTATCATGGGGGGGTGAGTGAAATAAATCGGCGGCGCCTCGCGGCGTATACAAAGGCAAAGACGGCCCCCGCAAGGGAGGCTTCACCCGATACCGCTGGCCCCGGAGAGAACTATCAGCCTGAATCCCCAAAAAATGCAAGCGGGGCTCGTGCTGCTGCCGAACCAGGCAATCCCGACCGCAAGACCGGTCCCAATACCGGCAACAAGCCGGCTGCCAAAACGGCAGCTCCGGCTACCAAAACGGAATCTTGGGCCGCCAAAGAGGCTTCACCGACGGCCGAAGGGCTTCTCAAGACGACGAAGGAGTCCAGCTACCGGAAGGTCGCCAAGTTTTTGGTGCTTATCGGTAAAGACGAGGCCGCGAAGATTCTGGCCCGCCTGGACGCAGAACAGGTCGAGGCGATAACCCGCGAGATCGCGGGTATACAACGCATTCATAACGATGAGGCCGAGCAGTTGCTCGCAGAGTTCCGCGACATGCTCGCAAGCGGTCTGTGGAAGACCGCCGGTGCCAGGGGCGGGGTCGATACCGCCCGAGAAATGCTCAAGACCGCCTTCGGCGACGAGGCGGGAGAGTCCATACTCAAGAAGACCGTCCCCGAAGGGGGGCTCAAGCCCTTCGAGTTTCTCGAGGAGTTCGAGGGTGAGCAGATTGCCCTCATGCTGGCCGGTGAATCGCCGTCGACCATGGCCCTCATTCTGTCCCGAACCAGCCCGCGCTGTGCCGCCGGTACGATACGCCACCTCGATGGCGGCATACGCACCGAGGTCTTGAAGCGCATCGCCACCATGGGGCGCAGCTCGCCAGACATCCTCGACCGCGTCGCGGCCGCCCTTCGCGAGAAGGCCGCAGCTATTGGACGGCAGGGGAGCGAGAGCCTCGACGGTAAGTTCGCCCTTGCAGAGATACTCAAGCGGGCCGAATACGGCCTGGGAGAGCGGCTGCTCGAGGAGCTTTCGGCCTCGGATGCCACGCTCGCCGACGATATCCGTAAACGCCTCTTTACCTTGGACGATGTCCTGCGTGCGAACGACCGGCCCCTGCAGGAGTACCTGCGCGGCCTCGATAACCATGCCCTGGTCCTCCTTCTCAAGGGCAAAAAGCCCGAACTCGTTGAAAAGCTCCTCTCGAACCTCTCGAAGAGCCGCAGGGCACTGGTCGAGGACGAGTTTTCGCTCGCCGGGCCGCAGCCGCGCCACGATGTCGAGGAAGCCGCCTCCCGTTTCCTCGCCTGGTTCCGCAACGCCCGTGAAGAGGGCAAAATCATTCTTGACGAAGACCGCGACGAATATGTCTGATACCTCACGCTGTTGCCATACGCACCCGCGCAGTGCAATAGCCCAAAACCCCCAACAGGATGTGACACACTCATGAGCCACGACCGCAGCAAAGACCCGGCCCCTTCCGCTTCCACTCATTCACCCCGCCTGCGAACCGGCGACCAGCTTTCCGGCTTTACCGTCGTCGATGTACGGGAGCTCCCCGAGTTCGACGCATACGGCGTCCTCGCCCGCCACGATGCGACGGGGGCTGAAGTCTTCCACCTGGTGAACGATGACAGTGAAAACCTCTTCTCCTTCGGATTCAAGACGATCCCCGGCGATTCCACCGGGGTTGCGCACATCCTCGAGCATTCGGTCCTCTGCGGCTCGCAGAACTACCCCCTCAAGGATTCCTTTATTGTCTTGGCTCAGGGGAGCCTGCAGACCTTCCTCAATGCCATGACCTATCCGGACAAGACCCTGTACCCGGCGAGCTCCACAAATCGCCGCGACTACTTCAACCTCATGGCCGTCTATGGGGATGCGGTCTTTCGCCCCCTCCTGTCGCCCTGGATTTTCCGCCAGGAGGGCTGGCGCCACGAGTTTGACGACGAGGGCAAGCTCGCGATCAACGGGGTCGTGTACAACGAGATGAAGGGCGAATACTCCTCGATGGAATCCATTGCCGGGGATTGGATCGGCCGATCGGTCCTTCCCGCCGGCCCCTACGCCTACGACTCAGGTGGCGATCCCGCCGTCATCCCGACCCTTACCCACGAGGACCTCGTCGCCTTCCACCGTTCACACTACTGCCCGGCCAACTGCCGGGTTTTTCTCTGCGGCGATATCGATACCGGGGAACAGCTCGCCTTCCTCGACGAACACTTTTTCTCCTGCCTCCCGGCCGGGGCCGCGGTTGGGGACATCCCACTCGAGCCCCGCTGGAGCGAGGGTCGCCGCTTCGTGGTACCGGCCCCCTCCGGCGAGGAGAGCGCCTCCATCGCGATGATGTCTTGGCTCATTGGCGACTCCACCGACGCCGATGAGGTCCTCCTCTACACCCTTCTGGCAGAAGTTCTCCTTGGACACGACGGCTCACCGCTCTATCGGGCCCTTGTCGAGTCGGGCATAGGCGAGGATCTCGCACCCGTCTGCGGTTTTGACGCCACCCTGCGAGAGTCTACTTTTTCACTGGGCCTGCGTGGGGTTCCGACCAAGCGGATAGATGAATTTGACGCCTTTGTTCGCGAGACCCTCGCCCGATTCGTCAAGGAAGGGCTGCCCAAAGAGGAAATTGAAGCGGCTTTCCGGGGGCTTGAGTTTGCAAACCGGGAAATCCGCCGTTCACATGGTCCTTTCTCGCTTGTCTACTTGCGCCGGGCAATGCGCGCCTGGCTCCATGGCGGCCACCCCACAGACACCCTCTGCATCAAGGAGCGTATCGCTTCCCTCAAAGAGCGCTTGAACAATGAGCCGCATCTTCTCGAAGGGCTTATCCAGGTTTCAATGCTCGATAACGCACACTGTGCCCTCGTCGAGGTGCGTCCCGATCCCGATATGGCCCGTAGTGAGGAAGAGCGCCTCAAAAAGCAGCTTTCTATTGTACAGGAGGGGCTTACCACCGCCGGGCGGGAGCGCATTGAAGAGGAGGCCCGTGATCTCGCTGCCGCTCAAACGGCAGTGGAAACCCCCGAACAGCTTGCGTGTATCCCCCACCTGGCCCGCAGCGATCTTGAGCCCCGTCTCGAATCCATTCCAGTCGAGTACCGCAGCGCCGGCCGTCTGCCGGCTATCGTTCACCCGGTGCACACCAATGATATCACCTATATTGATCTGGCCATGCCCTTGGATCTCCTGGAACCGGCGGATTACGCGTGGCTACCGCTTTTTACGCGTTTTATGGGTTCTCTCGGTCTGCCCGGTCTCGATTACGGCGAGGTCTCCAGCCGTATGGCCCGTCTCTTTGGGGGCTTCCATGTTACTGCGCAGGTGAGCAGTGTACCCGAGGGCACGGCCCGCAGCCTGGCCACCCCGGCCGGGGTCTTTGACATAGTCGGGCGCGACAGCCTTATTTGCCGCATGAAGGTCCTGGATGAGCAGGTGGAAGAGGCCACGGCCTTGATGCATCGCCTTGTGGAGGAATCCCTCTTCGAGGACCCCAAGCGCCTGCGCGACCTCCTCGCCGAACTGCGCAACGACCTCGACGCATCCCTTTCCAGCGGCGGGACCTATTACGCCCACGAGCGGGCCAGCCGCCGGGCTTCGCGTGCGCGCGCCATTGAAGAGCTCTGGGGTGGTTTGACCGGACGCAATTTTGTACGCATTCTCACCGATCGGGTACTCAAGAATTCGGGTAATACTGATAGTTCTCTCCCGCCCGCTCTTGAAGGGATAGCCTCTCTGGAAGATGTCGGGGCGCGCCTTGCGTCGCTACGCGACCGTATCGCCTCTTCGGGGCTCCTTGTCCATGTGACAGCCGCTCCCCCTGCGGTAGAGCGCGCCCTCGATGCAATTGCCAATAACTTTACCGCCAGTGTTCCCTGGCGCCCCCGTCGGGAGGAGCTCTACGGCGAGGAGCCCTGGTTTGCCTTTGTGGATGGCGGGAATCCGGGGAGCGAAGTCTATTTCTCCCAGACCCTCCAGACGGGGTTTTCTGCCCTCTGTCTGCGTGGCGGGCGCTTGGGAAGCAGCGAGTACCCCGCAGAACTCGTCCTTGCCCATTACCTCTCGACGGCCGTTCTCTGGGAGGAAATACGGATGAAGGGAGGCGCCTATGGGGCCAGTGCGAGCTGCGACCCGGGGGACGGACTTTTCAACCTGAGTACCTACCGCGATCCCGATCCGGCACGAAGCCTTGCGACATTTAGGGAGGCTCTCGGGCGTTTGGCCCATCAGTCGCTCCCCGAAGAGGTCGTCGACAAGACGGTTATAGGGGCTTTCTCGCGCGAGACGGGGCCGCGTACTCCCAGCGAGCACGCATGGCTTGAGTTTTTGCGGCTCCTCTTCGGCTATCACCCGCGCTATCGACTCAAGAAGCTCCAGGAGCTCGTGACGGTCGACGCTCAGGCGGTGCGGTCCGCGGCGGAACGGGTGTTGGCCTCTGCCTCCTGGAACAGAGCGGCCGCCTCCGGGGCCGGGGAGGCCCCCGCCGCGATTGTCTGCGGACCAAATCTCGCCCGGGAAGCGGCGAAACGCCTCGGGTTTACGCTTCGGGACTTGTAGGAGACGCGCCGTCCCCGGCCGCCTTGGCTGCCACCGCTTGAGCGGCCGCAGCTTGAGCTGCCGCTCCGGCGCTCATCATGCGATGTTCTTCGGCCACTTCGGCGACGAGGTCGCGCACGGTCCAGCCCATGTTCGTGTCGGTCGCCATCGAAAAGGCGATAGCCGCGGGGTCGATGTCCGCACCCTGTGCCGCGGCCTCCCGGGCCGCGGCCTTGCAGGCGCGCATCAGCATGACGACCGTATTCTGGTCCATGCCGGCAAAAAAGACTACAGGTGTTTCCATGGCGCCATCATAGCACGGGAGCGTCTTTTGGCAGAAGCATTCATTTGCCGTAGATGCCGTTTACGCAGTACATTGTGTACATCATGGATATCGAACACTTTACCGTCAAAGCCCAAGAGGCCCTCCACGATGCGATGGGCCTCGCGCAGCGCAGCGATCACTCGCAGGTCGAACCCGAACACCTCCTCCTCGCCCTTGTCGGGCAGGAGGGCGGGATAGTTTCTCCCATACTCTCGCGCATCGGCGTTCCGGTCGATGCCCTCGAGGAGGAGCTCCGTGAGGCGATAGACAAGCTCCCCAAGGTCTACGGGGAGGGGGCCCAGCTCTACTATGCCCCGGCGCTCTCACGCGTCCTGGCCAAGGCAGAGGGCGAGGCCCAAGCCCTCAAGGACGACTACACTTCCACCGAGCACCTGCTCCTGGCCCTCATGGCCAGCGACTCCCGGGCCGCCGGTATCTTGAAGAGCCACCAGCTTACCCGCGATGCGGTCATGGCGGCTCTCAAGAGCCTGCGCGGGAACGCCCGGGTGAGCGATCAGAACCCCGAGGAGAAATACCAGGTCCTCGAGAAGTACTGCAAGGACCTCACGGCCCTCGCGCGCAAGGAAAAACTCGACCCGGTTATCGGACGCGACGAGGAAATTCGCCGCGTCATGCAGGTCCTCTCCCGCAGAACCAAGAACAACCCCGTTCTTATCGGCGAGCCGGGCGTCGGCAAGACCGCCATCGCCGAGGGCCTCGCCCGCCGCATAATCGCCGGCGACGTCCCCGACAGCCTGAAGGGAAAGAAGCTCCTCGCCCTCGACCTGGGCAGTCTCGTCGCGGGTGCCAAGTTCCGCGGCGAGTTCGAAGAGCGCCTCAAGGCCGTCATCCACGAGGTCCAGAGCGCCGAGGGGAGCGTCATACTCTTTATCGACGAGCTCCACACCCTCGTGGGGGCCGGCGCCGCCGAAGGCTCCATGGACGCCTCGAACCTCTTGAAGCCCGCCCTGGCCCGCGGGGAGCTCCGCGCCATCGGGGCGACCACCCTCGTAGAGTACCGCAAGTACATCTAAAAGGACGCCGCCCTCGAGCGGCGCTTCCAGCAGGTCCTCTGCGCGGAGCCCTCGGTCATCGATTCCATCGCCATCCTCCGCGGCCTCAAGGAGCGCTACGAGGTCCACCACGGCGTGCGCATCAAAGACGAGGCCCTCGTCGCGGCGGCCACCCTGTCCGACCGCTATATCACCAGCCGCTTCCTCCCCGACAAGGCCATCGACCTCGTCGACGAGGCGGCAAGCCGCCTCAAGATGGAACTCGAGAGCCGCCCCACCGAGCTCGACAAGATCGAACGCCGCCTCCTCCAGCTCTCCATCGAGCGTCAGGCCCTCCAGCGGGAAGAAGATGTCTCCAGCAAGGAGCGCCGTCAGAAGCTCGAAAAGGAGATCGCCGACCTCACCGCCGACCGCGACGCCATGCGGGCCCGCTGGGAGGCCGAGCGCAAGGAGATCGACCAGCTGCGCCAGCTCAAGCAGCGCATTGAGGAACTCAAGATTGAGGAGGCCAAGTGGGAGCGGGAGGGCAACCTCCACAAGGCCGCCGAGGTCAAGCACGGCCTCATTCCCGAGGCCCAGAAAAAGCTTGCCGAGGTCTCCGAGCGCATGGCGCAGAAGAAGGGCGAGCAGAACCTCCTGCGTGAAGAGGTCTGCGAGGAGGACATCGCCCGGGTTGTCTCGACCTGGACCGGCATCCCCGTCTCCAAGATGCTGGCGGCCGAAATGCAGAAGTTCCTCACCCTCGAAACGGTCCTTGAAAAGCGCGTCGTGGGCCAGCTGCCGGCAGTCCAGGCCGTCGCCGATGCCATCCGCCGCAACAAGGCTGGGCTTTCGGACGGGGCGCGACCCCTGGGCTCCTTCCTCTTCCTGGGGCCCACCGGCGTGGGCAAAACCGAGCTCGCCAAGACTCTGGCCGACTTCCTCTTCAACGACGAGAAGGCCCTCACCCGCATCGACATGAGCGAGTACGGCGAGAAACACTCGGTAAGCCGCCTTATCGGCGCGCCCCCCGGTTATGTGGGGTATGAGCAGGGCGGCCAGCTCACCGAGGTCGTCCGCCGCAGGCCCTACAGCGTCGTCCTCTTCGACGAGATCGAAAAGGCCCACCCCGAGGTCTTTAATGTCTTCCTGCAAATCCTCGACGACGGCCGCCTTACCGACGGGCAGGGGCGGGTGGTGGACTTCAAGAACACCATCGTCATCATGACCAGCAACCTGGGCTCCGAGCTCATCCTCTCGACCGAAAAACCCGAGGCCCTGCGCGACAAGCTCCTGGAAGTCCTCAAGGCGAGCTTCCGCCCCGAATTCCTCAACCGCATCGACGAAACGGTTATCTTCAACCGTCTGGGCAAGGAGGAAATTGCCAAGATCGTCGGCATTCAGCTGTCGCGTCTTTCCTCGCGCATGGAGGAGCGCAAGCTGCATCTTGAGGTTGACGAAGAGGCTCGCCGCTTCCTGGCCGAAGTGGGCTACGATCCCCTTTACGGGGCGCGTCCGCTCAAACGGGCCATCCAGAACGAGCTCGAGAATCCCCTGGCCAAGGCCGTCCTTTCGGGGCAGTTCCTCGAGGGGGATCAGGTCGTGGTAAGCCGCGATGGCGACAGACTGGCGTTCAAGAAAAGGAAGGGGAAGGTCCAAGGCTGATGGAACTGCTCCCGAAATCCGCTTGGTTCGGGGAGCCCTGCAAGTAGACAGCGTCGAGGCCCCTGCGTAGGGGGCCTGGCGGGGTGCCGGGCCCGGAATCTACTGCCCGCTACCCTGTGAGGAGCCCTCTTCGTGCAATACGGAGGGATGGACGACGAGCACCACCTTTCCCTGTTCGAGCAGACTGCGGTTTGCCGGGTTCGAGAGTATTCTCAATGCGTCCTCGGCAGATATGACCGGATCGGTCGCGTCCACTCCAAAAAGGCCGCTGGCCAGTATGATCATGGGGTCATCCCCGGCCAGCGTGCTCCAGGACTCTGTGGCTGCGCGCTCGGTGTATTGCACAATGCCTCGGGTCGATGCAATTTGCGGGTCGACCATGTGACGTTCATGGATAAGGTTCATCTGCTCGTCGTGGATACGCGGGAAAAAACAGGGGCGAGCCAAGCTGCGACGACGTGTTCCATGTACCGGGAGCTCTTCATCGACAAAGATGATGATACCGGTATAGGCGCGCGAAGAACCTGCCCGTAGCGCCCGTGGCGGGCGGGTAACCGTTTGGTGGCGTACGAGCAGGGGGAGGGCTTCCCTCAAATCGATCGTATAGCGGCTTTCGAGAAGGCCCTCTTCGAGGAGCATCTTTGAGCCCTCTTGGCGGGCGCTCTCTGCAAAGCGCATGAGTTCATTCACCGACAAACTGTTTTTCGCCAAGAGGTCCCCGATGCTCGTCGAGGAGTCCACCCGCATATCGAGTATGGCTTCCTGCACAAAGCCGGGAAAAGCCAGGCGAGTCATTTCTTCTGCCAGTGCTCTTCCCCCGGGGAGACGGAGCCCCGCTTTTCGCACATCATACAAAATGCGTGATCGAAACGTACCTTCTTGCCAATCAATCCCATAGTTCATGGTCATGGACTGATCATCCGCAGCTTGTCCGGGATTCGCAAGGAGGGGAACGGCGAGAAGAATAATCAGAGAGAGAAAAAGTGCAGTGTGCCTCATTCTTCTTTGAGTATCGGCGTTTTTAGTCGTTGGCCTTCACGAATAATGGCAGAGAGTGAAAGACCGTTTTCGTTTGCCAGTTGTTCAGGGTCGGTCCCGTGTGCGAGAGCAATCGACCAGAGGGTGTCCCCTTTTTTTACGGTATATCTGCCATCGAAGCGAATTGCGATGTTCTGTGTGGCTGTACGTACATAGGGCCCGGCCTCTTTGAGTGCGGGAACGAGGACTCGTTGTCCCAGCTTGAGAAAGCGTGGTTTGATGCCGGGGTTTGCCTGGACGATGGTGTCCACCGATACCCCGTAATGGCGAGAGAGGGCCGAGAGGGTGTCTCCGCTTTTTATATGGCAGATGTAGTAGTGGACGAGTGGAATATCTTTTCGGGAAAGGGCTTTCTCCACTGCGACAACATCCTCTTTTCTTATCTTGAGCAGGTATCCTCTGCCCGGGGGGCTCACCCCATAGGTCAATTCGCGGTTGCCATCTGCAAGGAGGGCCCCGTCGATGTCGGCGGCACGGGCCAACATGTCCAAGTCCACACTGCGCCCGGGGGCAATTCGCACCCATTCAGGCGAGGCCGTCCAGTCGGGAGTCAAATCATATTTGAGCGCCTGTGAGAGTATGTGGGCAAGCGCGCGAAACTTGGGCACGTAGTGTATCGTTTCCTTCTTGAGGAAGCCCCGGTCGCAGAGTTCTTGATAGTTGTTGGTTCCGGCGCGTTTGATGGCGTTTCGTACTGCCCCAAGCCCTGCATTGTATGCGGCGAGGGCCAATTGCCAGTCTCCGAGGGCATCGTGGTTTTCCTTGAGCTTGCGCAGGGCCCCGTCGCTGGCCTTCCAGAAATCACGCCGTTCATCCATCCATTCGTTTACGTGGATATCGAAGGGCGCAATGCTGTTTTTCATGAATTGCCAGAGCCCGACGGCACCGGAACGGCTTACCGCTATTGGCGAAAAAGACGATTCAATAACAGGAAGATACGCGAGTTCCGGCGGGAGACCATATTCTGCAATGCGCTCGCGAATGTGTCCCATCCAGGGCTGCGAACGTTTCATGACGGCTTCAAGCCATGCCCGGCCTGCCGGGCTCTGATAGTGTTTGATGTAGTGGCGATAGAGCGTGGAATCCTCTCCCTCCACGAGGAGCGTGTTCGGGTGGGCACTGCGGTGACGGGGTACGGGACGCAAAGGATCCTTTTCGGGTAACAGCTGGCGGCTTCTAAGGGGCCGATTGGGCAGCGGGCTGTTTTCCTGTTCTGCGCTGGTTGTAGCCAAGGGATCTGCATGGACTGCGGGGGGAAGAAGAAGGAGTATCCCGCACATAAATGTCAGGATACCCGGGTTTGAGCGCTGCATTCGTATTGGCGCGGGTGTTCCCATCAGTTCTTTTCCCCGTAATAGACCCCTGCCCATTCCCAGCGGCCGTGGATATCCGCTTGGGCGGGAAAATAGATCTTGCGAAAGTGGAAATACCAGACCGAGACATTCTGTGACCAACCCCATGTGCGAAGCCAAGCTTCCTCGGTGTTTGAGTCGGGATCTATCTTCTCTGCATAGCGAATACGGGTGCCGGTCATGAGATCGGAAAAATTGAGCGCCTTGCGATCAGACAGGTCGCTGGGGTCTTGCCCCCAAGAGAGGGCATTGAAGTTGACCTTTGCCATAAGGCGGGAGAGCCCGCGAATATTGCCTTTTCTGATATTGGTCTTTACGGCTTCCACGAGCTCATCAAGAGATTTGAATGACCAATCCTTGCTGGAATTGTTGAAATCAATGAGAAGCTTGGCATAGGAAAACGCGTTCGGCTCGCCAATAACGGTCGTATCGGGGCTTGCGAGATAGCGGGCGTAGGTTTGGAGGGCCAAATCCCATTCACCTGTTTTTTCATATGTTTTGGCAAGGGAAAAGAGGGTTTGGCCAAGGGGGATGTCTTCGGGAAAGCGTTCCAAGAGTTCTTGATAGCACGCAATCCGGCGCCAATGGTCTTTGGTAAGGGTAATGATTTGCTTCAGGCTCGCCAAGTGAACAGACTCGCCGGCAATGACAAGATCTCGATGATTCTTGACGATACGATCGAAATAGAGAACGGCAACCGGTTCTGAGCCTTCCTGCATGTGAATCCATGCAACCATGAGCAGGTACCAGGCATTGAAGGGGTCATCGGGATGTTTTTCCACTTGGGCATTGAGGAGGTTTACGAGTTTGCCCGTTGCGGATCCCTTTCGCAACTGGGTGGCCATTTCCCGAACGATGCAAAATCGTTCCAGGGGGTCATTGGGTGCGTTTTCAAGGAGAAAAAAAAGATCCTTGAGAGAATCTCTTTCGGTTCTGTCTCCGGCAAGGTAGTACTCAATGTTCCCGGACCCAAGTGACAGTGCCGGGAGTTTGGCTGGCAGGCTCGTTTCCACTGCCCTTGAGTTGCACGAACAGAACAGAAAGAGCGAAAAAGTACAGATAACGGGAAACAAGACCGCAAATCTCATGTAATGCGGATACTAGCACGCACGTACCCTGTTGGCAAGACAGGCCGTTGCTTACTATAATGAACTGCCATGCAGTCAAAGAAAAATCGAACACTTACCGCAGAGCTCGCATTCATACTCGGTGTCTTGCTTGCGGTTAGTGGCGTGTCAGCACTCTTGTACTCTGTGCGAACCGGCCGCCTGTTCATGTTGGTTCTCGCCAGCATGGTTATGGCGTGTTCTTTTATTTTCTTTCGCTTGGCAACATCCCTGCGTCGCAATCCCCGATACTTTTTTGTGGCTTCGTTTGCCTCCATCAGCAGCCTCTTCCTTTTTCTCCGTTTTTTTGATGTTATCACCACCCCCCTGGCGGTGCTCTGGCCTCTCTTGGTTGTTACCACTGGCTTGTCGCTCTTTTCTGCCGGTTACTTTGCCTATCGCAAACTGGTTATGAGCATTTTCGTTCCCTCGTTGGCCTTTGTGCTTCTGGGCGCTCTGTTTCTCCTCTTCTCTTTTGGAGTAGTCAATTTTTCATTCAGGAGTTTCTTTCTTCAATGGTGGCCGTTGCTCCTGCTTTTTTCGGGGCTCCTTCTTTTACTCGTATCCTTTTGCGAGTCGAAAAAGTGATGGAGTTTTGCAGGAATGCACGCCCATTCCGGTGTGCGCTCCTCTTTTGGGGCAGCTTCTTTTTCTCGTGCGCGGGCGATCCCCCGCCGCAGGCGACACCCATTTCCATTCAGGGGCCCGAATCGACGGGGACGGTACAGGCCGGTACCATTGCCGGTGAAATTCAGCTTTTGGTTGAAACGGGTACTCCAATGTCGCTGCAACGAGCCCTAGATATTATTCGTAGTCGCGATCTTGAGGCTACCGATTTCGGCCGTATCATGAGTGCCGTTTCGATTACCTTGATGAAAACCCTGTATCCCGATGTGGGGGGCTCTCTTCCGCTTCCCGATGCCCCCCAGACCCACCCGTATACCCGTATTCTCCGTGAAATCGGGAAGGGGAACTACATACCGCCGCTTGTCTCGTCGAACGATTACCTCGAACACGTCCTGCCCTTTTTGGCTCTCATGCGGGATGACATTCGTATTGAACGCTTGAATGCTGCCATGATCGATCTTGAGAAGGCCGCAACACTTTCTTCTGCCTCGGTGCTCGATCCCTGGTTCAGGGCGATCGTCCATGAAAGAAAGGGCAATACTGATGAATCATTGGCCCTGTACCGTGACGTCCTGGCCCGGTCGGCCGATTGCTATCCGGCCGCAATGGGTATGGCCCGCATTCACTACGCGCGTGGCGAATACGATAGTGCTCTCGAGCGTTATCAGGAGCTTTTGCTCCGCCTGCCGGACAACCAAAAGCTCAAACGGGAGCTTGCCCGTACACTCCATGCCCTGGGCGATTGGCAGCGGGCCTCGACGGCGATTGCCGAAGTCCTCCAACGCGATCCCCGGGATATCGAGTTTCTGTTGATGCGCGCAGAGACCCTTCTTGAGCAGGGTTTTGCCATACAGGCTCAGCCGTCCCTCGATGCCATTGCTATTAGCCAGCCGGACAACCCCCGATACCTCTTTCTGCGTGCTCGCGTCCAGCTCGAGGGGTATCAGAATGCCGATGCCGCCCTCAATTATTTGCGCGCCCTCTTGCGTATTCATCCCGATCACCTCGAAGCGACGGCGCTCAGCGCCCGTATACTCTTGGATTCATCCCGTTCCGAAGATGTGGCAGAGGGAAGGCGACTCCTGGCCATCTTGCTCGCAAAAGGAAGCAACTCCCTGCTAACAAATGATTTGGCCTTGAAAGATGCCATCTTCAGGGAAGACTGGAAGACCGCAGAACGCCTCGTGGAGCGCCTGCTTGAAGATCGTCGTTCTCCGCAGGATATTGCGTCGGCTTGGCGGGTGTATGTGGCCCTCAACAACATTCCGAAGGCCCTCGAATTGGCCCGGGAATTGCGCGACAGTGAACCCGACAACAGTACCTGGGCCGCCCTGTGGGCCGAATCTCTCATACTATCCGGTTCCATTCCGGAGGCCAGGAATTTTATGGCCGCGCAAATGCTTGTTCTCCCGGGAGGATCGGCGAAGAGTCGCTTCCACTATTTGTTGAGTACCCTGCGCCAGGATGAGGAGGTGCGTCTGGCCGATTTGCGTTCGAGCCTCTTTGAAGACCCCCGTAATCTCGACGCGCTTGTGGCCATGTTCGATATCTATCACGCCCGCAAAGATCAACGGCGGGCTGTTTACTATCTCAAACAGGCCCTCGCCGTATCACCGGACAACGCCCGGCTCAAACGCTACCAGAGCGAGTACGCCTCTTATCTTGGTGGAAACTGATTTTTCTTTCCGTGCCCCATCAATAAACGAGCGGTCTTGGCCGGAGGACTTCAGGCAAATTGATACATTTTTC
This sequence comes from uncultured Spirochaetales bacterium, assembly GCA_964541755.1. Lineage (GTDB taxonomy): Bacteria > Spirochaetota > Spirochaetia > Treponematales > Breznakiellaceae > CAZIRF01. The sequence goes on along the minus strand of CAZIRF010000015.1, from coordinate 19,801 downwards.
TTGCTTTCTTTTCATTTTATTAGGACAATAGTAAGGAAAGCACAGGCAACGTCGACACGGTGGTGCCTGTGCTGTCAAATCACCATACAGGAGAGTGTTGATGAAGAGCCTCAAGGGTACACAGACAGAGAAAAACATACTTACCGCTTTTGCCGGTGAATCACAGGCCCGCAACCGCTATACATATTACGCCAGTGTTGCCAAGAAGGAAGGGTACGAGCAGGTCTCCCGAATCTTTTCGGAGACTGCCGATCAAGAAAAGGAACATGCCAAGCGCCTTTTCAAATTCCTCGAGGGCGGTATGGTGGAAATTCGCGAGTCTTTCCCCGCCGGTGTTATCGCTTCGACGAGCGAGAATCTCGCTGAATCGGCTGGGGGTGAAAACCACGAGTGGCAGGAGATGTATCCCGATTACGCTAAAATTGCGCGTGAAGAGGGATTTGACGCAATAGCCAAGGTCTTCGAATCGATTGCCGTTGCCGAAAAGCAGCACGCCAAGCGTTTTGAGGGACTCAAGAAGAACATTGATGATGGTTCTGCGTTCATAAAGAAGGAACCTGTCATGTGGCGTTGCATGAACTGTGGGTATATTGTTGAAGGGCTTGAAGCCCCCGGCGCCTGTCCTGCCTGTGCCCATCCCCAAGCTTATTTCGAACCCCTTTTCGAGAATTGGTAGACCATACGCAAGTAAGGAGGAACAAATGACCGAACGATCAGCCATTTATAAGTGCGAGGTGTGCGGCAATATTGTGGAGGTACTTCACACTGGCGCCGGAGAGCTCGTCTGCTGTGGTGAACCCATGAAGCGCTACGTTGAAAACACCGTCGACGCTGCAAAAGAAAAGCACGTACCGGTTATTGAGCGTACCGAAGACGGCTATAAAGTTACCGTCGGTTCGACACTTCATCCGTCAGAGGAAAAGCACTACATTGAGTGGATTGAGCTCGTTGTGGACGGGCTTTCCTACCGGAAGTTTCTCAAAGCGGGGGATACCCCCTCGGCTTCCTTCTGCGTACCCAACGCCGCTACAGCAACCCGTGTTCTCGCAAGGGAATACTGCAATCTTCACGGTCTTTGGATCGCTTGAAAACTACTTGAGGAGGACTAGATGCAGAAGTACGTATGTGATGTGTGCGGGTATATTTATGATCCCGCAGAGGGTGATGCCGATGGCGGCATAGCCGCAGGAACCGCCTTTGCAGACATCCCGGATGATTGGGTGTGCCCGATGTGCGGTGCTCCCAAGGATGATTTCTCTCCGGTTGATTGATGATTTCGGGCCGTCGGGGTGTTTGCCTGCGACGGCTTATTATTTTTTAAGAATGGGCCTTCAAAATGGAGGCCTCGGGAGAAGCCTCTTTCATGCTTTCAAGAGAAAATTTCATTTTTACCATCGGATACGATGGAGATTCAGCCCTGGTTGATGGCCGGGCGAAGAAGCGCTTTGGGCGCCTGTCCTCATTGGAACTCGCAGAGCAGGGGCTCTTTCGTGCTGCTTGGGCTTCCGCTGTGCATGCAGACAAGCCCGAAGAAAAAAAGGCTGTGATTGATGCCTACAATCGTGTTGCCGGAACCAATTACACCCCGGAATCCCACGTTGGGCGCCTCTTTGGCGTGCATCGTATAGATATTTCCCGTGCCAAAGTTATCTGATTGATCGGCATGATTCAGGGGCGGATCGTTCTTTGGGGGCAAGATACCCAAGACTTCCCTCGAATCATGCTGATTAACGCTTTACCTTGACCCGTCGCTTTCCTCTGTGGTAACGTGTATGCCATCCTCGCTTAAGGAAGTCTTTCGAATGAATACTCTTTTTACCGCCCTTCTCCAGACCGCCGCCGATTCGGGGGCCGCTCCCGCCGGTGCCGGTGGTCTTCTGACCTCTCTTATTCCCTTTGGTCTTATCATTGTCATTTTTTATTTTCTCGTACTCCGCCCGCAAAACAAAAAGCAGAAAGAGACCGAGAAGATGCTCTCTGCCCTTTCCAAGGGCGACAAGATTGTGACTATCGGTGGGATTCACGGTGTTATTCAGTCGGTCAAAGAGACCACGGTAGTGGTTAAGGTCGATGACAACACCCGAATCGAATTCTCCCGCAACGCCATCAGTTCGGTTGTTGGCGAAGGCAAGGCCAAAGGCGCTTCCAAAGAGGTAGCGGCAAGCGAAGATTCCACTGTCACCGAAGCTGCTTCGTCCGACGATGGCGATTCCGCCAAGGCCTGATTCTACCCGATATATCAGAAAGGCGTGTCAGAGCCGTCTTTCATAACAACATTGGAGCAATGGAATGAGTAAACGCTATCGCTTTTTCATCATCCTTGCGACGCTCGGGGTTTGTTTTGCATTCCTTTTCCCGACCGTACGCTGGTATTTTCTGGTTCCCAAAGAGGACAAGGCCCTCGCCTTGGGCACAAGGGAACAGATCAAGAACTATTCGACCCGTAAAGCCCGTGCCGAATTGTCACAGCTTCTCGAACTGTCTCGCGACAAGGAAGCCCCTCTCCCGGCAAAATTCCGTTTTCTGGTTAAAGACGCCAAGGCCAATTACAAGATCTTGGGGCTCGACAAGCCGGCAAAGTGGACTACTTACGCGGTCCTCAAGGCTTTTGCAACTGAAGGGGAAGCCCTTGAGGCCATTGAATCCCGGTTCAGGAGTCAGGTTCTCGAGCTTAAAGAAGTCCATACTGCGGCCATTCAGTTGGGTCTCGATCTTTCCGGTGGTATGAGTGTCATTATTCAGGCCAATGTCGACTCGGTCAAAGAGCGCCTCGGTCGTGAACTCACCTCCGAAGACCGGGAGTCTGCCATGGAGCAGGCCCTGGAAGTATTGAACTCGCGCATCGACAAGTTCGGCCTTACCGAACCGGTCATTCGCCGCCAGGGTGATGATCAGATTTACGTCGAGATTCCCGGTGCCGCAGACCCCGAGCGCATCAATTCCATAATCATGGGCAAGGGGCGCTTGGCGTTCCATATTGAAGAGGATGAAGCTGCGGCAGCTTTTGCAAGCTATTATGCACAAAACCCCCTCGATACCTTCGACGGTGAAGGGCGTCTTGTCGATCCGTCCATTATCCCCGAGGGAACTGTCGTCCGCGGTATCTATGACAAGGACAAGTACGGCCTCGACGAGTTTATGGGCTATACGGTTATTCGTGAAGAAGTCGGGCTCGATGGCAACCACATCCAGAGCGCGATGGTTGACCGCGATCCCATGACCGGACAGCCCACGGTAACCTTTGTTCTCGATGCCGAGGGTGGCGATATCTTCTATAAACTTACCTCCGCAAACAAGGGACGCCGTTTGTGTATCGTTATGGACGACAAGGTCAAGAGTCGAGCAACCATCAAGACCGAAATTCGCGATCGCGTACAGCTGTCCGGTTTCGGCTATGACGAAGCCAAGAATATTGAGACAGTCCTCAAGACCGCAGCGCTCCCTGTAGAACTCGAACCGGTCAATCAACAGGCAATTGGTGCATCTCTCGGTTCCGATACCATTAAACGGGGGCTTAACGCCTTGCTTGGCGGTATCGCCTTGGTTATGGTCTTCATGCTCTTCTATTACAAGGGCTCGGGTATCAATGCGGTTGTTGCTCAGCTCCTCAACCTCTATATCATGCTCAGTGTCCTGTCTGCCTTCAGTCTTACGCTCACCCTGCCCAGTATTGCCGGTTTCATACTTACGATTGGTATGGCCGTCGATGCAAACGTCATAATCTTTGAGCGTATCAAGGAAGAGCTCCTCTTGGGGAAAGACCGGAAGTCTGCCGTGGAATCCGGTTTCGGGAAGGCTTTCTGGGCCATCATGGACTCGAATATTACGACCTTTATTGCCGCGATCTTCCTCTCACAGCTGGGAGCCGGCCCCATTCAGGGCTTCGCGGTCAGTTTGGCAATTGGTGTTGTTTCGTCGGTGTTTACCGCGCTTTTCGTATCGCGGCTCATCTTCGACTTTGGTACCGATGTCCTGAAACAGAAGAAGGTCTCCATCAGCTGGAGGATAAAATAAATGAAGCGTATCATCAGGTTTTCGCGTGGCTTCGTCCCTGCAGCAATTATTTCCAGTCTGCTCATCGTAGGTGGAATCGTCGCCTTTTTTATGAATGGTGGCTTCAACTTGGGTGTCGACTTCCAGGCCGGTCTCATGCAGGAAGTTCAGTTTGCCCCCAAGGCTTTCGCCCTAACCTATGAAGGCAGGGGAACAGCACAGGTTTCCCTGGCATCCAACCGATTGGACATTGTTATTTCCGGCAGTGACATCGACAAGGCAACCCACAGTTTTTTCTTCGATGAGTATCCAAGCGTCGGGCAACTTGCATCGGCCATGCGTGGTCTCGAAGGACTCTTTGTTGCCGATGTCGTTCGAAGTGATGACAGCAGTGCCTGGCTCATTCAAAGTGCACAACAGACACCGCGATTGGGTTCCGAGCCAACGGCCCTCTTCATTCTGGGCCCCGATGCGGCTCCGCTTGCCATCGAAGAAGTTCGTACCGCTCTCGCCTCGGTGGCAGGTTCTGCCGTACAGAATCTGGGCTCTCCCTCGGAACGCAAGTTCATGATTCGGGTGATTGACGATGGCAGCATTGCCGGTTTTGCCAAGGAAGCCGGTGAGGATATCAGCACTGCTCTTGATGCGTACTTTGGCGATGATTCATGGTCGGTAAGCCAGTCGAACTATGTCGGGTCGCGTTTCTCCAAAACGCTCACCGACCAGATGTTCGTCTTGGTGGCACTTACCCTCTTGCTCATCCTCGTGTATGCATCCTTCCGCTTCAAGCCCAAGTACGCATTTGGCGCGGTTTTGGCCATCATCCACGACGTGCTTATCATGATCGTCTTTATTGCTTTTGTGCGCATGGAATTCTCCACGCTCACCATTGCAGCCCTCCTCACGATATTGGGTTACTCCATCAACGATACGATCGTCATTTTTGACCGTATTCGCGAGAATATGCGCCTGTATCCCGAGGATGGCTTTACACCCAACCTGAACCGGGCAATCAGCGAGACCCTTGGCCGAACGATCATCACGACGGTGACCACGCTTCTCGCGGTTCTCTCTCTCTACATCTTCACCAATGGCTCCATGAAGGACTTCGCCCTCGTCCTCATCATCGGTATGCTCAGTGGTGTGTATTCGACTATTTACATCGCTACGGCCTTTGTGCACTTCTGGGAAAAGGCGAGTGTCAAGCGGGGCGCCAAAAAGGCTCTTGCCGCTACCGCTCCTGCCAAGTAAGAATGAAGAGTATAGGCTGATTCAGGGCGCCCGTTTACGGGCGCCTTTTTTTTGGAGGTACGTGTTTGGAAGTCATTCGTTCAAAGGTATGCGGCTACTGCATGGGTGTGCGTCGTGCCATGGATCTGGCAGAAAAAAGCTTGCACGAAGTTCCCGCAGAGGGCGTGTATTCCCTAGGGCCGCTCATTCACAATCCTCAGGTAATGGAAGATTTCGATCGGCGTGGGCTCTCTGTAATCAACGAACAGGCTCTTGAAGGGCTCGGTCCGGGGGCACGGGTTATTATCCGCGCTCATGGGGTGAGCCCGCAAATTGAAGACTCTCTCCTGGAAAAGAAGATTGATATCGTGGACGCTACCTGTCCGCGTGTCCATGCCAGTCAGAAATTGGTTGCCAAAGCCCGGCAAGCCGGCCGAGCGGTCTTTCTGGCCGGTGATCGGGGGCATGGAGAAATCCGGGGCCTCGCAGGACATGATGCCTCCTGTTCAATTTTCGAGAATGAAAAAGAGGTTCGCAACTTTTTGGCTACAGCCAAAGCTGCTTCAATCCCCCGTGATTCTTCACCCATTCTCATACCCCAGACGACATTTTCCAAAACAGAGCTTGATGTTATCGCTCGTCTGCTTAAAGAGCACTGGAGCGGACTTGAAGTTGCCAATACCATTTGTCGGGCAACGGAAGAGCGCCAAAAGAGTTTGCTTGAGCTTCTCGAAATAGTCGATGCGGTCGTGGTGGTCGGGGGAAAGAACTCGGCAAATACCCGGCGTTTACATGCATTGGCCCTGGAACGAATCAAAAAATCCATACTGATAGAGACCCCGGAGGAATTGCCCGAATGGATTTTTGCAGAGGATCGGGTAGGGCTTACTGCCGGCGCTTCCACGCCCGACAGTATTATTCAAGCGGTGGAAGAGCGCTTGCTGGTTACAACGCGCAGTAAAACATAGCATTATATGTGTTGACCTTAACGATGCTTTTTTGCTAAGATTCACGAGTCGGGCCACTAGCTCAGCAGGTAGAGCAACGCCCTTTTAAGGCGTGGGTCGATGGTTCGAATCCATCGTGGCTCAGCAGGCACAGCGTTAGCTGTGCCTTTTTTTTGTACAAAATGGATTCGAACCGAAGCTGCCGCCGACCGCAGGGAGGAAGAGGCGCCAGGATGGCGCCGACAGGCAGCGGAGGCGGTTTGGAGGCCGCGCGCAGGACGCGCGCTGCCGGAAAACGAATCCATCGTGGCTCAGCAGGCACAGCGTTAGCTGTGCCTTTTTTTTGTACAA
>CAZIRF010000015.1:0-13180 GCA_964541755.1 uncultured Spirochaetales bacterium | reverse complement strand
TGGATTCGAACCGAAGCTGCCGCCGACCGCAGGGAGGAAGAGGCGCCAGGATGGCAGTGTTAGATGACCCTTTCGAGATTTTTTAATACAAGTGCAGGTATTTGAAGACGCTTGACACGGGAATGCTCACCACTCAGTATGACAACATCTGCCTTCCGGCAGCCAAGACTTTGGGCTACAAATTTGATGAGCGCGGCATTGGCCTTTCCGTCTGTTGGAGCGGCGGCAATCTTTATACGGATGACTTCTTCGTTACCGGCTATCCACGCATTTTTGGACGAGGCGGGCACGACTTTTACTTCGAGTATTACATGGTCGCCCTTTAGTGTTATGGCTGAATGCATCCAGTACTTCCTTTTGTCCGCTCACTTTTTCGAGCCGAGGGAAGCCATACTTCCCGTCCGGTTTCCATACTGAAGCCATTAATGCCATCCTTTCTTTCCAACTGAATGATGGCATTACAGAGGTACCCCTGATGAATATGGCTGGTCTCTATAGCAAGGCTGTGATAATGATCACATTCGCTCGTACTACGCCTATGGGAATGTGCTGTAGAGAGTATCACCGTAATTTGCTTGCTGATATTCTGTAGGCAGGGGCAGTGATACCGGGGAAAGAGTTCATGCAAACCGAGGGGGCCACAGAACGAGAGGGTCTTTCGGCTTTTATCTTCGGTTTTGAGTTCCTTGGCCAGAAGGCGTAGCTCATCGAGCGAAAGGGGGCGATCGGGTTTTTGTATTATGGCAAAAGGGCGAAAGGAAAAGGCTGCTAGGGTATCCGTTTGTTGCAAAACAGAGAGCCATGGAGAAAAAGGGGCAGACTGGGGGCCGGGGTAGAGAAGCACGGCACGAAGACGAAGAGCAGATTCGATCTCTGTATTGCATTCCATCAGGGCTATGGTATACTCAATCAAGCTCGTTTGCAAAGGATATCATGGTGAAACACAAGACTCGACAGCTCTCGGATACCCTGGTCGGCATCATCTCTTCTTGGGATGGGGTTGAGTGCATAACGCTCAATGAAGCAGCAATGCCCGATACCCTTGATCCCTATTTTGCGCTTATCTTGGATGTGTATCATTCCGGAGGTATTCCCCCGGTAGACGCTCGCAGGGCTGCCTATGGGAAAATGGTTGCAGCTTTCGAAACCTCACCCCTGCACGCCAAAGATCGTTTTCTCATTGACGGGCTCCCGGTGCGTGTAGAATTAAAGTTGACGGACAAGATTGATTCCCAAGTAGCGATTGCTGCAAATCCATCTTCATCCATGTGGTCCCTCCATCGCACAGGGACCTATATGTTTTATCGACTCCAAAAGGGGGTCATGCTCTATCAGAAATCCGACTGGCTCGAGGGGGTGCGGGAGAAGCTTGCCGCTCTTCCCGATTCATTTTGGGAGCAGCTGCGTCGGGCAAATGAATCGCGTATGGAGCATTATGTCGCGGATTTGGGTGCTGCCGTTGCACAGGGTGATGATTTTCACTATCTCATTTCTTCGGCTGGTTTTATCAAGCATGCCTGTATGGCCCTCTTTTGTGCAAATTGCCGCTTTGAGCCTTCTCATCGTGCCTACAGCGAGCAAATAAAGGAGTTGGCTGTGTTACCGGATGATTTTCCCGGTCGGCTTGACAGTTTTTTGCGTAATGATGAGGAGATGACCCCTGAGCGCAAGTTCTCGCTTGCCCAACTCATTGCCCGGAGTGTTATGGCCCTGTGACCAAGGGCCTTGCAAGTTTTGACTGCTTGTTGCTACGGCGTCTGTATCGGGGCTGTCGTAAAAGTCTTGAATGACTTTTGCGACAGCCTTCTTTTATTTTGCTGCTGCCTTATACTTCGTTGTCTACCAAAAATCCTTTACGAGGGCTGCCCGACGTTTTCTGGTTTTTTCGGCTTCTTCAAGACCGGCATTGAAGCGACGTTCTGCTTCGAGGGTCGAGGGCGGGCCATGACCGGGGAGAACTACAAGATTGCCCGGAATTGAGAGGAGCTTTGAGCGTATCATCGTGCTCTGTACGCTCTTTCCATAATCGCTTTGGGTCGAGCCGATGAGCCCGGAGGTAAGGGTGTCGCCGGTAAAGAGGAGTCGGTCAATACGATACGCCATGGAATCCGACGAGTGGCCGGGGACGCTGTATACCTCCACTGTGAAGGGCCCCAAGCTCAAAATATCACCATCGTGTACGATACTTGCCCGTTGGTCGCAGACGGTAGGGTCTGCGGCATAGATAGGTACATCGTAGACTCTCTTGAGAGTTTTGAGCCCGTGTACGTGGCTCTCATGGTCATGGGTAATGAGCACCCCGGCGAGCTGATAGTCATTCCCCTCGATAAGCCCCAATATGCCGGTATCCATGCATCCGGGGTCAATAATGATTGCTTCACGGCGAAGTTCGCGGGGAGCTCCCCCCGCATATTCATTCCCTGCATCGTCACCGGAGGTAAATTCCGATCCGACAATGTAACAGTTGGCAAAACCTTGGGAGCAGTATTGGAAAAAAACCTTCATGAGGGATCTCCTGCTTCGAAGATGGCCTCGGCCGTATTGGACGCCTTGAAATCGACGTGCTCCCTTTGACTGCCAATGAAACAGGTTTTCTTGACATTGCAATCGATAATATCAACGGTTTCAAGTCGGGCTTTTATAAAGCGGCTGTTGTAAAGGTCAGAGTCGGAAAATGTACAGGCTTCAAGGATGCAGCCGTTAAAGTTTACGTGAATGAGTTCCGACCCTTCAAAGCTCGTATCACGTATATGACTCCCGGCAAAGCTGTGAAACTGGATATCGGAACCGGAAAAATCACAGGATTCAAGGTGAGAAAAATCGAAGAAGCACAGGCGCATGAAACTCTTGGAAAAGAGACAGCGGGTAAATGTACATTCCTGAAATGAACATCCGTACCACTTCTTGTTGGAGAAATCGACTCCCTCAAAAGACAGGTGGGCTGCATTGAGGTCTTTGACAATCTCGAGATCGGACAGTTCTTCTGCAATGCGCAATGACTCTGTATGGGGATCTGCCGAGTGAAGCGCGCAAGTCTGACAGCCGCTCAAGACGGGACGTCCACAACCGGCAGCACAGGGGGTGAAGGAGTACATACCAATTATAGTACGCGCAGCGACGCCGCTTGGCAAGCGGGCCTTTGTCGCTTGCCCCGCGGGCCCTCCCGCGCTATGATACAGCTACAGTCCATCCGGGGCTGGAGGGGGTATCCATGTGCTGGTATTGCAGTACGAAACTCGACATGTTTCCGCCGCCGGTCTCCCGTTCGGCACTGTGTCCGACTTGTGGCAAGGATGTACGCTCCTGTCGCAACTGTCGTTTTCTCGATGATATTTCCATTTCTTCTTGTCGGGAAAGCCGGGCCGACCCTGTCGCCGACAGGGATCGGGCCAATTTTTGTGAATGGTTTTCACTCGATACACAGTTGACTTCATCGTCGAATGTCGGTTTGGAGCGCGCCAAAAAGGCGCGGGACAGTTTTTCTGCACTTTTTGGAGACTGATAATGCCAGGCCCCACGGTCATATTCTATGATTCGGGATTGGGAGGACTCTCCCATGTTCCTGATTTTCTTGCGCAGGTCTCTTGTCCCCGCTTGGTGTATTTTGCCGATTCGGCGAATTTTCCGTATGGTCGCCTGCCTCGGGCGACCCTCGAGGAACTGATCCTTTCGAATGTCGCTGCTCTGGTTGACCAATACGATCCATGCATGCTGATAGTGGCCTGTAATACCGCTTCTGTTTCTGCGTTGGCAGCTCTGCGAAGGGCTTTTCCCGCGCTTGTCGTTGTGGGCACGGTTCCGGCCATAAAGCTTGCGGCCGAATACTCGCAAAGCCGGCGCATTGGCGTTATTGCTACCGAGCGTACGATAGCCGAACCCTACATCCATGAGCTTGCCGCTCGGCACGCCCCCGACTGTCTGCTGGAAACGGTTGCAGCAGGGGAATTGGTAGATTTTGTGGAGACCCGATACCTGCAAGCGGGTCCCAAAGAACGCGAAGATGCGGTACGGCCTGCTCTTGAGCGATGTTTGGCAGCCAATTGTGATGCACTCGTACTCGCCTGTACCCATTTTATTTTTCTCGCCGATGAGTTCGAGCGTCTGTCTGCCGGTCGTGCCCGTGTTTTTGATTCACGTGATGGGGTTGCACGGCGAGCTGCCAGTCTCTACCAGGAGCGCTATCCTCTCGAGAGAGGGGGGGATACCTGTCGCATCTATCTTGAATCGGCCTTGGACTGCGTTTCTGCTTCCATTGAACCGGCTCGGCGCAGCTTTGTTGCTTCTGTCGGATTTGATCACATGGAACGGGTAGCGGCTTTCTGTACGGCCAGTGAGATTCATCGCCTTGGCGTGCCATCAGGAGAAGCCCGATGAATTCAGCCCTCGTTCTTTACGGTTCCAACAATGTCTATGCCCTCAAGACCGATGATGGGCGACTTCTTGAGGGGCGTATCAAGGGAAAAGTCCTCAAGGAAGCTGCCGGGTGGTACAATCCCCTTGCCGCTGGAGACCGTGTTGTTATTGAAGAGACGAATCCGGCAACGGCCCTCATAACGGGCCTCATTCCCCGCCAAAATTGCTTTTGTCGCTGGAATCAAAAGGGGAAGTCTTCCCAGATCCTCGCGGCGAATGTGGATCAGGTTTTTTGCCTCACCACCAAAGCCGATCCGCCTTTTCGCCCCCGTTTTCTCGATCGTATTCTCGTTCAAGCGGATGTCGAGGGTATTGTCCCCATTATCGTCATGAACAAGACCGATCTCCCCGATGAAGACCTCGATCGGGATGAGCGAATGCACGATTACCGGAATATTGGATATCGTATTATCGAGCTTTCCGCCAAGACGGGTGAGGGAATGGAGGCCTTTCGGGACCTGGTAAAGGGCCAGCGCAGTGTACTGGTAGGGCAATCGGGGGTGGGAAAATCAACCCTGCTCAATGTTCTCGATCCCGCATTGGGGCTGCGTACCGCCGAAATCAACCGCAAGTACCAGAGGGGAAACCATACGACGACAATGGCCATATTGCATGAACTGCCTTCGATGGGTGAGGGGACCCTTATTATCGATACCCCGGGCATACGCAGGATGGTCCCCAGCGGCGTAACGGCCGAAACGCTCGCCGCTCACATGAATGAATTTGCCCCCCTCCTTGGGCAATGTTCTTTCGGGATGTCCTGTCGCCATGAAAAAGAGCCGGGATGTAAGATTCTTGAGGCGATTGATGCCGGTTTGATCCATGAGGACCGCTATGAAAGCTACCTTCGAATACGCGATGAGCTTGCCGGCCGCTTGCCCTACTGGGAACAGGAATAATGGAACAACGATACTGCGATCTCCTTGAATTCTCCGGCATTCGCGAGACGATTGCCGCCAATGCCCTCTGCGCCGATACGGCTGGGCAGATACGCCAAGAGGGTTTCTCCGGTAGCGTCGAAGAGCTGGAGGCTTTGCGCGAACGGGTTCGCTACGTCTGTACCCTCTTTGATCAGGGCGGAGACAAACCCGCACAGGAGCTACCCGCGATTGCATTTCTCTTTGATCGGCTGGGAACCGAAGGGATTGCTCTTGCACAGGATGAGGTGTTTGCAATCGGTCTGTTTTTGCGGCGATCGGCTGCCCTTCGCGATTGGTCCGTCAGCGGCAAAGAGGCCTTGCGTGATGATCCCTTCGCCCGACGTGATTGGCCGAACCTTGCAGCTCTCGAAGCGGAGATATTCCGTGTTTTTGATCCGGAGGGTGGCTTGCGGGATCTCCCCGAATTTCGCGCAATTCGCTCCCGTATTCACGCCATGGAGAGCGACTGGGAGCGTATATCCCGGCGTATAGGCAGCGAGGATGGCAGAGCCCGCATGCTCCAATCGCCGGTCCCCACTCAACGCGACGGCAGGATGGTCTTGGCGGTCAAGGCGAACTATCGCGGGCGTATTCCCGGTATTGTTCACGAGGTCTCCCAGAGTGGCCAAACCATCTTTCTCGAGCCGGCCGAACTTGTCGAGCTCAACAATCTCATGCGCATGGCAGAAGAAGAGCTTGCCGTTGAACAACGTCGGGTTATCCGTGCCCTTACCACTTCCATCGGGGAACAGAAGGAAGAACTTGTACGCCTATGGGAGGATGTTACCGCCTTCGATCGTATCCGCGCACGCGCCGTCTGGAGCCGGGTTCCCGGCCGTGTTTTCGCGGCGATCCAGGAACGGGTTGCCCTGTATCAGGCGCGCCATCCTCTTTTGGGCCCGGACGCCGTGCCCATTGATCTGGTATTTGGAGAGGACACCCGTGCGGTAATCATTACCGGGCCGAACACCGGCGGCAAAACCGTCAGTCTCAAGACCCTTGGCCTGTTGTCGCTCATGAATCAATTTGGTCTGGCCATCCCTGCTGCGGATGGCAGCGGCCTCCCGGTTTTTGATGAAATCTGTGCAGACATCGGGGACGAGCAGTCCATCAGTCAATCCCTCTCTACCTTTTCTGCCCACATGAAGAACATATCCCGCATCCTTTCGCTTGCCGGTGAACATTCCCTCGTTCTTCTGGACGAGTTGGGATCGGGAACCGATCCGCAAGAGGGAAGCGCCATCGCCATGGCCTTATTGGATGAATTGTTGATCCGAAAAACCCGCATTATGGTTACCACCCATCATGGGATACTCAAAAATTATGGCTATACACGCGAAAGTGTCGAGAATGCCTCGGTTGACTTCAATCCGGGGACCCTCTCGCCCACGTACCGTATTGTCATGGGCCTGCCAGGCGAGAGCCGTGCTCTCGATATTGCCCGTCGAAACGGGCTCGATTCCCTTTTGGTTGAAGCGGCTGCGCGCTATCTTGCCGGAGAGCATACCGATATCTCCCGCCTTATCCGCGGGCTGGAATCCCGCCATCGCGCCCTCGATGAGAAAGAGCAGCGGGAAGCGCAGAAGACACTCAAGCTGATGGAAAAGGAGCGCCGTAATGATTTGGCCGCCCTTCGCCTGCGACAGCGTGAATTGGAGCTGCGCTCCGATGGTGTCCGGGATTTGCAGGCCCTCTTGGAGCAGAGTCGAAAGACCCTCGAGAATCTCGTGCGGGAACTGCGCGAAAGTGGGGGAGAGGCACTCGATCGTTCAAAGACAAAGGCTGTCAAGGATTTCCTCGCCGATCTCGACGAGGAGCTCTCACGCGAGAGAGCGGGCCTTGAGAGCCTTGATCGCGATGTCCGGGATACCCGGGCAGGTTTGACGGAGGATGCCCAGTCCGAATCGCAGGGCGCAAAGGCTTCGGTCCCGCTCCTCGCAGAAGGGAGCAGCGTAAAAATCCGGTCGAGCGGGGCCAATGGCACCCTGGTGCGTCCCGGAAAGAAGGGGATGTGGCTCGTTTCTCTGGGCTCCTTGAAGCTCTCGGTGCATGAGAGCGATCTCCTTCCCCTTGCACCGAATGGCAAGCCCTCCAAGGTCGAGATAATTTCCCACGAGAGCTCTGCGCCTGCTGCGCAGTTTGAATTGAGGCTCCTGGGTATGCGTTTGGACGAGGCGCTTGAAAGCCTGCAGCAACAGTTGGATGCCGCTGTTTTGCAGGGTCTTACGGAGTTTTCGGTCATTCATGGCAAGGGTGACGGCATACTGTCAAAGGGCGTTCATGACTACCTCAAGAGGCAGCGGGTCGTGCTCGATTATCATTTTGCACGACCGGAACTCGGGGGATTCGGGAAGACCATCGTTACGCTCAAACGCTAAGCGGTCGCTTGCTACGATGATCTTCCGTTACAGTCTACAAGCCTCCCAGAATACGTTCTGCTTCGCTGCGTCCCGAATAGTCGGGATTACGGGTAACGAGGTCTTGAAGCCGGGTTTTTGCAGCTGCTGTCTCGCCGAGTTTTGCATGAGTCTTGCCCAGCTCGAAGAGGGCATCCCAATTTTGGTTGTCCAGTTTTATCAGTTCGATGTATACACTCTTTGCACGTTCGAAGCGTTCGGAGCCCACGTAGGCCCGCGCCAGATTCAATCGGGCTACACGGTGTGATGGATCGGCAGCAAGGGCCTTTTCGTAATGCTCGACACTTTGATCCCAGAGCTCTTTTTTTGAATAGGCCGATCCGAGGTTGTTGTTAACTTCAAAACTCGAGCTGTCAATGGCGCGTGCCTCAAGGAGAATTGCAAGGGCACGGTCGATAAAGCCGTTGGCAAGGTAGAGCCCTCCCAAATTGACACGGGGCCGGACATAGGTCTTGTCAATATCAGCCGCCCGTTGGTAGGCGTCTATGGCCCCGTCGAGATTCCCGTTCTCTTCCTCTGCGAGGCCCAGTGTATATTGATACACAGCGTTTCCCTCTACCTTGGCTACGGCTTTTTTGGCGTAGACGAGGGCTTCTTTCGGGCGACCGAGTGCAAGCTGAACAATGGCCATGTTGTAGTTGGTGACATCATCATTGCCATCAATTGCAAGGGCGCGCGTAAAGGACTCTTCGGCCCCGCTGTGGTCTCCGGTCGCGCTTTGGACCGCACCCAGCTCTCGCAGAGACGCAATATCCCCAGTGTTGTGCGAGAGAGCCGTCTTGTACGCGTTTATGGCTCCCTTGCTGTCTCCCCGTTTTGCAAGCAGGCGTGCAATTTCGCGGTGCGCGGTGGCATAAGCGGGCTTGATGGCGACAGCACGGCGATAGGCGGCGAGGGCTTCGTCATTTTTACCCAGAACCCGCAGGGTTCCACCCAGATTGTACCAAGCTGGCTCGTAGTCTGCTTTTTGACTGGTGCACGTCTCAAAGGCGCTGCGGGCTTCGGGGAATTTGCGGGAAGAAAAATAGGCGCGACCCAATTCGTAGGAGTACAGGTGATTGTTTGGATCCAGACGATTGGCTTCTTTGAAATAATTGACCGCATTGTCCCATTGGCGCAAATCCCCGTTGATTTTTCCCAGGGTATAGTGGGCGGGGGCCTGTGAGGGGTCTGTCTTGATGGCTTCTCGCGCTTGTGCAATTGCCTTCTTCACGGTTTCCTGGGCCTCGGGGGCGTTTTTGTCGGCGTCCCAAGCGGCATACCAGGATTCCGCGATCTCTGCATGTTTGCTCGCTTCGAACTTGCTTTCTCCGGCGGGAACGCGTTCCAGTGCTTGATCAAATATGTCAGAGGCCTCGGTGTTCTTTTTATCCACGAGCAGGGACCGTCCTTGCGTGATGAGGTCGTTGACCGCTTCCATTGCTTCTCGCAGTTCTTTGCTTTTTCGGGCGAGTTCTTCGGCCTCTGCACGTCGTCGTGCCGCCTCGGCTTCCGCTGCTGCACGACGGGCTTCTGCCGCTTCCGCCTCCAGGCGGGCTGCTTCTTCGGCGGCCGCTTGTGCCGCTTTGCGTTCGCGTTCAGCCGCAGCTGTTTTGGCAGCCTGTGCTTCCCGCTCTTCGGGGCTCATCGCGGTCGGTATTGCGGCGTTGCCCGGTGCGTTGCTGTTACGGCCACTGTCGTTTGTTGGCTGTTGTGCGCTGCTGCGGGTGGCATTCTCGACCGCTTTACCCAGTTCGCTTATGGCCCTGCTCATTTCCTCGGCGCCGCTATTCCCGGCTTCCGCCGTGTTGCTTCCCTCGGCAGCTTCCAGTTCCTGTTTGGCGAGTATCGCGCGGTCGCGCAGGGCACGGGCTTCTTCATCATCAAGGTCGTCCAAAAGGAGTCGGTCGACAAGATCGAGGGCCCTCTGGTACTCACCCTTTTCCACGTATTCGGTGGCGAGCTTGAGGGTGTTGAGGCGGGTGCGCGCCGCCCGGTCCAGTCCTTCATCCCCGCGTGGCCACAGGAATATCAGCAAAAGAACGAGCAGGAGGATTGCGCCCCCGGCGATGGCGCCAACAGTGAGCGTGCGTCGTGATATCATCAGTCTAAACCCCTATTCGAGTTCGAATTCACCGTCGTATTGCTGGACGGATTCAGAGCCTGCCGAAACCCCCAGGGTGTCGGAGGCTGCCTCTTGCAAACTTGCAGCGAGGTCTTCCATGATTTGTCGTCGCTCTGTCTCGGCTGCTCTCTCGCGCTCTTCGGCGGCAAGCCGATCCCGCTCCTCGGCGGCAAACTCTTCCTCGAGCAGGGCAATGACCTTTCTGATATTGTCGGCTTGCGGGCTCTGCGGCTCAATTTCCAGATAGCGTCGGTAATCGTTAACCGCATCTTTCCACGCCTGAATCTTTAGCTGTGCGTTGGCTCTGTTTAGCCAGGCGGCAGAAAAACCCGTATCGAGGCTGATAACCTGCGTGTAGTACTCGATGGCAAAGGACGCCGCCCCCTTGGCCAGATATGCATTTGCCAGGTTGAAGGTGATTCGGGCCGTTTCACTGCCTGCTTTTGGAAGTATCTTCCGGTAGAGCTCAATTGCACGGTCGTGGTCGCCGGCCTGCAGGTAGAGGAGCCCCAGATATTGGGCGGCGGCGAGATTCGCCGGGTCCTCGCGCATTACGCGCTCAAGGAGGGGCAGGGCGGTTTCCCGGTCATTGCGCAGGAATGCTTCCTCTGCATCCTTGAAATGGTCTTGCCCGAAAAGCGTCGATGGCGCAATCAGACAGAAGACGAGTCCCAAGAGAATTCCGAGGCCCGGGTGCTTGAGGCGCAGGGGCGTTTGACAGTACTGTATAAAGTAATTACTCTTCACGTGATAGAGGATACCACGACAAGGCGGCACGCGTCATGACCGGAGTACTCATTCTCATAATTGTATTGGGCACAGGCATCGCATTTCTCGCGGTTTTTCTCATTCGTTCGATCGTTTTGCCCAAAAGGGTGGACGCCCTCGAGAATTTTCTCAAACAGGGCAAGATATCGTCGGTGGTTAAAGCCGCCAAACAGATGATAGCCAGTGACCCGCGCAATCAATCGGCCCACTACTGGTTGGGGCGGGCCTATCTGGCAGACAACAAGGGCGAATTGGCTCTCATGGAGTACAAGATCGTCAATCAGATAGCTGCATTCCGTTCCCCTACAGAAGAAATTGCATTCCGAAAGGAAATGGCACAGTTGTTCATGCGCTATTCCCAGCTGGAAGAGGCCCTCAAGGAGTGTCTCCTTCTTATAAAACTCGAACCGGAGAACGCCGATAACTATTATCTGGCCGGGAAGCTCTTTTCCGAGCGTAATCGCGCAGATATGGCGACCAATTATTTGCGCAAGGCTGTCGAGATGAATCCCCGCAACGGGTCGGCGCATTACGAATTGGGACTTCTTCTCTATCGAGACAAGAAGCCTGTCGAGGCGCGAAGCGAGCTTGATTTGGCCCTCAAACTCGATAGCGAAAACCATCCGGCTTGGTATTATCTTGGAAAGCTGCAGAAAGAATCACATGATTACGTGTCGGCACTCCTGTCCTTTGAAAAGGCCCAACGGGCTCCGGAGTTCAAGGTCAAGGCTCTCGTCGAGCGCGGTGGCTGTTACATGAGCATGAGCAGCTTTGACAAGGCCATTCCGGAACTTGAGCGAGCCATACGTTCTGCCGGCGACGAAGCCGGACAGGAAGTCCTCTATGCCCGATATTTCCTTGCCATGTGCTTTGAACAGAATCGAGAACTTGAACCGGCCATAGAGCAGTGGGAAAAAATATACAACAAAAAGCCCGGCTTTCGCGATGTCGCCGAAAAGCTCTCCCATTATCAGGAGTTCCGTACCGATGACCGCATGAAGGATTTCCTTACCTCCGGGAAGGAGGAGTTCCTCGAGTTCTGCAAACAGATTGTCGCTACCGGCCTCGGTCTCCAGGTGCGGGATGTGCGGGAGATCCCCAATGGCTGTGATATCATGGCGGTAAAGGGCGATGCTTCGAAATGGCGCAACGTGCGCACCCAGCCGCACCTCATTCGCATTTTGCGGGTTCCTGACATGATTGATGAGCTGGCGGTGCGAAACCTGCTTGAGGAAATGAAGAAGCAGAACATCATTCGCTGTTCTATTATTACGAGTTCGACTTTTTCCAGGGCCGCCATTGAATATACCGACTCGCGTCCCATTGACTTGTACAATAAAGATCAACTTCAAGAGCTCATGAAGAACGTTTCGATTGGGGCTCCCAAGAAGAACGCATGAAGATACTCTGCATTTCGGATCAAATCGACCCCTTGGTGTACAGTTCCACGATCAAAGATCGTTTCAATGATGTCGATTTGATTTTGAGTGCCGGTGATCTGCCCATGGACTATCTCGAATTCATTGTCTCGAGCTTGAACAAGCCACTGCTTTTTGTCTTTGGCAATCATAATCTACGCGAGTTTGAGTATTATCAACCCCGAAATCCGGGATATCCGACAGATTTATTTCAGAGGGATCAATTGCTCACCTCCGGGGCCATCCACTTGGGGAACAAGCTGCTCAGGGAAGGGCCGCTGCTCTTGGCCGGCCTTGGGGGCTCGATTCGGTACAACAAGGGGAAAAATCAATACAGTGATTTTCAGATGCGCATGCAGATGTGGGCTCTCGTTCCAAAACTTGTTCTCAATCGGATTTTCCACGGAAGGTACCTGGATATTCTTCTGACCCATGCGCCTCCTGCCGGCATTCATGACAAAGATGACCCCTGCCATCGGGGCTTCAAATCTTTCCTGTGGTTCATGAAAAAATTCCGTCCCCGATACCTTATTCACGGGCATATACATCTCTATGATCTCAATGATGTTCGTAAAACACAGTATTGTGATACGACGGTCATCAACGCATACAGCCATTTTCTCATAGATACAGGTGATAACTGATGGACAGCAATTCCATGTTCCGCCAGCAGGCCTCCGACGATTTTTCGAAAGCCCGGGGTAAAGCTCTTCTATCGCGTTTGCAGCACTTTCTTAACGCAGACCGCGACAAACTCCTCTCTTTCAATGATGTAAAGGAGATACTCAAACCGCGTACAGAGATGTATCGGGGGATGCAGGTGGTTGAACTGAAGAACATAGTGGGCAGTGAAGGACGCTATCACGACTTCAACAAGTACTTCCTGCCCCGATCCGAGCACCTGCGTAACCGTTGGGAGCGTGTGGATGTCGCACATCTGAGCGATGTCATCCTTCCCCCCATCCAGCTCTATGAAATTGGCGGGGTGTACTTCGTCCGCGATGGCAACCATCGTGTATCTGTTGCCCGTTCCCAGGGGAGCGTTGCCATTGATGCGGAAGTTATCAGCCTGTCGAGTGAAATCAAAATTGATCCTGAGATGACGGCCGATGATTTGCGACTTGAGGTCGTCAAACTTGA
>CAZIRF010000014.1:0-60923 GCA_964541755.1 uncultured Spirochaetales bacterium | reverse complement strand
TATCAGTCTGATAGTCCTCTCCGCCTTCCTGTTCATGCTGGTGCCGGTCCGCGCGAGTGCGTACTACGTCCAGTACAAGGAACAGTATTACCGCTTGTATCACCTGCACCTGAACCGCTATCCGGACGATACCATGGAGAACATCTACTGGCTCGAACAGGCCCTCAAGGCGGACTTCTGCAACCCCCTCTACGCGATAGCCCTCATCGAAAATGAAACCGAGTGGGAGAAATACCGCTACCTCTTTACCATGCACTTGAACCTCAAGCTCGTCGAGGAGTACCTGGCCCTGGGGAACAAGTGGGACAAAAAGAAGGCCTACTTTTACAACGCACCCTGGAAGGAAGAGAACCTCGAGAGCCTCGAGACGGCCGAAACCTGTTACACGACAGCCCGCCACTACTGGGATGAGGCAATCAAGTGGGCGACAAAGGCCCGCGAAAAGCGCTTCTACTTCCTCTCCCTCAAGCGCGTCTCCTTCTGGGAGGACGAGGCCTACCGCATCATGGAAGAGGGGAGCCTCGACTACGGGAGAACCATCGAGCGTGAGCTCAAACGCCTCAACGAGGTGCGCGAGACCTTCAGGGCCATGGACGAAAATACGTACTGATACTCACAGAGCTGCTTCTGTGGCCCTGTACAAGCATTATGCCGGTCCATCCCGCCAGTTGCCCCTAGCGTATGTACATCGCATCCCCGTACGAGAAGAAGCGGTAGCCCTCTTTGACCGCCGCCCCATAGCTTTCAAGGATTTTTTCGCGCCCGGCGAAGGCACTCACGAGCATGAGGAGGGTGGAACCGGGGGTGTGGAAGTTCGTGAAGAGCCGGTCGACGATCTTGAAGCGGTAACCGGGGTAGATAAAGATACTCGTCCGCCCCGAACCGGCCTCAAGGCGCCCGCTTGAGCCCGCCGACTCCAGGGTGCGAACACTCGTCGTCCCCACCGCAAGGACGGGGCGGCCCTCGGCCTTGGCCCGGTTCACTGCACGGGCGGTCTCTTCGCTCACCGTCCAGGACTCCTCGTGCATCGTATGCTCCTCGATGGTCTCCGTGCGCACCGGGAGGAAGGTCCCGAGTCCCACATGGAGGGTTACAAAGTGGCGCTCAATGCCCTTTTGATCGAGGCGCGCGAGAAGCTCGGGGGTAAAGTGGAGGCCCGCTGTGGGAGCCGCCGCCGATCCCACGCTCTGGGCATAGACGGTCTGGTAGCGTTCGGCATCGAGATTCTGGTCGTCGCGATGGATATAGGGCGGCAGGGGCATATGGCCATGGGCCTCGAGCCAGGCCTCGTCGATGGCAGGTTCGAAGCGCACGAGGCGAAACTCCCCGTCCAGGGCCTCAATCCGGCCCCCCACACCGCCGGGAAAGCTATACTCGCGGCCGGGCCGCTGGCGCTTGGCTCGCTTGACCATGGCCCGCCAGAGCCCCGCCTCCCGCTCTTCGAGGAGGAGGAACTCCTGCTCGCTCCCCGAATCGAGGGCTGTGCCGTATATGCGGGCCTTGCGCACGCGCGAATCGTTGAAGACCATGAGGGTCCCCGGCTCGATGAGGCTGTCGAGGGCGGCAACGAGGTGGTGTTCAATCATCCCCGACTCCCGGTCAAGGAGGAGGAGGCGGTCGGCGCCGCGCTCGCCACTGGGAAACTGGGCTATCTGTTCTTCGGGGAGGTCAAAATGGAAGTCCGTCAGGTACACTGTTGCTCCGTGCGAGGCCCAGGTGCTCCCGCGCCCTTTCGGTGACGAGGCGTCCCCGGGGGCTGCGCTGGAGGAGACCGGCCTGAATGAGGTAGGGCTCGTAGAAATCCTCGAGGGTGTCGACCGACTCCCCGATTGATATGGCAAGGGTTTCGGCCCCGACGGGGCCGCCCCCATAGCGTTCGATAATAGTCTTGAGGATGAGGCGGTCGTGGCTCTCGAGGCCCAATGCGTCGATTTCAAGGCGCTTCAATGCGTCCCGGACCGTCGCCTCGTCGATGCCCGGCTTGCCGGCTACCTGGGCAAAGTCGCGCATGCGCCGCAGGAGGCGGTTCGCCACGCGGGGCGTGCCCCGGGCACTTGTGGCCAAGAGGCGGGCGGCCCCCGGCTCGATGGACACCTCGAGGATGGCCGCCGAGCGGCGAATGATGGCCTCGATGTCGGCCAGTTCGTAAAAAGCGAAGCGGCAATTGATGCCGAAGCGGCTTATGAGGGGGCTCGAGACATTCCCCGCCTTCGTCGTCGCGCCCACGAGGGTAAAGGGCGGTACGGGGATACGCAGGGTGCGGGCGCTGGGCCCCTGCCCTATTATCCAGTCGAGCTCGTAGTCCTCCATCGCGATGTAGAGCATCTCCTCGATGGCGGGCTTCAAGCGGTGAATCTCGTCGATAAAGAAGACGGTGCGTTCGGTAACGGTGGTGAGTATGCCCGCGAGGTCCTTTGGCTTGTCGAGGGCCGGGGCGGAGGTCACCTTGAACTCGACCCCCAGCTCATTGGCCACCACCTGCGCGAGGGTGGTCTTGCCCAGCCCCGGCGGTCCGTTCAAAAAGAGGTGGTCCATGCTCTCGTTCCGCTGCCTGGCCGCCTCGATAAAGACGGCAAGGTTTTCCTTCATGGCCGCTTGGCCCAAAAAGTCGTTCAAGAGACGGGGACGAAGAGATGTATCCTGATAGTCCTCCCCGCGGCAGGCTGCAGCGGCCAGCAGATCCCGCGCGTCGTCGT
The DNA here is from genome assembly GCA_964541755.1 of uncultured Spirochaetales bacterium. Classification (GTDB taxonomy): domain Bacteria; phylum Spirochaetota; class Spirochaetia; order Treponematales; family Breznakiellaceae; genus CAZIRF01. The sequence continues at coordinate 58,227 of CAZIRF010000014.1, read as the reverse complement.
GCGTATCGGCCACCTTATGCCCCTCCGGACAGGAGGACGATGGCCTCCCGGAAGAGGATTTTTTCGGCCTCTGCCGGCGAAAGGCCCGCAAGGGCTGCCGCCCTGCTTTCCAGCGCCCTCTCGACGGCCTTGATGGCCGCCTTCTTGTCGTAGCCCATCTGGACGAGGGCCTCGACGAGTTCGGGGTGCGCCCCGGATTCCGCTACCGGGCCCTCGTCGCGTTGGACGAGGCGGCCCTTCAAGGCGAGGAGCATCTTCTGGGCCGTCTTCTTGCCCAGCCCCGGCACGGCCTCGAGGCGGGCGAGGTCGCCGGCCTCGAGTGCCCGCACGAGTTCCTCCTGCCCTATCCCCCCCATAATCTTGAGGGCCGCCTTGGGGCCTATGCCCTCGACCTTCTGGAGCTCGAGGAAGGTGGACCTTCGCTCTGCGGAAGGAAAGCCGTAAAGCCTCATCTGGTCCTCGCGGTGGTACATCCACACAAAGACGCGCACGCCCGTCCCAACAGGGGGCAGGACCGCACTGTCGAGGGAACTCATGGCGAGATCCCACTCGATGCCGGCGGTTTCGAGGTGGACGGCATCTGCGTATTTGGCCGTAAGGGTACCCGTAAGGCTGTTGAACATGGAAAGACTATAAACCGCCGGCGGAAGCTTGGGCAAGGGCGGGCAGCTCATGGGCCCGGCAGATGGCCGCCCCCAGGGCGTCTGCGGCATGGTCGGGCTTGGGGATGTCCGCAAGGCCCAGGAGGATGCGCACGAGCTCCTGCACCTGGGCCTTGTCTGCGGTGGAAGTCCCCACAACGGCCTGTTTGATGGCCATGGGCTGATACTCCGTCAGGGGGATGCCCCGCAGTTCGAGGGCGAGGCAAAACACCCCCCGGGCCTCTGCCACGGGGAGGGCACTCGAGACGTTTTTTGAAAAGTAGAGGAGCTCCATGCCGGCCTCACGGGGCTGCCAAGTGTCGAGGATGGTATTGAATTCGGTGAAGAGTTTTGCAAGGCGGGAGGAGCGGGAGGCTCGGGGACTCGTGCTGATCGAGCCGTGGGCCAGGTAGACGAGGCGGGAACCCTGAACCCGCAGCACCCCCCAGCCGGCGTTGGCCAAACCGGGGTCTATACCGATGATGATGCGGGGTCGGGTGGGACTATCAGCCTTATTCTTCTTCGAAATCATCCGGAACGTCGAGGTTGTGGTAGACGTTCTGGACGTCGTCGTTGTCCTCGAGGCGGCCGATCATCTTCATGACCTTGCCGGTCTGATCCTTCTCAAGGGCAACTTCGGCTTCGGCGACCATGCTGATCTCTGCGCCCATGGACTCGAATTCCTTGGCGTTGAGGGCGTTGACAACCGCTTCGAAGTCCTCGGGGCTGGTGATAACCTCGATGATGTCGTCGGAGGACTTCACGTCCTCGGCGCCGCCTTCAAGGGCAACTTCCATGATGGTGTCTTCATCGTATTTTTCGGCGTCGAAGGTGATGATGCCCTGGCGCTTGAAGAGGCGGGAGACCGCACCGGAAGTGGCGAGCGAGCCGCCGGCCTTGGTGAGTATGTTGCGAACGTCTGCAGCTGCGCGGTTCTTGTTGTCGGTAAGGACTTCGATGAGAACAGCAACCCCGCCGGGGGCATAGGCTTCATAGACGAGTTCTTCGTAGTTGGCGCCATCGAGCTCGCCGCAGCCCTTCTTGACGGCACGGTCGATGTTGTCCTTGGGCATGTTGGCGCCGCGGGCCTTGAGGATGGCGGTCCTCAAGCGGGCATTGGAATCGGGATCACCGCCACCCATACGGGCTGCGATGGAAATTTCCTTGATAAGCTTGGTGAACATTTGGCCGCGCTTTGCATCGGCGGCGCCTTTCTTGTGTTTGATGGTTGCCCATTTACTGTGGCCGGACATGAAAACTCCTTCGATCGGAATGGCTATTGTTGTACCACGCAGGGGAAAATGATGTCAACGGTACACAATGGAAGGCCGCCGGGCACAACAATGCCGGCGGCCTCGTGGGGGTACAAGACAAATACCCGTGGAAAAGGAAGGGAGTCTAGACCTTGCCCTTGGCGACGGCCTTTTCGATGGTGTCCATAAGCACACGCTCGTACCACTCGTAATTGAAGGGGTGCTTCGAGCGCATGACGGGCTTGATTGAGGCCTCGACAGCGTCCTTGCAGGGTTCGCAGATGTCGCGGTTTTCAACGTGGAAGTAATTGCGCTCCTTGACCGGGGTCTGAATGGCGCGCTTGCAGATGTCACACACAAGGCTTTTCATGGGTATACTCCTTTCTTGGCGGACGCGAGGCCCCGAGGACTTCGCCCGTAGTCGAGAAAACTATAGCGCAGGGCGTGGAACTTGTCGAGCGTCATTCGCGAAAAGCTTCACGGGGGGGCGCAGGGGCCCTTTGCGAAGTATCCTGCCCGTCCGGCGAATTGACAGCGCCGCATTTTACCGTCAACATTGAGGCATCATGATTGGCAAAAAACAGGACCGCAGCTTCACCATGGCAGGGACGTGCTGGTCTTCACGAAAGGTCCTCGTCATTGCGGAAGCCGGGACGGCCCACCAGGCATCACTCGAACGTTCCCGGCTGTTGGTCGACGCGGCTGTCGACAGCGGGGCCGACTGCATCAAGTTCCAGCACGTCTACGCCGAAGAAATTCTCCACCCCAATACGGGGACAGTCCCCCTCCCCGGCGGCGATATCCGCCTTTTCGACCGCTTCAAAACCCTCGAGCGCGACGCGGCCTTCCTTACCGCCATCAAGGACTACTGTGCCGAACAGGGCATCATCTTCCTGTGCACCCCCTTCGGGGCAAAAAGTTGTGACGAACTCCTTTCGATAGGGGTTCAAGCCCTCAAGGTCGCCAGTCCCGAGCTCAATCACCTGCCCCTCCTCTCGCGCTGTTCTGCCGGGGGCGTCCCGCTCATACTCTCGAGCGGGGTATCGCGGCTGTCGGATATCGAATTGGCTGTCGAGACGATCCGGGCGCGGAATGAGAAGCTGGAGCTTGCCCTCCTGCACTGCATTACGAGTTACCCGGCACCCGAGCGCGAGTACAACCTTCGTCTGCTACCCCTCCTGGCGGCGCTCTTCGACCTGCCCATGGGGGTGAGCGACCACAGCATGGACAGTGAGCTGGTCCCCTCGCTGGCGGTGGCCATGGGCGCCTGCATCATCGAGAAGCACCTCTGCCTTTCACGCGCCGATGCCGGCCTCGATGACCCCATAGCCCTCGAGCCACGGGACTTCACCCACATGGTCAGCACCATTCGCGAGGCCTCGAACACTCCTTTTGAGGAGGTCAATGCCCGCCTTTCCCGTGAGCGTGGCGCCGAACTGGTTGAAGCAATTCTTGGAAATGGCAGAAAAACCCTTGCCCCGAGCGAACGGGCGAATTACTATCGAACAAGAAGGAGTGTCCATGCCCTCGAAGACCTGCCTGTCGGGCACCGTCTTTCGCGCAAGGACATGGCAATCATTCGAACGGAAAAAGTATTGCGCCCGGGCTTGGACCCGGTATGGTTTGACGCCCTTGAGGGGCATCGCCTTGCCAAGGCGGTACCCGCCGGCGAGGGTATCCGCTTCGAAGACCTGGAGTAAGGAACGCACCCCATGCCCAAAAGCGATCCGACATTGAACAGTTTTCTTGAAAAATATGCCGAAACCCAGGTGGCCTGCACCCCCTATGCCCTAACGCGCATGGGGGTCGACCGCACCCGAACGGTCCTCAAAATAGAAGACTACATGATACTCTGCGCCCCCATGCAGCTGAGCTTCAACAAGATCATCCTGCTCGCCTCGCTCTCGCGGGATGAACTGGTCTTCTTCCAGCGCTTCAAGGGGGCCCTGGCCGCCCTCTCGATGGAGTTCAATCTGCCCTCGCGGCGCGATCCCCTCAAGCTCTTCATACGCGTGGGCATCGACGGTTTCGCCCAGATGAAGGGGAGGGAAAACGCGGGCATGGTCGTCCTTACACTCAAGAACACCCCCGAAGACCTCGTACTCATCATGGGATCCTACCTGGAGCACATGGAGCGCTTGACCGCCCAATACGAGGCGAGCCAACAGTCCATCGCCAACATAACGCCCGAAACATCAAAACTGATGGGCTACAACCAATACGCGGTCCTCACAGACGCTACGGGGAGCAGGCGCATCAAGGTTTTCCGCCTGTCGGTCAAGGAGATGGAGCACCTCGAGGGCCCGGCCGCCCCGGCACTCGTAAAGGGCAGCAGCGTCCAGTACCAGCTCTTCTTCCAGCGCTACCGCATGACGATAGCCGGAACCATCTGCGAGGCGAGCCGGCTTCCCACGGGCATGCTGCGCACCAAGGCAGACCTCTCCTTCTCGCCCGAACTCGTGGAAATACTCGACGACTACTGGTTCCAGGAGCGCGCCCGCCAGCGAAAGGCGCAGGTACAAGCACAAAGCATGGCCTTGGACGACCCGAACGCCGCCATACCCGGGGCGAGCCCCATATCAGACTGATTCACCCTCCCCCGGAAAACACCCTCGCATGGCTACACGCCAATCATCAGCGAGATACGGCCCTGATTAATGCGAAGTGGCAGCCAAACGGTCTGCGACGAGCTTCAAGCCCCGCAGGGTAAGGTTGATGTCAAGCGCGTCAAAGACCTTCGTGAGGGGGGCAATCACCCCGGAAAGCCCCCCGGTTGCCACGACAAAGGCCTCGCCGCCGAGGGCCTCCTTGATTTGGGCGACCATGTGTTCGACGAGGCCGGTGTATCCGTGGACGATACCAGCCTGGATGGCCTCGATGGTGTTGCGGCCGAAGGGCCGGGGCGGGGCGGCGAGCCGCACGTGCGGCAATTGGGCTGTATCGCGCGAAAGGGAGTTGACGGCCGTCCCCAAGCCGGGGGCGATGGCCACCCCCTCCATGCGCCCGCTCGCACTGACGGCCGTAAAGGTAAGGGCTGTCCCGAAGTCCACGACAATACAGGCCCCCGTGCACAGGGCCCGGGCGGCGAGTGCATCGGCCACGAGATCGGCCCCGACCTCGTGTGGGTTGACGACATCGACCGGGAGATCGGGGTAGGTCTCCGGGCCCAGGACAATCGGGGCGCGTCCGCAAAGCCCCTGGAGCATGGCGGCCATCGCGTCGCTGAGGGCGGGGACGACCGAAGACAGGCAGCTGGCCCGGACGGCCTTGGGATCATGGCCCGAATCGGCAAAGAGGGCGCGGAAAATGGTCGCATACTCGTCCTCCGTTTTGCGCGAAACGGTATGCACCCGCCAGGTCTGTATGAGCTCATCGCCCTTCCACAGCCCGGCCACAATATTCGAATTTCCCACATCCACCGTAAACAACATGCCACACTCCCGGCCGCAATCAGCCCCGATACACTCTTCTTGCCCTTGGGGGGGCATATATGCCATCATGGCAGAGTTTCCCGCCCAATTTCAAGTTATGGAGCCATGCATGTCGTCATTGATAGAACCACGCGTCCTCAAGGGCTTTCGCGACTTCCTTCCCGCCCGCGAGATCGAGCGCCGCCTCGTAACAGAGACCCTCGAGAAAAGTTTTCGCTCCTTCGGCTTTGTACCGATAGACACGCCCGCGCTCGAATACACCGAAATTCTCCTGGGCAAGGGCGGGGGAGAGACCGAAAAACAGGTCTACCGCTTTACCGACCACGGCGGGAGGGACGTATCCCTGCGTTTCGACCTTACCGTTCCCTTTGCCCGCTTCATGGCCGCCCACCGCGCATCCCTGCCCCTGCCCTTCAAGCGCTACCACATTGCGAAGGTCTGGCGGGGCGAGAACACCCAGCGGGGGCGTTACCGCGAGTTTACCCAGTGCGACTTCGACATCGTCGGCAGCGATTCTGCCGCAGCCGATTTCGAAATACTCGTGATGATGAGGGAAAGCCTCATCGCCATTGGTGCGGGGGCCGTCTCCATCAGGATGAACCACCGCGGGCTCTTCAACCGCTTCCTCACCACGCTGGGGGTCTTCGACAAGTCGGTGGAGATACTGCGCACGGTGGACAAACTCGCCAAAATCGGATCGGAGGAGACCCTCTCGCTCCTGGCAGAGCTCGTCGGCACGGATGCCGCGGGGAAGATCCTCGACTTTATCCGCCCCCGCGCGTCCTGGGGCGAGACCCTCGAAGCCATGAAAGAGGCGGCCGGCGGCCCGGCGGAGGACTCCGAACGCCTTGAAACCCTGCGCCGCTACATGGAAGACGCCGGCATCGCGGATGTCTTTACCCTCGACCCGTCCATCACCCGGGGGCTCGATTACTACACGGGCTTGGTCTACGAGACCTTCCTCGACGCCCTGCCGGCCATCGGCTCTGTGTGCTCAGGCGGCCGCTACGACAACCTGGCAAACCTCTATACCAAGGAAAAACTCAGCGGTATCGGCTCATCCATCGGCCTCGACCGCCTCCTTGCGGCCCTCGAGGAACTGGGAATGTCCACCGATCGCGCCGGTTTCGCCCCGCTGGCCATAGCCTGCATGGACAGTTCCTGCATGGGCCGCTACCAGAAGCTCGCAGGGCTCTTCCGCGCCCGCGGCATACCCTGCGCCGTCTTGAGCGAGGAGGCCAAGCCCGTCGCCCAATACACCCTCGCAGAGAAAATGGGAGCGGCCTACGTTCTCCTTGCGGAAAAGGCCGATCTCGACGAGGGCCGCTACACCATACGAAAGCTCGCAAGCCGGCAGAACAGCGAGAAGCTTGGCATCGAAGACATAATCAAACTGATAGAATCACAGACCTGAGGGATCAATCTTTCTGTCGAGGGCGGCCGTAAGCAATAACGCGTGCGGCCGCTGAATTTACGCCCTCTCCAAAGCCGCGAAGAGGCGCGCTTCCATTTCTGCAGCTGCCGTCGACGAAAAGGCGCGCTCCTCCCGCGACAGAGACACCCGCTCCTCGGCCACGATACGGCCCCCCCGCCTTCCCATGACCAGAATGCGGTCTGCCAAATAGATGGCCTCGCGGGGATCATGGGTTACCAGGAGCACGCTGCGGGGAAATGATGCGAGGAGTTCAAGGCTCACATCCATCAGTTGTATGCGAAGCGGCAGGTCGAGCGACTGGAAGGGCTCGTCCATGAGGAGCAAGGGGGCGTCGGCGACGAAGGCCCGGGCGAGGGCCGCCCGCTGCCGCTGCCCGCCGGAGAGAGCGGCCGGGAGGGCGCCCGACCGCGTCCCCAAGCCCACCCGCTCGAGCATCTCGCGGGCAGCCGCCCTCCCCCGCGCACGCCAAGAAGCCGCGTCAACACCGAAAGGCACCGGCCCCTGGAAGGGCAGTGCCACATTGTCGAGGATACTCTCCTTGGGGAAGAGCCGGCTGTCCTGGAATACCATGGCCGCAGAGGGCGCGCGAATCCCTCCCGACTGTATCTGGCAGAGCCCCGCAGCCAGGGACAGGATGGTCGTCTTGCCGCAGGCAGAAGGTCCCAATATCGCCACCCGTTCACCGCTCTCCATGGCAAAGGAAAAGTCTTCGAGGACCTGATGTCCCGGCCAGGAGAACGAGACCCTCTCGAACACAAGCCGCCCGCCGGCATCGGGGGCGACCGGCTCCCGGGCAGCACCCTTTTCAGCCGCGGCAAGGGATCCGAAGTCCGGAAGGGAGGGAGGCACCACCGCGGCATCCGCCAGACCCGCCCGCTGCCGCCAGAGACCCCTTCGTGCACTGTTGCGCAGGATGCGCGCAGAAAGGGGAATGAGCGCCTCGCTCGCCGCGGCGAGGGCGACCGTCACGAGGGTCAGGGCAAAGAGATCGGCCGTCTCCAGGTTCATCTTGGCCAGGTACATGTCCTTTCCAAGGGACAGGAAGGGCTGCACGAGGACCTCAGCGGCGACCACGACCTTCCAGGACATCCCCAGCCCGGCCCGCAGGGCCTGGGCCACCCGCGGCAGGAGGGCCGGGAGCCAGAGCCAGCGAAGACGGGCGGAGAGTGGAAGCCGGTACACCCGGCAGAGCTGCACGAGAGCCTGATCAATATCGCGAACAGCCCCCATCGAGGCCTGCGTCACGATGGGAAAGACCATCAGGAAGGCGGTAAAGAGGGGGGTGCCCTCCTGCCCGAAGACAAAAAAGGCGATGAGGATGATGGAGAGGACCGGCGTTGCCGTGATGAGGGCAAAGAGGGGGCGCAAAAAATCATCGAAGGCTGGACGCAAGCCTGCGAGGACCCCGACGGCAGAAGCAAGGGGCACCGATATGAGCAGGGCAACGAACACCCTCAGGAGGGTTGAAAGGACAACGGGCGGGAAGGCCCTGTCGCCCAAGAGCCTCCCGAGCGAGACGAGGACCTCCTCTGGCCCCGGCAGGATGATGGCAGAGGACACCAAGCGCGCCAAGAGGGCCCAGAGGCCAATGAGCAGGGCGACAGAGAGCGCAGAGCGAAGAAGCGAAAGCCAGGGTCTTCGCCCTGCGGGGGAGCGCATCATTTCCAGTAGAAGCTGTCCGCGGGAAGGGCGCCGCCAATGGAAGCGGGTTCAAAGGCGAGGAAGAGCTCGTAGAGGGCCTCGAGCTCGCCCCTTGCCGCGGCGGCATTCACAAAGCGGTACGCGCTGCGGGGGATGGCCTGGCGCAGGGCCGCGGCCTTCACCCCGATACCGGCGGCCTCGGCCACGAGGGATGCCTCGTCGGGATTGGCGAGAACCCAGTCCACCGATTCGCGGTAGGCGTTCATGAGATCTTCAACGCCCGTACGTGATTGCCGGGCCCACTCGCGGGAGATGACGAGCACCGTCATGGGGTAGTCGGGAACCCCGGTGGCGTCCTTCCAGGCAGACTGGACATCGAACAGCTCGTGGAGGTCCTTGTTCCCGCGAAGGGCCATGCTCGCGAAGGGCTCGGGGAGGACAGCGATATCGAGGCGCCCGGCGATCAGGCCCTGGGTGATTTCCGGGGTGGGCAGGGAGAATTCAAGGCTGATATTCACACCCGGTTCGAGCTCGTTTGCGGCGAGTATGCGGCGAAAGACGTAATCGGGGGTCGAGCCTGCGGCCGCCACGTGGACGGTCTTTCCCGCAAGATCGCGCGGCCGGGCGATGGAGCCGTCACTGCCGAGTATGGCCAGCATCCCCTGCCCGACGACGGCGGCGACCTGAATGTCGACGCCCTTTGCCGCGAGCTTGGCGGCGACATTGGGCGGCAGAATACCTGCGACAGCCTCGCCGGCAGCAAATTTTGCCGTCATGATATCGACGCCGGGAAGGATTTCCGGCCGGATGGAAGCGCGGGGCGCAGAGGCATCTGCCGCAGCACCTTCGGGCGTGGAAGGCGAGAGGGAGGGGTCATTGTCCAGGAACATCTTGGCCATGCCCACAGAGGACGGCCCCTTGAGGCCGTAGACGACAAGAGGCTCCTTCGATTCCTGCGCGCAGGAAAAAAGAAGCCCCGCAATAGCGAGCGCTGCGAGGGCGAGGCGTGTGCCGAAGGGGGCAAAAGAATATGAGTTTGAGTGTTTCATGGTGAAAAGACTATAGCCTATTGGCGGCACAAGAAAAAGACCCGGGGCTCCCGGCGGCCGCTTTTGTGGCCACCGGGAGCCCCGGGATTGGCGAAATGATACGACCGTTTGCCGGCCGGCCCCCGGAAAAGGGGGCGCGGCGCGAACTATCAGCCGAGACTCTTCAAAGCTCAAAGAGTCTTGAAAGAGCCTTACCCTTGAGAGGTTTTTATTTCTTGGCTGCCCGAATGACGGCCTGCGCCCCGGCAAGGCGCGCCAAAGGCACGCGGAAGGGGGAACAGGAGACGTAGGACAGACCGGCGCGGTAGCAGAAGTCGATGGTGGCCGGGTCGCCGCCCTGCTCGCCGCAGATACCGAGCTTCATGCCCGCCCTGACAGATCGACCCTTTTCGGCCGCCATACCCACGAGAATACCCACGCCCTCTTCGTCGATGGACTCGAAGGGGTCGTTCTCGAGGAGCTCTTCCTGAACGTAGAAGGGCAGGAAGCTCGCCACATCGTCGCGGGAAAAGCCAAAGGTCATCTGGGTGAGGTCGTTGGTCCTGAAGGAGAAGAAATCGGCGTACTCGGCGATCTTGTCTGCCAGGAGGGCGGCGCGCGGGACTTCGATCATGGTACCGATCTGGAAGTCCAGCTTGAGCTTGTTCTTGGCGAGGATCTCCTTGATGATGGCCTCGCTGCGGGGGCGGATGCGCTTGAGTTCCTGCTCGTCGCAGACGATGGGGATCATGATTTCCGGCTTGACGGGGATCTTCTTCTTGAGGCACTCGACCGCCGCGAGGGCGATGGCCTCGACCTGCATGTCGTAGATCTCCGGCCAGGTGATCGCGAGGCGGCAGCCGCGGTGGCCCAACATGGGGTTGGCCTCGTGGAGGCGGTCGATCTTGGGCTGCAGGTCCTTGGGCTTGACGCCCAGGTGCTTGGCGAGCTCGGCGATCTCTTCCTTGCTGTGGGGCACAAATTCGTGCAGGGGCGGATCGAGCAGGCGGATGGTAACGGGCTTGCCGTCCATCGCCTTGAAGATCCCGATGAAGTCCTTCTTCTGGAGGGGAAGAATCTTCTTGAGGGCTGCCTTGCGCTCGGTCTCGTCATCGGCGAGGATCATGGCGCGGAAGTGGATGAGCTTGTCCTTGTCGAAGAACATGTGCTCGGTGCGGCACAGACCCACGCCCTGGGCGCCAAAGGAGAAGGCCCGCTTGGCGTCTTCGGGCTGGTCGGCGTTGGTGCGTACGGCAAAGCCCTTGATGTCCCCGCGGACGCTCTTTGCGCACTTTTCATCGCACCAGGAGAGGAAGGCGTTCAGGTCCTTGCTCATGCTGGGGGCGACGAGGGGGAGCTGGCCGTCGTAGACGTTGCCCGTGGAGCCGTCAATCGTGATCCACTCGCCCTCTTTGTAGCTCTTGTCGCCAATCGTGACCTTCTTGCCCTGGACGGTGACGCCCTTGGCGCCGGCGACACAGGGGGTGCCCATGCCGCGGGCGACGACGGCTGCGTGGCTGGTCATGCCGCCGGTAGAGGTGAGGATGCCTTCTGCGACGTGCATGCCGCCAATGTCTTCAGGGCTCGTGTCCTTGCGCACAAGGAGGACTTTCTTGCCCAGCTTGAACCAGTCCTCGGCGTCCTTCGCGGTAAAGACGATCTGGCCGGTGGCCGCGCCCGGCGAAGCGTTGAGCCCCTTGGTAAGACTCTTGGCGCCCTTGAGGGCCTTGGGATCCACCATGGGGTGGAGGAGCTGGTCGAGGTGACCGGGGCTCACACGGCCAATGGCGGTATCCTTGTCGATGAGCTTCTCGGCTACCATGTCGACGGCACACTTGACGGCGGCAGCGCCCGCGCGCTTGCCATTGCGCGTCTGTAGAATGTAGAGCTCGCCCTGCTGGACGGTGAACTCCATGTCCTGCATGTCGCGGAAGTGTTTCTCGAGACGATCCTTGATGGCCACGAGCTGGTCGTAGACCTTCTTGTTCTTTTTCGCGAGGGTCGCAATCTTTTCGGGGGTGCGGATGCCGGCGACGACGTCCTCGCCCTGGGCGTTCATGAGGTACTCGCCGTAGAATTCGTTCTTGCCGGTGGAGGGGTCGCGCGAGAAACAGACACCGGTGCCGGAGTCATCGCCGAAGTTGCCGAAGACCATGGACTGAACATTGACGGCCGTCCCGATAACGCCCTTGATATTGTTGAGCTGGCGGTACTTGATGGCCCGTTCGTTCATCCAGGACCCGAAGACGGCGTTGACCGCGCCCCAGAGCTGGGCGACGGGATCCTGCGGGAACTCTTTCTTGGTGGCCTTCTTGACGATGGCCTTGTACTCGGCAACGAGCTTTTCGAGGTCCTTTTCATCGAGGCCCGTATCGAGCTCGACCTTCTTGGCCTTTTTGGCCTTGACGAGGGCCTCCTCGAAGAGGTCGTGCTCAACCCCCAGGACGACGTCGCCGTACATCTGGATGAAGCGCCGGTAGGCGTCCCAGGCAAAGCGCGGGTTGCCGGTCTTGTTCCCCAGTCCCACAACGGCCTTGTCGTTCATGCCCAGGTTGAGGATGGTGTCCATCATGCCGGGCATGGAGACAGCCGCACCCGAGCGCACCGAGACCAGGAGGGGATCGTCGGCATCGCCGAGCTTCTTGCCCATGAGCTTTTCGAGTTTGGCAAGCTGGTCGAGAACCTCGGCCTCAAGACCGTCGGGGTACTTTTTCTTGTTGTCGTAATACGCGGCGCAGACATTCGTCCCGATCGTGAAACCGGGGGGAACGGGGATGCCGAGGTTGGTCATTTCGGCGAGGTTGGCCCCCTTGCCCCCGAGAAGCTCTTTCATGTCGGCCTTGCCGTCCGCCTTGCCGCTGCCAAAGAAGTACACGTACTTTTCCGTGGTCATGTTTGTCTGGTCCTCCTGTGTATGCTTTTCCCTATGACAGCGTTTTCAAAACCCCTCGGGTTTTGAAAACCCTGCCCTGAATCCATGCAATCCTGTTTTTCAAGGCTCATCATGCCGATAGCGGGTGACCGCTCTGATAGCGGGTTATCCCTCTTTATGAGGATTACCGCGCTGATAGCGGGTTGCCGCTCCCTGTGAAGCGGCGAACCCGTCTCTCCATTATGCACCATGAAAGGCATCTTTACCATTGCCCCGATTGCCCGCTCGTTCTATAGTAGCAGACATGAACGCCACCGAGCTTCCCGTCTACAAACACAAGGACCTCATCCTTCAAGCCCTCGAGTCGCACCAAGTCATCGTCGTTGAAAGCCCCACCGGTTCGGGCAAGACCACCCAGCTGCCGGTCATCCTGCACGACGCCGGCTACGCCAAAAACGGCATTATCGGGGTTACCCAGCCACGCCGCATCGCCGCAGTGTCTGTCTGTGAGTATATAGCGCGACAGAAAGGACTTTCAATACCCGAACTCGTCGGGTACAAGATGCGTTTTGAGGATCGCACCGATCACCGCACCAAAATAAAGATCATGACCGACGGCATCCTCCTGCAGGAGATGAAGCTGGATCCCTGGCTCTCGAAATACGATGTACTCATCGTCGACGAGGCCCACGAGCGCAGTCTCAATATCGACTTCATACTGGGCCTTCTCAAGCGGGTCCTCGAAGAACGCAAGGAGTTCAAGGTCGTCGTCTCATCGGCAACGATAAACACCCAGGTCTTCAGCGAGTACTTCGGGGAATGCCCGGTGGTGAAGATCGACGCCATCACCTGGCCGGTTACCCTCGTCTACGATCCCCCCGCCATAGACCCGGCGGACAACTCGCGCACCGCCATGGAGGCGACACTCCTCAAAATCGAGGAGATCGTCTCGCGCGTGAGCGATGAGCGCCGCGACGGGGACATCCTCATCTTCCTGCCCGGCGAAAAGGCCATAAAGGACTGCATGACCCGCCTGTACGCGTCCCCGGCCGGCAAGAGACTCTACTGCGTCCCCCTCTATGGAAGATTGGGAAAGGAAGAGCAGGAGCGGGTATTCGATAAAGCCCCGCGGGGAAAAATCAAGGTCGTCGTCTCGACCAACATTGCCGAAACCAGCGTAACCATCGACGGCATCACCACCGTCATCGATTCCGGCCGTGCCAAGCTCAACTTCTACAATCCCAAGACCTTCACCTCGAGCCTCATCGAAGTCCCCGTCTCGAAGGCCTCGTGCAACCAGCGCAAGGGCCGCGCAGGCCGCACCCGCGAGGGCTGGTGTTACCGGCTGTACAGCCGCAAGGATTTCGAGGCCCGGGAGCTCTTCACCACCGAAGAAATCTTCCGCACCGACCTCTCCGAGGTCGTCCTTCGCATGTCAGAGCTCGGGGTCACGGCCTTCGAGGACTTCGACTTCATCTCTCCGCCAAACCGCCTGGGCCTCCTTGGAGGCATCGAGACCCTCACCCTCCTCGACGCCCTCGAGGCAGACCGCAACCTCTCGAAGATAGGCCGGATGATGGCCCGCTTTCCCCTTCCCCCCCGCCAGTCGCGCATTATCGTGGAGGCCATACTCCACTATCCCGATGTCACCGAGGAAACCATTATCGCGGCGGCATTCCTCTCGACACAGGGGCCCTACATACTGCCCCCCGGCGAAGAGATGGAAGCCCGCCGCGCCCATCACGCCTTCCGCGACCCCTCTGGCGACTTTGTCTCGAACCTGCGCCTCTACCGGCTTTTCACGGGTGCAAAGGACAAGAAACGCTTCTGCGAGCAGTCATACCTCGACGAGAGAACCCTCCACGAAATCGTCAACGTCAAGGAACAGCTCGAACAGATTGTCTCGGACATGGGGGTGCCCATACTCTCTGGCGGCGACACCGAGGACTACCTGTGCTGTGTGGCACGCGGCCTCATCCAGTTCGTCTGCGTGCGCGAGGGGAGCGACATGTACCGCAGCCTGACGGCCGGGTCCATCCTCATCCACCCCGGTTCGGTCATGTTCCGCGAGACCCCGCAGTACATCGTCGCCGGCGAAATAGTGCGTACCACGCGCATGTACGCCATGTCGGTCTCGCCCCTGCGAAAGAGCTCCCTCGCGCGCATCAGCCCCACCCTCTACGAGGGACTCATCGGTGCAGCCGGCGTCCCGGGCGAACGGCGGGAGCGTGGCGCAAGCGGCATGAAGTCCCCGCAGCCGGTGAGGGACTTCACCAACAAAATAAAGATAGGCAGCGAAATCTTCGACCTCGAGAAACGCAAGGGCCACAAGATTGCCGTTCTTCCCTGGGAAAAACTCTCGCGCGTCATTGCCTCTGCCGGCGATGAGGGGACAAATCTTTACAAAGACCTTCGCGGGGAAATCCGCGTCGACGGCAGATACAGCCTGTTTCAGGGAGAAAAACTCGCCCTCATTCTCGACCAGGCGGGCAAGCTCGCCATTGACGGGGCTTCAAAGCGAAACTGGCAACGAAAAAAGACTTGGAGCACCCTCGAAGACCTCCCGGAACTCATCCGCGAACTGCCGAACATACTCCAACCCGCAATCTGGAAGAAGGACAAGCATGAACTGGGCTTCATCTGCCTCTTTACCGACGGGGCGGGCAGCTATTGGTTCAAGTGCTCGCGGGGCTTCCACACGGCCCTCAACGAGAGCCTTGCGAGCATCGAAGCCCTCATCGACGAGCTTCCCGAGGATGTGGGACCGGAGGAGCGCCAGACCATCAACCAGACTTGGCGCCGCCTTTCGGACAGCTTGAAGCAGTAGATGGCCCCGACAGCCCTCTCCCCGCTTAACCTTCGCCAGCCGGACTCCCGGCTGGCGGAACCCCGGGTCCTTCCAGTTCGTTCAGGCAGTCAACAAGAAAACGGTTGAGGAACATCAGGCCTTCGGGGCGAAGGGCAGCGGAAAAGGGGCCCGCAGCGCGGCGCTCGAGAAGGCCCCGTGATGCCCAGGCATCGAGGCTTCGGGGAATGAAGGCCTCGAGGGGCTTGCCGAAGCGCCGGCGGAACTCCCGCATATCCGGGCCACAGGCCAGGCGAAAGCCCATCATGATAAACTCGAAGAGGGCGTCCCGCCGACCCACCCGCTCAGAGAGGGCTTCCTGAGCACCTTCGAGCCAGGCCCCGACATCGGCCGTCTGTGTCGTACGCAGGGCCGTTCCGGACGCCCGGTCAAAGATCGTGCCAACGGCCGACGGCCCCAGGGCCAGCCAATCGGCCATGTGCCAGTAGCGCAGGTTGTGCCGGCACTCGCAGCCGGGGCGGGCATAATTGGACACCTCATACTGGCAAAAACCCGCCCCTGAAAGGGCTCCACGCGCCGCCTCGAGCTGTTCCGCGATCGCGTCGTCATCGCCAATACGACAGCGGCCGGCTGCGACATCCCGGGCAAGGGGCGTCCCCTCTTCGAGGGTGAGCGCGTAGAGCGAAAAATGTGCCATCCCCAGGGATGAGAGCTCTTCGATATCCGAAACAAGGGAAAATACGGGCTGATGGGGGAGCCCCGCCATGAGGTCGGCCGAGACCTCCACGCCCCCGCCGGCAGCCGGAAGTTTGGAAAAAAGGGCAGCGAGGCGCTGGCGTACCATGGCAGCCGAACCGGCGCGGGAGACGGCTTGGCGCGCGTCATCGCAAAGGCTCTGCACCCCCAGCGAAAGCCGCAGGCGTCCGTCCGGCGCCAGCACCCCGCGGGATCTGGCGCTCCGGTTAAAGGACAGGAGGGTGTCGATGAGGTCGTCGTCGAGGGATTCGGGGTTGAGCTCGACACTTATCTCTTCGAGCGCTTGTACGCGGCGCGCCAGCGCTTCGAGGACGCCGCCCAGGCCGCGCGAGCCAAGGGCGGAAGGCGTCCCCCCGCCCAGGAATACGGTCGATATCAGCCGTGATTCTTCCCCCTTCCACAGGGCGTCAAGATCCTCTTCGAGGCGCGCGAGGTAGCGTTCGGGACCGCCGGAAGACGGGGTCAAGACCGAACAGAAATCGCAGTACGCACAGAAAGAGGAGCAGAAGGGAACGTGAATGTAGAGCGCGGGGCGCTCGTAGTCCGGCAGGGGAGTATCAGCGGACACGACCGAAACGCTTGAAGGGCCAGTAACGCAACACCACGACCCCGGCGACATCCCGCGATGCTACGGGCCCCCAGGTACGGGAATCGCCGGCCCCGCTGCGGGCGTCTGCGGCGAGGAAAAACCCCTCGTCCGGGACTTGCCGGGGCGCCATCTGTGCCGAAAGGGGAAATTCTTCGGTCCAGCCAGCGGGAATGGCGGGAATCATGGTGTCGTAGGGATCTGCAGCCCGCTCAAATTCCGTCAAAGACCAGTCTTCGCCACGGGCAGTGATTCGAAAGGTAAAATCCTCCATGGACACACTGTCGCCGGGAAGACCAATCACCCGCCGTATTGCAAAACGCTGGACAACATCCCCCGTTCCCAGTCGCTGGGCGGTAACAAAACGCAGGAGGGTATCGAGGGCTCGACGGACAAAGCCAACGGATTCGTATTCACTCGAAACGAGTAAAAGGGCGCCCCGTTCCACGCTTGCAGCACTGCGGGAAACCAGACGTCCGGCCGGACTCCAAGAGATGCGGGAGACAAGGAGGCGATCGCCGCGTTCGAGGGTTGGCGACATGGCATCGTTATTGACGACAATAGTAGTAAAAAAACAGAGGGACATTATGGTGGAGAGCACAAAAAGAACAAAAACCCACAAGAGGGCCCTCAAAAAGTGATGGCGCTGTTTTTTCTGCGCAGCATAGGAATAGCGGCGCCACTTTTCGATCACTAGCGTATCCCCCCAAAACGGGAGAGGGGCCAATACTTGATCAGGGCCTGTCCCAAGACCTTGTCGCGGCGAACGGCGCCAAAAAAGCGCGCATCCTTGGAGTTGTCACGGTTATCCCCCATGGGGAAGACGCGAGCCTCACTCACGTACCACCCCAATTGATGCCGCATGATGAGCTCCCGGGTAGCTTCATCCTGTGGATTTATCGCGTTCCCGGCGAGGGCAATGGCTTCCTCCACCGCAAAGTGATCGGCATTGCCCGCGTAAGAGGGCCGCCCCACAAGACCGTTTCGAGCCAACACAATGGCACGGGCGGCGTGACGCATGCGGGGGTAATCATCGGCATTGATTAAACGGGAGATATGGTGTTCAAGACCGAGTCCTTCGACGTAGTCCCGTTCGGGCACCCACCGTGTCTCGCCCGCGTGCCGCAGCAAGAGCTCCCCATCGACAAGACGCAATTGATCCCCCCCCAGAGCGGCAGCCCGTTTGATAAGGAAGTGGGGCCGCGGCTCCCCGGTGGCCGCATCGCGATCGATATCCACCAATGAAAGGGTGAGCATGTAGAGGACGCGCTGAACAATGTCAAAGAGCGGGCCCCGCTTTTCATACTCGGGGTTTTCAAAAATAATGACCTCTTCGCGTTCGGCCCGTATGGGACTGGGTATCTTGACAAGACCGGGCAGGAGCTCCGGGCCATAGACGAGCTTGTTTACAAAGATGCGATCCCCGATGAGCAGGGTATCGATCATGGAACCGGAAGGTATTTGATAGGCTTGAAAGAGGTATTGGTTTACCAGAAGAACGACCCCGGCAGCCCAGAAGAAGGCCTCTATCCAGTCGACAATCGGGTTTTTCGCCCGCTGCTTCTCGCGTTTTTCGGCGGCCCGTCGCTTACGCCAGGAGAGGAAAGACTCGGTACCGGTCTGAATTGAAGCAAAAAAATCCCGCTGTTTATCCATTGCGTGAAAACTACCACAGAGTCCTCTCGTTGACAAGAGAGAGGGTGCTTCCTATAATGCCGCCATGCCGGCACGCAACGCGGGGAACACCCCGAAAAAAGGGACAGCCCCCAAGGCGGGAACACGCTCAATGGACAGCAGCAGCGACGCGCACGTCGTTCTCAAACCCCTGTTCGGTTTGGTCCCGGGAAAATACCTCTTCATACTGTATCTGGCTATTGTAATGGCCATTCTCTTTGCCGTGTTGTTTTTGCCGGGCATCCTCAAGCCCGGCATGCGTATTCTCGTAACAAGCGAACCCTCTGGCGCGGCAATCCGGCTCAACGATGTGTATCGGGGTACGAGCCCCGCCATCCTCTTCGTCCCCACAGGAACACAGCGCATCACGCTCGCAGCCCCCGGTTTTGAAGAACAATACCTCAGCGTTGAAGGCAGGGCCGCTATCTTTGCCAGCCTCTTTCGCCGTCCCCGGCCCCTTGATACCGTGGTCCTCATACCGCAGGATCCCCTTAAGGCCCTTGCCGAAGCTGCGGCAGAGTACGCATCATGGAGCCTCGCAGGGAGGCCCGACGAAAGCTGGCAGATCCCCCTGGTTCTCTCGGAAGCGGCCTGGCGCATGGGGCCCTTTTTAATGGATAAAACTGATGCATCTCGCGCGCTGCTGCATGCGGCCACCCGCTTTGCCCGCTGGCCACAACAACAGCGAGACCTGTTGAGGGCGGCCTTCCTCGTCGATTCGGCAGGGCTGCCCCCCTCCCCCGTTTCGACAGTGGCAACGGGCCGTGCAATACTGCGTTGGCTCTCCGACACCCCCACGGCCCCGCTCGCGCTGGCAGAAAGCCTCGATGGCGATGCGCGAAACCAGCTCTTGGGCAGCCCGTGGTACGCCAAGGCAGCGAGCTCTGCCGTGCCGTCCGCTCCCTGGCGCGCAGGAAAGACCCCCCTCAGCCTTGGCTCGGTAAAATTCGCGCATATTGCGGACACACGGGGACAGCAGCCGTCCTGGTGGATTGCACAGCGAGAGGTCTCCCTCGACGAGTGGCAGCGCTTTATCGACGAGAACCCCTTTTGGGATCGCAGCAACATCGATGAACTTCTTGCGAATACGCTGGTAAACGAAGACTATCTCGAGGGTTTTCAGGGGGTTTCGGTTCCCGGGAAGGCCCGCCACAGCATCTCTTGGCATGCCGCCAAAGCCTTCTGCACCTGGATGGAAGCTCGGCTGCCACCAAATCTTGCCGACTATGAAGTACGACTTCCACGCGAAAGCGAATGGGAGATTGCCGCCAACATGACCGGCCAACTGCCCCTTGAAGACATGAATGACGGTCTCTGGGAGTGGTGCGACGACCCCTGGGCGCATTATCCTTCATTCATGGCACCAACACACGCAATAGAGGCGCTGTCATCACCCATGCGCACGGTCAAGGGCGGTTCCTGGGCGAACAGGATTGGCGACGCCCAAAAAACCGCACGCGGGGCGCAACTGCCACAGAGTTGCACCCCCTTTACCGGGTTTCGGCCCGTTATTGCAAAACGCGCAGCAGTAGAAACCCCCTGATTCATTCACCGCCGGGGGGGGGCAGTCTTGACGACACGAGGATCAACACAGTGAGTGAACATACAAAGATCATAGCCACAAACCGGCGGGCCCGGCACGACTACAGTGTCGAGGAGAGCTTCGAGTGCGGCATTGTCCTTATGGGAAGTGAAATCAAATCCATACGCGATGGCAAGATATCCTTTCCCGATGCATGGGCCGAACTCCTTGACGGTGAAGTCTGGCTTCGTTCCTTTCACATCAGCGAGAACCCCTATTCATCGGTTTTCAACCACGATCCCGATCGCAAAAAGAAACTCCTCCTGCACCGCGAAGAAATCAACAAGATTCGCAGAAAAGTCGAGGAGAGAGGATACACACTCATACCCCTGGCCTTCTATTTCAAGAAGGGGCGCGTCAAGGTTGAACTGGGACTCTGCCGCGGCAAAAAGAATTGGGACAAGCGCGCAGACATCCGCGATCGGGACATTAAACGGGAGATGGACCGGGAATTTCGCAAAAACTGATCATTCCACGCACAAGACTTGTTGACCGACACGCCAAGGGATATACTCTTGGCATGAAGAACAATCGTTTACAGGTAGTATTTGCAAGCTTCTTCTTGCTCTTCATCCCGCTTGCTCTCTCTGCGCAGGAGCTTCCGGTATTGGGCATACTCCCCTTCGAGAGCTCGGAAATTCAGCCTGATGAATGCCAGACAATAGAATACCTCATCCAATCCTATGTCTCCCGCTTGGAAATGTTTCGCCTCGTACGGGACAGCGACCGGGACAAGGTTCTCGCAGAACTGGAGTTCACCCTCAAATCGGCCGATGGAACGTACGAAAAAGCAGGCGAACTCCTCGCCGCTGACTACCTGCTCTCCGGTGCAATTGGCAGTCTGGAGGGCAATTGGGTGCTTACCCTTGAAGTCCTCACGGTAAATTCCGGGGAGAAAAAGAGCGTATCCAATATCTACAAGAGCATGAGCGAATTGGCGCTCGATTCACATGCGCTGGTGCGACAGCTTTTTGTCACGAAGGATGCCGAAACGACGCAGGTCGAAGTCGCTCAGAAAAAGACTATCGAAGCGGAAAGTCTCTACGGCCTCTGGCAGGGAGATTCGGGGGTGGAATATGTGCGCATCCTTACCGGGAGTCGTGCGCTGGCCATACTAAGCTCGGGTGCGCAAATGGAGCTCTCGTATCGCATTGACGGTACACAGGTGGTTTTCAACCAGACATCACCAAACAATCTGCGCTACTTCTACCCGGCGCCCTATGCCATAGCGGTTCAGCTTGTGGAAATTGCCGAACCCGTTCGCTGGGAATTTTCACTTTCGGCGGATGGGAAGCGCCTTTCCGGCACCAAATTCGGCACAGCAGTACGCTATGAACGCGAAAAAATCCTGGAAGTCTACCGCGGACGCAACAGGGACGCCGAGTGGACCAAAACCACCCGTTGATTCAATCACAGTTTTTTACCCATAGTATCGAAAACCATGATAGGCTTTATCCATCATGGTTTTCAACAAAAAAGAGTGGGCCTATATTTTCTATGACTGGGCCGAGTCCTGTTTCACCGTAATCGTCGCCTCTTTCATCTTTCCCATGCTCTGGGGACTCTTGTCAAAGGGTGTAGCCGGCAGCGAATCACTCTATGGCCTCATCGTGTCGGGCATCAGTTTGACCATAGCCATACTCTCTCCGGTCTTGGGGACTGTTGCCGATTACCACGGCTATAAAAAACGCTTTTTTCTCTTCTTTTTCATACTGGGCATTTTGTGTACCGCCGCCATTTCCCTCTACCCGACAGACAGCGAGCTCTGGTGGGTCGTCCTTATCCCCTACGTCTTGGCCTCCGTCGGTTATGCGGGAACAAATGTTTTTTACGACTCGTTCATCGTCGACGTTACCAACGACGAGCGTATGGACAAGGTGTCTACTGCCGGATATGCCTTCGGGTACATTGGCGGCAGTACCATTCCCCTGATTCTAGCGATCATACTCCTTCAAATCATCCCGTCCATAACCATCGAAGGATACCTGCACCTGGGGCCTCTTGCCATCCCCTACGATATCCACAGCGGCTTTCGCATTACCTTCCTCATGACATCCCTCTGGTGGCTCTTCTTTTCCATACCCTTTCTGCGCAACGTACGACAGGTACACGGCATTGCACCGGAACGGAACCCCTTGGCCAACTCCTTCAAACGACTTTGGCATACCCTGCGCAACATACGCCAATGGCGCAGTATCGTCCTCTTTCTTATCGCTTTTTTCCTCTACATCGACGGTGTCCATACCGTTATTTCGATGGCAGTCCCCTTTGCGACAAACGCCATCGATGCCGTAAACCCGGATAACGCCACGGCAATACTCCTTCCCATACTCTTGGCCATACAGGTTGCCGCTTTCTTCTTTGCCCTTCTCTTCTCCTGGCTCTCCAACCACTTCAAAACCAGCCAGCTGCTCTACACAACCATTGCAATCTACTGTCTCGTTAGCCTTATTGCCCTCTTCGTTCGGGAAATTTGGCACTTCTGGATACTGGGCCTCCTCGTTGCAACGAGCCAAGGCGCCATTCAGTCGCTTAGCCGCTCATGGTTTGGCAAGATAATCCCGAAACACATGGCCAATGAGTTCTTTGGCTTTTATACCATATTTGGCCGCTTTGCCGCGGTCTTGGGCCCCACCCTGGTCGGGGGCATCAGTTATCTCGTCTGGCGTATTACCGGCGATATTTCCGGGGGAACGATGCGCTACGGCGTGAGCTCGCTGCTGGTCCTCTTTGTGGGGGGCGCTTTCTTTTTTACCCTCTCGCTTCTGGCCAATCGCCCGAACACTGTCGGAACGCCCCCCTCTTCCGCCGTGAACGAGAGGGATGGAGGAAGCGCCTGATGCCCGCCCTCGCAACACACTGGCTCTTTGCCAGAGATGCCCTCAACAGACACTCCTGCCCACCGGCACTCAAACGACAAATAGCCATCGTTTCCCTGGGTGCCCAAGGACCCGATCCCCTCTTTTTCCACCGTCGTATACCATGGCGATGGCGAAAACGAAGCTCCCACGACCTGCGCTCCTTCGCCAGTGCCTGTCATGCAGGTAATCCGCGCAATTGGCTCCTGCCCCCCCTGTACTTTGCATCATTGCCAACAAATCCGGAACGGGAAAAACTGTGCGCGTTGGTATACGGGTTTTTCCTGCATTATCACCTCGATCGTATTGTTCACCCCTATGTCTTTTCGAAGTCAGGTTTTGATGAAACCGGGGAACTGAGCCCCCCCTGGAACGCTCGCCATGCCTGGTTTGAAACACTCCTCGACTTCGCGGTACTCGAACAGCGGGGTGTCCACATACAGGCAATCCGGCCTTGGTGCATGATGAATCTTCCGACAATGGACCTCTTGCTCTTGGACAACGCCCTCTCTCGCGTCTTTCCCGAACAGCTAGACGAGGGGCAATACCGGGAAGCTTGCAGTGACATGCAGGCGGTCTACCACTTGCTTCACGACCCCTTTGGTTGGAAACGCACAGTGATCGAAAAGATGGGAAAAAATGATACACTGATGGCCGCATTTGTAGCACCACAGTCCTTGTCAAAGGACCTGCGGGAATCTGTCTTGGGACTGGGTGGCGATCCCTGGCCCGATCCTGTCAGCGGAGAAGAACGGCGGGAGAGCTTTGGGGAACTCTACGCCAAAGCCCTTGAAGAACTGGACATACTCAACGGCCTTTGGGACGAGGAAATCAACAGAAGTGCCATTTCCACCAGCCTTGACAGCTGGATAGGAACACAAAACCACGATGGGTGCCAAGAAGGGGTCACCCGACACTTTCATGCAGAAATTCCGGGCACGAGCCCCTATTCACCCGAAGCGGATGGTAGTGTATAGTCCTTGACCATGTCAGTCCGTCTTCTCTCCAACAGCGAACAACACATACACGACAAACTCGCCAAGCACCCCCTGCAAATGTGGGAATGGGGGTGTTTTCGCAAGGCAAACGGCCAAAGGGTCATACGTGTCGGGCTCTTTGAGGACGAAACGCAAGCTCTTCTGGAAACCCATCAGATATCCCTTCACCATATCCCTGCAAGTCCCTTTTACATCGGCTACTGTCCCCGCGGGCCCCTCCCCTCCATGGACTTGCTCGAAGGGCTCAAACCCATCCTCAAAGGTCTGGGGGTTCTTGCACTCAAGTTCGAACCCGCCTCTTGGCGCGTCATCGACGAAGAGGGAAGGTTGATCCCGTCACCAAAGGCCCTTGACGACGGAGAGGCCCTCGATAGCGACCGGGACGAGGCCATGCGCAGGCGGGGTCTCGTCCCCGGCAAGAGCCAGTTTACCCGTTACAGCTTCATACTCGATCTCCAGCCGAGCGAAGAAGAGCTTCTCGCCGCCTGCTCAAGCAAAACGCGCTACAACATTCGACTCGCAGGTCGAAAGGGGGTAGAGATCCTCGATGCAAGCACAGAAGAAGGACTTGAAGTATTTATACAGCTGATACAGGAAACCAGCGATCGACAGGGTTTCTATGCCCATAGCCCCGCCTATTACCGAACCATGTTCGCCACGCTTAAAGACGCAGGGCACATGCGCATTCTCCATGCCGTTCATGAGGGAGATGTCCTTACTGCTTGGATACTCTTCGACTGGAAAGACCGTCTATACTACCCTTATGGTGCCTCTTCAAGCCGTAAACGCGAACTCATGTCCAACAATCTCATGATGTGGGAAGCGATACGCCTGGGCAAAGAACTCGGGTGCCAATCCTTCGACATGTGGGGCTGCATGGGCCCCAAACCCGATGAAAGCGATCCCTGGTTCGGATTCCATCGCTTCAAAAAGGGCTATAATCCGGCACTCTGTGCGTTTGTCGGCACTTGGGATTTTGTCGTTCGCCCCCTCGCTTGGAAGCTTTTTAGCGTGGCCGATGTTATTCGCTGGAAGCTCCTGCGCCTCCGCAAACGCGTGCGCTAGCATCATTTCGTACCCGCTGCCGACGTAAAAACAAAGCCGAAGCAAAAAGACTGGTAAAGAGCGCAATAAAAAGAGCAATCATTTTGAGTGTCATGTCACCGATCCCTTCGGGTCGGGCGGCTTCCAGATAGACACCGGCACTCAAGGCCTCACGATGTTCTTTATACCCAACAAGATGAATGCGAGCCTCTGTCTCGAGCCCCCACCCCAACTTGCCTGCCTCAACAGCGATAAGCTCCGGATCGCTCTTGAGCGCCTCCATACGGGCTTCAAGGGATCGGTTTATGGAAGCAAGTGCGTCAAGGTTTGTCTCCAGACGAATCTTTTCCTGTTCGAGACGTTTCATGACCAGAAGACCATGGTCTCCCCAGAAAAATGAGAGGAGGGCATAAGAGGCTATTACCAGCCATAGGGGCAACAAGAGGTACAGAGGCTTCATTATACGAAATTAACGGCCCATTTGGGACAATACTTGAGGTCTCATTGACAACCCGAAAAAGCATGGCTACATTTACATATGGAAAAGATCGGTTTTGGTAACGATACTCACAAAATGTGCCGATACAAGAACAAGCGCCAGGGCGGTATCTGTGGCTTGATCGTCACCCCGATCCGTCTTGTTGGTATCTGCATGCAGATGCCGATGTATGGTTCGAAATGCAACATCCACTGGGATTTGGGGAGATCATGATGGCAGTCGACAAAGATCCTTCTATTTATCACGATCGCGGATCAATTGGATCTGATGAAGATCTCGACGAGTACGGTGTCTGGGTAAAGAGCGAACCCCAGGTGGTAACCGATACCATGGGAGGAAACACCGGCATGAACGATGAAGAGCTCCTCGAACCCGGTTTGCCCGATATTGAAGACCTGCCCGATCTCGCACTCGATTCCAATGACATCGTAAGCGATGCCTTGGCCGAAAGCGAAGATACTGCAAATAGTGGAACAGACAACTTTATGAACGACTCCGCCCTTTCGGAAATACCCGATCTTGATGATTTTGACTCCTTTGACCTTCCGGAAGAAGAAGGCTTTACAGACAGTTCTGCGAACGACGATTTTTCTGCTGATGCAGACAATCTTTCTACTGATACTATCGATTTGAACGAAGACTCCTTTGATCTTTCCGATATGGAACCACTGGACGACGAGGAACAGAACATGCAAGAAGAGCGTGCCACCGGTGATGACATCCCGACAATCGGGAGCGACGCAGATTTCGGGGACGGGGAAATCAGCCTCGACGAATTTGGCGTCGACTTTGATGCAGACCCCTCGGGATCACGCGAAGAAGCCCCCGCCGAGACAGCAGACAGCTCGAACGAAGAGGTGTCGATGGACGAGTTTATCGATCCCTCGGACTTCGGGTTTGACAGTGAACCGGCTACAGAATCCGTAGAGAGCGAAGAGCCCGCCATGGATATAGATCTCGAATTTGCCGAAGAAGAAAGTACAAATACCGATGATTTCGACTCATCGGATATTTTTGACAACATGGTCGATGAAACCCCCGTTGGCACTGGCGACACCATGTCGCTTTCCGGTATGGACGACCTCGACATCGAAGAAGTCGGCGATTTCGACTCCTTCCTCAACAACAGTGAAACGGCGGAAGCCCCCAGCCCGATGGCAGAAAGTGCAAATGCCAACATTGGCACGGTGAATAACGACTTCGAAGATATCGATATCGGTATTGAAATGGGGGATGACGGCGATTCCCCCTTTATGTCCGAAGACAGCCACGATGACAGTGGTTTTGATGAGCTCAATGTACGCCTCGACGAAGAGGACGCCTCCCTGGATGCCGAACTCGATGCGGCAATTCCGGATAACGAAGAACACTTTGATGATCTGGCAGCCCTTGGCCGTGACCTCGAGGAGAGTGATCGTCAGAAAGTGGAAGACCGTGTCGCGGATGACGACTTTGCCGCTGCATTGGCGGGCTCTTCTTTTAACGATGAGCCGCAGATTCCCGAAGAAGTCGACATGGATTTCCCCGAAGAAGAAGAGTCCATGCTTCCGGCAAAATCATCCGACGCCTCCCCTGCCCGCCTTTCGGACAGTCCCGAAACCGGAACAAGCGCTGATAACGGAAATGCGGCCACTCTCTCGACACAGCTTCTCATGCGCATAGCCGATGAACTCTCTTCCATCAAGACAGAAATTACCGCACTCAAGACAGAATTGTCGGTACTCAAAGAAGGAGCCAGTGTAGCCGGTGAGCAGGACGAACCCTCACAGGATGCAAATGGCGGTTTTTTTGCTGATGAGGAAGATGAAAAAATTGCCCTTACCGGCGACGAACTGGACAATATACTCAACACGGCAAACTTCACCGAAGAAGACGGGGCGGATGCCGGTAGCAATGACGACTTCGCTGCCCCTGCGAATATCGATGAAGAAGACAGTGAAGATACCGCATCCTCATCATTGGACCGCTTTGACGATCAAATGGAAGAGGAAACAATAGAACTCGATATGGACAGGGTCATCCCCGAGAATGAGGATATGGCTCAAGAACAGGACACGTCCAATGCCTTCCTCTCCGACCTCCCCGATATATTGGGTAACGATGAACCAAACGATGAAGCCCAAAACCGCGGCCTCGACAGCGAAGTTGATGTCGTTGAACACATCGAAGAGCAGCCCGTCGACA
This sequence comes from uncultured Spirochaetales bacterium, assembly GCA_964541755.1. Lineage (GTDB taxonomy): Bacteria > Spirochaetota > Spirochaetia > Treponematales > Breznakiellaceae > CAZIRF01. Next base: position 30,939 of record CAZIRF010000014.1, on the reverse strand, counting down.
CTATGGACGAGGAAATCATCGCCGACGATGAGTTCTCAAGCGATTCTGTTGCAGACGAGGACAGTGGTGAACTTGACCTCAGCGAATCCTTTTCTCTGGACGCCGAATCCCATGAAGCCGATGAACAACTTTCGAAACTCGCCGAGGAGGGGGTTCAACCCCTTACGCCGGCCCCCGAAGACGCTTCATATCTCGAAGGGGATGTCGACCTTTCACAGGCAGTAATCGAAGAACCGGACTTGGGCGATATCACCCTGGAAGAGCCGGCAATCGAAGAACCCTCGCTTGACGAGATCATCCTCGACGAAGGACTTGAAGTAGCCGAAGAGAACTTTAGCGACGGCCCCCTCGGGGACATGGATGTGCTGGAAGACGAAGAGAACATCAGCATCCCCAGCGGGAGCGAAAGCTTCGAAGATATTGTACCTGAAGACTTTGCCATCGATGCCGGCGACGAAAGCAGCGATGATATTTCTCAAGAAGATGTGCCCCTCATGGAAGAGGCGGACGGAGACAGTGGCACCCCCGTTCTTTCAAACACCGAAAGCGTCAACGAAGAACTCCCTCAAAACCTCAAGACAGAGGTGAAGGCCGTCCTCGCGTACATGGATCAGCTCCTGGAATCCCTGCCCGAGGACAAAATTGAGGAATTTGCCAAATCGGAATACTTCGATACCTACAAGAAGCTCTTTGAGGAACTCGGACTCTCCTGATATGGGACTCTTTGCAAAGATCAACGAGGCAAGCAGGCCGGGCGATACGAAAGATCGCCCGCCGCTTCCGGCCGACAGCACGGCAAACAGGATAACAGACCCGGTAACAGACCATCCGGACCAGGGTGGTCTGTTTCTTCGTGCACAGGCTTTTACAGATAGAAAATCTGATACAACCCGTACTCCTCGCTCGGCAGAAAAGGCCATCCATGACGCCTGTCATGATCGCCTTGAACGGGTTTCCCCCGGCGATTGCGACACGGCACTCTCCATACTCAAATCCTTCTATCCACTTGATACCATACTCTTTATTCGCGCCCCCTTCGAAACGCCACAGCTGTACGCATCCTGCGGGGTGGAATTGGGCCATACGGTCCAGAAAGGCCTGGAAGAGCAATTGGCCAAGGCCCTCCCCGCCCTCCTTCATGCCAAAAACACTCCTCTTCCCCTTGTCCTTCCACGGGAAAAGGTACCACAGGCCCTCTCTCTGCATCAGAGTGAGCGGATTTTCGTACTGGCCGTGGGGAATGGCCAAGAGGCCATAGCGCTACTCACCAAAAACGAAGGGGATGACATAATTGATGACATGGCACGTTTACTCGGCGGCAGTTTGGCAAATCGCTTCCTGCCGCCTGTCAATTTTCGCTCCCAAGGCGCAGTAGCCACGCAAAAAAGCACTCCCGGTGGAACCAACAGAATTTCCGATCTTTTTGAGACGGGCGAGAGCGTCAAGGACGTCCTTCTATTGGAGCACATCGAACAGAGCAAAGAAACAAGCGCCCTTATTGCGCAGGCGCTGCCCATGGAGTTCACTCTTCGCAGACTTGGAGAACAGAGTCTCGTTATTGCAGCCCCCCCCTCTTTCGACCTCGAACTCGTCTGGCACCACCTCCTTGCCGGGCCCCTGTCCCGGACAGCGGCCAAACAGGCCCGGGTACATTTCATGCCGTCTCTCGACAAGGCCCGTTTGGCCACAGCGCTTGGTAAACGTGGGTATGGCAACAGCCCCCACTGAGTACCGTCTTCACTCGCGCTACCAACCGGAACGTGAAGCGGCCCGATTTCTGGATCATCACCCTCTCTCTGCGTCCTGTCGCGACATCATTGTACTGGGACCGGGAGAAGGCTATCTCTTTACGGAGTTGGCAAAGCGTTACCCGCATGCACGTTTGACGGGCATTCAAATTACCGGTAAGCACGAAGGGGCCCCGGGAAACCAAAGAGCCCGGGCCCTCCATCTATTCACAGATCCCGAACGCCTGAGCGCCTTCCTCGATCGTGAAGTACAGAGCGAAAATCCCGCCAATGTGGAACTTGTCCAATGGCCACCGGCTCTGCGGATAGAAGCACAGCGCGCCAAGGCTGCACTAAAAACCCTGCAGGTATGGCTTGAACGACTCGCTTCCAGTTACTGCACCACAAAGACCTTTGCAGAGCGATGGATTATCAATGCCATCCGCTCCCTGCGGCTTCCCCACGCACAACTTGAAATTGATCGGCCCTTGGGCCCCATCGTCTTGGCCAGTGCGGGGCCCTCACTCGATACCACCATTGATGACATCCTCAAAAAGACGCCACGAAAAACATGGAAGCTTGTGGCCGTTTCCTCTGCCGTACCGGCCCTCCTTGCGCGTGACCTCATCCCGGACCTCGTTATTCACAGTGATGGGGGCAACTGGGCCCAATGGCACCTCCAAGAGCCCGCCCGCAAACAGCTCCCGATCCTGTATCAACTGGGAGCCAGCATACCCTCGTCGCTCGAGGGCTGTCCCCTGCAGCTCGTCACCACCGGGCAGGCATGGCAACAGAGGCTCCTCGCCATGCGTGGTCTTCGGGCCAGGAACACGGTACAACGGGGAACCGTAAGCGCCCTCGCCCTGGATATTGCATTGAGCCTTACAGACGATGCCATCTACCTTGCCGGGCTCGATTTGGACAGTGGCGCAATACGCAGCCACGCAACACCATACGCCTTCGATATTCTGGCTCACGAGGGTGAATCGCGCACCCGGCCCCTCTGGCACTGGTATGAGAGCAGAAAACGCTTGTATAAAGAAAGCCGTGCCATGGAGATCTATGCACAGTGGTATAGAGAACGGGCTCAAAGCCGTCATGCTCGCTGCCGTGTCCTCTCGACCTCCGCCCGTCCCTCTTTTGGTATGGATGGGGTAGCACGAATAACACCCGCAAAAAGAGCAGGGGGAACTATCAGTATAAAAACCGAAGACGCTTCGCACCCATGGCCCCGAAGGAGCGCAGAGATTGCCAGGGAACTCCTGAATGACCAAGCAAGCCACCGGGAGCTCGCAGAAATATTGGGCTTGGAAGCGTTCCAGCCGGGTATTGATGATCGATTGACCGCAATCCTCGAAAGGGCTCGGGGGAGGCGTTGATGGACCGCGAGATCTTCGAACGCAATCTCCTTGCCCTGTCTGGACAGGACAAGGAGCTGTGCACCCGCCTTAGCCGCGCCCGCACAGACAGTCAACACTATCAGTTCATACCCGCCAAGACCGGAGAGTTGATACCGGCCCTTCGCGATGAGAACGGCCAGGCGAATCCCCTGCAGTCAATCATGGATCCCGTGCGTGAAGCCCGTCGACTCCTTACAACCGTTCAGGGCCCGGTATTCCTCGCAGTCTTTGGCTTGGCGGGGGGAGACCTTGTTTCTGCCGCCCTCGAACGTGAGGACATCACCGGTATACTGATAATCGAATTCGGCATCGATGCGGTAGCCGAACTCCTCGCTTCACGCGCCTATCACCGTATTCTGGGCAATCGGCGAGTTACCTTCCTGGTCGATCCAACTGCCCCAGACATCGAGAAGGCCATCAGCACGCGCTACTTGCCGGCTTTTTGCGGCGGTATACAGGTCCTTCCCATCCGCCAGAGAACCCGCTGCGATCGGGGGCTCTTCAATATGGCCGGGGAGGCAATACGCGGGACCATTGGCCGGCTTTCGAGGGATTACTCGGTACAGGCACACTTTGGCAAGCGTTGGTTTGCCAATACCCTTCGCAACATCCTCGTCGCCAACCGGGCCATTTCCCCCCTGCCCTCTTGTCGCAAAGTGATTATCGCCGCGGCGGGGCCCTCCCTTGATGAAGGCTACGAAGCCATGCGTAAACGGGACTCGTCCTGCTTTCTCCTGGCCAGCGACACCGCCCTCCAGCACCTCCTTGCCCGCAAGATCGTCCCCGATGGCGTTATTTCAATAGACTGCCAACACATCAGCTACCTGCACATTATGGAAGTGCTCCCCCCGTCAACCCGACTCTTCCTCGACCTTGCGAGCCCGCACCAACTCGCAACGCAATCGAATCAGCCCTTTTTCTTGACCAGTGCCCACCCACTCTCTCGCTATATCGCAAAATACTGGCGCGCCTTTCCCCAGGTCGACTCATCCGGTGGTAATGTCACCCACGCGGCGGTCTCTCTCGCCCTGAGCCTTGGGGCACGGGACATTCACATCTTTGGCGCAGACTACGCGTACCCCAAAGGCCAGGCCTATGCACGGGGCACCTATATTCATCGGCTCTTTTCACTCTCGCAAAGCCGTACCGCACCCCTTTCCGCGCAGTTTTTCGCCTTTATCCACAGAGATACCAGTGCACGAATGGAAAAAAAGGCTGATAGCTGGCGCATCTCAACAGAGACCCTCGACGCATATCGCGAGGCGCTTCTCGCGGGTTTCGCCCAGGCCCCCGCCCGCATCCACCTGGGAGAATCCATTACGGGAGCCGGCGAGAATGCCGAATCCATACCGGAAGCACGCTTCGGGCCCCATAAACTGAGCCTGTCGGGCCCGGGACCCGCCAAAATGGGCCAGCGCGAATTCCTTGAAGGCTACAAGAGACAACTGGCCCGCTTACCGCGCCCGGACTCACTCTTTCCCGAATACCTCGCCAGCTTGAGTGAAAATGAGCGGGAAGTATTCTATACCCTCCTGCCCCTGTCAGCCCAATTGCGCAGAATGCACCCACGAGACAGCCAACACGAACTCTTCGACCGGCTTATCGCCAATGCCATGGCAGAAGTCTCGCGTATTCTCTCAATATTGGATACCAAGGCAAAGTCCTGCAATTGACTACAGTATTGGGCTGGCACGTTCGATACCCATAGGATATACTGGGCCCATCATGGGTCGCAAAGTTTACGGTTTTTTTGCCATTATGTGTGTCGTACTCCTCGTCTTCGCAGCGTGTTTCGCCGCCATACGCATTGGGGGAGAGATACGCGACAACACCCATCGAGCTCAGGGCGAATTCGATCATATGATCCAAAGCCTCTCCCGCTCTTGGAACAATTCTTTGCAAGACGAGATATTCCGCCAAACCATCCGCGACAACTTTTGGGAATCTCCCACCCTTATGGCCCTCTTGGTAAGCGGCTCGTCGGGCCCCGAGCTGGCAATGGAAAAGGAAAACGGTCTTATCGTCCTTAGCGACGCCAGCCCCCAATTGAATTCGTCCATAGCGTGGTTTTCCAACGGGCTCTCCGCCTCACTCCATGGGGCGGGGGCGCAGCTCATTACGATAGAAGCTCTGGCAATGCGTTTTGATCACAATCGCATGAGAGGCATACTGAGCCAGGCCCTGATCATTCTGATAGCAAGCGTACTCCTTGCCCTTTTTGTCTTTCTCATTGCCCATTCCGCCGGGAAAAGCCATACCGCTGCCGTCGAATCGGAACCGTCACGGGACTCGGGTATGAACTTGGATGACAGCATTCCCGGGCTCTCCCCCGATGTCCTGCCCGATATGGAACTTCCCCGCTCCGATACTAATGGGGGTGAAATACCACGAGAAGAAGGGATAGCCCCCCGAGAGACGCGGGAAAGGGAGCCCGCCATAGCCAGGTCGCAACCCGACAACGCCCCCGTCATTCCCGCAGAGACAGCCCACACCACACAGGAAGCCCTCTCACCGGAAGGACTCTACAACCCCCAAAGTGGCATAGGCTGGGAGTCATACCTCCCCGAACGCCTCAATGCCGAACTCCATCGGGCCGCTTCTTTCGAGCAGGACCTGGTCCTCCTTATCTGGGACTCCCTCGATCCCCGGGCCAATGAAGAGCAACGGGCCGCGCTCGCGGGGGAACTGGTACGATTCTTCAGTTTTCGTGATTTGAGCTTCGAGTTTGGCAAGAGTGGCGCGAGTGTGATTCTGCCGAACATGGATCTGGATCATGGGCTGCGTATGGCAGAGGAATTCATTCAACAGCTTTCCCGCCGCGCCACCAAAGAACCCGGGGTTGAAGAACTGCGCTGTGGTGTTGCCTCCCGCCACGGACGCCTCCTTGAACCCGGCCGCCTCCTCATGGAGGCGCAGGGCGCCCTCAAGAGAGCCTGTGCAGACCCCGCCACCGCCGTCATCGCCTTCAGGAGCGACCCCGAACGCTACCGGGAACTCCTCAAGAAGGGGTAGACACGCCTTACGAGCAAAAAGAGCAGCGGCAAGAACAGGGGAAGGAGCAGGAGCAAGCGAGCCCTGGCCGAAAGCGGCATCGCCATTTCAAGTTCATACTGATGGTGCAGGGGACTGCGGATTCCCGACAGGCCGTCGCGCCCTTCAAGCCAGTCAAGACAGTCCATTAAAAAAACATGATTCCGCGACGAGCGTCCATCCGGTCGGGCGGCAAGAGGGCCGGCAAACTGTGAATCCCCGATAACGATAACGCGGCCGGCCCCGGCGAGAGAAGCAGTGGGCCCCCGATCTTCCCGCTCCAGACAGATCGCTAGGCCCTGCGGCCCCATCGTCGATCCACACTCGGTAAGGGAAAGCTCAGCCGGGTGAAGATACCAGGGAAGAACGGGAAGCGTACTGCGATCGGACGAAGCCAAAAGAACACGCCCCTTCCATCCGTCTGTCTTTTCAAAGTGAAGAGGACTCGCCCAAAAGAGATCAAGTCCGGGATGAGCAAAGGGTGCATCACTGTTCATTGTATCAGCAGAAGCGGGGACAGATGGCCACCAGGGGTAGGCTTGCAAAAAGGGCGTACTTCCACCAAAACCATCGGCTTTATGCGAAGCAATCATCAATGAGCGCTCGTCGTGGAGGAGGAAGGCCTCGAGTACAAGCCCCAGACGGGAAAGGAGGGCATCCATGGCAGGGTTCTCGAGGAGAAGGCTGTCACGGACGGCAGAACCGGCATTCAAGTCCACTGCAACGCGGTCGAGAGCGAGGAGACAGCTGCCACCGCCAGCTATCCAGGCGTCAATACGCTGTACCGACGAGGGGGTAAAGGCATCGACAGGCCCCAATACAATCAAGGAATCGCTCGTTGTCGGGACGGCTTGACCGGGAGAGAGAACACGAACTGCCCGCCCGTTTTCACCAAGAAGCCGCTCGACATCTTCAAGGAGATCTTCCGGAGCCATGAGTGAAACGAGGTCTTGCCTCCCCGCGACAAGGGAATCCAAGGTTCTGGAAAGGTCCATGGAAAGGCGCTCCCTGCTGTCAACCCAGGGAATAAAACGCTGTGCATCACCATACTCGACCAACAAAGCCGAATACAGCGACGATACGCTCCCATCCCCCCCCGTAGCTTGGTACTCGAGAGTACGTGCTCCAAGACGGCCCAGCTCCGCAAGGGTCTGAGGATCGCGTCCGGGGTCCTTTCGGACAATCCGAATTGGCAGGGAAGAGCCGCTCTCGAGACTGCGCAAATCACGCCAGATGGGGCCAGAGGGAAAGGCCCCCGTGTCGAGCTCCCCGCTGTGGTACCAGCTGATACGCACAGGCGCTGTCCGAGCCTTGAGTATCTGCATGGCACGAGCGTGAAACGGGACAGTGGCAGGGGGAAAATCCAGGAAGGGGTCCCATACGAGGCTAGCCACAAGCGATAAAAGCAGGGGCAAACTCCCGAAGATTGGCCAAAAGAGACGGCTGCGCGACGCAGAAGTTCCCATCAGAGACCTCCTCCCCTTCGAAAAGATTCCACCATGCGCCCTTCAAAGCAAACGACAAGGACGGCCGTTACGAGCAGGAGAGAGAGGGAATCAAACGCAACAACACCGTCCAAAAAGGCCTGCCAGTGGCGAAAGGGGAAAAGCGCGTCGAGCGCCGGCCATATCCACACGGCAAGGGCGGCAAGGATGGTCAGGGAGAGGGGTGCAAAGGCGGCAAAGGGGCCCTTGGGCAGGAGGAGGGCAAAGAATGAAGAAGCGAGGCTGATAGCAACGGCAACCCAGAGAAGTGCGACACAGAGGGGAATGAAAGCCAGCGGGGGATATGGCAGCAAGAGAGAGAGCACCCCGACGGTACAGAGCGGAACGGTACAGAGGATGAGCGCAGAAACAAAGAGTGCGGCGAGGCGGGCCAGAGCCAGGGCCCTGCTGGACAGGAGGGCAGAAAACACAAGGCCAAGACAGCCGCTTCGCATTTCGTCACGCCAAGTCATGAGGGAAAAAGAGGGTATGGCGATGAGGAGTATCAGGGGAAAGGGGCTGAGTACCGCAGAGGCATCTGCCAGGGCGAGGGGCGAGACAAGGGACAGAAAAAGAAGCCACAGGCTGTGAACGAGAGCTTCTGCAAAGAGTATGCTGGCAAAACGGCGGGAAGAGAGATAGAGCCGGAGGTCATGTATTACAAGAGCCGTGAATGAGGTCCTGTTCATACCACGACACTCCCGTAAGAGCGTTCCCACAGCGCCTTTATGGCTGCCGTTTCCCGCGCACTGTCTGCGGTATAAACGAGAGGAAGTTTCCCCTGTGGCAAAAAGAGGAGTGCGGTTTCCGTCGCCTCCTCGAAGTGGTGTGTGGCGCTGATTATCACACGGTTTTTCGCGAGCTTGTCGCAAAGTGCGAAAATCGACTGGCGGGAACCGTGATCGAGCCCGGAGGAGAGTTCGTCGAGCAGGAGGATGGCCGGATTATGCACGAGGGCTTGCGCAAGCCCCAAACGCTTGAGGTATCCGCCGGAGAGGGTCTCGACCGGGATAGTGGCGTGCGAGGCGAGATCACAGGAGGCCATGACCTCCTGTGCAGCGTCCCGTGCAGGAGCGCGTTTAAGGCCCCGAAGGCTTGCGAGGGCTTCGAGGAAGGCCCGAACGGTATAGCCGGGCCATACGGAAACCCGTGAGGGGACATAGCCGACATGGGCAAGGGCCTCGTCCCGGCGGGTGACGATATCAAGACCGGCTAGCCGGCAAGTCCCCCCCGTTGGGGCCAGAAGACCGGCGAGGACCATGAAGAGGCTCGTCTTTCCCGCGCCGTTGGGGGCGAGAACCGAAAGCTGCTCCCCCACCCCGAGTTGGAGGGAGAGCCCCTCGAAGAGCAGGCGGCCTCCCCGCTCCAGGGCGAGGGCTTCGAGGGACAGGAGCATCAGTCTTCGTAGGCGATGGGGATGTGCATGCGGTCCCGCGAGAGGACCGTATCCGGGAAGATGGCCTGCGCCTCTTTCAACAGGTTCTGCAGATTGTGTTCGGTGTAGCGCGGGCTGTAGTGGATGAGGGCAAGCTGTTTTATCCCCCCGGCGTCGCGGGCGAGGGTCGCAGCCTGCTCTGCGGTCATGTGCTTTTTCTCGATGGCCGAGGCGAGGAGGTCTTTCTCGAACATCCCCTCGCAGACAAAGAGGTCGCTCCCGGCCGCCTCGCGGGCAATCTGCGGGAAGGCCAGGGAGTCGGTAACGTAGGTGAACTTGCGCCCGCTGCGGGCAGCCCCCAGGACTTGGTCGGGGCGCACAGTCGAACCGTCTGAGGCCTGGACCTCCAGGCCCTGTTGGAGCTTTGCCCAGAGGGGGCCCATCGGGACATTGAGGGCGCGGGCGGCCTCGGGATTGAAGGCTCCGGGCCGTGCGAATTCCTCAAAGGCGTAACCCACGCAGGGTTTGGTGTGCTTGAGGGGAAAGGCCCGCACCTGATACCCGTCGCCTGAGTAGACGACACCGGGTTCGCTTATCTCTTTGACGATGATCTCGTAGTTGATGTACATATCCAGAACCTTGCGGCTCGACTCTATGTACTCGGCAATCTTGGGTGGCCCGATAATTGTAAGGGGTTCATCGCGATCGACCTGGGAGGAGAGCATGAGGATGCCCGGAAGCCCCGTAACGTGGTCGGCGTGGGTATGGCTGACGAATATGGCGGAAATCTTCTTCCAGCGCAGGTTGAGGCGGCGCAGGGAGACCTGGGTTCCCTCGCCACCGTCGAAGAGGAAGAGGTCTCCCTCCCGGCGCAGGAGGACCGAGGTGAGGTGACGGCGCGGCAGGGGCATCATGCCCCCACAGCCGAGGACAAAGGCTTCAAGGTTCATGGGATGGTATCTTACCGATAATCGGCCCCCGCTTCAAGCGAAGGCGCCAACAACGGCTGGCGGCGCCACAGTAGTGGCGGCGCCAGCCGTTGTTGGCGGCGCCAGCCGTTGTTGGCGGCGCCAGCCGTTGTTGGCGGGGCCACTACCGTGGCGCAATATCAGCCGACCTCGCCCTTTTCGACAATCCTGGTCGTGACGGGCTTTCCGCCGGCAAGCAGGGCCTTCCCGTCGACGAGGACACGATGGCCCTCTACCACAATGGGCATCGAGAAGAAGCTGTCGATATCGACTTCGTTCCCCTCGAAGGGCGTGTCCACGCCCTCGAGTGCAAGGCGGATTCCCGCTTCCACGCCCTCAAGGAAGAGGACTTCAACCGTCTCGCCGCCCTCCCCGTTCGGGGCCGAAGCGGCGAGAAGCATCCCGCAGGACTCGACCCCGCGCAGCTTGGCGCTCTTCAAGTTCGAGACGACGACGATGTGCTTGCCCAGGAGCTCTTCCTCGCGGTAGTAGGGGACAAGACCCGACACAATCGTACGGGAGGATTCGCCCATGTCAACCGTCTCGACGTAGAGCTTGTCCGCCTTGGGGTGGCGCTCGATGCTCGCGATACGCCCCACCGTAAGGGCTACCTTTGCGGCAAAGCGATCGGCCAGGGCTCGGGTATCGGTCGGGGCGGCAGGAGCGCTTGCAGCAGGAGCGGTATCGGTCTTTGCAGCGGCGGGCGCTACAGGGGACGCTGCGTTGTTGTCCTTCCCGCGGGTGGAACTATCAGCCTTGGGATCTTTTTTCGCCGCTTCGGCGTCGCGGCTCGCGCGCTCGTCCTGGGAGCCGGCATATTTTTCGCGCAGTTCTTCTACCATGGTATCCTCCAGTTTTGAAAAGAGCACTTCGGCCTTGCCCAGCAAGTCTTGGGAGAGCGGGGATCCGAGATCGGCCCAGGAGAGGGCCCCCGCCCCATCGAATGAAAGACCGAAAAACGAGGCGAGACGGGCCGCGCTCGAGGGGATGTAGGGGTACAGGAGTATCGAAAGGTCCTTGAGGACCGCGCAGAGGCGGTGAATGAGGGCGGCCGCTTTCGCAGGGGCCTCGGTGCGGGTCTTCCAGGGCTCGCCGTCCTGGAAGGCCTTGTTGGCAATCGAGGAGAGTTCGAAGATGCCGCGGAAGGCGTCGCGGAGCTCGGCGCGCTCGAGGCTGGCCGTTATGCGGCGGTGGAGGGAGGCAATCTCGTCGAGCCAGGGGGCGGGCGCCGCATCGGCCGGGAGAACCGGGACCCTGCCGTCAAAGTAGCGCGCGACAAAGGTAAGGGTGCGATTGACGAGGTTGCCCAGGTTACCGATAAGCTCCCCGTTGACCTTCTCCTGGAAGTCCTTCCAGACGAACTGACCGTCGGACTTTTCGGGGCGATTGTAGTAGATGTAGAAGCGCCAGACGTCCGCGGGGATGCCCGAGGCCATGGCATCGCTGCCAAAGACCCCCACCCCCTTGGATTTGGAGAACTTCCCGCCTTCATAATTCAGGTACTCGCTGGAGGACATGTGGTGGAGCATGGTCCAGTTTTCGCCCGTCCCCAGGAGGCTCGAGGGGAAGATGACGGTGTGGAAGGGGATGTTGTCCTTCCCGATAAACTGGAAGAGTTCGACATCCTCCGGGCTCTTCCACCAGTAGTCGAGGAAGGCCTTCCAGTCCTCGCCGCGCTCTGCGGCGAGGTTTGCGGCGATGGAGATATAGCCGATGGGGGCGTCAAACCAGACGTAGAAGACCTTCTCCTCGAAGCCGGCCTTGGGAACGGGAATACCCCACTTGAGGTCACGGGTGATGGCCCGTTCGTGCAGGCCGTCGCGTATCCAGGCCTGGGTCATCTGTATCGCATTCTTGGCCCAGAAGCCCTTTACCGAGGCCCCGGCTATCCAGGCTTCGAGGCGATCCTTGAGCTTGGGAAGGTCAATGTAGAGGTGTTTGGTCTGGCGGATTTCGGGCTTCGAGCCGCAGGAGTCGCAGCGGGAGTCGAGGAGCTCGGTGGGGTCGAGGAGCTTGCCGCAGGCCTCGCACTGGTCGCCGCGGGCATCCGTCGAGCCGCAGGAGGGGCAGGTACCCCGCACAAAGCGGTCGGCGAGGAAGCGCTGGCAGCTCGTGCAGTAGAGCTGTTCGATTGTCCGCTCGACGATAAAGCCGTTCTCGTCGAGCTTCTTGAAGATGTGCTGGACGATTTCGGTCTGCAAGGGGGTCGAGGTGCGCCCGAACTTGTCGAAGGCGATGGTGAACCATCGGTAGATATCGGTGTGGAGGGCATTGTAGCGGTCGCACAGCTCGCGCGGGCTTACCCCCTCTGCCATGGCGCGGGTCTCGGTCGCGGTTCCGTACTCGTCGGTGCCGCAGACGTAGAGGGTCTCGTAGCCGGCCAGGCGGCAGTAGCGCGCGAAGACATCGGCCGAAAGGACCTGAATGAGGTTCCCCAGGTGGGGGACGTTGTTTACGTAAGGGAGCGCCGACGTAATGAGGCGACGCGCTTTTTTGGGAGTGCTCATGGTCCCGTTACTATAGAAACGAGGGACAGCCGTGTCAATGCCGCTTTTTGTCCGATTCCAGCTTGGAAAACGACAGGGTAAAGGTCGTCGACCAGGATTCCCCGGGGGCCAGAACGACCGGTACGAGCGGGGCTATGGAGGTAGACTGATAGTACTCCCCGACGACCCCGTTAAGGCGGCATCGCGTCTTGAGCGGGTAGAGCCACCAATCAAGGGGGCGATCTGCCGCAAGAGCGATCGCCAAATCGTGGGCGCTGTCTTCCAAAATACAGGTTTGAGCCCCGAAGACTTCGCCGCGAGGGGAGAGCGGCACCCGCTGTCCATCGGCTTGGAGTGAAAAAATGGCTGCCCGCTCTTCATCAGCGAGCGAGAGATCTGTTCGTGGCATAAAGTTGAAACGCTCAACCCCATCACCCGTATTCAAGAGACTGTATTTTACCGTCAAGACATTCTTGCAAAGGCTGTAGGTCTTGACCATTTCGACATGCGCGAAGGGGCCCTTTTTTCTCGCCTGAAGGCGCAAGGCCACCAGCTGTTTGGTACGGTCCACCTCAAGCTCTTCATAGAGCTCACTGGCGCCAACCCGACCCCGTGAAGGATCCGCATCCGGCGCATCGCCAAAACGATAGTCGGGGGGCAGGAAAAAATCCATGAAGCCCGAACGGGGCACCCTGTCCAGAACGGCAGTGGCATCGAGGTAGGGTTCGCCATGGCGAGCCATGGTATCAAGGTAGTTCCACTGCTTGGGCAGATGGTCCAGCTCGAAAATGGTCCCGCCCTTCGGTTTGACGTAAACATTGAGCTCGTTGCCCAGAAAGAGGTAGTCATTGAAGCCGTCAAGACGAAAATCCTGCACCATGAGGCAGGGAGCGAAGGAGCCCTTTTGCCGGGTGATCTTTTCGGCCATTATCTGGGCACGATAGACGGCCTTGCGCAAACGGTTGGAATAGATCCCGCCCGATTCCACATGAATAAATGCACCCAAGCCCTGGGATTTGAGCAGCTCTTCACGGGCAGTTTTCTTTCGCGATTTGTCTCCACGCAACTGGTTAACCAAGAGATGAACGTAGTTCATCTTGGCGTACATGTTTGCACTCTCTTCGTAACGCGTAAGAAATTGACGGGGATATGCTCCTGTGGGAGAAAATTCCCCCATACGGCGCTGCTCCCGCCGCGTATGTCGGTACCCCTCATCCCAATGCTTGCGCTGTTCGGTATCGAGCGCCCAATACATCAAAAGAGCATGGGCAGAATTGGGAAAGTACACCCGCTGCCGCTCGCAACGCGATTCGGCAGACCCCCGTACAACGCGTTGAGCCGTTTGCAGGGAAATCCCTTCATGGGGCTCGCAAATAAAAGAGAAGAATCCGTCAAGGAGCTTTTCGCGGGAATTGATCGAAGAGTCTCTCGGTAGAAAGGACTCCGGATGGAAACAGATAACGCGTTCCCCATGATCAAGGGCGCTGCGTTGAATGCCACGAACAAGTTCCGAAGGGTGGGTAAAAATACTGGTCAATTCTTCACGATCGCTCGTGGGGAGAACCGTCACCACCCTCCCCTGATCCTCGGTTGTAACCGGGGTCTCCAAAACGTGTCCCTTGAGCCCTGCAGAGCGAAATTGATCGGCCCCCAAAAAAACATAGTCGATACCGCAGGTATTGAGAGCGCCAACAAGGGAAGGGTCCCACAGGGATTCGGGCAGGAAACAGCCTCGGGGCCTCTTCCCGAAGAGCTTTCGAACAAGGGTCGTCTGCAACTCGATTTGACTTATGCGATCGGCCTGCGGAATAAGGGTAAACGCTGGCTCATAGTAGCCACCGCCAAGCATCTCCACCTGCTTGCGTCCGACAAGCTCCTCGAGAAGGGATATGAACTCCGGATGGCGGGCATTGAGCCACTCGAGAAAGGCCCCCGAGTAGTGGACAACAGCGAAAACAGCCGGCCAACGATACAAGGCAGTAATGAAGGGACGCGCACGATCGGCATAGGCCCGTTCGAATTCCTCATCGGTACTTCCCCACGGGACATGGCAGTGCGAGAGGAGTACGAGCGCTGTCTCAACCATGTTTGTTTTCACCTGCCATTACCTGATACACCCCGACATATTTGAATCGCCGCTCATGCACTCACAGCCCTGCTGCGGATGCAATGTGCGTACAGCGTCCTCATTCTAAGACATAATCCGTGATATGGAAAGAGTTTTCACGGTACTTTCCAAGCCGGACGTATACACGATTTCGGGCAGGCATGCTGTCCTGCCTGCCGGTCGCCCCGCTTGCTGTAGTCGATACGAGCCAAGGCTGTCTGTTTGTCCACCCGATAGCCCCCCGAGCTATTGACCGACACACAGATGGTACAGCCGTTACAGGGGTGACGGCACAGTGACGCACGCAAAGCCGGCGCATCACGGGAAGAACAGGCGACAATGAGATCCGCATCGCGCGGTATGAGCCGGATGACATCACGCGGACAGACGGCCATACAGTGACCGCATGCAGTACAGGCATCGGAAATTTGGGGAAGCCCCGTTTCATCAAGACTGATAGCCCCCTGTGGGCAGGCCTCAACACAGGAGCCATAGCCCAAACAAGCGGACATACAGGCACGATCGCCCCCTTGAACCGCTGCCGCCGCACGACAATCGGCGTAGCCGTCATAGTGAAGGTAAGGGGGAGATACCGATGGGCCACCACAAAAGATCGCCGCCTTGAGGGTCGATTTCTTCGGGGACTCGGGAACCGGTATGCCGGTATCTTCGCCGACAAAAAGAGAAGAAACAAAGAGAAACACTACAAAGAGGACGAGCGCGAAAAGGGCCAGGAGGATTCCGAAAACACTCACAAAAGGACCTCCCGCGGGAAGATGAGTTGGGCAACGAGAAGGAAGAAAAAGACCATCAGTATTGCCATGATCAATCGCAAGAGAAGCCCCTGCACACCACGCCCCTTACGTTCGAGTTCGGTACGCCATTCGACAAGGCGCATGAAAAAAGAGGCTATTATCAGTGATGCAAGACATCCCGAAGCGGCCAGCATAGCCGTCAAAAAGGACCAGGAGAGCGAGAACGACAGGCAAACGGCCAACCAGGGGAAGGCATCCAAAGAGGATGATTCCCCCACAGCCTCTTCACTCCCGGCACATATTTCGGGAAAAAGCTTTGTACTGGCGCAAAAACGGCGCAAGAGCGCTTGAAGGGCGAACACCAAAAGATAGATGAGTATACACTCGACGATCCACGTCATTACCGGGGCCAAAAGCAGGCGGATAAACAGCCATGCGAGGGGCGTGGCAAGAAGCACGGTAAGCGAGGGCAGAATGAAACTTCGCAGACGGTACGGCGCTCGTGGAACAAGTGTGAAACCGGCGCCTGCCTGGAAGAGGATTGGAACTGAAAAAACCGTCACCCAAAAGGGAATCATGATATCAGGCATCGGGGGACTCCCTGTCTTCAAGGGCTTCATCTTCATTTTTTTCATGATCGGCATGCGGGGCATGTTCATCAGGGGGTAAATTTTGCGGCCGTGCCGGGATTTCACGCTCACCCTGTGCAGACGGAGTGGAAACCGTCAAAGGAAAATCGCTGTTCCCCATGGACGGGGCAGGAAGGTCCTTGTCGTGCGTTGGCGTGCTGTATTCCGGAAAGACCGGAGTGTACACCGCAGGCTTCACAAGCGGGGGCTGTTCCACGGGAGCTTGGGGAGGTGATTTTTGGGGTGTCACGCGGGACGCTACCGGGCTCCCGACAGCGGGACGCCCCTGGGAAAGGCGAACCAATCGTGATCGACGGCTGAATACCGGATACACGAGGCGAAGCAAGACAAAGAGAGAAAGTGCCGATACAGCCCCGGCAAAACCACCCGGGGAGTGAACCTGTATCGATTTCAAAGAAAAGAGGTAGCGGGCACCGGATTCACCCGGAACGGACAGAGAAAAATTCGATATGAATTCGCGCAACATGGCCCCAAAGAGGATGAACAGAGATACAGAAAGGGCTTCGAGGGCAGCATCACCCATGGCCAGAAGAGGGTCCTTGGAACGTATTGACACAGAGCGGCCGGCACCGAGCCAGGCAAGCGGAACCAACATGAAAGAAAATTGGAACACGAGTGAATACAGGGGAAAAATCAAACTTGTCAAAGCCCAAGAGAGCCAAGCAAAGAAGAAAGCAAAGAGAACCGGAACAAGAGAACGCAAGGAGGGTGAAACGCGGGGAATCAAGAGAACGGTAAAAAGACTCGACAGCATGAATACGATAAAGACCGGTATAACGGCAAGAAGGGCGTGGGCGGTCTGGGCACTTGCCGCCATAAAAAGGGGTAAAACAAAAAGGGAAACTACCATGTCCAGCGGAGAGTGTTTATTCCGGGTATCAATCATTGTAATACCCTCTTGCAAGTTGCTTGACACGGACAAGAGATGCGTTTGCCAAGCCCGGCGGTAAAAGCGATACGTGGCGCCGAGATGGTTCATCACAGGGAATGGGTGAAGAGAACTGTCCATCCGGATATTCTGCAACCATGAGCAGGGCATTCAAGCCCCCCGCTCTTGCTACATACACCCAAAGAAATCCTGCCTGGCCGTCGAGGGGAAATCGCACGACAGAGGGGGCCAACCTTGCCCGATACTTGCCAGCGTCAAAAAGAAACGACTTGTTCTTCAAGGGCGAAACACGTATTGAAAGCCCGTTCCGGGCAAGAGCCTTGTTCAGTATCGGAACCATACGCTCATGTCGCAATACTTCCAGGTGCAGGGAGGCAAATACAACAAGAACCAAAGAGAAAAAGAGAACAAAGGCCGGTAAAACAAGGGGCTTTATAGCCGACTTTGCAAGAATCATATTGATTGATTTCTCCTCTTGGCCATACGCGATCGGGCGAGAAAGCGCGTCTCGAAGTAGCGTACGGGAAGGGCGATAAAAGACAGAAGCACAAGGGCAAAAAGCAAACCGCAGGGTATATGAAATACATGGCGGAGTAAAAATGACAGGCAGGCCCCAAAAACAGCGAGCAAGGCACTGCCCGCAAGGGTTACGCCGCAGAGAGCGCTGTCTTGAATCAAAAAAACCGCGCAGAGAAGGGTGGCACCGGAAAACAGGGTAAAGAGAATATCCCCACCCTGTCCGGGCATGAAAAGAGCGGCAAAGGAATCGGTTTTCTGGCCATAGAACAGGGGATCGGCGATGAAGACGAGCACCAAATAGGTGAACAGAAAGAGTATTGAAGTGCGAAAACGGGAGAGCCTGGCCGCCATGACAAGGGGACTGACAAGGAGAAAGGCGAAAGCACCACGGTCTGCAATGAGGGCACCGGGATCGCGCAAGAAAAGCATGTCCACATAGCCAAAAGGAAGCTCGGCCGATAGCCCCCGCAGAATATGCCGGTTTACAAAACGTATGACAGAGGCATCGAAGACAGAGGGCTTGAAACCCGACACCTTGAGAATATCAAGGGGATTCGAGAGTCCTTCTTTAACCAGCGCGTTGCGAACGGATTCAAGTTGATACAAAAGCGATTCATCGGGGCCGGATCCAAATGAAGAGGGCCAGACGAAACGGGCGAACAGAAGGGCAAAAAGCGGAACAGGTACCCAGGAACTCCCGACCCCTCCAAACACCTGTTTTGCAAGAATACCGGCGACAAGACTGGCAAACAGGGGCAGATACAGGGGAACGGAGGCAGGTAGAACAAGGGTAAAAAGAATGCCCTGCAACACGGCACTACCCTCTCGCAGCCTAGTCGATAGAGCTCCCCGACCACAGAGTGCTTCTGCCAAAACAGAACCCGCGACCGCACAGAATGCCACGGCCAGCGAATAGCCGTGATCAAATAGAGCCGATTGAATGATTGGTACCAACAGGCAACAGGATGCCAGTACATTACGGGCCCCGCTGGACATGCCGTGGTGTATGACAGGAGCCGGCCCGACGAGCATGGTTTGACTGCCTGTTTTCACAACGCACCCCCCTTCCCGTCTGCAGAACGGAAAATCGTCGGTATCGGGATGCGGGAAGGACAGACCACGGCACAGGCATTGCACGCGATACAATCTGCGAGCCCCCCAGTACGCAAATCCCCGATTCGGCCACGCAGGGCCATTTTCAAGAGTCGCTCCGGATCGAGCAAACGGGGACAGACTTGTCGACACTCGCCACAGGAAATGCACGGGGCACTTTTGATACTGCCACTGGAAGAACGCCCCTCCACAATAATTGCGTGAACCGTTTTGGTAATGGGCACATCCAGATCATCAACCGAAAGTCCGTTGATAAGGGAATTGAGTACAATACGCCCGGGATCGTCAACAAATCCCCCACATTCTGCAATAACGTCCCCAATACGTGTTCCCAACCGAACCCGAAGTATGGCCGGGTTTTTTACCGCAGAGCCACCGACTGCGACATGGCGCTCAAGAACTGGCAGATTGTGAACCAGGGCATCATGAACGGCAAGGAGGGTTGACGCCCCCAAAACAAAGGGAGCGTCGGCAGCCGATGAATTTGCAGCAGGAGTGCCCCCCCGGCGGCGAATAAGGAGACGGGAAAGCTCTTCCCGCGCACCAAGGGGATAGCGACGCTCGCAGTACAAGAACTCAAGGGGGACTTTTCGCGCAACGGCTTCCTCTGCAAGGGAGCGGGCAAGTTCACGATCTTCCGGTGCAATCGCGCAATAGATGGTATCCATGGAAGCGGCACGGGCCAGAAGAGCGAGAGCCCGTATCATTTTTTCCGGATATTGACGGGCCACGTACCGATTGGCCGTCTTCCAGGGATCGTCATGAAGGGCATTAAACAGGAGCACGGTCCCCTTTGAAGCCGAACGATACCGGGCAATCAATTCGGCAAGGGGCGCTCCATCCCCCTCCATATCGACAACACCCTTGTCCTGCAGGACACGTTTGAGCTCATGGGGAGAAATACTGTCCGCATCCCAGGTTTCACGGCGTTTGCCCAGCAGAGTGAATGCCCCCTGCATGCGCAGAACAAGAGCCTCGGTCTCCCGACCATCACTCATTCGCCAGCGGACTATCTTGAGAACCCTGCCACTTACCGGGGCATGTATGTGCGCAGCGCCACGAGCCTCGGCTCGCCCGACAAGCATACCCTCATGAACAAGATCACCACTCGCCACGAGGGTGCGGGAAGCGGGCCCGGCATGCTGGGTAAGAGGGACAACCGAAATGGCGGGAAGATAGGCAATGGCACAGGGTTCCTGTACAGGCCCCGCGTCACTCTCTGTTCCGGGGATCCGGGAATCGGTAATGCGGAACCCTCCACGGGGTAATCTGTAAACCTTCATCCACCATCCTTGACTTGAAAAACCCCGCACACACAAAAACGATAGCGGGAGACGAATTATCCACGAAGACACCCATTATCCACCCGGAAACTATGGGCACTTGTAATCATAGAACGGCAAAGGCAGTCCCGATAAAAAGCCCCAAGAGACCGCCCACAATAACTTCCAGGGGGGTATGCCCCTGAATTTCCTTGACCGGCGTAAAAGAAACGTCCGTCTTCTCTGCAACATCCCTTCCCAAGAGGTTCAATACCCGGGCCTGGATGCCCGAAGAACGTCGAACCCCCAATGAATCACGCATAACAATAAGCGTAAAAGCAAGCGTAACAATGAATAGATTCGACGTAAACCCTTCGGAGAACCCGATGGATACCGCCAATGAGGTTACGAGAGAGGAATGGCTGGAGGGCATGCCCCCCGTCTTCCAGAGTACCGTGAGCGCTACATCCTTTACCGATGGCTTGCGTCGTCGAAAGAGCACGACCAAGGCCTTGAGCAATTGTGCGAGAAACCAACTGGTGAGAGCAGACAGAAACACGGGGCTTTCCAACAGGGTGCGAAGAGCGCCGGTATCTGCAACAAGATTCTTGGACATTGGCCTAGAATCCCGCACGATACGGACTTTTGTCAATACCTAGGACTCTGCTATAGTTGAAGACATGACAACAGACCTCCTCTTGGGACCGAATGACGATGGTCGGCGAGCCGACCGCATTATTCGAAAAGCACTCCCCGAACTGCCACTCTCGGCCATACACCGCCTCTTTCGCGCCGGAAAGATTCGCATTGAAGGCAAACGCCTCAAACCGGACTCCCGTCTCCAGGAAGGACAAACTATCAAAATAGAGAAGCCCCCGGCCGATGTATGCCCGAGGGGTGTGGGGAAAAGACAAGATCAAAGCTGTCATGACGCCCAATTACCCAAACCCGACATACTCTTTCAAAACTGCAACTTCCTCGTTATCAACAAAGATGAAGGAGTCCTCGTTCACGGCCCTCAGAGCCTCGAAGAAGCAGTGCGTGCGCTCCTGGCTGACCACATCACAGCATCGCTGTCCTTCCGCCCCGGCCCCCTGCACCGCCTGGACAGAGGAACCAGTGGAATCATTGTCTTTTCCGCGAGCCTCGAAGGAGCCCGCTCCTTTTCCCGCGCCCTGCACGAACACCAGCTCCAAAAAGAATACCTGGCCCTGGTGGATGGATCCCTTGAGCAAGAACTCTTACTCGATGCGCCCCTTGAACGCAACAGGGAACAGCGACAGACCCATATCTCACAAGACGGCAAAAGCGCACGCACCCGAGTGCGCCCCATTGCACAGGCACAGGGGACAAGCCTGGTGAGTGCGTGTATTGAAGGGGGCCGAACCCACCAAATTCGCGCCCACCTGGCATCCGCCGGGCACCCCTTGGTAAATGACCGAAAATACGCCGGATCGACTCGTCGCGAGGTAAATGGCGGCCGATTTCTCCTGCATGCCCACCGCCTCGCACAGGAGCCCGGCATCAGCCTTGACCTCCCTTTACAACTCGAAGCGCCCCTGCCCCCCGAATTTTTGCAAATAATTAGCAGCATATTCGGCCCCGAAGTGGCCCACTTGGTGCTATACTGATCGTGTATGCGCCACTTCCTCACCGACATCTTCTGGTTTCTCAAAGGCGTGCAGGTCTTTGCCCTCGTGGGAGAAAGCGGCACCGGCAAGAGCTTTCGGGCAAAACTCGTTGCCCAGAAGTATGGTATCGAACTTATCATCGATGACGGCCTGCTCATCCGCAGCAACCACATCCTCGCCGGGCACTCCGCAAAAAAGGAAAAGACCTTCCTTGCAGCGGTCAAGGTGGCGCTCTTTGACGACAAGACTCACCGCGATGCGGTGGCAAAACGCCTCCAGGCAGAGCGCTTCAAAAAGATCCTCATCATCGGGACCTCGGACAAAATGGTGATGAAGATAGCGGCGCGGCTGCAGCTCCCGCAGCCGGGCAAGATTATCAAAATTGAAGACATTGCCAGCAAAGACGAAATCGAAACGGCCATCCGTTCGCGCAAAGTCGAGGGCAAACACGTCATTCCCATACCTTCAATTGAGGTAAAACGCAACTATCCGACCATTTTTTACGATGCGGTACGGGTGTTTCTGCGACGCGGGAAGAAAGCCAAACCGAGCCCCAATGCAAAACTCTATGAAAAGGCCGTCGTTCGCCCCGAATACTCGGTAAAGGGGCGGGTGAGCATATCGGAATCGGCCTTGAGCCAAATGGCAATCCACTGTATCGACGAGTTCAACCCGCACATAACCATAAAAAAACTCGTGGTAAAGGCCGATGGCAACGGCTATCGCCTGGTCATCACCATCGATGTTCCCTTTGGCACCCAATTATCCGGCGATATTCACGAATTGCAGAAGTATTTGATTGATACCATCGAGCGTTTTACTGGTATACTGATAGAGGAAGTCAATATCATCATCGACCGCATCTCGCAGTCCTGATGCAAAGGAGTTCACGATGAGAAAAACAATGCACGCTGCGGTAGTGCTCTCGCTCTTCGGCCTGTTCATGGCCCTCCCCCTTGTGGCACAGGAGGATTGGGGGGACGAGGACTGGTTTGGACCCGCCGATTCTCCGGCTGCAAGCGAAGAACCGGCGGCTTCCCGGCCCGAGGAATCGTTCCAGCCCGAGGCCGATTCCAACCCTCCAGAGATGGAAACAGAAAATCCGGCCCCTCTTGCCGAATCCGCCCCGATTGAAGAAGAAACAGCGCCCGTTGACCGCTGTGATGAAGGGGCCCATATCTTCGAGGGTGCATACTATCGCCTGATATCGGACTTGTCGAAAGGGGAAACCGAGCTCCTGGCCCTCGAACTCGACATGCGTTTCGAGGTGTACAACCAGCTTTGCCGTCTCATTGTCCCGCAGGGACTTGAAGCCCCGCTCAATGTACGCGTATTTGCCGATCGCAGCCGCTACAACGACTGTCTGCGTGAAGAAATAGGGACAAGCAAAGACGGATCAATCTATATCCACTATTCCAATCCCGAGAAAGCTCGTCTTGTGGTGATTCGCGACGGATCCGAGGACCGATCCTTTTCGCATCAGACGCTCATCCAGTATCTCCGTGCCGCCATCTCAAACCCACCGTCCTGGCTACGCGAGGGACTTGCGATTTACTTCGATGCCCTTCGTTTTGACAGAGAGACCCGCAGTCTCCTCTACGAGGAAAACCTCGCCTGGCTCGATACGGTCAAGGCGTGGCAGAACCCTCCGGCTGCCGAGCTTCTGCTTCGCCACGACTTCATGGAATCCGGCCTTGAACCACGCGTTTTTGCCCCTGCATCCTGGGCTCTCGTATCCTTCCTTTTGAACGCCCCCAACGAGGATTATCGCAGAAGTTTCCACGAAAGCCTCCTCCTTCTCGATCCACTCGCCCCGGCTGCAGAGAATGCGAGCATGGTCATGGCGCGCATATCCGCTTTTACACCTCGCGACAGTATGGAGGATGCATACCGTTCGTACATCGATTCGAGGCAGACCTTTGCAGCTCTTATTGAATCCGGTCGCGCTGCATACGCTGCCAAGAACCCCGAACTCGCCGAATTCAACTTCCTGGAAGCGGCAAACCTGCGCCCTACCCACCACGCCCCCTTCTACTATCTGGGGCTCCTGTCCTATGAAAACCGCTTCCATGAACAGGCCGAACAGTACTACCTTACCGCTCTCAATCTGGGGGCCGATGACGCCCTCGTCTCCTATGCCCTGGGCATCAATGCCCTCGCAGAGGGGGACAAGGAAAGTGCACGCTCTTGGCTCGAAAAGGCAAAGACCATCGATCCCGAGCGCTATAGTGCCAAGGCGGATGATTTGCTGGCCAAGCTTTGATCCCGGATCAGAGACGAAAATCCGCTCTCTTTGGCAGCCAGTAAGTAACCGGAAGCCTGCAGTTACGAAAATATCCACCTGCAAGGCTGTTTGAAATAGCCCTGCAGGGCTATTTCAAAACATTTCCGGTATGGGATTCAAGTTGTTTTATCCCCACCTGCAGGCTTCCGGTTACTGGATATAAAAAGGCCCCTCCGGCAATCCGGAGGGGCCTTTTTCACGTTTCCAGAGTTTCCCTTGGACTACTGCCAGCACTCCCTGATCCATCGGCAGGACGTCGCCGACGGCGACGCCTCTTTCGGGCAACGGGTGCACTCCCCGTCTCTCCGCCATCGCCAGCCGGTATACGTTCCTGGCGCTTGAGCCGTTTTGACGGTACCCCATTATCCAGATATACCTTTCTCACGGCCTTTTCAAAGGCGATACGTGGCGGGTTCATCGGCAAAATAAAGGCACGAGCCTCTCTCATCAGTTCACGAAATGTTTCACCAGTTTCAATAGACCAATCGACCCGCGTATCTATAAAATCACGCAGCATGCAGGCCAAAAGGGGTACCAGTTCAACCTCATCACTGATCATTTCTTTTCGCAGAGCATCCAATTCAATCAGGCTCTTCTCATAAGCCTTGGCATATGCGCCGGAATTATCCATAAGAGCATTTGCTGCCGGTTGAATCCAACGAAACAGGTTCAGGTCGCGAAAAGCCTTTACCAAGGAGGCAGCTTTTCCAGAAGAAATCACCTTCATAAGCTCTTCGGTAAGACGAGAGGGAGAAACAGGCTTGAGAAGGGGCGCTTCTCGACGAATTTGACGTTTTAACAAGAAAGACAGGGACAAACCGGTTCCCGTGGAGTACTTGGCTGCGCGAAGCATGCGCACCGGATCTTCCACAAAAATTCGATCACGGGGGATGACAGGGCGCAGTCGCCCTTTTCTAATGTCATCGACCCCACCGATATAATCAACCACGATGTTCTGCCCCGGCTCGTAATACAGGGCATTACAGGAAAAATCGCGACGCTGGACGTCCTCGTCGATACTGCCGAAGCTGTTGCCCACCGACCCCTCCGCCAAAGAACGAAAGGTTGACACTTCAAATATCTTGGGGCCAAAGAAGATGTGGACCAAGCGAAATCGCCGCCCGATAATGCGTGCATTGCGAAAAAGGCGTTTGATGCGGTTTGGAGTTGCATCGGTGGCAATGTCGAAATCCTTGGGATCCTTACCCAGAATGAGGTCGCGGACAGCACCGCCAACAATGTAGGCCTCATGGCCGCTGTCCCTGAGCCGTTGAATGACCCGGCGGGCGTCCGGATCGACCAAACGGGGATCTATACCGTGTTCTTTCGCGGTGTAGACACTTGCTTTTTTTACGGGTTTTCCACCCTTTCCGGTGGTGTAGCGAATGCGCAAAAGATGCCTCTCAAAAGGGATGTGGCATACAGATACCCCAAAAAGGGTGGCAATATGCCGGAATCAGTTTCTCCATTGTGCGCTCTTGTGTGCCAGAGGTCAATCCCCACCGGATGAGTGCGTGCACCGTTCGTCAAGCCAGACGAGAATATCACGATAAACCTGCGTACGCACCGTCTCGTTGAGCAGCTCATGCCGAGCATCCGGGTAGAGATTGAGAGAGACATCCGACATACCCATAGCCGCATAGCGAGCGACCAAACGCTTGGGGCTCTGCGCGAAATCACCAACCGGATCCTTGGTACCGGCAATAACCAGAACCGGAAGGTCTCTTCTGATTGCACCCATGGTTTCTGTGCGATGTATGCGGGACAGCCCCGTAAACAGGTCCCGGTAAAATATGACCGGACAGGGGAAGCCGCAGAGGGGATCGGCTACATAGGCGTCTACAAGGGCTTCATCCCGCGACAGCCAATCAAAGGGGGTCCGCGCCGGTTTGAAGGAGCGATTGTAGGAACCATCAGCGAGCCCCCAGACCAGGGGAGAAAAACGTTCGGGTTTTGTCACGGCCATTACAAGGGAGGCCAGGGCGCGAGCGAAACCCATGAGAAGACGCGCTGGCCCGCGAGTCCCGCTCAAGACGAGAGCCGACCACAGTTGCGTTTCCTGCTCGACGGCCCCCTGTGAAACGAATGAACCCCAAGAGTGTCCAAAAAGGATAAGGGGACGTGTTGGATGCTCTTCCCGTAAGGCGCGCCCCAAGGCACAGACATCGGAAACGCAAATATCAAAGCCATTGATGGGGGCGAGGAAGCCCGGCTGACCGTGCGTTTCGCCATCATCCCTGTTGAGGGAGAGGCTTTCCCCGTGCCCACGGGCATCGTGAGCATGGACCTCGTAGCCGGCCTCACAGAGGACGCTGGCAAAGTCTTCATACCGCCGGGAGTGCTCCGCCATACCGTGGACAATCTGAACCACTGCCCGCGCAGGCGACTCGGGACGCCAGACCCGTATAAAGAGCTTGTACCCGTCGTCGCGGGTGACAGAATGCGTTTCGATCTTCATATCAGTATTGTACACCCTTTTATACGACCGGAAAACTTGATGAGCATCAATTTACACTCTATGATGCCCCTATGAAGAGGGAAGTGGCACAGGAAGTGCAAGTTACCGGTTTGGTAAAGGGCGGCGATGGACTGGCTCGTGTTAACGGAGAAGTCTGGTTCATTCCGGGGGCCGCTCCCGGCGACCGATTACTCTGTGAACGAAGCGAAACAAGGGAGCGCTATACCCGCGCCCGCATCCGCAAGATTCTGGCGCCCTCCCCCAAGCGGGTCGAGCCCCCCTGCCCCCTGGCAGGACACTGCGGAGGCTGTCCATGGCAACATCTTTCTCGCGAAGCCCAACAGCAGGCCAAGGAAGACATCGTTTTCGATCTCTTTGATCGATCACTTCCACCAGATTCCGATTCCCGCAGTGCTCTCGAGGCTTTTTCTTTTATCCCGATGCCCGGAGACGGGATGAACTGGCGCAACCGCTTTCAATTTCACCGCAGCGCTTCATTCGACATCGCCATTTCACCAATTGGTCTTATGGATAACGAGGGACAGAAGGTGGTTCCCCTGGACGATTGTCCCATTGCCCACCCCCTTATTCGTGAGGCGCTTAAAGAAAAACGCATCAAGGTACCGCTTGCCAGTAATCGTTTTACGGTATTCGCCAGCGGCGACACGCTCCTTGTTGAAGGAGGAAGGGAAGAAGCGCGTATTCGGCTCAAGGACAGGGACATACTGATGAACGCAGGCCTCTTCTTTCAAAGCAATGTCACCATGCTCGAACTTCTCCTCGGCCGTTTGACAGGCTACCTGGAATCGGCCGGGCCCTTCCGCAGGGCCCTCGACCTCTATGCTGGCGTGGGCACCTTCTCGCTTTTCCTCAAGGACCACTGCGAAACCCTCATGCTGATGGAAAGAGAAGCCCGTTCGCTCTCCATTGCCCGCTCGAATCTTGCAGGCGTCAACGCGGAGTTCCGGGCAATGACAGATGACGAATGGGCCCGATCAATGGAACGATCGGCTCGCACAACGGCCCCCCTGGCGGACATCGCCCTCATCGATCCCCCGCGTGCAGGGCTCTCGAAACAGATGAGAAACTGGCTGTCTGCTTCGCAGATACCACGTATAGCCTGTGTATCCTGCGATCCGGCCAGCCTCGCCCGCGATATTGCCGCCCTCGACCTGGCCGGCTACCGTCTTGCCTCGCTCGATGCCTTCGAATTCTATCCCCACTCTCCCCATATCGAGAGCCTTGCCATATTGGAGAAACGCTAATGCCCGCTTACCGCCGGCAGACATCCCGCAAAGGACTCATCCGCATTCTTTGCCTTGCGGCAGGAATCGGTGTGATCCTTCCCCTATACGCACAAGATCGGGCCACAAGCGCCGACGAAAGCGACAACAAACGCCTGAGATCCTGGCGCCTCGCCCTCGGAGCGGCCATCGCAGGACCACCCGTAGCACAAACCGGTAGCCTTGCCGCCATTTGCGACGATCGCGCCATCCGTATGGTGGGCGAAGAAGGCCGCCTCCTGTGGACCTGGCGCAGCAGAGAAGCCCTGCGCCCATGGTTGAGCCGTTCTCCCGAAGGGATGCTCTACGCCGGCAGTGAAAAAGGAAGCCTGTTCGCTCTCAACCGCGCGGGCTCTCCGGTATGGCGTATCAACTTGGGAGAGAAACTCTCCCTCCCGGTCGTCCTGGGTTTTGATGGAAGGCTCTTTGTCCCCACGGGCGATCTGGTGACAGCCCTTAATCCGGCGGGCAGACGTCTCTGGCAGCAGCGTCTCCCCGACACGCCACACGCCTTCCGCAGACACCCGGGAACTGGGGGAGTGCTCGCGGCCGTGGGCTCTACCCTCTTTCACCTGAGCCCCTTTGGGGAACGCAGTGAAACAACACTCCCGGAGCATATCGTTGCCATCGTTGGTATGGAGTATCCCGGCAACAGCACTGTAGAAACAGAAGAATGGCAGGCCATTGTCGCCCTCGATACCGGACACATTTTTAAGGTAAAAAACGATGGGTACAGCCCCCTCGCATCACTCAAAGGGGGCCAACGCCCCTTGGCAACGGAAATCCATGCAGGCAGTATCTATGTGCTGGGCTCGTCGGGCCTGCTCCAGGCCTTTTCGATTGATGACGGGACTAGCCGCTGGGAACACCCAACATCCATACATGCAGAGGGACAGCTCCTGGCAGACGAACGGGGAATCTATGTCCTGGGAAGGAACGGAGCCACTGGTTTTACGCACGATCGGCGCCGTCTGTGGACCCTTTCATTGAGCGACGCCAGTGCCATAGCCGCATTCTCCGACGACGGCTACGTCTATTCCGGAGGACGGGATTGGGTCCTCTATGCATACCAGGCCGAAGACCGCATTAAAAACAATACCAATCCCCTGTACAAAGGCGACAGTAGTCGTCGTTACGGCCTTGCGAAGGTTCGGAAACTGGACGAAGTGGACCGATTCCTCCTCTCGCACGGCAATGGGATCGACCTGATACTCGACGACGCAGCAAAAGCCTTGGGAGGCTCGGGCCCCGGGCACGCAGAAATACCCACCGCACAAATACTCCTCGCTCTCGCCCTCTCCGGGACAGCCCGGACGGCCCATGCCCGGCCGGCCTCCACTATCCTGCCGCAACACCGTATCCGCGCCCTCGAGCTATTGGCGCGCTTTGCGTCAATCGAACAGCGGGACAGCCTCGTCCACATTTTTATGGCTGATAGCGACCCCCACGTACGCGCCCGCGCCGCAGAATGTATCGCGAGCCTTGGTGCTGACCCCGGCGGCAGAGCCCTCGCCGCCTTTGAACGGGCAGCCATACTGGCATCAGATCGAAACAATGATATACTGATGACAGCAGTCGCACGTGCTACAGGGGCCATTTGCCGCTTCTCCGGCCCCCCTTTGAGCGAAAGGGGCATCAGGCTTTTGTCCCTCCTTACAGGAGCAGACCGCCAACCGGCCGTACGAAGGACAGCAGAGAAAGAAATTATGCTTTTCCGTAGGCCGTCACCCTGAAACAGGGTATACTGCAGGGAGCATACGTGTTTATTGCCATTGGCCTCCAAGATCTCTCAAAGTTCTTGGAGACACTTGAAATCGCCTCCAGGAGGATTGCATGCAACTGATTCCATACAGAAAAGTACCTGTCTTCTTGATAATCATACTTTCCCTGCTGGCATTGCCACTCGCTGCCCAAGAAGTGGACAAGGCTGAACTCGAACGCAGCGACCCCTCCGGTATTGTCTTTATCAACTATGAAGGCCCTTCAACGCGCAACGAGACCGTTGAAGAGATTGCCGAAATAGGACGAGAACTGGGACGTGCCGTACGAAATGGCGCAAAACGGGCAGGATCAGTCTATCGGTATTATGTCATCCACTCAATTTCTGCTGACGATGGTGCAAAAAGAGATGCGGATATAATCGGGCTTGGCGTCGATGTCGGCGTCAACCATATCCACAACCTGCGCGAGATTCTGCGCGGCTACCTCGAAGAGGCCTATGACTATCGTGAAAAAGACGCCCGCCTCCTCGCCGAGTTCATCACCATATACAATGCTGTCTATCGTGGTAACTGGCCGATCTTCACCGAGCGTTACAAGACAGCAGTGGTCGCCGAGCTCAGTCCCGAGCAGGCAGGACTCTCCGTTCGCTATGACCAGTGGCCGGGACAGACCCGCATGGTCATCCCCCTCGCTCTCGCCGAAGCCGGTCGCCTGAGCGCCATAGACACGACCCCCCTTACCGATGACAAAGTCATCGATGAAGTACGCAAACAGGATGACTTGGGCATCGAAACACGCAAGGAAATGGTCGATCTCAAGGAGCGGGAGTCGGAAGAGGCCGCACAAAAAGCGACCCTGGAGCGTGAAGCCATTCGCGAGGAAGAAGATCGTATAACGGCAGAGAAGAAGGCCCTCGAAGAGGAAAAAGCTCGCCAGGATGCAGAAGAAAAACGCATCGCAGATGAAAAGAAGGCTCTTGAAGAACAGAAGAAAGACCCCGATGCAGACCAAGCGGCTATAGAAAAAAAGGAAGAGGAGCTCGACCGTCAGGAAGAGGCACTCGAAGAAGAGCGTGCTGCGACAGAAGAAAAGAAAGACGCCCTTGAAAAGGATGAAGAAGCAGTAGAAGAGCAGAAAAAGGAAGCAGATAAGGAAGAAGCTCTCGCAGAAAAGAAGAGCGAGGAAGCAGTCGGGGAGCGGAAAGATATCGCCGAGGATAAACAGACACTCATTGCCGAAGAGGAAAAGGAAGCCCAAGACGCCCTCGCCTACGGTGAGCCGGGCATCGCCCTTATCTACCCCAACAGCTCACTCGCACGTATCGTACTCATTGACCGCCGCGATGGCAGTGAGCTGCGTCGATCTGGCATCGACACGCTCCAGGGACGTAGCGTAAGCGCGACGGAAGAAGGCATCTACGCAATCGCGGGCAGCAATGACGGTAACCTTCGTATCGTGGCAATCGATCCGGAGAAACTGGAAGTGACGGCTCAATCAAGCGATCCCATCCATATCTCGAGCCTCCTTTGGGTACAGGGAAATGATCTCTTCGCCGTCATCAGCGCCGAAGGGAAAAACTGGTTTGCCCGCTTTGATCGAAACTTGAAGCGGGTTGCACGTTCGAGCACCCCAGTACACGCATGGGCCAGCCCCCTCTTCTTGGAAGATGGGTTTCTCACGGTGCAGGACGAAGCGGGAAACCCCATCCTTCTACGCGCAAGCGATTTGAGTGTTTACAGAGATTAGTAACCAGAAGCCTGCAGGTGGCGAAAATTGAGGCAATCCTCCGTACTAAG
>CAZIRF010000013.1:0-67356 GCA_964541755.1 uncultured Spirochaetales bacterium | reverse complement strand
GTTTGGCACGGAGTTCTTCAAAGGCATCTGAAATGTATTTGAGGAAGATGAGACCAAGGACTACATGCTTGTACTCGGCCGCATCGATGTTTTTTCTGAGTTTGTCCGCAGATTTCCAGAGCTGTTTCTCGATCGGCAATCCTGCCGCGGGTTCTTCTTTGGGTGTTGACTGCTTGGCTTTGGCCATGGGTTACTCCGGGTATTGATATCAATTATTCACATTATTATACCATACTCGCCGGGTTGGGACAGCAAGAGTCTCTCTCTATACGCGTTCAATAAATCATGTATTCCCCCCTCCTTTCGCGGGTGGAGGCCGGGGCCCCGGGGCCGGTTTCATGGCGTACTTGGGCGGGGCTCGCAGAGACCCGGCTTGGGGTGGGCAGTACCGGCCCCGTGACCCGGCCGTGGGGGGCGTCGGGTCATGCCGTGTACGGCATGACCTTGGCAGAACGGCGTATCGCCGTTCCGCGGGCTCATCGGGGGAGTGCGTATGGACCGCCCCGGCAGATTGCCAAAAGGGGCGGAGCCTGCGTACCCGGCAGGACATTTGGAGCTGAAGGCGATCATGGCCTGGCCGGGTACGGAGGCTCCGCCCTTCTCAAGTTCATAACGGGGCGGTCGCTTGCGTGAAGGAGCAACTGCGCCCCCTTCTTGCTATCCCCCCCCCCTTCAATCCACCACCCAACCGCCATCAATAAGATCGTTGAGTGTGGCGTAGCTACAGTGAAGTTTGTTTGGGGGGGATGTTATGGCGATGACGCAGAAGCCGGTGAAGTGTTCCGGGCGGGGGATGATGTGGCCACTCTGGCCAAGGATGTGTTTCATGGGGTAGGGCTTGGGGTAGCTGCCGCCTGAGCCAAGCAGGGTGCGGCTTGTATTTCGTAAGGTACAGGACCAGTTGCTTCCAAAGCGAACCAAGGAGTCATTGGGGCGGCGAGCGGCAGCCTTTGCATCGAGGAAGGCGAATACTTCGGTCATCAATGCCATCTTGTTCAGTTTGTCGATGTCATTATCGTCCATTTCAAGACACAGGAGGTCCCTGAAGGATTCCAGTGCCTTGCAAATAGAAGAAGGTGTATCGGATAGGGAAAGAACAGCATCTTTTGCATAGACGGCAAGAAACTCATGAACTGTTCTGCCCATGGCCTCAAGGAGTGTATCTTCGTCTGCGTCAAATACATGGTGCAAATATGCGGCGAGCAGGCGTGGCGATATGCGTATGTGTTGTTCATTTGCGCGAATGATAATGCCGTTTATCACGGCTGCAAGTTCGTTGAAGCTGCACCCCTTTGGCAGCATCTCTGTCTCGATTACGATGCCGCGCGATTCGGCCAGGTCTTCAAGTAATGCATGGAAGACGAGGCCCGGTATCTCGTCATTGTATTCCTCCAAAACTGCGTCAACGAGGAATTCGCCGTCAAGCGACTGCTTGAATGTGTGTTCCCTACAGATTTTCCGTAGCCCCAAAATGATCTCTTTGCTTGAAATACCGGGCACTGTCACATACTTGCCGATCATTCATTCCCCCCTTCGTGCTCTCGACAATTCCGCGAGAGACGCGGCGATGTAGGCGGCGTCGGCGCTGCCTGAGTAGAAGTTGAGCCTTTCGCGGAGGGCGGCGAAGTCGCCGGGGGTAAGGCTGCCGTTTATGTAGAGGTCCAGGATCTGGTTGTCGGTGAAGGGGATGTCCGGGAAGTAGCGTTCCATGAGTTCGGTGATGCCTTCGGCGCTGAGGGTGTAGAACTCGACGGCTTCGTGGAAGCGGCGCATGACGGCGCGGTCAAGGCTGGCGGGGGCGTTGGTGGCGCAGAGGAGGACGCCCCGGAAATCTTCCATGCGGGTGAGGAATTCGTTGACCAGGGTGCGCTCCCAGTTGCGTGTGGCGGTTTCGCGCGAGGTAAAGAAGGAGTCCGCTTCATCCAGGAGGAGGATGCTCCGTGTTTCTTCGGCTTCGCAGAATATTTCGGCGACCTGTTGTTCGGATATACCGACCCAGGGGGAGAGGATGTCGCTCGCTCGTTTGACAAGAAGCGGGCGGCCAAGGGTTTCGGCGATGTAGCGGGCGAATTCTGTTTTGCCGGTACCGCTTTCCCCGTAGAGGAGGATTCGCAGTCCCGTCTCCAGGTCCAGGCCGCGGTCTTCGGCATCGTAGTAGCGCGAGACAGCTTCAACAATGTTGCCGGCATCTACCGAGCTGTTGAGAGCGCCGAGGCTGTAGGCTCTCCCGGTTTTACTGCGGAAGGGAACGGTTCCGGTAATGAGGCGGCTGTTCGCATCGAAGATGCTTTTTACCCGGCGAAGGAGTTCTCCCTTGGCCTCGGCGCTGTCGGCAAGGAGGTCCTTTGGCAGGGCGGCTAGAGCTTCTGCGAGGAAGGTGACGCTCGCGGCGTTGAGACCGCTCCGCGCGGCGATAGAGGCGATCTCTTCCACGGTGTCGGAGGCAAGGCCGAAGGGTGTGAGCTTGTTGACGCTGTGCTCCCTGATGGCGCGCGGCGGGAGGGCGGTGAATTCGATCGAGTAGGTAAAGCGGCGTTTTGTGGATGCGTCTACCTGACGGACGCGGTTGGATATCCAAATAATTGAACATTTCGTGTTGTCCAAGAGGTCGTTGACCCGGCTTTTTGAACCCTGGGCTCCTGTGCCGAACAAGGCGAAGAATCCCCCGGGATGCGTGGAAAGGATGGTGTCGGCTTCGTCCACGAGGAGGATCATGTCGTCCGCGCTGCCCGAGGCGCTTATAAGCTTGATGTGGAAAAGATCGTCCTTGCCACGGATCGAGTCGCCGTTCTGCCGGTATTCATAGAGGGTTTTTCCGGCAGCGTTGGCAAGGGCCCGGGCGTATTCTGTTTTTCCGGTGCCTTCTTTCCCATAGAGAAAGATGTTTGCCGGACGCGGTGCGCCAAGGAGGTCCAGCACGGTCTCTTCCTTTACCCGGTCCACGTAAAACGATGCAATCGGGTATGGCTCCTTTTCGGACACGACACATTCGTCTTCATGGATATTCCTGCTCCCCGGCAGGGTAAGATAGACAACGATATCGTCGCTCAGGGCAAACTCGTAGCCCCGGCGTGTGCTCGATACTTCGAGGATGCCGTTCCGGCGCAGTTTTTGATCCGCCCCGAATCGTTCATATATTTTTTTCCGGGGGATGTGAAAGAGGTACTCAAAGGCGAGATACTGTTCGTTCCGGGTCCATTCGTCCACGAGGTACTCGAATTTTTCGTGACACATATAGGTCAAATAGACAGAGATAATACAGACGTCTTCTTCCTCGAGCGAAAAGATGCCGGCAAGCCGTTCGATTGCCGGGGAATACAAGAGCGGGCGGAGCACGTCCCTGCAGCTCTGTTCATCGTGCACGGTGGCACTATCGATGCCATCGTCTCTAAGGGATGATGCAAGTTCCTCGCGGATGCGGGCGATTATTGCGGCGCGGTCGCTCCCGGCCCAGGCGGCCTTGTAGAAATCGAACAACACATCTTCCCGAGGCAGGCCGGGATTCTTGTCGTTGAGAACACTCCCGCGCAGGTCGTTACCGATATCCTCGTCGTCTTCGAGAACTTGCACGGCAATGCGTGCCGAATCCTGTACAAGCTTTAGAACCCGCTCTTCGGGCAGGACCGACATAAACAGGGAAATGAAGGTATCCGTAAAGCGGTGGTGCTCTACCAGGGCATAGGCAAAATGGCGGGCAAGGAGCGGGATGTTTGAATCCCCCGAAGGGCTGTTGATAAAGTGGTTCGCAAGTCCGATATCGTCCTTGTTGTATTTTCTCATGCAGTACCTCCCAATCTGACCTTGAGCCTAATCGGGAGATGCCACGAAATCGGTTGCACTTTATACAGAGCTTTCTATGCGGCGGGAATCATCCTTTTTTACGGTATGCGGCGGCGAGCGCCTCTGCTTCGGCGGCGATCTCCTCCGCGAGGTTTTCCGGCTCGAGTACCCGGGCTGCACTTCCAAATGAGAGGGCCCAGCGTTTGATCTCCATGAGCCCGGAGGCGGTAAAGGACAGGATGATGCCGCCATCCGCTTCTTCCTCCACTGTCTGCTCCTGCCCCCACACCCGCTCGCGGGCATAAAAGGCGGCGTCTGCGGTAAAGCGCACCCGTACCCGCACCGGGTCTTCCACGATGATGCCGAACGACGAGCCCAGGTATTGCTCCGGGTCGTAGCCGTCCTTGATGGCAAAGCTCCTGTCCGCATGTTGCGCAATTTTTTCTATCCGTTCTATCGCGAGCACCCGGATATCCCGCTTGTGGGCGGGTATTGCCACGATGCAGTAGAGGGCGTTCCCGTGATCCACGAAGGTATAGGGTTCTATCTCGTAGGTCTTGGCTTCCCCCGAGCTCGCCGCGCGGTAGGTAACGGTGCAGGGAATGGAAAGCTCTATCGCCTTGAGCACGGTGTCGATTATATCTTCCTTGCCGCAGTAATCCTTCCCGCCCTTGAAACTCGCGTACGTTGTGGTAACCCGCTTCCACGGATCGTGCAGGGTTACCGTGTTCACCTTGCTCTTGAGAATCGCCATGGCATCCCGGAGTTCCGTCTTTTCGAACATCCGCGTCCGCTCCAGAACACTCCGGAGCATGAGCCGCTCGGTGGCGGAAAGCTTTATGGAGAAGGCACGCGCGTAGTCTTCGGTATTGATGAACCAGCGTTTGGAATTGGTGTTGCCATGATAGTCGGGCTTTTCCTGGACCGGAACTTTATCACGCCCAAGATCATCCAGGTAGTCGTAAAAAATCTTTCTCGAAATCTCCAACCGGTCACAAATTTCATTGATGGTCGCTCCGCCTGGCCGGAGCATCATGTCGACAATCTGCGGAAGCCGCTCGTCTTTCTTGCTCATGGTATGGAGTGTACCACGGGATATACGCTCTTTGAAACCAAAGTCCCGTTGTTCATGGGCGAAGACGGCCCCCTGTCCATCGTCGCCGATACAGAACCGTCGCCCGCGGCGCGCTTCATTGTGGAAGAGGCCCTGTGCGGGGATCCCGAACCCCTCTTTGTCCTGTGCCTGGGGGCCATTACCAATGTGGCCCGCGCCCTCGAGTTGGATCCATCCATAGCCAAGCGCATGACGATTATCTGGATTGGCGGTCACTCTTATCAAGTGGAAAAACCGAATCACCGCGAGTACAACGCGGGTAATGATGTGGCCGCAGCCAATGTGGTCATGTCCTGTGGCGGGAACGTCTGGCAGGTGCCGAACAACGTCTACGGGTCGATGCATATCAGCCTTGCAGAGATAGGGGGTCACCATTATCGACTGGACCCATTGATTTTCCTCTTTTATTCTTGACGCCGAACCATTACTGCGATATAATGAACCATGGAGGATAACCATGGCATCAATGACTGTTCATGACATATCCGTCGATTTGGCCGCGGAACTTTCCCGCCGTGCGGCCCGCGAGGGGGTTAGCAAGAATCGCCTTATAAAAGATACCCTCGCACGCTCCTTTGGCCTGGAACAGGAGGGCGTCTACGCAGACGACTACAGCGAGTTCTGCGGGCTCTGGACGGCGGAAGAGGCCGCCAGCTACCGTGCTGCCCAAAAGGACAACGAAAACGTCGATACCGGGGATTGGCAGTAATGGCCCGCATTGTCCTCGACACCAATGCCTGGGTCGCCCTTGTGGCAGGCGATCGCGACATGGCAGAAATTCTTGCAGCTGCCGATGCCGTCATTCTCCCGGTTACCGTGCTCGGCGAGCTCCTCGACGGCTTCGCTGGTGGAAGCCGCGAAGCGGAAAACCGCCGCATACTCGAGCGTTTTCGCGACAAGCCCCGTACAGTGGTCGCCCCCATTGCCGCCGACACCGCCGAGTGGTTCGCCGTCATAAAGCAGGGCCTTCGCCGCAAGGGCCGCCCCATTCCCATAAAAGATGTCTGGATTGCCGCCTGTGCCATGGAACACGGCGCCCAGCTCCTTACCCTCGACCGGCACTTCAAGGAAATTGAGGGTCTGGTCTTGGTCAAGAAGTAGGGGGCCTCGCCGCCGCCATTCGGCGGCGGCGACCGGGCCATCCGCTCCAAGTCCTCGTCCCGAAGGGGCCCTCGAAGAGGCCCCCCTTCGCTCCTGTGGGCTTTCCGCTTCTGTCCCATGGCCCGGGGGCTGCTTGGGAATCGGTTGGCTTAATCCACGAGCTTTTTAAGCGTCTCGAGTATCCGGTTCCAGGGAATGAGCTCCTGTTCCAGCCGCACTTTGGGTGCGAGGCTGTCGTCGAGGAGCGTTTCGTAGAGGGATCGTTCCGCTGCATCCAGGCGGGGGAGTTCCCGCCGCGTCCTGGCAGCCTCCGTTACCCACTTTTCGCGGTTGGACAGCAGAGTCTCGCGGTCCATCAGGAAGGATCTCACGGCGGGGAAGTGGCTGCGAAACTGGTCCAGGATGGCAAAGCCGTTACTGTCGATGTCGCCCCAGTACCAGAGTTCCCGTTTGGCCAGCCAGGCGGCCTGTGCAAGGGCGTCGAAGCCGTAGCCGCGGCCAAATATCACAATGCTGTCCGGGACGGGCGGGAAGGCCAGGGCGCTTATGTCGTTTTCAACTATGAATACCCGTTTGAAGGGAAGGGCTTCGCAAGCAAACTCATCCGCCGGGATCGAGAGATCCCGATAGCCCGAGAGCTTGGAAGCGGGGTCGAGAACGCGAAAACGGATCAACAGCGGTTTTTCACGAAAGCCATAGCGAGCCTCGAAGCGTATCGACCCGGATGCAGCACGTTCCCCCAGGGGCGGGACGAGAATGTCCCACCAGCGGCGCAGAAGCCCCTTGTGCGATTCGATGCACTTCGTATCGATACCCGGAACACTTACCTGGCGCAGGTAGAGCCCGCTGTGGGGATTGGCTATAAACCAGTCGCTCAGGTCCATAAGGGCGTCGAGGCGGTCTTCGATGGCGAGAAGCTCGAAGGGTTTGCGCGCCGCCCAGGTGGCGAGGGCGGGGAAGCGGGAAGCGAGGCGGGTTGCGAGTTCCTTCCAGAGCCCGTACTCCTTTTCGCGTCCCAGGTAGCGGGCGAGGGCCTTGGTATTGGCAAAGATGACAGCCCGCGGCAGGCTGTTCCGTCCCAGTTGTCGATGGGCCTTTTCTTGCCATTCGAGCTCGAGCGAATGAGTCGCGGCATGCTCCTGCCAGCTCTTGGTCCAGCGGGAGGCTTCTGTAAATGCGTTCAGGAGTTCTGCCGCAGTGGGCCCGCGAAGGGGGTAGCGCAGGGGCGGCTCGGGA
Source organism: uncultured Spirochaetales bacterium (assembly GCA_964541755.1). Classification (GTDB taxonomy): domain Bacteria; phylum Spirochaetota; class Spirochaetia; order Treponematales; family Breznakiellaceae; genus CAZIRF01. Next base: position 60,125 of record CAZIRF010000013.1, on the reverse strand, counting down.
CAGGGGGCGGCCTCCGGGCTGGCCGGCAGATTTATTTCCGCAAGGGAAAAGTAGCGCCCCTTCTCCCAAGCCGATGTTACCCGTTCCTTGAAATCCTTGGTGCTTGTCCAGCTCACACGCTGCCGTCCGTATCGGGAACCTGTTCCAGAATTGCGGTTTTCTTGCGGGCCCGATAGGCCTCGATGCTCAGGCTCTGCAGGCGCGATTCCCGCCCGTCCTCATTACTTATGAACCCTACACTGTGTACGAAGGGCTCGATGATGTGGATCTTTTGCATGGGTGTTACGATAAGCAGCTGCAGGTTGAGTTCCTTGAAGAGGCGCAACCCGTAGCGGCTGGATTCGTCGGAACCGCGCCCAAAGGCCTCGTCGATCATGACAAAGCGAAAGCTGCGCGAGCGGGTTTCGCCCCGCTCAAGCCCGAACTGGTAGGCAAGGCTCGCCGCGAGTATGGTGTAGGCCAGCTTCTCCTTCTGCCCGCCGGACTTTCCCCCCGAATCGGTATAGTGCTCGAATTCGCTGTCGTCTTCCCGCCAGCGCTCTGATGCCGCGAAGACGAACCAGTTGCGCACATCGCTCACCTTGTCCATCCAGCGTTTGTCGGCATCGGCAAATCCCTCGCGCCCACGGAAGCGCTGGATAATCTCCTTGACCATGAGGAACTTTTGCTCGCTGTAGAGCTCATCCTGCTTTTCGCCCAGGCTTCCCTCGGTACAGCTGCGCAAGTGGGCGCGAAAGTCGCGTATCTCGCCATCGGTACTCGGTTGGTGCTGCAGGACGATATAGCGACCGGGGTTGTAATTGATGGCAGACAGCGAGCGGTTGATGCGCTCGATGCGCTCGCGAATCATGGTACACTCGGCGTCCAGCTGGGCGCGGAAGTTTGCCACCTCGCGTATGGTATTCTCGTTGAGGAGGGTTTTGAAGCGGGTCTGGAAGGAGGGAAGGTCGTCGGCCTCCAACTTTGACAGGAGCCCGCGATATTCGCTGCCAGCCTCGAGCGACTCGTCAAATTCGCGGCTTTCAAGTGGCCAGGCATTTCGAAAGCCCTGCATGGCCCCCGAGATGCGCCCGGTAAGGGTCGTGATGCGTTTGTTGGCTTTGTCGATCTCGCCTTGCAGGTAGTCGCGAAAGCTTCGTTCGAGGGCTTCACGGTTTTTGAGACTTGGAATCTGCCCGCCAAGGGCTGTCTCTTTCAAGGGTTCAAGTCGTGCACAGAGAATCGCCCGCTCTTCGCTGGATTCGGCGATGGCAGCCGTACAGGAGGCGAGCTGTTCATTGTAATCCTCGATTTGCTGGTTCAATCGGGATATGTCATCCCGCAGGCTGTGGGCCTTTTCTTCGAAGCCGCAGATCTTTTCTTCCACGATAGCGAGTTGGCGGGTGAGTTCCTGGAGAATATTCGAGGTCTTTTCAATACGGGCGATTTCCTTGTGGACCTCGTCCAGCTCGATGGCTGCACTTTGCCAGTCGATTTCCTCGAAGCGGGGTATGGCGTCGAGGCGGACAAAGGCTTCCCGCTTCTCGCGAAGGGCTTCAAGTTCCTTGACACAGCGATTGCGTTCATCGGCCTTGTGGGCGAGTTCCCTGCCAAGCCCGGCGCTCTGTTCCTCGAGTAGCAGTATCTTCTCGCGGTTGGACCAGCCCAGGACATAGCGGCTCCTGTCGTGCAATTTGTGGCGGTCATCCTTTTCGTGCCGAATCCCGCCGTCCTTTGTCTGGCCGGAGGGGCTCAGGGCCTTTTCTTGCCGCCGGAAGTCCTCCATGGTACGGCAGCACTGGTGGTCGAAGCGACGGGCGAGTTGATCGCGCAGCCAGTTGTCGAAGTACTCTGTGGGGCGTATGTCCAGCTTTGCGGCGAGACTCCCCGCATCGATGTCTGCGGGGGCCATGAAGCGCTGCTCGCGTACGCGGTAGTATACGAGGCGCCCGCGAAGGTTCGTCGCATCGACCCAGGCGGATACCCTTTCGTAGAGGCTGTCCGGTACCAAGAGCGACAGGGCAAAGGAGCGCATGACCCGTTCGGCGGCGGCTTCCCACTCTTCCTCGCCGGCCTTGATGCGAAGGAGTTCACCACAGAAGGGGAGTTCCTCGGGTGAAAGTTCGAGGGCCTGTATCAGATTGGCACGAATCTCCACCTGTTCGCGCGGTATGTTGCTCTCCCGCCCGCGCAGCGACTCAAGCTCCTTCTGGAGCCCCAGCTGGCTCTGGCGAAGGGTATATATCCCCACGTCAATATCGCTCAAGCGGTTCTGGATGCCCTCTTCATCCGCCCCCAGGGCTTCAAGGGCTCCTTGGGCGCGGGAGCGGTTTTCCTCAAAGGCCTCCACATCTCGCGCCTCGGGAAGGGCTGCCTGTGCGCGGGCCGTTTCGTAACGCTGCCAATTCTCTTTCAAGCGGGTGCGGTCCCGTTCAAGGCCCGCCGCCCGCGACTTGAGGCGCTCGAGGGCGTCGCCGCCCTGGGCGGCAATTGATGCCTTGAGGCCATCGCGCGCATCCTGCGCCGCGTCAGTATCAGCCTTGACCGATGAAAGCTGCCCCTCCTTGCCCTGTCGCACCCGTGCCAGGCTGGAGAGCTTTTCTTCGAGGAGGTCTTTTTCAAGGTGGCGGAACCAGAGAGAGAGGGAGTTGCGGCAGAGGGTGTGCTGCTCAAGGCCCTGCTTCTCCTGGTCGTAGCGGTCAAGGTCTGCCACGAGGGGACGCAGGCGTTCGATCTGGTCGCGGGCGCGCAGTATTGCCTCGTGGGCGCGGTCCAGGTCGTCGAAGTGGTGGATAAGGGCGTCTATTTTTGGGGCGCTGTCGAAGGCTTCGAGCATGTGCCTGCGGACGAAATCGGTCAGGTCCCCCACCGACTTCATCGAGACCGTCTGGTGGAAGAGCTCGAGGGCCTGTTCGTTCTGTATGCCCATGATGCGGCGAAAGGCCAGGCTGTAACTGCGAAAGTCTTCGAAGAGTTCGGTCCCGGCGAGGGCCTTGAGCTGTTTCTTGAGGGCCGATATATCCGTCCCGAAGCCGGAAAAGTCGCGGCTTATCGAGAGATTGGATGTCGAGACAAGGTGGAAGCGGGCTGGTTGGCCCTTGAGGTCCTTTTGCCAGAATACCTGGGCAAGACTCGTCGTCTGGCCGTAGCCCTCGTTGTGAAAGACCCCCAAAATGACGCTGTAGTCCCCGGCCCCGCGCAGGGCGACCGCCCGGGAAGAGAGGCCCTCGTCGCCGCGTTCGGACTTGTAGTAGCCCAGCACGTAGGATCTGAGGTCCCGCTCGCGGTTTCCGGCACCCGCTGCCTTGTTGTAGGCGATGCGCTGGGCGGGAACGAGAAGGGTGGTGATGGCGTCGACCAGGGTGGACTTCCCCGATCCTATTTCCCCGGTAAGGAGGGCGTTTCGCCCGTCGGGGGTAAAGACCTGGACGCGCTTGTTGAAGGTGCCCCAGTTGTAGACCTCGAGCCGTTGGAGACGAAAACCGGTTTTGCTGTCGTCTTCGGCAAAGTCGAAGAGGGATTCATTCGGATCCATCACGCTCGTTCGCCTCCTTCTTTCCGTATTCAAACTGGCGATACTCTTCAAGGCGACGGTCGAACTCGGCCAGCCACTGGGCATCGACAAAGACCTTGAGTACCCGGCGTACTTCAATTTTCTGCCGGTCCTCGCCCAAGTAGCGGATAAAGCCCAATTCCTGTATGCGGTTCAGGTAGCTGTCCAGCCGCGAGACCCACTGGACCTCGTTGGTCCCCTTCTGGAGGAATACCTCGACCTGTTTGGCAAGGTCATCCCGCTCGATAATGAGGCGCGGGTCCGACTGCGACGCATCGTGTTCGGCAAAGCGGCGGCGAAAGAGTGCTAGGAGGAGGCTTACGGGGTAACTCAAGGGGCGCCGGGATATCAAGCGGGGAAGGCTTGCTCCCTCTTCATCGTCCTGCCGGTTTTTGAGGAAGCCGTATCCCTCGTCCTCGCTGGCCACGAGCTCGAGGCCCAGTGCCTCGAAGTAGTCCATGACCGCTGGCCGCGTCTTGAGCAGGGCTTGCCAGAGGCCTTCGTCGTCTTCCCGGTACACGATGCCCTTAAGGAGCTGTACGAGTATCCGGCTGAATTCGGGGCTGTATGACTTCATGCTTCTTTCCTGCCAAAGAGGATGAGGGGGACACGGGCCCGGCGCATGATGTCATGATCCGGGTCGTACCATTCGAGGCTCTCACGAGCTTCGTCCGAAACGATGTGTTCGGCCCCTTCGCTTGCTATCAAAAAGTAGGTGACGAGTTCTGCGAGGCCCAGCTCCAGCGGGAACCGAGCGAGTACCGTGGCAAGGGAAACTTGCGAATTGTTTTCAAGGCAGCGGGCGATGTTCCCTTCAAGCCGCTCGCGATCGACACTCGCTTGCTCCAGGAGAATACTCATATCCAGTTCTCCATCCTCCTCAAGGGGCGGGCTGCTGTCGAGGAGAATTTGGAGTGGCGGCGAAAAAAGAGGGTGTTCCATCGGGAGGGTGATATCCGGCTTCGAGCCGTCGAGTTCCATGAAGAGTGTCCGTGCCGGTGGTTCATCCTTGAGCTCGACAGCTGTCTTTTCGATGTTCTTGAGGAGATCGAGTATCCGTCGGTTCTCCTGCAGGGTGCGGTCGTCAAGGTAACGCCGCAGCTGGGCAGAGAGCTGGGCCACCCGGCGCTGGGTCTGTTCGCCGGCCTTAATCCAGTCATGGTGGACGCGGCGCAGGCGACGGTCTTCAAGAGAGTCCCCCAATTCTTCGATTTGGTATACCCTTTCCAGGAGTGTCTCCAGTTCGTCTTGGCTGGCCGGGGACATAAGGAAGTCCCAGAAAGCGCGAAAGCTCTGTCCCTCGTCCGATTCCTGTATGCTGTCGTGTCGGTTAAAAATGGTTTCGAGCATTTCACTCTTTTCCCCGTCCCACAGGGCTATCTGTTCCCGTATGTTCCGGTCCAGTGTAATGAAATTCTGCTCTACCGCACGAAAATCGCCCAAGAGTTCTCGTGCCGTCAGTCCGAACTGCCAGAAGCGCTCACGCAACTCGCGATCGTCCAAGACCACAAGCTCCCCGGCCTTGATGCGCGCAATCTCCTTTTCAATGGCCGCTTTCTTTGACTTGAGATCCGCCAGTCGCAGGTCTGCGTTATCCTCTGTGCCGTGGACCATCTGGCGAAGGAGTTCGAAACAGTGGTTAAGGCGGCCCTCGGTGCCCAAAAAACGCTTGCCGGAAAGCTGCTCCATCCATGAGAGGGCCTTTTCTGCCTCGGGGGTAAGGTCGTAGTGGGGGACATCCGATGCCGGCGGATAGAATTTACGTAACCAGCCGCGGGATTCCTGCGCCCAGTCGTTCAGGTACTCCTGTGCCGAGCGGGGAAAGCGCTGGCTCTCTTCGTCGACATTCCCAATTACTTCAAGGGAGCGCATGAAGTCCTCGAGGTGGAGGATGAGCTCGGTCTCGGCTTGCATGCGTACGTTCTCCTCGCGAAACTCGCGGTCCAGGAAGGACGCGATCAAGGGGGCGTTGTCTGCCTGCATGAGCCGCCAAGAGGGGTGGGAACGCTTCAAGTGTTCGAGGGTTGCGAAGTCAAGAGCCATCGTGATTGCCAGTGTACCTCAACAGGGGCACTTTGGTCATGAGGAATACGGAAGAAACAGTAAGGCCTCAATTACCCGAAACGAGACCAGCGAGCTCATAGATACCGATATTTTTGATTTTGCTTTGGTGGAAGCGCTTCGTGCCCGCGGTGTGTTTACCGTGCGGCCCGAAGATCGCGAAGCGGCCCTGGAAGAAATGGAGTTCAATCTCTCCGGTTTGGGCGATCAAACCCTGTCTGCGGGCAGTATGAAGAGCCCCAACTTTTTCATCAAGAGTTTGATTACCGAAAGCTCGTGGAAAGAAGGAGCCCAACGTATCCTCGAGCACGTTATCCGTTGTGAACTCCGTGCCGTCGAAACCCAGCTCGTCGTATGGACCGATGACATTCATTATAAACGACGCCTGGCTCCAAGGAGAAACAATGTTGCCTGGTAAAATTTGTTCAAAGACCTACTTCAAGCAAGGAGGAGTTTTGAAATTTGTTACACCTTCTGTCGCTCTCTTGATAGCTTCATTTATATTCATAGTGTTGGGTGCTTCGTGTGCTACCACGACCTATGACCGCGAATTTTACAAGGTCGAAGACCTCTATTATGCAGGAAAATACGAAGAAGCCGCCGGTGCGGTTCGAGAGCTTGCACGTTCTACCGGTTCACGCGAACTTCTTTTATATTCCATGGAGGCGGGAATCGTTTTTCATACCATGGGCGACTATGACGCGAGCGATCGCGCTTTTCAACAAGCGTGGGATATCTCGCAATCCATTTCACGTTCGAAGTTGGAGGATGTTGCAAGTTTTTGGCTAAACGAAACGGAACGCAAGTTTATCGGTCAAAATTTCGAGCGTGTCCTCATTGGATATTATCGTGTTCTCAACCAGCTGGCGCGTGGTAATCGCGAGAACGCCAAGGTCCTCTTTCGCCAGATAGATGCAGAATTGCGTGACATGAAGTACTATGATGACTTCTACAAACAGAATGCCGTGGTTCGATACCTCGATGCTCTGGTATCACTCTCGCTTGGTGATTATAACGATACACGAGCGCAGCTCAAGAATCTGTCAACTCTTTTCCCTTCTTGGCAAAAGGAGTGGGATCGTCTTTCTGCTGTACTTGCTGTAGAAGAAAATAATGCTGATGATCAAGCGGCAACTGCCGGCGCTCTCGATGATGTTTTGGCCTTCAATGAAAAGGGAGAGCGGGTTACGTATCGTCCTGGTATGGCACAGTTGGTGATTCTCAACTCGGCGGGAAAGAGTGCGGTCAAGACCTCCCGCGGGACACTCGCCCAAACCCCGGAACTTATGCGCAGTTTCCAGGTATCATTGGAGGCAAATCGCAGGGTTCGTCGCAGTATGGGTCAAATTGAAAATATCCTCTCCAATGCAGAAAACCCCATCCCCGAGTATTCCCGCCGGGACCCTGCCGGGTCGCACCCCCTTGTGCTTGCGGCAAATGGCGTGCCCTTATCCAAAACAATGCCTCTCTTCTCCTACTCTGAAACCGTTCTCCGTCACTTCAACGGTAATTATCCCGCCATGGTTGATCGTAACTTTGATGCTTTGCAAAAGAAGCTTGTTGGAATTTTCCTTTCGGGAGAGGCGTCGGCTTCCTTTGCGGTTGCCCTCAATAGCCTGGCCGAAAGTCAGGGAAACACAAGCAGGGTAAATATTGATGATGCACGAAGTGCCGGAACGGTTATCGCCGCAGCCAGTGCCTATCAGAAATTTGCCCCGGACATTCGCTGTTGGCGCTTCCTCCCGGACAATTATCAGATTTCTGTTGTGTACTTGGAAAGCGGAAACTATGAGCTGGAATTTGTCCCCCAAAAAAAGGATGTATTGGTTTCTTCAGGCTCTCGGAAAATCACTGTCCGTGACGGTGATTTTCACTTCATTTCTCTTCAGTCCATGTCAAAAGATCGACGCGTATATACCCTTGCCAAATAACCTGATGGGGCGGGCTCGATATTCAATCGCCCCGTCTTGGGGCGCCTGTGTTCGGGGAAATTCGCCGGGCGCAGCCTGATATGGGGCCCCCCCGTCGTGCGCCTAAAACGCGCTTCGGATGATGTCCGCGAGCACCCGTGCCGCCTTTGCCCGATGGCTCAGGCGGTTTTTTTCGTCCTCCGCAAGCTCTGCCACCGTGCAGCCGTGTGCCGGCAGATGGAGCAGGGGGTCGTAGCCAAAGCCAGCGCCTCCGGATGCTTCCGGTGCGATCTCCCCCTCGAAGGTCTCCTGGGCCACGAAAAACCTCTCGTGCGACAGCAGGAGGACCATGCAGCAGACAAAGCGGGCCTTACGGTTACTTTGTCCCTCTATGCGCGACAGGAGGAGGGCGTTCCGTTCCGCGTCGTTCGAGGCGAGGCCCTCGGCATAGCCGTAGCGGGCGCTGTGGATACCCGGCGCCCCGCCAAGGGCGTCCACGCAGATCCCCGAATCGTCGGCGATGACGGCTTCCCCGGTAAGTTCGTGGAGGGCCCGTGCCTTGATGAGGGCGTTCTCGAGAAAACTCGAACCGTCTTCCACGGGATCGAAGTCGAGGCCGCGGTCCTTGGGAATCCCGATTGGAACCCCCAAAATAGCCTGCAACTCACGCCGTTTGTGTTCATTGCCGCTTGCAAGCATGATCATGTCGTCTTCTCCGCTGTCACATAGAGTATGCCGCGCTTCCAGTCGAGGGGGCCTTCTCCGGCCAGGCTCGTCAGAAGTGCCCGTACGTGTTCGAGTCTTTCATCCCCCAGCTCTCTTGCCATCGCACGACCCCAGCTCGACGATCTTGTATCGAACCAGCGCGCAATATCGGCCGGGGAGGGACGGCGTTTTTCGCACAGGATTTTTTCATCCATGCTGATAGTCAAGCCCGCCAATTCAAGGCTTTCTGCAATCCCCCGGGCCGTGGGCCCTGTTGCGCCGGATCCCTCCGTGAAGAATGCCTCTTCTGCTTCGCGAAAGGCTTCGCAGCTTTCCCCGTCGAGTGCCGCGATCATCCCTTCAAGGCTGGAGAGTCGCTGGCCCTTTGAGGGAATGAGCTGCGAAAAAACGAGGCGGCCGCCGGCTTCGAGGAGGGCCGAAAGCCCCTTCCACAGGGCTTCTTGACTATCGCCCGCCGTTCCGGCGAGCGGATTACGGGCCAGTATGCGTTCAAAGCGGGGGCAGCCAAAGGCCTCCTCGAGGGTACGGGCCTCCGGCACTGCAGAGAGCGCGGCAACCAGGGTGTGCGGGAGCTCTTCATCCTCGAGAGGGGCCCGGGAGGATCGCGCAAAGGCAGCGAGGGCCTCCTGTGCGGCGGGCGACGAAACGAGGCCGGCCGCAAGGCCCTCGGGAACCTGCCGCCAGGCTTCCTGGAGGAGGAGTCCGTCATCGGCCTTGAGGACGAGCACGCGATGGTGGCGGGCGAGGGCCGCCCGTGCAAAGAGCTCCCGGCGCTCCTCGAGGAGGCCGGCCGCCCGCCCCGAATCGCTACGGCGCTGCCAGGCTTCCAGCCCCTTGTCGGGGGCCTTCCAGGAGAGTATTTCCCCATCAGCCTCGTCTCCCGAAAGGACGAGGGCCGCTTGCAGTTCGCGGCGGCGCAGGACGTCTTCGCGAACCGCCCCCTCATAGCCCAGTTCCCCGGGCACCCAGAAGATCCTTCCCGCGAGGGCCCCCGGCAGGTACTGTTGGACCGCCCAGTGGTCGCGGAAGGCGTGCGGGTAGAGGTAACCCTCCCCGTGGCCAAAGCCCTCGGCGTCGCGGGACCCGTCCCGCAGGTGGCTTGGGACGCTCGCATCCTGCTTTTCGACCTCCTTCATGGCGTCGAAAAAGGCGAGGGCACTGTTGGATTTGGGAGCCGTCGCTAGGTAGAGGACCGCCTGGGCAAGGTGGAAGTGGCCTTCGGGAAGGCCCACCTGGCGGAAGGCCGCGGCGCAGGCTTGGGTGTGAACAATGCCCTGCGGGTCCGCGAGCCCGATATCCTCGCAGGCGCTGATGAGGAGCCTGCGCAAAATGAAGTCCGGGTCCTCGCCGGCCCGCAGCATTTTGGCCAGCCAGTAGAGGGCTGCGTCCGGGTCGCTCCCGCGAATGCTCTTGATAAAGGCACTGATGGTGTCGAAGTGATAGTCCCCGTCGCGGTCGTAGAGCACCGCCTTCTTCTGGATGCTCTCTTCGGCCGTATCAAGGCTGATAGCTATCTCCGCTCCATCGGCGGGCGGCCAGGGCTCCACGCTCGTTTCGACGGCGAGTTCCAGGGCGTTGAGCAGGCTGCGCGCGTCCCCGTTGGCGATGTCCACGAGGTGTTCGAGGGCCCCGTCTTCAAAGGAGACCCGGTAGCGCCCGTAGCCCCGTTCCCGGTCGGCCAGGGCACGTTTTACCGCGGCAAAGAGGTCGTCCCGCTCAAGGGGCAGGAGCTGGAAGATGCGGCTGCGCGAAACGAGGGCCTTGTTGACCTCAAAGAAGGGATTTTCTGTCGTCGCCCCGATAAGGACAACCGTCCCGTTTTCCACCCAGGGCAGGAGGGCGTCCTGCTGGGCCTTGTTCCAGCGGTGGACTTCGTCCACAAAGAGGATGGTGCGCTTCCCGTAGAGCTTTTTGCGTTCCTCTGCCCGGGCTATGGCCTCCCGGATGTCCTTGACGCCGCCCAGAACGGCATTGAGACTCTCGAAACTGCTCTTGGTGGTGTTGGCGATAACGCGGGCAATGCTCGTCTTGCCGGTCCCCGGCGGGCCGTAGAAGAGGATGCTCGACAGGCGGTCTGCCCGTATGGAGCGCCACAGGAGGCGCCCCGGGGCGACGATGTGCTGCTGGCCCACGATCTCATCGAGGCTGCGGGGGCGCATGCGGTCGGCCAGGGGCCCGTCCCCGGCCGGCCGGGCAGCCCCGTCGAAGAGATCTGCCACGATCTTAGTTGAATTCGCTGTGGGTGCCGCTGCTCCAGATCTTCCAGTTACCGCGGTCCACGCTGTAATAGAGGCCCATTTCGGTTCCGGCAAAGAGGACATTGTGGGTGCCAATATCCCACTGCTTGAGGCCGTAGACCAGGTAGCGGCCCATGGAGGAACTGTACTGGGCTTCGTCAATGGTGGAAGATTCATCCGCTTCCCCGGGCGTTGCGAGCGAGAAGCTGTCGGGGAGTGAGCGGTCAGTGTTCAGGGCGAGCTCCCGGTAGCCATTGGCCGTCGCAGAGTAGTTGTAGGTGATGAGAAGGGCGATAAAGGTACCATTGTCATAGATGGTATTGGCCATTTCCAGCCTGCTTCCCATATTGATTACTGTGATCGCAGGAGTCTCTCCATCGGTAATGCGGTAGATGTTTTCATTGTGTCCCCAGGCGAGGAGAGACGTGCCAAAGGCACGGATACCACTTATTTCATCGGTAGTTCCCGCGAGTAGCGTCGGTGCTTCGCCATCAAAGCTATTACTGTAGTATACGCCGCGCCCCGTGGCAAAGAAGTAGTTCCTGCCGCCCCAAGCCGTCGCGACAATGGCAGAGCCTTCGGGGAGATCGGTCGTTCCGCCAAAAGCGCTGAGTGTGTCCCCGACGAGGTACACGTAGCGGATCCCGCCGGAAATCCCCCTTCTCTTGACGCTCGCAACAAGGGTCCCGTTGGCCATGCTGATGCGATTTATCAAGGGATAGTCCGCAGCAAGGTTGTTGGTGATAGCTGTCGCAGTCAATCCGGCCCCGGAACCGGTCAGCCGGTAGACCTTATTGTAGGTCTGGAGGTTGACAAAGCCCTCGTCCCAGACTACACGGGCGTAGAGGTTCGTACTGTCGGATACAAGTTCCTCGATGCTGCTGCCCGCCTGCATGCCGGCAACACTCACCCGCTCCCAATCAGTGCCGTTTAGCGTCCAGATATTGGCGCGGTTACTCAGGTAGAGCCCGCCGCCGTATTCCGCAAAATTGGAGGGAATACCGGGGATGAGGCTCTCTGCGGGCGCCGTCTCGTTCGAGATATTGTAGAATATGGGGTCCTGGTTGCAGGAGAAGAGGAGTGCGGAGGAAACTATCAGTATGAATGCCTTGAAAAGCTGTTTCGCGGTCATGTATGGGCTCTCCTGTCTAGAAGTGGTAGCGGGCGGCCAGCGAGGTGAACATGAAGTGGCCCCAAACCGATTTCGCCGGATCTTCATTGAATTGGGGGATCATCCACCAGGAGACGTTGAGCCCGAAGGACCAATCGTCGTTGAAGCGCCAGAAGAAGCCCGGCTCCAGTTTGAAGGCAAGGCTCAGGTGGTTGTCGGCCAGTTCGGTCTGGAGACAGGCCCCTGCCATAATCGAAACGGGTATCTCGAAGGGGCCCGCTTCGAAGAGGGCTCCGACGCGCAGCCCGAAGGGCACGGTGTACAGGATATTGGCTCCCTGTGTGCTGTTGAATGATCCACCAAACTCGCCGCCAATGCTGAAGTATTTGGTGAGCATGTAGTCGTACGAGAGGATGCCGGCTCCGCCCAGACCCAAATTGGTATCGAGGCTTTGATTGTTGCCATCGACAAAGGCAAGGGCAAAGAGAAGTCCGACATTTATCGTAAAGACATTGTCACCTTCGACTGTTTCGGTTTGATCCAGGTACTCCCAGGGGTCGGCCTCGAGGTCGTCCGTGGCGCCCCCCGTGCTGTCTTTGGTATCCTCATTTCCGGCGGTCTCTGCCCCGGAAGATTCCTGCGGGGAATCGTCGCTCTCTTGGGCAAAAAGCAGACTGCCCGGTGCCCCGAGCAACATAAGGCAGACGAGAATCGGGACGAGGCGCCCCGCAACAAGTGTTCGCATGTACTATCCCCCTGATGGACCTTCGATGTTGTACGTTTAAGGATTGTGCACCGGGATTCACACATGCGTGCGCTCACGGCCGGCGTCCCTGTTGTATACCATATAAACCCGCCCGCGCGCAATCGCCGGGCAGCGATACGGAAGATACCGGCGCTTGCCGGTCTGCCGTGCTCCATGGTACAACATGCCACATATTCACACAAAAACCTTCATGCAGGATAACAATGTCGCAGCCAAAGGGTTACCGACGCTGTTTGAGCGGCATGGCACAGGGGGGCAGCTCATGGATGCACGAATAATTGACGGAAAGGAAATCGCCCAAACGGTACGCGCGGATGTCGCCGGGCGCGCCGGTATTCTGCGGGAAAAGGGTGTTGTCCCCTGTCTGGCCGTCGTCCTCGTGGGCGAAGATCCCGCGAGCGTCTCGTATGTTACCGCCAAGGAAAAGGCCCTCGCGGAAGCCGGCATGGACAGCCGGGATATCCGCCTTCCGGCCAATACGAGCCAAGAAACCCTTCTTTCTACGATAAAATCTCTCAATGCCGACCCGGCCGTACACGGCATACTCGTCCAGCTCCCCCTGCCCAAGGCTCTCGATGAATCGGCCGTTATCCGCGCCATAAGCCCGGCAAAGGACGTTGACGGCTTCCACCCGGTATCCGTCGGGGCCATGGTCCTGGGCGAGAGGGGTTTTTTGCCCTGTACGCCGCACGGGGTCCTCGTTATGCTCGAGACCATGGGGGTCAAGACTGATGGCGCTCACGCCGTCGTGGTAGGCCGCTCCAATATCGTCGGGAAGCCCCTTGCAAATCTCCTCACGCGCCGCTCTGTAAATGCTACCTTGACCGTGTGCCACACCGGCACCCGCGATCTCGCCCAGTACACCCGCCAAGCTGACATCCTCATCGCGGCTGCCGGCAAGGCGGGCCTTATCACGGCCGACATGATCAAACCCGGTGCCGTCGTCATCGATGTCGGGGTGAACCGGGTCGAGGACGCAAGCGCCAAAAAAGGCTACCGCCTCAAGGGCGACGTCGACTTCGAGGGGGCCCTCAAAGTCGCCTCGATGATAACCCCCGTCCCCGGCGGGGTGGGGCCCATGACCATCGCCATGCTCCTGCGAAATGTCATCGAGTCGGCCGAACAGGTCGCCGCCGCCGGCCAGGCCTGATGCTCGACATTCAGGGCCAGGAGGACACCCGCGAGATTCCCCTCGAAAAGGTCGGCATCAAGGGCCTGCGCTATCCCATTCGGGTTCTCGACCGCGTCAAGGGAACACAGGACACGGTAGCCCGTGCAGATCTCTTCGTGAATTTGCCCAAACACTTCAAGGGCACCCACATGAGCCGCTTTATAGAAAACTTTCAGCGGCATCGCAACAAACTGGGGATGCCGCACTTCCTCGCCATGCTCGAGGAAATTTGCGTCGACCTCGACGCGCAATCAGCCTATGGCTCCCTTGATTTCCCCTATTTTCTGGACAAGGAGGCGCCTGTTTCGGGCTTGGAGAGTGTCATGTCCTACGATTGCCGCTATGAAGGTTCCGTGCACCGCTGCGAGGGGCGCGAGGGTTTCACGAGCGACTTTATCGTCCAGGTTGCCGTCCCTGTCCATACCCTCTGTCCCTGCTCGAAGGCCATTAGCGAGCACGGGGCCCACAATCAGCGGGGGATTGTTACCATCAGGCTGGAGCTTGGTCCCTTTTTCTGGATTGAGGATATCATCGAAATAGCAGAAAATGCCGCTTCAAGCCCGCTTTGGAGCCTCTTGAAGCGGGAAGACGAGAAGTATGTTACCGAGCGCGCCTGGGACAAGCCGAGTTTTGTTGAAGACCTCGTGCGCGATGTGTATATTGGTATCGAGGCCCTGGGCCACTTTCCCTGGTTTTCCGTCGAAGCGGAGAACATGGAGAGCATTCACAATCACAGCGCGTTCGCGTATGTGGAATACGGTTCGCGCCGCCAAGGAGAATGTCCATGAACGACATCGTACCCAAGACCATTCTCGCACGAAGGGGAGTCGCCGCTGTAGCGGGTATCTCTGCGGGAGTCGCGCTTCTTCTCGTCTCGTCCCTGCCTGTCGGCTTCGGTATCGTTGCCGGGGCTGTCGCCCTCATTGCCGGTTTGGTACATATCAAGTCCGATAACCCCACTGACCGCCGCGGGGGGACAATCGCTCTGGCAGCAGGCGGGGCGGTAATCGCCCTCAAAATTCTCAGCCTGATCCCGGTTCTCAAGACCGTGGCCGGTGTGGGGATAGGCATAGCCGCCATCGGGCTTATTGGCCTGGGCGTCGTGAATGCTTGGCAGTTTCGCAAAGGGCTCAAGTCCCGCACATGAAATCCAGCTTCATAGAGACCTACGGCTGCCAGATGAACAAGGCCGAATCGGCAGCCCTCGAAATTGTCCTCGCCGAACGGGGTTGGCAGATTGCCCTTGATGCCGATACTGCCGACCTTGTCGTTATCAACACCTGCTCGGTGCGCGAGACCGCCGAAACCCGCGCATTGGGCCGCATTGACCACTATATTGCTCTGCGCCGGAAGCGCCGCGAGGCCGGTCTCGATCCTCTCACGCTCATTGTCTGTGGCTGCATGGCCGAACGCACAGGTCCCGCGCTCCTTGAGCGCGGGGTCGATTACGCAATCGGTACGCAGGCCCGTTCCATATTTCCCGAAATCCTCGAGGCGGTGGAAAAGGGGTCGCGTTGGATCCCCAGCGACGAGACCCCGCATTACAGTTTTTCGTCGAGCCATCACAGTGACCGCAGTGCCTCTGCCTTTGTGCCGGTCATGCACGGCTGCAATAACTTCTGCTCCTACTGCATCGTTCCGTATGTACGCGGGCGTGAAGTCTCGCGCGATCCGAAGGATGTTATTGAAGAGATTCACACCCTTCTCGATGCCGGCGTAAAGGAAATTACCCTCTTGGGGCAGAATGTCAATTCCTACAGCCATGGCGAGGGCTCCTCGGCTGTCGACTTCCCGTCCCTTCTGGACCTCGTCGCCCGGGAAATGGGGCAGGGGACCTGGCTCCGCTTCCTTTCGAGCCACCCGAAGGATTATGACGAGCGGCTTACCGGGGTTATTGCTTCCCACGAGAACATCCCGCGCTATCTGCACCTCTGTGTTCAGCACGGTTCCAACCGCATACTCACAGCCATGAATCGCCGCTATACCCGCGAGGCCTATCTGGAAAAAATACGAAATATTCGTTCTGTCCTTCCAGAGATGCACTTTTCAACCGATATTCTTATCGGGTTCCCCGGCGAAACCGAAGAAGATGTCGGGGAAACGCTTTCGCTGATGGAGGAAGTGCGTTTTTCGAATGCCTTCATGTACCATTACAACCCGCGAGAGGGGACCAAGGCCTTTGATTTGCCGGATCGCATCCCCTACGAAGTCAAAACGGAACGACTTCAACGGGTAATAGACCTCCAGATGCGTCATACCGTTGAACGCATGGAGGAATCTGTAGGGAAGTCTGTAAGGGTATTGGTCGAGGGGCCTTCGAGAAAGAAAGAGGGCCAGATGCGGGGCCGGACAGAACGGGACGAGAGCGTCGTGTTTACCGGTGATATCCGCGAAACGGGGTCTTTCAAGAGCCTCCATATTAACGAACTGCGCGGAAAGACCTTCCGCGCCAAGGAGCTTGAATAATGCCATGGCGTCTTTTGGCCCTCGTGGTCATCCTTGCTCTCTCGCTTGTTTTTGTCGGGTTCAACCTGGACAATCGTTGTGATGTGTCCTTTGGCTTTGCCGTCATCAAGGACATTCCGGTTTTCTTCCCGCTTCTGGCCGCGTTTACCGCCGGAATGCTCTTTTCTTTCCCCTTTGTCTTTCATGGGAAGAAGAATGCAAAAGTACAGAAACGTAGCGAAAAAAACACCCTTGGGGCACCGGTTCAGCCATCGGCCCCTCTTCTGCCAAATCAAGGGGCCGTTCCCGAGGGTGGTGTAGAAGCTGCCTCTCAAGAGAGAAAATGATGAAACCGGTCGGGATGTATCCCGAAACCATTCGTTTTTCACTTTGTCTCGTGCTTTTATTATTTGCGTTGGATAGTCTGGTTTTTTCAGCCGATAAAGAGACCTCTTCCGCTGATAACGTCGATTTACTCGATCATATTACCTCGGAAACCTCACTTAAAGCTGTTCGTGCGCTTGCTGCAAAAGCGCAGTCTCTCCCGGAGAGCTCCCGCAAAGGGCAAATAATGGCATATTGGGCATCCCTGGAATTCCTTGCAGGAAATTATGAGCGCAGTGCCCGACTCTGGCTCGATTCCCATTCGTTTACCGCCGATGACTCTTTCTTGTTGGATGCTGTACACGCGCTCATTCTCTTGGGAGAAATGGATGCCGCACAGGCACAATTGGATCGTCTCTTGTCGAGAGGGCGGGATCCACACAGTCTGCGGGAAGCACAGCTTCTACAGTATCAGTTGGCACTTATTGATGGACAGACAGAGGATAAAGTATTGGTGCCCGAGTTGAGAGCATCGCTCCCCCAACGTATGGCATCGGTCCTGTATATCGAATACCACTCCAAGAACAAGAATCCCGCTCTTTTAACCCGCGATTATTTGGGAAGTCCCGAATACTATTTGGTTACAAACAATCCGAGTGTATCTCTCTTTCCGCATCCCCTGTGGTTTTTGCGAAGCAAACCGGAATAATTGGAAGACGGTAACGGCAATTTCAAGAATTGGTCATTTTCAAAATTGTCGCTGTATGTAATGTTATGGAATCAATTCAAAGTGAAGGGCTTCTTCGTACAAGCGCTCCATCCCGTTTACCCCAAGACTCACTTGGTCCAGGGTCAGTATCGATTCACCATCTTTTCCTTTCTCTTTTCGTAAAAGGTACGTTCCCCGCTTGCTTTCTGCCTCAAGTGCCGGGCGAAATTCTACTATAATATCATCACCCATTACAAATCGGGTGTACACGCCTTCCAGGATCAATGATCCCTCTTGGTAACGGTACTGTTTGTTGTCATGGAGTTCCAGTTGAATCGATCCACTTCGGTAGATACCGCTCAGCTGGATGGAATCTGTCGAACCTTCTGGCGATGACGCACTCTCGGAAAGAGAGGACTTCTGATAGATGGCGTCCCACTGTCCTCCATATCCCAATTTGATGCGAACATCCTCGCGCACACGAACGCGGATGGTATCCATCGATTGTAATTCAATATTCAAAAGCCTTCGCAGGGTGGGAATCGACATGTTGCGCGATGTCATATACAAGCCGTATCGCATTGGAATTGCATTATTCCAAGTATATATTTCCTGATTCCCGCCACGTTGAAAAATAATTTCATATCGGGCGGGATCGAAGTATAAACTGTCTGGTGCCAATTTATGGGTATTGCCGCCTTGATTTGAATGGGTCCACATACCTGCAAGGAATTGCTCGAATTTTTTTGCCGTACCATCCAGAACTTCATTAAGCATCTTTTGTTCAATTTGCGCTCCGGCTATTCGGGCTGTGGCACTTCGTTCATATCGTTGACTTTTTTCATTCCATTCATAAATGGTCTCAATCTGATCGAGAATGTTTGTTGACTCGGTATCACGGGAATAAGTCGATATCTTAAAGGCATCATCCCGACTGTATCCCTGGATATATGCCTGTGAACGTTCTTTTTCCTGAATCGCTATGGATCCGTCATTGGTTAAAAAGAGAATTCGTTGCAGATCTCCTGTAGATGCTATCCGGCCACTACCTGCCTGTATTGAACGTCGCAGGCGAAAGACGCTCATAACCTGTTCGCCAATTGCATTCATGCCATTGATAATGACACATACCGAACGATCTCCTACCAAATCACGGGTGAACATCGAAAAACTTCGCGGACGATAAACGCCGCTGGCTACGGTATCCATTCTATGATAGCCGTTGGTGTATTCGTCATACTCGATAAGCACCAGGAACACCTGGCTGTCTGGCTGATTCGGATCCCTGAGGGCGATCAGCTGCTCATCCATTTGATCGCCATACAAGTCTTGAGTAAGTATGGAAACCATTTGCTCATCTTCATTGAGAGCAATTTTGGGGTCCATGAGATCATCCATGGCGAGCTGCTCATTCTCCATGCTGCCTTTTTCTTTTTCCCAAACGGGACTTGATATGGGGGCAATTACTTTAATCGGGGGAATGACATTGAGGGTGCCGGTATCAGTGGGTTCGGGACGAAGGAGTAACCAAACACAGAAAACAGCTATCAGTATAAAAACGGCGGGGACAATTCGCTTCATGGAATACAAGGCCTCACTTGATGGTCGTTGAGAAGATCATGCACCTGAAAACCTGCTTGGGAATCTCAGTTTCTGGATGCGAAGCTGCGTGCGATACGTTGTACTTGATCACGAACCGAGTCGGGTGCAATGGTTACCAGTTTCCACCCGGGATATTCCTCTACCCGAGAGTAAAAAAGCACATCCCACAGGGAGGTGTTTGGTGAATTTGACCCGAGGGTGCTGGCAAGGAGTATGCACGGTCGTCTGGAGGAATCACTGCGCCGGCTAATGGCATCCTGGACAGACCGTATGCTCGATGTCAAGGCTTGCCGCTGTGTCCCGCTGCCAATTTCCAGAAGAGCCCCCTCGATTGTGGCGCGATTTTCATCGTTTACGACAACATGATCGAGTATCATCTCTCCTGTTGTGGCAAGGAGAATGGTAAGGCGATCTTGTGTAACGGCCTTTTTCTCGAGGAGTTCCGATCGGAACCAGTCCTTTGTGCTTTCGTACGACTTGAGAAGTGAAGGCACATTGTCGATAATTACATAGAAGTCCACGTATCTGCTGCGTCGATCACCGTTTTCGGCGGCAAGCGGCGTAGCCAGCATGAGCATGAGGAGGACCCCGGCCAATGAAAGCTGTTCAAATCTCTTCATGAGTAGTATTATCTACCATATTAGGTTATTTAGTCGAGCTGAAAACGGAAAAAACGCTTTACATTTGCAGAACGATATTGATAATGTATCAGTAAGGTTCTGACGTCCACCAAGGAATCACCCCAAGAAAGGAGATAGGATATGGGAGCAATTGACCTGCCTAGGAGTCCCAACGTATTTCATCCCGAGAAACCGAGTGCTGTAGGCTCTCGAAATTCTCTCGCACAGGAATACCGCGATCAACAAAAAGAAGTAAATCAGCTTCTCGAGGAAGAGACCAACAAGGTCTTGCACCACCTCAATTCGAAGCTCCCCAAGGAAGTCCTTGAGCGCCTCGATGTCATGGGCGGCGTAAAGGAAAAGCTCTACAACTACTTCAATCAGAATTACCAGAACATGTTCAACCGGTATATGGTCACGGCCGAAGACGAAATGGTCAAGAAGGTCCGTAACTATATCGACAAGGAAGAGACAAAGGTTCTGGCGCGTTACACGCCCAAAGAGATCGCCGATCTTCTCGACGCCGTTGGTGGTGCCGACAAGTTCAATACTGGCGAGATCGAGAAATCCATTGTCAACATGTATGGCCACTTGCAGGGACATATCCAGCGCGGTATCAATGACCTTGAAACCCTTACCAACAGCCTCCTTCGTCAGAAAACCGACGTTGGTGCTTTTGTGCGCGGTGAAAATGCCTATTCGATTGTCAAGTGTGCATTCAAGGACAACATCCTCAAACCCAAATCGGTCTGTGATGTTAAGCTCTCGGTCAACATTCTTGACTCCGAGCTCATTAGTCCTATTTTCCACTACCAGGTAACGGTTGAGTACCTTATCAAGGATCTCATCTCTAAGCACATCATCGACATGATTGACAAGGAGATCGAAGCACTCAAAGACGAGCGCACCGATCAGGGCCTTGAAGAACTCAGTGATGGCGAGATTATCTTCCAGAAGATCAACAGTGTCGAGACACACACCGATGACAAGGTTGATGATCCCAAGGCCAAGCGATATACCTATGTGGCGAAGAGCCTCATGGAGCGTATCAACGACCTCCGTGCCGAAATTGATCCGGAGACCTTTGACCAGTGCAACATTCGCGAAAACCTCAAAAAGATTGTTGATATGGAAAATATCCGCAATCGTGGGTTCAATACCGCGATCAACTCCATCACCTCGATTCTCGATACCTCAAAAATGGGATATCAGTACATCGAGAACCTCAAGAATGCGCGTGAATTGCTCATTCGCGAGTATGAGGATACCAATACCGACATCCTCCCCGACGAGCGCTATCAGATCCGCATGCGCTACTTTGACAATGCCCAGCTTATCGAAGATCGCAAGGCATATGATGTTCAGGTAAAGAGCTTTGAGACCGAGGTCCTGCACATGTGGGATGTCCTCGAGATGATCTATGAAGACGCAAAGGGAATGACCAAGGTCACCGATTTTGCCGATCTCGCAAAGGTCTACAAGCGCAAGATTTCCAAGAACATCAAAGAGAAGACCGGCGAACCCCTCTACGAGGATATTGCAAAGGTCTGGGACGAAATCAGCTTCATCCAATCGGCAGAAACCGAGGTTGAGCGTATGAACCGGACCTATGTCTATGAAAAGGACAAGCTCCGTCACCGCCTCATCATTATGCGCGACAAGATGAAGGCCATGTACTCCTACAAGTACCCCATACAGCGCCGTGTCATGGAAGAACGCCTTGACTTCCTCGAGAGGGAATTCAATCGTTTCGATTACATGATCAATCCCTATCACATACAGCCCGGACTCTTGCTCGATATCGATATCACTTCGATCAAGCGCAAGAAGGCCACACTCGATGGTATGGCCAACGTACTCAACGAGTTCCTTCATGGCGTATCCAAGGGCTTCCAGGATGCTGCATTTGCTTCCTTTAGCCGCCGCCGTTCGACGGTTCGCCAGGATATCACCCAATCCTTTGTCGATGTTGGTGCGGAAATGCCAAAATCGGAAAAGGATCCCGGGAAGGCATATCTCGATATGCTTAACGCCGATGATGGCGCAAACCTCATCGCCGATTCTACCGTCGCCAATGAATCCAAGCCAGCCACCAAGGCCAAGGCAACAGGTTCTCGCGGACGCCCCAAAGCAGGGGTTGTTGATAGCGGGAAGAAAAAAGCAAAGCGCGGTCGACCGGCACGTGATAGCAGCGGAATCAGTGAACTTTGATTGATTACTGATTGAAAAACGCCCCCTTTGGGGGGCGTTTTTCTTGGGAGGCGTAATAATGCAGAAAATGAACAAATTCGAGATTTTATCTACCAGAGACAATTTTAATGCAGTTGTTCGTCATGTCAAAGCAGCTGTTTCCATGTCTGGAGATTTGGCCGGCAAGAAGAATCTTGCCGATCTTTTAATGGAGGTTTCATCGGAACAGGAACTGTCCGGTGAACAGCTCTCGGCTTTTTTACATATGTTACTCATTGATAAAATGGGATATAGTGCGCTTTCCCGTAATCTTGAATCTCTTAACGAAGACTTTGCGTCTATTGCAAAAGAAGTAAGTACTTGGAATGCCGTTGATTTGGTGTTGGCTTACCATCATCCTGATATTGGAATGATTGTGGTTAACCCTAAAAATCCTGATGAAATGAAGAATCTTGCGAGTTTCCGCAAACGGGAACTCATGGTTATATATGCAGGATATTTTGACAAGAAAGCAGATCCTCTCTGTGCAAAAGCTGCAGATACGTTGGTCAAGCTTGTTGAAGGGAAAAAATGTACCCCCGATAAGAATCTGTATACCGGTAATTGCACGTTTAAAAAGGTTCCCAAAAAGCTCGAATTGGATAGTTCAAAATCCAAGCCAGTCAAGAAAGCATCCAAATCGACATCCAAAGGAAGCGCAAAAAAAACAAGCAGGGGCGGTAAAGAAGTTGCTGTATCCAGGCCTCCTCGGCTTGAAACAGCTTCACAAGCCACGGTTTCAATTCCTGCGCCAGTAGCCAGTGCAAGTCGCCGTATGACACCGATGTATTCTGTTGTTGTCAGTAATGAGCTGTTTCACAATGGCAATGTTGAGGCTTGGAAAAGAATTATTGCCAGCTACAAGGCAAAACATCCCGATCTCGAAGTATATATTTATTATGATGGTGAACGGATTATTGATATAAATTCCCTTTTCAAGTGGGGGAAAGTCAAACATGGATCGAGTATTCAGTTCGCAGTAGCCGGAAGTGAAATCAAGGATGTTGCAAAACTTCAACGCTACTTGAGTCAGGGCGCCAGCCATATGTTCGAAGCCTTTCTACATGGTTCGGTTAGCACAGTACTCAAACTGTTTTGAACAAGGAGTCAAGAATGGATTCTCGGATACACTTTTTCAGTCAAAAAGACGTTATTTCTGCCAAGATTGATCCTGAATGGCTCGGTATTCGTGGGCGTCAAGCAAATGAATTCGCAGAATTGGGATTTCCCATTTTACCCGGTTTTATAGTTGATGTGAGGCTTGCTTCTCAATTAAAGACAATAGATTACTCCAAGGATATCAAGACCCTGCTCAGGCGCTGTGCGAAAATTGTCGGCAAGCAGTATGGTGATGGTGATAATCCAATGCTCCTCAAATTGGTGATTTCATCAAACCTTGCTGTTACCAATTATCCCACACTGCATAATTTTGGTTTGGTGAAAGATACTATCCATGGTTTTGCTGCTGGTGTAGGAGATACCTTTGCCGCGCATGAAGTGCTTTTTTTGGTGCGTGGCATGTTGAATATTCAGGAAAGAATACTTGATCTTTCTCCCAAAGAAAAAATTGTTCGCTGTGACGAGGAAAAGAAGAAAGAACTGGAAAAAGAAATCAAGTCCGATCATCCTTCCAAAGATGCACTTGCGTTTATGGAAGAATATACTGCCTATCTGCCAAAGGGCTTTTTTGATTCGGCAGAAAAACAACTTGAACTATCATTGGAAGCCATATCCCTCATGCTTTCCCTTGATGACCAGAATGACAATGATACTGCGATACTCATTCAACCCATGGTCTATGGTAATTATGGCAAGGATTCTTGTTCCGGCTGGTTCTATACCCGTAATGTAGTGAGCGGAGAGAAAATTCTTCAAGGTGATTTTTATCGCGAAAAATTCAATGAAATAGGTGCCAGTGGACAGAGTATTCTTAAAATCGACGCCTCACATTTGAAAGAACTTCAAAGCATTGGCGGCACATTGGAAGATCGGTTAAAAGAGATCAGACAGGTGCGCTTTACTGTTGAGAAGGGAAAACTCTGGCTCATCGAACAGCGTGCGGTTGATGCCAAATCAACTCAGGCCGATATTCAGCTTTACCTGGATCTTGCAAAACGCAAAATCGTCGATGATGCTTTCGTTATCAATGCCATACAGCCTGGGCGGCTCAACGAGATTCTTCATCCCGTTATTGATATGTCTTCCATAAAAGGTTTGCCTGTTTGGAAGGGGGGGATCGCCGGAGCTCCCGGAGCTGCTATTGGAAAAGTATTTTTTACTACTGATGGGCTGATTGAAGCACGCAAAACGGCACTTCAGAAAGGTGAAGACGCCCGCTTTATCCTTTGTATGCCCTCGACCTTTGCAGAAGATGTAAAGGCTATTGAGGTTGCTACCGGAGTGTTTTCCTGCGAGGGCGGTTATTCGGCTCACGCATCGGTTGTCGCAAGACAGTACGGTAAAGTATCTCTTGTCTCTTCCAATTTGAAGATACGTGGGAAAAAGGCCTCCCTGGGCGATCTTTCGTTTTCCGAAGGCGATTATATCACCATGAATGTTCCCTATTACGGGGAATCCCAGATTTACCTTGGTCAGGCGAAACTCATTGAGCCCGATCCCACCTCTTCTGGTCTCTTGGAACTGGTCGACATGGCCAAACGGCATATGAAGGGATTCCATGTACGTGCAAATGCTGATAGCCCCCAAGCTGCGGCTCTCGCTCTTTCCTTTGGTGCAGAGGGCCTCGGTCTCTGCCGTACCGAACACATGTTTTTTGGAGATGAGCGTATAAACGTTTTTCGCGAGATGGTTCTCTCCGATTCTCGTGAAGAGCGCTTGGAAGCCCTTGAAAAATTGCTTCCCATGCAGCGGAAAGATTTTTACGGTATTCTCAAGGCCATGGCAGGGAAAGAGGTGACAATTCGACTCCTTGACGCTCCGCTCCACGAGTTTTTGCCGCACAATGACGATGAACTCAAGGCATTTCTTTCCTATATGGAAGGGGCGAAGGGGAAAAAGCTCCCCAAAGCGGAAATTATGGCCCGTATTGAGGCGTTGGCAGAGTTCAATCCCATGTTGGGCCACCGGGGATGTCGTATAGCCGTTTCCTATCCTGAAATATACCAAATGCAGATTAAAGCAATCTTCGAAGCAGCCTATCAACTCCAAAAAGAGAAGGTGGATGTATTCCCGGAGATCATGATTCCAATTGTCATGAATGCGTCAGAGTTAAAGTTGATCGTTTATGGAAAGAAGATAGAGGGTAGTACCTATGTGGGTATTGCAGAGGAAGAAGAGGCTTTCCGTAAAAAAAGCAAGGCGACCAAACAAATCCCGTACAATGTCGGTACGATGATAGAGTTGCCTGCAGCAGCCCTGGGTGCGGGGGAAATCGCCAAATATGGTCATTTCTTCAGTTTTGGAACCAACGATCTAACCCAGACAACCTTGGGAATTTCTCGTGATGACTTTACTGGATTTATGCCCGATTACACTCTCTATGACCTTATTGAGGGGAATCCATTTTCGACCTTGGACAATCGTGTAAAAGAACTTATTTCAATGGCGGTTGAACGTGGTCGAATGACCAGACCTGATATTGTCTGCGGTCTCTGCGGCGAACACGGAGCGAATCCGGACAATATTCGTTTCTGTATGGAAACGGGACTCAATTATGTCTCTTGCTCATCGTATTCGGTGCCGATCGCCATTCTGGCTGTCGCACAGATCGAGTTGGAAAAGATGCAGGCAAAGTAAATCTTACCGTAAAAACAAGGGGCGTCCACAAAACGCCCCTTGTTTTTTGAGTATTCTTGGTAAGTGGGGAATTACTTGAAGGAGGTACCAGGAGCGCCAACTTCAAAGGGCGTGTGCACAACTGCGGGAGCTCCTCGTCGCACCCACAGTGTAACCAAATAGAGGGTTTCACCTTCGTCGTCGACTTCACTCGCATGTTCTTCCACATTCATAATATCTGAGAGTCTGAATTCAAGTACCAAGGGATTGTGTCCCCCTTGACTTCGCACCAGTACCATTTTTTCTTTTTCATAGGGGTGTTTTCTGGGAGAACCGGTAAAAGAAACAGCATCTTGCGGTATCATTTCTTTGTATCTGCGAATTTCATTCAGGGGTGCAGCTTCAAGATATGCATGTATTCCCATGGTTATGTCTCCCGCCAAAAAGAGAGCAGGGTATTACGCTCCCTTTTTGTTTTCCAAAAAGTGACGCTCGCGAAGCGGACGTTCATCCAAATACTGTTCAAGTATATGCTGTTCTCCCGGTAAAAAGGAAATGAATTCGATAGCCAACATGCGTCCATTTCGAATTAATTTGCAAATGGGTGAGAGGATGTTATCACCTAGTCGAAGAGAACAGTGCGACAATTTCGATTCAAGAACCAAGTCATTACAGTGAGATGGATTTCGTGGTTTGAACAATAGCCCACTGTGCGAGAAGGACTCCACATTGCCAAAAATAATGGTTCCATCTTTCGCTTGCGTGAAAATAAAAGCAATACGATCATGAACATTGGGAATAAAACGGGAACTGTGTCGTTGTTCCATAACAGGGATGTGTCTTCCAAGAATGCCCTTGAGCCGTTCCCGCTCTTCTTCGGTCGAGAGTGTTTCATCTACTATACCGTTGACACCGATATGGGCGGCCTTCGCTGCTTCTTCATAGGCAAAGTGTTCGCCCTTGAGCAATACAATCGAAAGTTTATCCCGCGGGTGTTCGTTACGTACGAATTGAACCAATGTTTTCCAGTGACGCGGGAAATCCTCTGCACTTATCAAAATGGCATCCGGATTAATTTCGTCAATATTGTCCATTGCCTTGAGTGCTTGACGGTATCGCACATGATCAAAGCCCAAGGGTTCGAGATGAACTTTGACAATATCTTCTATGTAGTCACTTGCTGCAATGAGCAACGCTATCATTCTACCCCCAAGTTGAACACCGAATAGCCGGCAATCAACCAGATATTATCTCTCTTTTTGAGCGTATAAACATATTCTTTGTTCGAAATATAGCGTCCATCACGGAACTTTTCATATACTCGTACCTCCCCTTCATTTGGGCTGTAACGAGTGTTGAGTATCCGATACTCTATCGGAATTGTGGATATTTCACCATCAACCTGGCTGTTCATAAGGTCCAAACGGTATTGTGCCAACATGTTTTGGCGGCCTTCCTCTGATTCAGAGAGCCATGCTCTCCTGCGCCTGCCATCTTTTTGGATCATCGATTCAAGGTCAATGTACAAGAAGAATTTCTCCCATTCTCCTTTGATACGCGCATCGAGCAAGTAAGAGACCACTTGATCCGGTGGCATCTGGATGCGTTCAAGGAGTGCTCCGCTTTCATCCAAAAGGGTAACTGCTGTTTTTTCGCTATCCTTAAAGATCGGTTTTTTCTGTAAAGGGAGACTGATCATGTTTGAATCCAATTTGAAAGCTGTGTCTTGCCGTTCTTCTCCCATTGGCATACTGGATGGATCAAATTGCAGGAGCTCCGGATAGAAGGCGAGCGAGACCATAAAATTGCCACTTTGTTCGAGTGGAACGTAATCGCGAAGGTTTTCACGAAAAGAAAATGATTCCATGCTCTCCAGTCGAATATCGCGAACATAGAGGGGGCGATGTGACGCTCTTGTATTCTTGAGTTGTTCACTCGCTTCAAGCAAACGGTTGTCCATGGAGCGAACCGCGAAATCAATGGAAAAACAACGCTCATCCGCAAGCTTGAAACGCCATGTTTCTGGTGAATTGTTCGTAATGGTCACGAGAATTTCAATGTCTTGGTCGCTATTATTCGAATAGTATACCTGTTTGTCCCAAAAGCGGATATTTACCTCTATCCCTTGAGAAAAGAGCGGCATTACAGAGCCAATCAAGCAGAATAAAAAAAGGTATGTACGTTTCATACAGAGCTCCAATCAAACGAGCGTTTCGGTATTGAACCGATATGCCAAGTGTACCATACTGTCGAAACCATGGACCGTACAAAAACGGACATGATACTCTGTACTATAATCGGATACTTGCAGTGAATACCTTATTTTTTAATGCGCTTGCTTCACGTTTGGCGCATACACATTCAATTCGCGAATGTCTTTCGGGTGCACGCATCGAGACATTGCCTCTCGCGCTTGAGGGGCTTGAAGGTGCAGCCCAGAGCCTGTTTATAGCGGAGCTCTTCAAGAAAATGGGCAAAAAGCTCCTGGTTGTCGTTCCCGGCGAGTTGGAAGCAGATGCCCTTCAATCGGATATCAGTCTTTCCGGTATTCCCTGTTATCGCATGCCCTGGTGGGGGAGTCTGCCGTATCGCCCGGTCTCACCGGGATCGGCCGTCTTCGGCGAACGAGCGGCAACATTGGCCCGTTTGGGGGCAGCGACCCCCTCGATTGTAATTGCTACAGAGCGTGCTTTTCTTACCCCTGTTCCCCCAGCCGAAGATTTTCTTTCGCGAGTGGTTAAAATTGCTCAAAA
The DNA here is from genome assembly GCA_964541755.1 of uncultured Spirochaetales bacterium. GTDB lineage: Bacteria > Spirochaetota > Spirochaetia > Treponematales > Breznakiellaceae > CAZIRF01. The sequence goes on along the minus strand of CAZIRF010000013.1, from coordinate 32,194 downwards.
TGGCAGCATAGATACCGTCTCGCTTGCAGAGACCTTGGTGTCCTGGGGGTATACCAGGGTTCCCCGTGTTCAGGTGCATGGTGAATTCGTTTTGCGGGGTGAAGTGTGTGATATCTATCGACCGGGTTCGGATTATCCCCTGCGTATTACCTTCGATTTCGATCGCATCGAATCTATCCGTCTGTTCGATCCTGATAATCAAAATGGCCTCGAACGGCTTGTAGATGCAGAAATATTTCCGGCAAGAGAGCATTTCTGGACAGAAAATGCCATATCCCGCTTGGAAATGGCCCTCAAGGATGAGAAAAAGTATCCTGATATGGGCAGCTCTCTTCTCGATCAGTTGAGAACTTCATCTGTTTGTGCAGGAGAGGAACTGTTCTTTCCCCTTGCCATGGAGCGGCCGGCAACACTCCTGGATTATCTGGGCGAGGATGCTGTCGTCCTCTACCTTGAGCGTGAGCGTCTTGAAAATGCCCAAGAGAGTCTTGAGCGAGAATATGATGGTTTGTATCGAAAGGCTCGAAGAGAGAGCTGTGTGCCTCCTCCAGAGGATATCCTCTTGTCCTTTTCTCGGCTTGCCGGGACATTCACCCACTCAATTTCCTTTTACTCGCTCAAGAGCGATCGGGGGAATGTTCAGAAATATCATGTCGATATTGATCCGCCGCGCTCCTTCTTTGGCAATATCAATTACCTCAAAGAGGAATTTGCTGTCCTCAAAAAAGGTGGTTGGACAATAGATGTCTGTGCAGAGAGCGATACACAGGCAATGCGCATCAGTGAGATCCTTAAGGATTTGGAGATTAACGCACAGTCGCTCCCTCTCTCATCCGGATTTGGGCTCCCCGAGTCAAAGTACCTCATCGTTCACGAGCGGGAGATTTTTGGGCGGCGACATCGCACTCCTCGATCCCTCAAGACAGCACGAAGTGCGGTAATCGATACCTTTATCGAACTCAACCCCGGTGACTATGTCGTCCATGTCAATTATGGCATTGGTTTATTCAAAGGCATTGAGCGTATCAAGGCATTGGGAAATGAGCGCGATTATATCAAAATTGAATATGCCGATGAAGAAAGCGTATTTGTTCCTATAGAGCAAGTAAACCTCGTTCAACGCTATATCGGTAACGAGGGAACGGCGCCACGTCTCGATAAGTTGGGGTCAAAGAGCTGGGAAAATCGCAAGAACAAGGTTTCGAAGTCGGTTGAAGATATTGCCCAAAAGCTCATTGATTTGTATTCGAAGAGAAAAGCCGCCCAGGGTTTTGCGTTTCCCCAAGACAGCGAGTGGCAGACGGCATTTGAAGCCAGTTTCCCGTGGGAGGAGACCGAGGATCAACTTCGCTGCGTGGAAGAGATCAAGGACGATATGGAGAGCCCACGGCCCATGGATCGGCTCGTCTGTGGTGACGTTGGATATGGAAAAACCGAAGTTGCAATACGAGCCTGTTTCAAGGCCATTATGGGCGGAAAACAAGTCGCATTCCTCGCGCCAACGACCATTCTTGCAGAACAGCATTACGAGAACTTCATAGAGCGCTTTGAGAATTTTCCTGTCAAGATCGGCATGGTATCCCGTTTTGTCGATCGTTCGGATATAAAGAAGACCCTCGCCGCTGTAAAGGACGGCGAAATTGACATTCTTGTTGGCACTCACCGTCTTATTCAAAAGGATGTTCTGTTTAAAGACCTGGGGCTTTTGGTTATCGATGAAGAGCAGCGATTCGGAGTAAAGGACAAAGAGCGTCTTAAGGAACTCAAAACCAACATTGACTGTCTCACGCTCTCTGCGACTCCCATCCCCCGAACCCTCCACATGAGCCTTGTCAAAATTCGCGACATGAGTATTTTGGCCACGCCCCCCTCCGTGCGCCAGCCTATCGAAACGGCCATAGATGAGTTCAATGAAGATCGGGTGGCAGCAGCCATACGCCGCGAGGTGGAGCGGGGCGGGCAGGTCTTTTTCCTCCATAACCGCATTGAGAGCCTCGATGAAGTACGCCTGATGATCGAGCGGGTCGTCCCGGAGATGCTTGTGGAAACCGCCCATGGACAGATGGCGCCCCATGACCTCGAAGACATCATGCACCGCTTCATACACGGCGGTTTTCACGTTCTCGTTTCCACAACCATCATCGAGAATGGTATCGATATCCCGAACGTTAATACCATTATTATTGATCGGGCCGATATGTATGGTGTTTCACAGTTGTATCAGTTGCGTGGTCGGGTGGGTCGCTCTGATCGCAAGGCCTATGCCTATCTCTTTTATCCAAAGGGCAGGGCTCTTTCCGAGTTGGCAATGAAACGGCTCCAAGTGATATCGGATTTTACCGAGCTGGGAAGCGGCTTCAAGATTGCCATGAAGGACATGGAAATTCGCGGCGCGGGTAACCTGTTGGGCAAAGAGCAGTCCGGCGAGATTTACGCCGTCGGCTTCGATCTCTACCTGCGTCTCTTGGAGGATGCCGTATACAAGCTCCAGGACGAGCACTACGAGGCCGAAACCGAAACCTGGCTTGAGTTGGAATATACCGGTTTCATCCCCGATTCCTATATCGATTCGGCTCAAGAAAAAATGGAAGTGTACAAAAAGATTGCTTCCATAAAGACCCGTGACGAGCTGGAACGGGTGTTTGCAGAGCTCGTCGATCGATTTGGTCCCTTGCCCGACGAGGTTCAGAGCCTTCTGTCTCTGGCAGAGATCCGCATAATTTGTCGCGACCTCTCGGTAAGCAGTTTGAAAGAGCGTGCCGGTGTGGTACACGTCGAATTCACCAAGGTTTCCAAGGTTAACGTCGATAAAGTGCTCAGGCTTATGAAAGAGAGTGCCGGTCGGGTCAAGCTCGATCCCAAGGCCCCCAATATTCTCATGTTGCACACCGGTACTATTGGACTCAAGGAAAAGAGCGAATTTATCCGCGAGAAATTGGCTTCTCTGGCCCTCTCTGTATGATATTTATTGGCCGTCCCGGTTCCTTTCTGGACGGTGAGCTTTTTTTCTGCTAGAGTTTTGTATCATGTTCAAGAATATTTGGTTTTTCACCGCTGTTGCCATCTCCCTGGTTCTTACCACACCGGTGGCTCTCTTGGCCGGACTTCTGCGACTTGTCGGCCTTGGCCGGGTGACGCAGGGGTTCTTTGTATGGTTCGCCCACCTGTGGGCCCGTTTCATCATCTTCATGACCGGAAGCCGTTTGGTCGTCGAGGGGATGGAAAATGTGCCCCTCAAAGGGCCTGTCTGCTTTGTAGGGAACCATCAGGGTGATTTCGATATCATCATAGCACTTGCTCTTATCCGCCGGCCCTTCGGCTTTATTGCCAAGAAAGAGACCATCTATATTCCGTTTATCGGTATTTGGGTTTGGCTTTTGGGCGGCCTCCTCATGGACCGCAACAGCCCCAGAAAGGCCATGAAGACCATTCAGAAGGGCGCCGACGATATCCGCCGTGGCGGGGCCATGCTCATCTTCCCGGAGGGGACGCGCAGCAAGGGGAGGGGTTTGCTGCCTTTCCGCGCCGGGGCATTCAAACTGGCAACCTTGGCCGAAGCCGATATCGTCCCCATGGCGATAGAAGACTCCTGGCGCGTATGGGAAGAACATCGCAAGGTGAAGGCCGTTCCGGTTACCGTCAAATTCGGTCAGGCGATATCGACAAAGGGGCTCGATGCCGATGGCAAGAGAGCGCTGAGTGAATCCTTGCACAAGTGTCTTGAGAATATGCTGAAGGTTTGATTTATTCTGTCTTCCTCCCTAGAATTAAGCTTTTGGGGAGGGAGCGACATGTCCAAACACCTTTCAAAGGTTGTCGAGGTTGACCCCGATCGTTGCGTAAGCTGTCATGCGTGTATAACTGTTTGCCCTGTAAAGTTTTGCAATGACGGGTCCGGTTCTTTTGTAACCATTAACGACGATCTGTATACCGGATGCGGTACCTGTATTGCCGCCTGCACCCATAATGCCCGATACGGAATTGATGATGCAGAGGCTTTTTTCCGCGATCTGGGCAGAGAGCCTGTGGTTGCAATTGCCGCTCCTGCTATTGCCGCCAATTTTCCCGGCCTCTATTTGAAAATCAACGCATTCCTCCACGAAAAAGGAGTGGATGCCATATTTGATGTGAGTTTCGGGGCGGAGCTCACCGTAAAGTCATATCTCGAACACATAAAGACACACAAACCGCGAACAGTTATTGCGCAACCCTGTCCTGCCCTTGTGAGCTTTATCGAGGTACATCACCCCGAACTCCTTTCCTATCTGGCCCCCGCAGACAGCCCTATGCTCCATACCATGAAAATGATACGTGAGTATTATCCACAATTTTCATCCCATCGTATTGCGGTCCTCTCGCCCTGCTACGCCAAGCGCCGCGAATTCGAGGAAACCGGGCTTGGGGACTACAACGTTACCTTCAAATCTCTGGCAGCCTGGTTGACCGGTGAAGGCATAGCGCTTGAATCATACGAAGACCGCCCCTACGATGGTGCAGCGGCGGAACGTGCCGTTCTTTTCTCTAGTCCGGGCGGGCTTTTGCGTACCGCACTGCGGGACTTGCCAGGTGTGGGCAGACTCACCCGCAAGATAGAAGGCCCCCATACGGTCTATCACTATCTTGCGACACTGAAGGATGCGATTGAACAGGGGGCGAGCCCCCTTCTTGTCGACTGCTTGTCCTGTGAAATGGGCTGTAACGCCGGGCCGGGAACCCTCTTGTCCGATAGCCGTAATTCGGTTGACCGGCTCGAAGTTCCGGTTGAACAGCGAAGGAAGAAGTTGGAAAAGAAGAACGCCCTCTCGATACGCAGGCTTCGAAAGACGATTGATCGATATTGGAAACCTTCACTGTATCAGCGTACCTACATCGATCGCTCTTCCGCCCTTGAATTGCGTCAGCCGGACGATTCGACTTTGCGCGATATTTACCGGGCCATGCACAAGAGGGAAAAGCGGGATATACGCAACTGCTCCTCTTGCGGCTATGGAACCTGTCGGGATATGGCAATTGCCATATTCAATGGACTCAACAAAAAGGAAAATTGTCACCTCTTCATGGAGAAGGAAATAGGGCTGATGGAGGCCTCCAGGGTAGGCGCGCGGGAGCGTCTGATGAAGGAGACCAATGAACGCATAAATGCCCTTGCAGACAAGCTCCTTTACCTCATGGGCATGCGCGAAAAACGCGCGGACCTCCTGCGCAAACACTCGCAGGAGGCCACGCAGACAGCGAGCGGCTTTTCCCGCATCGTCGAGGCCATCAACGATATCGCTTACAAGACAAACCTTTTGTCACTCAACGCGTCCATCGAGGCTGCCAGGGCGGGGCAGGCCGGCAAGACCTTTGCCGTCGTCGCCGCCGAAGTTCGAAAACTGGCTGCGGTATCCCGCGAAGAGGCCGAGAAGATCCGCCCTTACTCCGAAAGTATAGTGGGAGCCCTCAAGACCATAGAGGGGGGGATAGACGAGATATCGGACTTTTCTGTGGACATAGAAAAGATACGGACCTTGGTGGGGAGTGTGGAAAGTTCCCTGGCCATGATCGACGTACAGGAGGCCGATGACAGGACAGAACGCAATGAATCCCTGTCGTTTGATGATGATGCGATTTCGTCTGTGTCTTGATATGTGGCAGACTTAGCGGTCATAGAAAAACACGACGCCCCGGTCTTCTTCCTTAAGCCCTTTGAGCTTGTGGAGATCGTCTACCAGGGATTCTTCGCGATTTTCGATTGACGGAACCAATGTTGAGTCTGCCAATGCGCGATTGATGGCAAGCTGATCTTTTTTGGCCAAGGCCTGCAGTCGACAGGACAGATTGATGCCATACCCAACATAATCGCGGTATTTGAGTTGCGAGGCTTCCGCAGAAATTTCGTACTTGTATACCTTGTCGCTTACCAGTGCCCCTGCCATACCAAGCCCGGGGTAGGGTTTGAAGAGTTCTTCGTTGACAAATTCGATATACGAATCAAATACCCCCAAGGCCGATGCCACGCTGTCTTCGTTGGTTTCATCCCAAATGACGATGGCGCCGTCGCCCATGAGTTTGTAGTAGCTACACCCGTAGCCAAATTGGTTGACGCAGGAAAGCAGGTTTGAGGTGAACTCTTTGATAAGTTTGAACACATCCCCTTCGTCGTTACAACAGAGAAAGCTTGAGAAATTGCGTATATCGACGCAGAGGACGAGAGCCTGGGGTTTGACTTCGCCAAGATAGACGTCGTCGAAAATATCAACCGGCATCTTCTGCAGGCCGGACAGGGCCGAGTTGTCGAGTTCGACGCTTACATTTTCGGCCGAGATGAGAGAGAGCGGTTTCCCCAAAGATTTGGAAAGTGAGGATAAAATGGTCTTGTTGTCCGGGAAGGAGTTGAATTGTATCTTTTCCATAAATGCCGGATAAGAAGAGCCGGATTCGGAGAAAAAGAGGGTTCCATCCGCTTCACAACTCATTAGGACCTGGATTACTTCTCCGGTATTTTCATCTTTGAGATCCAGGTGTCTGTTTCGAAATGACAACAGAGAATGCGCTGGGGATGTTGATTCATTCATGATGCCTGTATCATACCATATTGGAGCTGATTATGCCAAAAAAAAGGTCCCTCAACGGGACCTTATGGGCGCTGAGGGATTCGAACCCCCGACATCCTCGGTGTAAGCGAGGCGCTCTGACCAGCTGAGCTAAGCGCCCGGTTTCCGCAAACTATCATGCCCGTGCCCGAATGGTCAATACACTTGGTACATTCCGCTTGCAAGCCCTTGCCCGATTGCCTCTTGGAAGGATATCCTCTAGCCCTATGGACAAGCTCGTCATTAAGGGTGCCCGCGAGCACAACCTCAAGAATATAGATTTGGAGCTGCCGCGCGACAAGCTCATCGTCATTTCGGGGCTTTCCGGTTCCGGAAAGAGTTCCCTGGCCTTCGATACCATCTTCGCCGAGGGGCAGCGCCGCTATGTCGAGAGCCTTTCGGCCTACGCCCGCCAGTTTCTGGGACGCATGGACAAACCGGACCTCGACTACATCGAGGGGCTGTCTCCCGCTATCAGTATTGAACAAAAAACGACCCATCGAAACCCCCGCTCGACGGTGGGGACCGTTACCGAAATCTTTGACTACTACCGCCTCCTGTATGCCCGCGTCGGGGTCCCGCACTGTCCCTCCTGCGGCAAGATTATTCGCGAGCAATCAGTCGACCAAATTGTCGATACTATCATGAATTGGCCGGAGGGGACCCGTGTACAACTCCTTGCGCCGACGGTGCGGGGGAAAAAGGGTGAACATACGAAGATACTCGAGGATGCCCGCAAGGCTGGCTATGTGCGCCTGCGTATCGACGGCATGCTCGTGAGTCTCGATGACCCGATCAAATTGGAGAAGCAGAAAAAGCATAATATTGATATTGTTGTGGATCGTCTCATTATCAAGGCCGATACCCGCAAGCGCTTGGCTGAATCGGTCGAGGCAACCCTCGAGGCCGCAGACGGGCTCATGCTTGTCCTGCGTAGTGAAGCGGATACGAAGGAGGAACACGAGGAGTTCTTCAGTCAAAAAAACGCCTGTCCGGACTGCGGCATCTCAATACCCGAACTGCAGCCCCGCCTCTTCTCTTTCAACAACCCCTACGGCGCCTGCCCCGAGTGTACCGGTTTGGGGATACGGCGCGAGTTTGATCCGGATCTCATCATCCCCGATCTCTCCCTTTCTTTCAACGAGGGTGGGGCAGTCCCCTATAATCCGGATTCCGCCTGGCACCGCAGCCGTTTTGAGTCCCTTGCCAAACACTTCGGTTTTTCTCTGGATACCCCCTTCGATGATCTTGATGACCGTGTTTTTGCGGCGATTATGTACGGCACCGAAGAGGAAATTGATATCGAATACGAAAATCGCGACCGAACGGGGAAATTCCAGTATCACACAAAATTCCCCGGACTTGTTGAGGACTTGAAACGCCGTTATCGCGAGACACAGTCGCCGGGTATCAAGGATTGGCTCGAGAAGTTCATGACCCAGACACACTGCGATACCTGCGGGGGCAAGAGATTGCGCCCCGAGGCTCTGGCCGTTACGGTGGGCGAAAAGAATATCTGGGAACTTTCGAGCCTCTCTGTTACCGACTCGATTGCCTTTTTCGAGAAGATTGTGTTTACCGAGAGTGAAAAAAAGATTGGCGCACAAATACTCAAAGAAATACATGCACGACTTGGCTTCATGCGTAATGTGGGGCTCGAGTATCTTACACTCGAGCGTACAGCCGGGACGCTCTCTGGCGGGGAAGCACAGCGTATTCGCCTCGCAACCCAGATCGGTTCGAGTCTCGTCGGCGTCCTCTACATATTAGACGAGCCGTCCATAGGACTTCACCAGAGGGATAACCAACGCCTGATAGAGACCCTTCTGTACCTGCGAGATCTTGGAAACACCCTCATCGTCGTCGAACACGATGAACAAACCCTGCGCACTGCCGATCACATCGTCGATCTGGGGCCGGGGGCCGGTGTCCACGGTGGGGAAGTCATCGCTCAGGGAACGCCCGAAGAGGTGATGAAAAACAAAAAGAGCATTACCGGCCGTTACCTTGCAGGGACCCTCATCATGCCCGTACCGGCTGAACGCAGGAAGGGAAATGGAACCTTTTTGTCCATACGTGGTGTTACAGAGCACAACCTTAAAAATATTGATGTATCGATTCCCATGGGGGCTTTTACCTGCATTACCGGTCTCTCCGGATCCGGTAAATCCACACTCCTCTCAGATGTCCTCTGTCCCGCGGTGAGCAATCATGTCAATCGCAGCCATCACAGTGAGGGGGCGTATAAAAGCCTGGAAGGGGCGGAACTCATCGACAAGGTTATCGATATTAACCAGAGTCCGATTGGGCGTACGCCACGGTCCAACCCGGCGACCTATGTGGGTGTTTTTACGGCCATTCGCGACCTTTTTTCGAGTCTGCCCGACGCTAAAGCCCGTGGGTATAAAAGTGGGCGTTTCTCCTTCAACGTTAAAGGAGGTCGCTGTGAGCACTGTCAGGGCGACGGTACCATCAAAATTGAGATGAACTTCCTGCCGGATGTGTACATACTCTGTGATGTGTGCAAGGGAAAGCGCTTCAATCGTGAAACCCTCGAAGTGCGCTACAAGGGCAAGAACATCGCCGATGTCCTCGACATGACAATCGAAGAGGCCTGCGATTTCTTTGCGCCAATCCCACATGTCGCCCGCAAAGTGGAGACCCTCAAATCGGTCGGGCTGGGGTATATCAAGTTGGGGCAGTCGGCTCTTACGCTCTCCGGCGGCGAAGCGCAACGTGTAAAGCTGGCACTGGAGCTCTCCAAACGAGCGACGGGAAAGACTCTGTTCATTCTCGACGAACCGACGACCGGTCTCCATTTTGCCGATGTAAAGCAACTCATGGATGTCATTCACCGCCTCATGGAAAGTGGCAATACGGTTGTCATGATTGAGCACAATCTCGATGTCATTCTCCAGGCCGATTGGGTTATTGATCTTGGTCCCGAGGGAGGCGATCGTGGTGGATCCATTGTTGCCATAGGGACGCCCGAAGAAATTGCAGCCAATCCCGATTCCTGGACCGGTAAGTATCTCAAGGAAGAGTTGGACAGGAAAGGCTGATGGCCAGGGCGCGTTTCTTCTGTTTTTTAGTGTTGCTATTCTCCTCTTTTAGCCGGTTTTTGCCCGCTCAGGAAGATACCAACGCGCCGGATGTTGCAATCAAGGAAACAGATTCAAAACAAAGCGAGATACTAAAGCTCGATATAATGACTGCACGGCTTTCTGAATTGGCCCTCTGGTGCAGGGAATTGGGGCTTTCGGAAGCCGGCAGTGTGAATGAATTGCGTCAGAGGCTCTTGGCGCACTTTTCCATCAAGGATACCGGGGTATCCCCCAAGAACGATAGCGAAAAAACGGTGGTTATCGAATCCGCACGAAAGACCGAATACTTTACCCTTGAATCGGTCAATGAGGAGTATGCCCGTCTTACGGGAGATGTTGCCGTTGTTTTTACCGATGGTAAAGAGACGCATCGCATTGAGGCCGAAGAACTCATCTATAACAAAACCGCCAATACCCTGCACGCCCGAGGCTCGGTTTTCTATTATCGTGAATCCGAATCGGGAACCGAGACCTTCCGCGGGTCGGCCCTTGAGGTAGATCTCGACAATTGGAATGGGATATTCATAGGCGGTTCGAACGAAAGAACCCAAAAGGGAGACAGCCAGTCCTATCGCTTTACAGCAGACAGCATCAGTCGTACCGAAGATAATGTTACAATCCTTGACGAGGCTACCATTGAAAACGCGGAAAGCGACGAGGCCTATTGGTCCTTGGTCGCCGATAAAATCTGGCTCATGCCCGGATCCGATTGGGCCGTGCGGAATGCAACCCTTCGCGTCGGCAATATCCCTGTCTTTTATCTGCCTTTCTTCTATTACCCGGCAGACAAGCTCTTCATGAATCCAGTTTTTGGCTATCGCAAGCGGGAAGGTGGGTTCTTTCAAACTACGACTTATCTGATTGGTCAATCGACTGCAAAGAGCGAAAACGAGAGCTCTGTCATGAAAATTTTGGAGGGTAACGATGATACTACCCTCAAGAGAGAAGGGCTTTTTTTGGTCAAGACTGAAAAAAAAAGGGAAAAATCCGGGAAGCAATTGGCCTTTCTGTTTGATGTCTATTCAAATTTGGGGAGTTATATCGGCGCAGAGGCAAATTTCCCCAAAGCCGGTATTGTGGGAGAGACGAGTTTTTCCGGTGGTATTGCATTCTCACGTACGTTAAGTCTCTTGAACGGTAATTACAGCCCGTTTATATCGGGTACGACCGAATCCGACTGGAACAGTTCCCGTTTTTTTTCTCTCGATGTTCCGTTCCGATACCGGTTTAAATCCAATGGCTCGTTTGTGTTTGAAAACCTTACCCTCAATTGGACCTTTCCCTATTACAGTGACGTTTATATTGACCAGGATTTCATGAATCGATCCGAAAAGATGGATTGGTTCAATATGATGAAGTCCGGAGCGGCTTCCTTGCAGGAGAGCGAGACGATAGGAACGCTTGGTTCTTACAATTGGCGAATAAACGCAAGTGGAATACGCCTGGATACCAAAAAGATGAGTCCATGGGTAGAGACTGCTTCGGTTTCATCCCTTTCGTCGAGTCTTACCTTCAATTCGAAGGGCGATCCCGCCCTGTCCACTTCATATTCTCCATCGCGAACATTCTTCTATCCGTCCTCTTTCAATTTGCTGAATTTTGCCATGAGTTTTTCGGGAAAGCCGCTTTCAACCAAAAGTGAAAACAAGGGTGGTAACGAGGATGTCGAAAGTCTTCGCTTCCCGGCCGGGAGTGATGGGGTGATGGGCTTTTCACCTTGGAAAGACAGTGACAGTGAGCAGGAGACAAGTCTTCCCGATGAGCCCTTCAAAGTGAGCATGGCACCCCTTTCCACCAGTTTTGCGACAAGTAGCAGTAAGGGCACCAGGACTGAAATCTCATACAGTATCAGCCCTTCATATTCCAATGATCTCAATTTCAAGTCGGAATCTTGGATTGAGAGTACCGATATAGATTGGAGTGATGTTGCCTCGCTGTTCAATGTGGCCAAACTCAATACGACACTTACCGGTAAAGTGTCTGCTCCCTCGGACCTTGTCACAGCCAGTCTGGTTTTTTCGGGCGCCGGGGTGTGGCAGTCCTACCTCTATACCAACAGTGAAGCAGCCGCCTTTGATACAGAAGCGGAAAGGGAATCCGAACTCCTTCGTAATTACCGGGCGACCCTCTTCAATACGAATGCCACCTTGACTCTTACGGGTAAACCATTGGTCTTCAACAGTATTTTTTCCAATACCAAATTGAGTTATTCATTGAAGTCTCTGTTGGCCAAGTCCGATTTTGTCGGAACCGCACTTTTACCCGAATGGGACATACTAACCCCGGAATGGGATAGTGATTCAATTACCTCCCATTCTTTGGCACTCGATTTACAGGCGCTTCTCTACGACAAGTCCCAGACGCTCTCATTTAACGCCTTTTTACCCCCCTTGGATAGCAAGATCAGCTCCAAACTGTCGGTCAACTGGTGGAAGGCCGTTACCACCGCGGATATGAGTATCACCGATTACGATACCGATGATATAACGTTTGAACCTATTACCCTTACCCAACGCTTTACCTTCAATTCCGAAAGCTCCCTGTATCAAAGTCTTATCTTGGATCCCGAGTCATCGGAATTGACTCAAGCGGTTACGACGTTTGCTTACAAGAGTTTGACCGGCTCTTTTACCGCGCTCAAAGCATTTCCCTATACCTTCAATCTTGCTTCAGGATGGACTCAGGATAAAACAGCCGAAGAAGTCATACGCCCAAAGGCCTTTTCCCTGGCCTGGACACTCAAGAAAGACGTGAAAAATGCATGGAAAGATCGTTTGAGTGCCAGTATCAATGCCTCTTCCAGTCTCTCCCTTGATTTTTTGCGGTTTACCCAATCCTCTTTCATATTCACCCTGTCCAGTTCACTCAAGATAAACGATTTTCTTGAATTCTCGGTATCCTCCCGCTCTCAAAATGCCGTTTTGTTTCGGTATATTCCCGAATTCATGTATGGACTTTTACCGCCAACATTTGCAGACATCATCTCCTCAAGCAATCTTCAAACCAATATTTTTTCCGATCTTGCCCGCTCTTTTTTCTTCTGGGATACTGACGCACGAAAAAAATCCGGTTTCAAGCTCAAGAGTTTTTCTGCATCCCTCAAACACTATATGGGAGACTGGAATGCAACCCTTTCGTATACCCTTTCCCCCTATCTGGATCGAACACAGAGAAAATACCTGTTTGATAATCAGATAGCATTCCTCGTTCAGTGGATACCATTCAATGAATTCAAAGCAGAGACATACGAAGACAAGGATGGGCTTCTGTTCAAGTAGATTCTCTCCACTTGACGCCTTCCAAAGGCCCCGTTACACTTTGTCCAGTTTATGTTTCTGTTCGGGACAGAGCCCGGGGAGATTTTTTGGAAACCAGTGTGACAGTAGTGCTCGATGATACAGACAGTGTCCAGGCTGTTTGCGGAGCGAATGATTGCAATCTTCGCGAAATCGAAGACTGCTTTGGTGGACGTATCATTCCACAGGGCAATGAATTACATCTTGAAAGTACCGATTCTGCCATTACCATGCGAATGCAGATGGTTGTCGAACGGCTCGTGGAGTCGGCGAAGCGTTTTGGTACAGCCTCTCCCGACTATCTCAAGGCGCTGTTGTCCGGGTTTGACAGTACCACCATTGATCGGGATCATCAGGCGCAAACGATCGAAGATAACGCCATACACATCCCGCAGGGCTTTTCCCGGGTCTATCCACGGACGTACAATCAGGCTCTGTATATCAAGGCTGTAAGGCAACATGATATTGTTTTTTGCACCGGGCCGGCCGGAACGGGGAAGTCTTTTCTTGCAGTGGCAGAGGCCCTCAAGGAAGTTCTTTCACATCGGCGCAGAAAACTCGTCCTTACCAGGCCCATTGTCGAGGCCGGAGAGAGTTTGGGCTTTTTACCCGGGGATCTTGCCCAAAAGGTCAATCCCTATCTGCGCCCCCTTTACGATGCCATGGAGGCCTTGGTGCCATGGGAAACCATACAGCGTATGGAGGAAACCCGTATGATGGAGATTGCCCCTCTGGCGTACATGCGTGGTCGCAGTCTCAATGATGCTATTATCATATTGGATGAGGCCCAGAACACTACCAAGGAGCAGATGAAAATGTTCTTGACGAGAATCGGGGAGGGATCAAAAGCCATCATAACAGGTGACACTACCCAAATTGACCTTCCCCGCAAGAGAGATTCAGGGCTTGTTCATGCGTTATCCATACTTGCCAATGTGCCCGGTCTTTCGTGTACATGGCTCAATACTCTTGATGTGGTGAGGAATCCCTTGGTAAAGAAAATCATAGCGGCGTATGATGCAGAAAACTGATACCACCCATAAACGTGCCAGTCTTTTCGGGGATATATTCAAAATGTTGCGGGAATACCCCGGGCCGGTCATATTTTTAGGCGCTTCAATTTTGGTCATAGGGCTCACCTTAAGTCTCTTCGGGGTACATTCCACTTCGCTTCTTCCCGTGGACGGGATTAAAGAAGGGGCTGTTGCCGAACGGGATGTAGTAGCCGATCGCTCCCTTACATACGTTGACGAGGAATCTACCGCCCTACGGCGTGAGGCACGTGAACGGCTTGTCCATGCGGTTTTTCGCCACAATGAAGAAATCACTCGGGAAGTAATCGCGCATTTTGAGCAAATGGCCGCTTTCATGATAGCTCTGTTGGAGGAGCGCAGTAGTCGGGAAGCCTTCCTCTTGGCTGTCCAAGAACGGTATCCAGCCTTTTTCCCGGTTGAAACACTCAACAAACTCTATGCAGAGGCAAGTCCGGTAGCGAGTCTCAAACAGACCGGCAATCTCCTCCAAGAGATCATGAAACAGGGAATATTTCCGGACCGATCCACACAGCTCTCTTCGTTCAACCCCGATCAAATAGAAGTGATTGACCGGGCGGGGGGCAAACTTCAGGCATCATTCATCCATTACGCTGATATTGTCACCATGAAGGGGGTAGGCTCCCGAATTGCCCGACTCGTCTCTTCAGGGGCTTATCCGGCTAGTCTTGCCACTTTGGCAGATGGCCTTTTGGCTCCCTTTTTGACCGAGAATGTACTGTACGATGCAGACGAAACCCGTGTTCGCCTCGAAGATGCCCGAACCAAGGTCGAACCGGTACTCAAACGCATTGACCGTGGGGATCGTATCATAAAAAGGGGTTTTGCCGTTTCTCGCGAAGACCTTGTTCGGCTCGAGGCCTATGAACGAGCCATCAAACGAGGAGATCCCCCCGGAATTACCGGAAGAATACTCCTCATCCTCATATTGGGGGTTATTACCGCCTTTATGATGTATACCCTCTGTGATCGTCATCAGCGTGAACGCATACTAAAGCGGGATCTCTATCTATGTGTTGGAGCCGTTCTCCTATATTTCCTGGTTGCACGCATTTTTGCCGGCTTGCCACTCGCTGCCGAGGGTGTGTTCATCAGCCTGTTTCTTCCCCAGACTCTTTTCATCATGCTGATAAGCCTCCTCGCCGGTCCACGTTTGGCACTCCTTTTCGCCTGTGTCATGCCCCTTGCGCCCCTTATTGCCGGGACTCTTGATGTCCCGGGCTTTCTCTTTGCCATTCTCTCCTCATTTTCCTCTGTCTGGCTTATGGAGCGGGTGCAGGGGCGTATGGATCTTGTGCGTTCTGCCATCATCTTGGCATTGATTCAAGTTGTATTGTCGCTTCCCCTTGTTTTGGCCTTCCAGATTTCT
The DNA here is from genome assembly GCA_964541755.1 of uncultured Spirochaetales bacterium. Lineage (GTDB taxonomy): Bacteria > Spirochaetota > Spirochaetia > Treponematales > Breznakiellaceae > CAZIRF01. Next base: position 16,798 of record CAZIRF010000013.1, on the reverse strand, counting down.
GTTTCTTCATTTCCACTTATACCGGTACTGGCAGCCGTCAATGGAATTATCTCCGGTCTTTTGGTGTTGGGGCTGCTTCCCCCCCTTGAGCATTTGTTGAAGGCCGTCACGGTGTTCAGGTTGGTCGAATTGGCAGATCTCAATGCCCCGATACTCAAAAAGCTTTTGGCGACCGCTCCGGGAACCTATAGCCACTCAATAACAGTTGCCAATCTTTCCGATGCTGCCTGTCGCGAGATTGGTGCCAACGCTCTTCTGGCACGAGTTGGATCCTACTACCACGATATGGGGAAGATGGATCAGCCCGATTACTTCACCGAAAATCAGGTGTTTTACAACAAACATGACGATATTGCTCCGCGCCTTTCGGCCGCAGTTATTCGCAGTCACCTCAAACTGGGCGTCGAAAAGGCCCGCCATGCGGGACTGCCGGAAGCGGTCATTGAAATTATCGCGGAGCATCACGGTAATGCCGTTATCTCCTGGTTCTATCATGAAGCCCTTAAGCGGGAAGACCAGGTCAATGCCGATGATTTTTCGTATCCGGGCAATCCGCCCCATAGCAGGGAATCGGCGGTAGTTATGTTGGCCGATACCGTTGAGGCGGCCGTCCGTTCTCTCAAGAAACCGACTATGTCCCGTTTGGAAAAGTTTGTTCACGAACTCATTATAAGCAAATTTGAACAGGGCCAGCTGTCGGAATCGGAACTTACCATCAGTGATCTTGAAAAGATCAAATCGGCCTTTGTCCGAGTCTTGGCCGGTCACTACCATTCGCGTATCGAGTACCCCAAGGCCCACAAGGAGGCGGTTCAGTGAACCGGGTCGATATAGGCTGCGTGGATATTGAGGAACCACTTTGGCTCGATGCAATGGAAGCTTGGGCTCAAAAGGTTATGATGGCACTTGATATAGACGGATGGGATCTTTCGCTCGCGCTTTGTGGGGACGAGACTATCAAGACTCTTAATGCCAGCTATAGAAATAAGGACGAGGCGACGGATGTCCTCTCGTTTGAGTCGGGAGATCACTGGGAAGATCCCGATTTCGGTTCACGCATACTGGCCGGTGATATAATAATCTCCTTGGACAGCCTGGCAAAGAACGCCGAGTATTTTGGCGTAAGTATGGATGAAGAGCTGCGCCGGCTCATAGTTCATGGTATACTGCACCTCAAGGGCATGGATCATGAGAGCAATAACGCTGATGAGCCCATGCTGGAGTGCCAGGAGGCGCTCCTTCAAACTCTCGTGGGAGAACATATCATACAATGAAAACGCTGAACGCGTTCCGCTCGTTTTTCAAAAAGAGAAAGGAACTCGCCCCGGAATACAATGATTTGAATATCGAAAAGCAGGATATGATACGCGGTGTTGTGGAGCTCTCCGACACCATGGTCAAGGAAGTAATGGTCCCCCGCATCGATACAGTATTTTTGCCGGTTGATTTGCCGCAGGAAGAACTGCTACTGCGTATTTCCGAGAGTGGTCATTCACGCTTTCCGGTTTACAAGGACACAATCGACAATGTAATTGGTATCCTCTATGTAAAGGATCTCCTGCGGTACTTGTTCAAATCGGAGCCCTTCGATACCGAAACCATACTTAGAAAACCCTATTTTGTTCCGGAATCAAAACGCATAGATCAGCTTTTGCGCGAACTTCAGCGCAAACACGTGCACATTGCGGTTATTGTCGACGAGTACGGTGGCGTCTCCGGTATAGTGTGCATGGAAGATATAATCGAGGAAATTGTAGGCGACATTCAGGATGAATTTGACAATGAACGGGAGGATATCCTGCAGTTGGGGGAATCGGTATTCCTCTGCGACGCCCGGGTAAATCTTGAAGATTTGAATGAAGAAATTCATATCGATCTTCCCGCAGCAGACTTCGATACCCTGGGCGGCTTTGTTTTTGATCTCTTTGGAAAGATTCCGGTAAAATACGAGAAGGCCTCCTGGCATGGGCATGATTTCATTGTTCAGGATATGGAAGGTCACAAGATAAACACGGTTAAAATAATGCTTGCACGAGAGGATGCGTAGTGACTCGAAGAGGGCAGTTCGTAATCTTGGTTCTACTCATGACCGTGATGACGGGCTCTCTTTATGCCATCGACAAACCTGATGTGCGCGCTCTCAGTGCCATGGGCGACAGGGCCTTTCTGGATAGGGATTGGTATGTCGCCAGTGAATATTATCGCGAAGCCCTTCTCCACAATCCCGCCTACCTTGAAGCAATGACAGGCCTTGCCCGTTCCTCCTATGAGCTCGGAGAATATGAGCGAGCCCTTCTGCAAACCCGAGAAGCGCGAAAGCGTGCCCCTCAAAGGGCGGATTTGGCGGCTCTCGAGGCCTTTGTACTCATTGCATTGGGCGACAGTGCAGGTGCAGAAGGCATTATTCACGCCATCTTGAAGAGTGAACCCTACAATCGGGATGCTCTATTTGCCAAAGCAGAACTTGGTATTCTCGCCGGACGCCCTTCAGAGGCGAGCCAGCTCTACAATGATATCATTTCACGCTATCCTGATGACAAGCGGGCATTGGTCTCGCTTGCCATACTCTCTCATGCCATGGGGAACGGGGAACGTGGTCGCGATTTGGTGGTCAAAGCCATGCGACGTCATCCTGATGATGAGAGAGTCTATTACCACGCAGCCTGGCTCGATGCTCAAGAGGGGCTGTTTGAACGCGCCATGGCAGGTTTGGAACAGGCGCTTCATCTCGACAAGGATTATCGTGAAGCCCGGATCTTGCTTGCACAACTACAATACCGAATGCAGCAGTATTCGTCCTGTATTGAACAGACCGATATTCTTTTGCAAAAAAAGCGCGACGATTCCCTGTCCTGGTATCTCAAAGCCAGGGCAACGGAAGCTCTCGATAAATACGATGACGCGCGTGCCCTGTACCTTACCGCATTACATCATGACAAGGAAGACGAGATTGCCCGTTTGGCCTTGACCGAATCCCTTGCAGCGCATACGCCTCTTGAAAGTCCGGAACGAAGGCCGCTGGGTAATTGGTTTTTTTCACGGGCAGAAGAGTATCGCAGTCAATTTCAAGCACAAATGGCACTGGCTTCCTATCAACTTGGTCTCAAGCTGTCTCCTTACGCAAAGGAACGCGCGCGGTATGCCGATCTTCTCGCTCAGAGCGGTTTGCCGGGACGGCAATTGGAAGAACTCATGTTTATGCAGGATATTGGCATTGCCGATACCGCCATTAATGACAGAGTGGAAGCCTGGGAATCGATCTTGGCAGATAGCGTACACCGTCGCTGGGACATCTCGCCCATGGATATTCCTGCGTCCTCTTGGAAACTTGCAGTTTGTGTAGATACCCGCACCGAAAAATCCCTGCACGTGGATGCTTCCCTTCTTGTTTCACGTCTGCTCGCATCTCTCTTAGAGCGGGAGCCCCACATCGCACTTTCTGATATTGCTGTTATTCAGGATTCTTACGCGAGTGCTTGGCGAAGTGCGCGGGAGGCCGCTGCAAATTATCTCATTATGATTGAGGTCTCGGAAACCGCCCGCGATTTCTCTGTCGATGCCCACATTTACAGTGCATCAAGCGGCAGTCTCTTGCATACCGAACGCGTATACCAAACGGGTATGGACAAAGTGTGGAACGGGACCTTTCGCATTTCACAACGTATTGCAGGGCTCTTCCCCGCCTATTCCAGAATCCTTGCGCGAAAGGGGAACCAGGTTATTACCGGATTTGGCGCCCACTATGCATTGGAAGAGGATACCAAACTGGTTGTAATCAAAGACAGTGATTTCCACCCTCTGGTTGACCGTTTTATCCTTGCGCCCAAGGATGAACAGATAATTGCCAGTCTTGTCCCCGAGGAACAGGATGAGTATGTAACCCGAGCCAAAGTTATTCGTAACGGTTTTTTTGATCGGCTTGCTGTCGGAGACCCGGTAATACGCTACAAGAAGGAAGAAGAGGGTAAGACTGATAGCACCGGCGCCGAACGTTCCACGGTTTCCGGGGAAATCAGGGAAATGATTCGCGCCATTCGCTAATCACCCAAACGCTCAGTAAGCGCTACTCCACACGTTTTTCGAAAGTTGTCCCAAGCATTCCTGAATCCATGCATTTGCTTCAACCGGATAACTACGATGTGAAAGCAGGAACTCGAAGAGCGCCAAGCGATAGTCGCCTCTAAAGTACCAGCTTTGCCCCAGATAAAAGCGTCCACGGTTTTCTGCTTCGGCACTGCGTGGGAGTGAGAGGAATGCCCCAAGTGCATCGGCGCTCTCTTCCCATCTTCCTGCGCGGAAACTGTCTGCTACAATACTGTGGAGAACCCATGCTTCGCCCCCTTCGGAAGGAGACAGATCTTGTTGAAAGAGTTGAGGGCGGCGCGGGGTGCTGCGTAGCGGACGTTTTCCTCTTGAGAGCAATTCTGCACGAGCTGCTGCAGCTGCGGGTGAAAGCTCCTGTCTTCTGGCGGTGCTGGAAGGCCATGCCTGTATCATGTCTGCGAGTGCGTCACGGGAAATGAGGGGGAGGGGCATTGAGCGGATGTGTGTTGCAATGCGGGGACCCCCAGTCCCTGACGGCCCGGCGCGGACTTCTACTGCGTAACTGGTGGCATTTTGACCGGAAAAGATACCGGCAACTCCCTTGCGAATATCTTCTTCAAGAATGAGTGCGTACCAACATTCGATACCGGGTACCGGATAATCGACGAAGGGGCCTTTGGGCGGGCCTACATGAATAATGACAGCGTGAACCAGATCTTCAATGCTTCGAACGGGAAGTGTGCTGCGATACAATACCGCACGCCCTTCCTCCACGAGAGGAATAAAATGAATGTAAATGGCTTCGCCTTCTACAGTGGCATACATATTCGAGAACGATGCAGTTCTGTCAAGATTGGAACTGGTCGTTTCGTTGACAGGCTGAGCCAAAACCGGAATCTTTATAGCTGTTCGGGTAATGCTGGTGCCCGGAGGCAAGGAAGCAAGTGCCGCTTGCACCTTTGATTCGGGTAAAACCAGATAATACCATGGGCCGGCCCCTTCCGGTTGATCCACGCAGGTCAAGGCCCCGGCGGGAACCTGTGCTATCAATCTGGCTGAAGGAGGAAGGCGATCCACAATTTCATGTTTGCTGCGATATACGGCCAGAGAGCCGGTCAAGCCTGCCGTTTCTTTCCATTCGAGGACTACCGACCCATTGTCCTTGAGCTCTACAGCAAGGTCGTACACACCAATGCCCGGGGTCGCGGATAGCCGGGAGGGCAATACAACAAGGGTCGCAATGATAAGTATAGCAAGTAAGGCTCTTCTCTTCATAGTACTATTATTCGGCATAAGGGCCCCCTTCGTATAGGGGGATATGGTGTTTTTGACTGTTTGACAGAAACACGTGTTTGCCGTACTCTGTGTGCATGTTTGTATCCGTGGCGTTGGATCCGGGCTCGGAAGAACGAGCCAAGAGCCTTGCAGATTTGTTGGCTCGATATGGCTACGACAAGGTGCAACGAGGACTCTGGGAGTCGAGTACGGTTACTCAGGCATCGCTCGATCGTCTCAAGCGAGACCTTGATCGTTTGACCGATGCGTATGATCGCACCCGTATTTACCAGTATCCGGTTGATGGGACGATGGTCATTTCCAGCTTGAAAGACAAGAAGTGGCGCAAAATAATCGCACGTCCACCGCTCAAAGGCTAATCCAACCCTCTTTCAAGGCACGGAGATATGCCAATCCATTATCATTACAGGAGTTGCCATGTTTCTCAATGAACTTACCCCTCGAATAAAGGAATTGAACGAACGCATCCTCGACACTTGGAGGCGTCTTTGACCCGGTTGGCTTGGTCAAAAAAATAGAAGAACTTGAAGATTTTTCGTCCCAGCCAGGTTTTTGGGATGATATGAGCAAGGCCGAACAGACCATGAGCAAACTCAAGGTCTTGCGTTCCCGTCACGATCCTTGGAAGGAATTGCTTGAACGCATGGAAGATGTTGTTACACTCCATGAGTTGGCCACTGCAGAACGGGACGAGAGTCAAGCGGGGGAGATTGAGGCTGAACTTGTCGAGCTGGAAACACGCTATGACAAGCTCACCATTACAGAGATGATGTCCGGAGAAGTCGATCGCAATTCCTGCTTTCTCACGGTTCACGCCGGGGCTGGGGGGACAGAGGCCTGCGACTGGACACAGATGCTCTACCGCATGTACTCACGTTGGGCAGAAAGACATGATTTCTCAATAACTATTGCGGATGAACTCGAGGCAGAAGGGGGGCTTAAATCCATAACCATTCAAATAGATGGCCCCTATGCATTCGGCTACCTCAAGGGAGAATCGGGTATCCATCGACTGGTTCGCATATCGCCCTTTGACTCCAACGCTCGCCGCCACACGTCTTTCTCATCAGTCTATGTTTTTCCCGTTCTCGATGACTCCATTGAAGTGGATATACGGCCCGAAGATCTGCGCGTGGACACTTATCGGGCCGGGGGATCTGGAGGACAGCACGTCAACAAGACAGACAGTGCGGTACGTTTTACCCACATCCCGACGGGCATAGTTGTCGCCTGCCAATCGGAGCGTAGCCAGATCAAGAATCGCGCGACGGCAATGTCGATCCTCAAGGCCCGCCTCTACGAACACTATCGGCTCGAAAAGGAAAAGGATAATGAGCGTTTCGCTCAGGAAAAGAAGGACATATCCTGGGGCCACCAGATCAGAAACTACGTTTTCCAGCCCTATACCATGGTTAAAGATGCCCGAACAAAACACGAATCGGGCAATATCCAGGCGGTTATGGATGGTGAAATTGACGATTTTATAGAGGAATACCTGCGATACGCGTGGAAACAGGGGCGCGACAGCGAAGAGGATTGATATGCACGGCCGCTCCTTTCGGTTCAGTTTGCTGTTCCTCTTGTTTTTTTCTCTCTCTTTCTCTGTCATGGCAAAAAGTGATGATGAATCGACTGGCGATGATGAGGTAATCCCGGCCCGTGAGCAGGATTTCGACTGGGTTTTGGGTGTCTGTGAACCCCGAATCCCCGAAACGCTCGATCCCTCTTCTTCAATACTGGCCGAAGGCTTCATGACCCGATTCCTCGGCCTCCTGGTAAATTCTTCCGCAGAGATTACCCGTAGTGAACTGGAGATAGATGGAATTGAACAGTCGCGAATCGAAGCGGCCTCTGCCAGTATCCAAAAAAATCTTCTGGCAAAAATTTCAGAACGCGACCTGCTTCTGTTCAAGGGCTATAGCAATTGGAAGTATACGTCTCTCTTGAATAAAGCGGTCGCTTCCATAGATGAACAACATGAGCTCTTGGCCATAGAGCGATCACATTCATATGCGGTTCCCGAAAAGGCCCGATTGCGCTTTCATGCGACAAATGAAGGAGGGACGCTCCTTTCTTTTGATAAAGAAGGAGATATGGATTCCTTTGCCGCGACTAATGCGCTTGATGCCATGCTTATTACCGGAATGCGTGAACACTATGGGTACTTGGTATTCTCTTGGAAACTGTATCGAAGGTGGGAACGCGCTGTTGTCATGGAAGATGAGATCATGTTTTCCCGTCATTCACGCGATGAAGCGGCCGATGAAACGGCAAGACTCCTGGCAAGCCGATTGAGCGGGCACGCATTATCCCTTGTTGCAATTCGATCGCTTCCTTCCAATTCACATGTTGCAATTGATGGCCGAAGAATTGTCCCTGATCAAACGTATATCTTGAACGTGGGGAAACACCATGTAACGGTAGACAGTGAAGGCTATCATCCGCTTTCTGCGTTCTTCAATTTGGCGGGAGCCGATTCGATTGTCCTGCGTCCGGATATGCGCCCAGTGGAGCTGTCAGATACGATAATTGAGGTCTATGCAGATGAATCAGTGAATCAGGATACTGAAACAGGGCTTCAGCTTTTGGGGGGTGTTTCTGTTACCCTCAACAATGAGTACAGTGGGGAAACGCCTCTTACGCTTGCATTGCCCCTTGGTGAGACACATATTCTGGGCTTTTCGAAACCCGGGTACGAATCTCGCAGTATTCTGTATCAACATGATGGACAGGCGCGGGCACAATTCATGCTTCCGGTACTCCAAAGAGATAAACAGGGGGTGAAGCTCAGCAGGAAAGCCTTTTACAAGGCCTTTGGCATGTTTTTTCTCAGTGTGCCCCTGGCAATGATTGCTACAGGTGTCCACGATTCCTATAACGACGCTCTGGCCAGCACGGGAAATGCCGTGTATTCCACGGGAGAGCTCTTGTCTCTTATTTCGATGGGGGCATTGTGGACGGGGAGTGCGGTTCTTTTGGGGAATACCGTTTGGCACTTTACGCACTATTTGAAGGCTTCGAATGATAGTGGCGTGGAAGATTACAACGAAAGGGGAAAATGAATGGCCAAAAATGGCTTTGTTGAACGATTGAAACGCTTTTTTGCATCAGGACGCTCACTGGATGAAGAGAGCTTGGAAGAACTTGCCGATCACTTGGTTGAAGGTGATTTGGGTGCCGCAGAAGCATTCGAATTGGTAGAACGGGTCAAAAAGGAATGTGCTGTTCGAAAAATTTCCGATAGCATTGGTATGCGATCCGTTTTGCGGGAAATTATGCTTGATGGTTTCAAATCTGTGCCTTCCCATTTACCGGAGTTGACGAAGTCTCCCGAGCTCATGCTCGTTTTGGGGGTCAATGGTGTCGGAAAAACGACAAGCTGTGCCAAGTTGGCTGCGTACTATGCTCGAGAAAAAAAAGCGGTAATACTTGCGGCCGCAGATACCTTTCGCGCCGCTGCTATCGATCAGCTCAAGATACATGGTGAACGCATCGGTGTACGGGTAGTCGCACATAAAGACGGTGGCGATCCTGCTGCGGTTGTTTTTGATGCCCTTGATGCCGCCATTTCCCGACAAACAGACCTTGTCATTGCCGATACTGCCGGTCGTATGCATACCAAGGCTTCGTTGGTTGAGGAACTAAAAAAAATAGACCGGATCGCCATTTCGAAGATCCCGGCAGAATCTTGCCGGCGCTATTTGGTTCTCGATGTCACCAGCGGACGCAATGCGCTTCAGCAAGCTGAAACATTCCATGAAGCAGTAAGGCTTGACGGTGTTATTTTGACCAAATACGATTCGAGTGCCAGAGGAGGCGTTGCATGGTCCCTGGCACATGAGCTCTCTCTTCCCATTGTATGGATTTGCAATGGCGAGGGTTATAATGACATCAATCTGTTTGATGCGGAGCGCTATCTCGATGAATTCCTCGGCCTGCGCTAAGGCTGCAGTTGTCATTTTCTTTTTTTCCTCGCTGTCACTGTCGGCTCTCGAGCGACATTGGTATCTTTCCGATGCGGCCGGTATAGCCTACCGCGAGACTTCGGCTATTCTTTCGCGCAATCAAGCGTGGGTTTTGGAAATTCGTTCCTCAAAAATTGCAAATGAAGTATTTAATGATGATTTCCCCCTGCCGGATGAATTCTTACAGGCGAAAGATGCGACTTTGTTTGAATTGACTGTTTTGCGTGAGTACGGAGTCGAAAAGATATCTTGCGCAAGCGCTTTCACCGCCAGTGGATTACCTCTTGTTCGATACAAGCGAGAATTGGAAAGGGAACGAATAGAACGCTTTAACGCATTCGGCGACTTGACCGAGGAAATTGTCCGCGAAGAGGGAAGAGCTCTGGAGCGGCGTGTATTGGTCCATGAAAACCAACAATTGCGTGAAGTCCTTCTATACGAGGTTTTACCCGATGATGGCGAATTACTTGTTTACCGTGATCGTTATCGCTATAGACGTGATGGCAGTTTGCGTGCCATCCAGAGAAAAATATCCGATGAAGAGGTCTCCGGTCTTGTTCTTTCCTCGAAACAGGGGCGCACTCAGCGCATGGAATTGCTTTCAAAAGATGGCAGCTCAACGGTACTTGCCTTCGACGACCGTGCAAGGGAACGCGCACGTTATACCCGCGCGGATGCAATTTCCAATGTGGCTGCTGTCGAGTTGACTTTATGGGACCCTGTAGAGGAAGACGCAGCCGGTGAAAATCGCATTTCAAAGCGAGTGGAGTATCCGGATGCCACGGGGAAAGGGCGCCGGGTTGAAGAGTACAACGAGAACGGTGAACTTATTATTGCGACCCGCTATGCAGAAGAAGGACACATCCTTGAAAGAAGCGAGCGATTGTGGGAAGCTGGTGTTCTCACTGCAATTATTACAGAACGGGGCGACCAGATTTACGAGACCCGTTATGAACGGAATAAACAGGGTGAACTTACCATGGAGACACAATTGCTCAACGGAACCATTCAAAAGCGAATACGTATTACACGAGGGGAGGGGACGGTCTTTGAGGAGGAAGAAGTGTATATAGATGGCACGCTCCGTCTGCTTTTGCGACGTGAAAATGGCGAGTTTGTGAGCGAAAAACGAATCCGTCTGGAGCGTAAAGACTGATGAAAAAATTTTCACCTTGGGTCTTTTTTGTTGCCCACCGCTATATTACCCAAAAAAAGGGAGCGCGTAAAAATCCCTCTTCGATATTGTCATTTCTCGGTATTGCAATTGGTGTAATGGCTATCATTATAGTTCTTTCGGTCATCGACGGTTTCCAATCGGGTTTTATCGAAAACATTCTCGAAATCTCCTCCTATCACCTGCGTGCAAGCCCTGTCGAGGGGGCGAGTTCCACAAACGACGATATCCTGGAAACATTACGGATACAGCCGGGGGTGAAAGCAGTGGTTCCTTTCGTGGAGCTTCAAACCCTTGCAAAAGGTCAGCGACGGAATCAACAAGGAGCCTTGGTACGTGGTGTACCGGAAGACAGCTTGGAGAAAGATCCGGGACTTGCTCGTCAATTGCTCATTGAAGAAGGCTCTTTCGATTTGTCGGATCCCGACGCCATTGTTCTTGGTGCCGAACTGGCACTTTTTTTGGGGGTTGGGGTAGGAGATCAGATCAGTATCATGTCGATGTCCGGTACCGCCCTTGAAACCCTCCGGCCGGAAGACTCCCAATTTATTGTTCGGGGGATTTTTCGTTCGGGTTTCTATGAGTACGATTTGGGTTGGGCTTTTATCCCCCTTGAGACAGCCAAAATCCTCTATGGAAAGGATGCCCCCCTTGTTTACGGTATAAAATTGAATGATCGCTGGAAGGATGCCCGAATAAGTGCCGCTTTACAGAAGTGTCTCGGGACCGAGTGGACCATTAGCTCATGGAGAAGCTTCAATCGTGCGTTTTTTGGCGCCCTCAGGACGGAAAAAATACTCATGTTTATACTGATGGGGCTTATTTTTGTCGTGGTAGCACTCAATATTTTTCAGGGGCAGCGCCGAACCGTTATGGAGCGCTACGAAGAAATTGGACTGCTCAAAGCGGTCGGCGCCAGTGGATCTGCGGTTCGCCTCATTTTTACACTGGACGGTTTTTTGATAGGTTTCTTCGGTGCCCTTACCGGCCTTGTGCCGGGAATCCTCATAGCCTCCAACATTCAGGGCTTTTTTGGCATTATTGAGACCGTGATTAACGGAATTATACACTTGCTAAACAGTATTGCGCGTTTGATTACCGGTAATTCTGCCCTTGATGCGTCATTTTCCATTTTTTCATCCACTGTTTTTTATGTAAAGGAAATACCTGCCAGACTGGTTCCCCTGGAAGTTTTTCTTATTTGCCTTTTTGGCGTCAGCGCAGCCACTATTGCAGCTTGGCTGGCGTCCAGTCGAAGTACCAGTATCAAGCCGGCGGAGGTTCTACGCTATGAATGACAACATTGTAACAATTCGCTCCTTGGTCAAGCGTTTCAAAAACGGAGACGAAGAGCTCACCATTCTCGACAAACTCGATTTGGATATTACAGCCGGTACTTCAACTGCCATCTGTGGACAGAGCGGAAGTGGTAAAAGCACGTTGCTCAATATTATCGGGGGGCTTGATACGGCCACAGAGGGAAGTATCCATGTGGGGGATTGGAAACTCGAGACCCTCGCAGAATCTGATCTCAATTCCTTTCGCAGCAAGTACACCGGATTTATTTTTCAGTTTCACTATCTTTTGAAGGATTTTACGGCTCTCGAGAATATCATGTTGCCCGCCCATATCGCCGGCATCCCCAAAAAGGAAGCCCTTGAAAGGGCTCAAGAATTGATACAAGAGGTGGGGCTTTTCGAGCGCAGCACTCATTATCCCTCGCAGCTTTCCGGGGGCGAGCGTCAGCGTATAGCCCTGGCCAGGGCTTTGGTCAATAATCCCGAATTGGTATTGGCCGATGAGCCCACCGGGAACCTTGATCCGGCGAACAGTCGAATGGTCTCGGATATTCTCTTCGAGCTCTGTGAAAACCATGGCAAAACCCTTATTTTGGTTACTCACGATGAAGTCATCGCATCCCGGGCCTCCCGTTCCCTCACGCTTGTTCGGGGAGCTTTTGATCGGGAAACGGAGCGCGCAATATGACCCTTCGCTCCAGTCTCTTTGTCGCTTTTCGTTACCTCCTGGGCCGGGGTAAAGAGGGGGGCCGTTATCTGCGGGGAGCAGCCTTGGGCATAGCCTTGAGCCTTGTTCCCATCGTGGTAACTTTGGTTGTAGCAGATGGCATGATTCAGGGAATCACTGATCGTTTTCTCGAATTGGGAACGGGACATATTCAACTCTTTCGTCAAAGCGCCCCCGGTTCCGTTGCTTCGGAATGTGCCATGGTCGAAGAAATTTGGGGAGTTCGCGGCGCATGGCCGGAACGGGCCGGTTTGGGCATACTGGTTGGGACCAGCGGAAAATCGGGGGCCAATGTCCGGGCTGTATCTCCGGATTGGCTGCATTCGCCCGAAGTAATGCGCTACTTGAGGGTTCTCGATGGCGAGGTGGATATATCCGTATCCGGTAATGCGGTAATTGGCCAGGCCCTTGCAGAAAAATTGTCTATCGGGGTGGGGGATCGGGTGCGACTAATGACAACCCGTTCCGGGAGCAGTGGCAGAACCATACCACGACTCTCTACTTTTACGGTCAAGGCAATTGTATCTTCGGGGTATCGTGAATTGGATGCCCTTTGGTTCTTCATTCCCTATCAAGATGGACTTGCCGCCCTATCACCAGAATCCTCCCGCAATTTCATCATGGTCAAGATAGACGATCCCTATAATGATGCGGAAATGACCGCTGATACCCTTGTCAATCTTTTGGATGGTCCTTGGTTTTCTGCTACATGGCTTGAGTTGCAGAGTTCGCAATACGCTTCCTATGCCTCAACACGTCAACTCTTGCTCTTCATCATGTCCCTTATTGTGATAGTGGCAGCGGTGAATGTCTCCTCTTCCACCTCCATGTTGGTTGTTGAACGCAGGCGTGATATTGCCATTCTCAAGAGTTTTGGGGCTCCTCCGAGGGGGACATCCGCCATTTTTCTGTCGGGAGCCTTTATGGCCGGCCTGTCGGGGACCTTGATCGGTCTTTCTGCCGGTCTCCTTTTGGCGATCTTTATTAACGAGATAATCTCTGGTGCTGAATGGCTCTTTAACAGTGTTTCCGCTTTTTTTGCAAGATTGGCCGGTTTCGAATGGAATGCCATCGACTTTCTGGATCCCGGGTATTATCTTGAAACCATACCGATCATCATAGATTGGCCGATGATTTTGACTATCGGGCTGGGAACCATTCTCTGTTCGGTTTTGGCCGCATGGGCTCCTGCACGACAGGCCGCGAAGCTGTCTCCATTGGAGATACTCCGTAAGTTTTAGCGATGCACCGAATACTTTCAAATTCAATCGAGAGCCTGTTTCGAAATCATTGTTTGGAATCAGGCTTCAAGGCCAATGACATTTTTACGGAGAACAGGTGCGATGAAGTGTGAGCTGTGTGGTGTGCAAGAAGCCAGTATCGTGATACAGGAGAAACGCCCCGAAGGGACCAAAGAATACCATATTTGCTTGAACTGTGCCCGAACACGTGGATTGGCTTCGATAAACCCCCAAGCTGCGCGGGTTTTGGCAAGCATTATCACGGGGAATCCCGTTCCCGGGAATGGGGGCGCTTCTTCGATTCCCCACGATGCCTGTACGAGCAATTCAACACCAAAAGCGGAAAGGATCCCGCGTGTTCCATTGACAGAGAGTATCTGTCCTTCCTGCGGAACCAAATTTATTGATGCCAAAAAAACCGCAAGCATTGGTTGTGCCCAATGTTGGGATACTTGGGGCGTGCTTCTGTATAGCAAAAAACGAAGCAAACAATACCGCGGTAAGACGCCTTCCCATATCTGTGCCAAACAGGGATTGAGGGAGACCTTGGAGTCCTTGGAAGAAACGCTCAAGAGAGCTCTTGCCAAAGAGAATTATGAACAGGCAGCGAGCATTCGAGATCAAATTCGTCAAATCAACACCTCTGGCTTCGATACATGAAAGAACTCCTGTTATTCAATATTTCCTCTTCTCCAAAAGATTATGATATCGTTGCCCGCTCTGCCATTTATCTCTCGAGAAACCTAGCCGACACCCCTTTCCCTTGGCGTTCGAGTCTTCCTCAATTGGCCGAATCTCGTCGTCGCATAATGGAAAGTGTCCTCGAATGTGATCCGGGGTTTTCCTTTGAATCAATGGAAGACCTCCCTCGCGAGGCGCTCCACTTGGCTTTGGAACGGGGGTATTTTGCAGAGAGTGTTTCGGCCAATGGTGCTGGAGCATTTGCTCTCGACCATGAGGCAAGTCGATCAGTACTTGTAAATAACCGTGAACATGCCTGTTTTGGTTATCACTGTTTTGGCATCATACAAGAAGAAAATCTCGATTCACTCCTTTCGTTTGAAGGCTCGCTCGACTCAACGCTTCCTTGGGCGTTTAATCAAACAGAGGGCTATATTCAAACCAATCCCGATGAAACCGGAAGCGGTTTATGTCTTTCCTGTCGAGTCTTTATTCCCGGTATCGTGGCAGCCGGTATTTGGGATCGGGTGGCGAGGGGGCTTGTCGCTACCGGTATGCACATAGCACAGGCCTCATGCGAAGGCAGTGACATCCCCGTCGATTCCAATGGCCCTGAATCCTCATGGATTGATATCGTTTTCAAAGCCGAACCAGGACAAACCGAATATGAAAGCTTCTCTACATTTCAATCTTCACTCAACATCCTGTGCAGCACAGAACGCAAAGCGCGTCTTCGCCAAGCAGAGTCAATGCCGATTCAAAGCGTCGATACCGTTTTTCGTGCTTTGGCTCTTTTGGGGGCTGCAAGACTTCTCGACGAAACAGAAGCCCATATTCTGCTGTCCCGCGTTCGATTTGCTGTATTGATGGGCATCATTCCCGGGTCAAACAAGGAGAAAACCTGTCTCCTTCTCGACAAGCTGGACGCTCTTTCCACAAAAAGCGCAATCAAGATTGCAAATAAGTACAATACTGATGGTATTGAGGATATACTGGAAACACAAAGACGTGCCGAATCAATCAGGACGGCCTTGGTGGATCATTTCCCCTCACTTTGAAGGTGACGGGGCGTTTGACATAGTGTTTTTGGGACTTGGATTACAGGAGGAGCAGCATGTTCAAAGGGCTTACACAACGGGCACAACGCATTTTGTCTGTACTTGCTCAAGAAGAAGCTCGCCAAAGTCACAGTGATCAGCTCCTTCCCGAACATATCATTTTGGCCATTCTCCGGGATGGCGAGGGACTCGCCTGCAAAGGCCTTCAATCTCTCAATGTCAATTTGACAAACATCCGGGAAGAAGTAGAGCGCGAACTACCAAAAAAGAAGGCTGCCTTCATATTTGGAGACGTTCCCCCATCGAGGAGAGCACGTCAACTTATGGAGAGTGCTGCCGATGAAGCCCGGGTAATGGGGCACAATTATATCGGAACCGAACACATCATTCTCGCAGCTATTCAAGAAAGAGATTCAGCCCTGGCTCGTATTGTAACAACACTGGATCTTTCTTTCGATCTGTTGCGTACAACCTTCTTGTCTCTTTCATCGAACGAAATAGAGCGAAATACCGCACGCTCTTTTGTGAACCAGGCCGTCTACCATGGTTTGTCAGGGGACAGTGAACAGAAAGCCAAAAAGGACAGTCCCGGAACAGAGCAAGCGCCATCCCGTACCCCTCTTCTCGATGAATATGCACGCGATCTTACAAAACTGGCCAAAACTGCCAAGCTCGATCCGGTTGTCGGTAGAGAGCGCGAAATTGCCCGTGTCGTCCGTGTTCTTGCCCGCCGTACCAAGAATAACCCGGTTCTCGTCGGGGAACCCGGTGTTGGCAAAACGGCAATTGTCGAAGGGCTCGCCCAACTCCTCGCCAGTGAGAAAGCCCCCGAATCCCTGCGTGACAAGAAGGTGCTTACCCTTGATCTTGCCGCTGTAATCGCCGGCACCAAGTATCGCGGAGAATTTGAAGACCGATTGAAAAAAATCATGAAGGAGATACTCACTAACGGTAATATTATTCTGTTCATCGATGAGCTCCATACAATAATCGGTGCGGGGGGGGCAGAAGGCACCGTCGATGCTGCCAACATGCTCAAGCCGCCGCTCGCTCGAGGTGAATTGCAGTGTATCGGTTCAACGACTCTGGCCGAATACCGAAAACACTTTGAAAAAGATGCGGCTCTCGAACGACGATTTCAACGAATACTCGTCGGTGAGCCTGATGTAGAACAGACCCTTGCCATACTCAAGGGAATACGGGCCGCCTATGAAACCCATCATGAAGTACGTTACAGTGAGGATGCCCTTCAAATGGCTGCCCGTCTGGCCCATCGTTACATTAGCGGGCGATTCATGCCGGATAAAGCGATTG
>CAZIRF010000012.1:0-75394 GCA_964541755.1 uncultured Spirochaetales bacterium | reverse complement strand
CACTCTGATTTCCGGTGTTATGAAAAAAACTGGTGGCTCTATACGGATTCAGGTTCAATTTTAACCTTCTGGCTGCCAAGGTCGCGACGCGTCTTTCGCACATCGTCGATAAGGTAGACTTGAACCGTCCAGGTCCCGGTCGGCGACCACTCCTGGGTACGAAAGCGTATTTCTTCAAAGCCCTCGCTCGAGAGCGGGATGCGCCGGGTAAGGAACTCGGCCCCCTTGGAATCGACGATTCGGTACTCGAGGGGCATGCCGGCAAGGGAGCGGGCCCAATCCCCCGTCTTTACAATTGCACCTATACGCACCTCGTCGCCGGGGCGATAAAGCCCCCGGTCCGAGAAAAGGAAGGCCTCGACCCGGTCGGGATCGTCGGCCCCGTGAAGGCCGCCAACCTCGAACCCGGACCAATCTATACCGCGCCCCGAATCGGACCATGGCATGAAAGCAAGATCGTCACCACGAGTGACGAGCCAGGCGACAGGGGTCTTTTCATCGGACCAGGAAGAGATTTTGGGGAAGCGGACCACGCCGTCGGCGGCGGTCGTCGCAGAGGCGAGCTCGAGCCCGTTACGCGCGAGAAGCGAAATACGGGCACCGGAAACAGGCCGCCCGCTCGAGAGGGATTGGACGAAGGCGAGGGAAGACCCGTCATTCGCCCGTTTGATAGCCAAGCCCAGGTCGGTGACAAGAATGAGCCGCTGATCGCGCCGGGAATACGTTTGGGCATCCTGTGCCGTAAAGAGGAAAATGCCGCTGGACAGGGCCTCGGAAGGCTTTGAAACAAGATGCTTCGAAAAGTCAAAGGAACTGTACGAGGGGCGACGCAGATCAGCCTCTTCGAGGTGAATGGTTTCACTTGTCGTCACCCCGATATTATATTGATTGAAACGACTGGAACTGAAGGAAAAATTGCGCATCGAGCCGTTCGATTGCGAAACGAGGTGGTGAAGGTCCCGGGGCATGATGCGGGCAACCGAACAGTTGATTCGGGAAACCCCGCGCGTAAGAAGGCTCAGGCGCTTCTGCCCATTGAGTGCGAGAAGGGTCCCCTCGGAAAGGATGGAAAGCTCACGCGGGAAAGTGGGGCTTTCAAGAATATATTCAGTCGGCTTCGAAAGGTAGTAGTCGCCCCAGAATCGAGCCCCCGCCTCGAGCTTTACATATATCATGCGATTTTCGGGGACTTCTACACGCCAGGAATTGATCTCGCTCCAAGCGGATTCGGAGGGAAGGGCCTCGAAGGAAATCTGCTCGCTCTGATCGAGGACTTGATCTATCATTTCATCGAGATTCCAATGATGATAGAGATCCGCCTCCAGGCCGGGGAGTTCGGGGCGGTGGACGGGCAGCACCCAGGCACTGAGCTTGTTTTCAAGTTCGCGCACCGTCGTCTTGCCCCGGGTTGAGAGCATGAGAACCTGCTCGTAGACATTGTCCTCGTTCTTGACCAGATTGAGCGATATATCTTCAAGACGCGCAAAGCGGGAGGCACCGGGAACCGTTACCGTCGTGTAGTCGGAGGAAGCCACGCCCCCCTCGAAGAGGGAGGTCTGCACCCCCTCCGCCACCCTGATCTTCATCGCCACATCATCGCCGGGAATCCCCAGGGGCTCGGAGACAATATACGCAGTACGATTATCATTGTCATACTTTACCGTAAAGACATAGGGGCGCTTTTCGAGGGCACCATCCGACATTTTGATATCGGGTTCAATGCTCGTGGCCGCCTCGAGCGAAGATGGCAACAGAGGATAGTTGGCCGTTACGGTAGCGATCACGCGCTTAATCTTGCTGTTCTCCGGATCGATATGGAACTCCCCGGAACCGACGGAGAGATAGAACCCCTGAATCGAAAAGTCGGCCTTGTATCGTGCGGTAACATGCGGAGCGAGAAGGTCTTTGCGGAGGTTGATCTTGTAGTTCTCTCCGGGCCGCCACCACTGGGCAGGAGTAAAAACGAGACGGTTGTCGCCATCCCAGGCCCAGGAGCCGTCGATTGACGGCGTCAACTGCGGCCCGTTCTCGAGGGGAAGCCCAGCCTGCTCGATGGGAGCCGCCGAGCCATAGAACTCGATCACCAGGGGCGAGCCCCGGCCCATCTCCATATCATTATGGGGCGTATTTATCGAATAACTCACTTCGATGGGCTTGGAACGCTTTGCAGACCCCTCGCTTGACTCGATGCGGGTCTGTGGCTGGGCTGCACGCCAGGCAAAATAGCCGCCGAGAGCCCCACCCACCACAACGATACCGATACCCGATGCGATAAATGAAGATTTGTAGCGGACAAAAAAGCGGCCAATGGGTGGAAGCACACGAGAAAAGAAACGCTTCCCGCCACCTTGGGCAAAAAAATCGCGTATTGCGAGAAAAAAGGGCGGCACCGTGTGCGTCCCGAAGAAATGTCGGAGCACTGCTCCAATCTTGTGGAAAACGTTCTTGCTCCCCTCACCAGCCATGGCCGGCCTCCTCCAACTTTTTTTCAAAACAGTCCGTAAAAGCTGATATACATGCTGTTCCACGGAATACGTGGTCCAGTGTACGACAAGACCTCTTTTTCGGGAAGATGTATTTTGCTATGGAAGATGTATTTTGCTATGGAAGGCGTATTTTGCTATGGAAGATGTATTTTGCCATGATTGTGGTAATTTGAAAATTGATTGTGGTAATTTGAAAATTGATTGAGGTAATTTCAAAAATCGGTCATTCTTGAAATTGACTTTTGGGAACTTTCGAAAGTATTGGCCCTGCGGGCCCGGAAGCCCTGCAAAAGGAGCCCAGAATGACGGCAACCGGCCTCTTTACCGATTTTTACGAACTGACCATGGCGCAGGGCTTTTTCCGTCGCGGGATGAACGAACCCTGTGTTTTCGAGATGTTTTTCCGCCGCCAGCCCTTTGGCGGGGGCTACGCGGTCTTCGCCGGCCTCGAACCCTTTCTCGATGCCCTTTCGGCCTTCCGCTTTCCCCCGGAGGATATTGCCTGGCTTGAAAGCCTCAATCTCTTCGACCGCGACTTCCTCGACTGGCTCGCCTCCTTTCGCTTTGGCGGGCGCGTCCTCGCACAGGACGAAGGATCGATTGTCTTCCCGCAGGTGCCGCTCGTGCGCATCGAGGCCCCCCTTATCGAGGCGCAGCTCATCGAGGGGCTCCTGCTCAACACCATCAACTTCCAGAGCCTGATCGCAACGAAGACCGCGCGCGTATGCGCCGCCACAGGACGTGGCGCCGCCACAGGTAGTGGCGGTAAAAGCGCCTCTGTCATGGAGTTCGGGCTGCGGCGGGCCCAGGGCCGGGACGGGGCTCTCGCCGCGAGCCGGGCGGCATACATTGGGGGCGCGAGCGGGACGAGCAATACTCTTGCGGGCAAAGAATGGGGCATCCCGGTGATGGGGACCATGGCGCACTCCTGGGTCATGTCCTTCCCCAGCGAGCTCGAAGCCTTTCGCGCCTACGCGGAACGCTGGCCCGAATCATCAGTATTCCTTATCGATACCTACGACACCCTCAAGAGCGGGGTGCAGAACGCCATAATCGCGGGGCGCGAATTGAAGGAGCGCGGAAAGCGCTTCGGGGTACGCCTCGATTCGGGCGACATCCACTACCTTTCGGTCCAGGTGCGCAAGGCCCTCGACGAAGCGGGCCTCGAAGATGCCTTCATTGCCGTATCGAACGACCTCGACGAGACCATTATCGAAACACTGGTCGCACAGGGGGCCCCCATAGACTCCTGGGGCGTGGGAACCCGCATGGTAACCGGGGGCAGCGACTCCTCCTTTACCGGGGTCTACAAACTCGCCGCACGCAAGGGGAGCGACGGGGCCTGGAAGTCGGTCATGAAGTTTTCCGATCACCCGGAAAAGATGACCAACCCCGGGCGCAAACAGGCCTGGCGCCTCTACGACGAAAAGGGCATGGCCCTCGCCGACCTCCTCGCCCTCGAAGAAGAGGGCCCGCCACAGGCCCGTCCGCAAGGGGGCCTGCGCCTCTGGCACCCCGCCGCCGACTACCGCCACATCCACCTTGAGGGCGCGTTCACGGCCCGCCCCCTCCTTTCGCCCCGCATGGAAGACGGGAAGCTCCTCGCGCCCCACCCGCCCATCGGCGAAATACGCGAGCGGGTGCAGAGGGACTGCGCGACCATGGACCCCAGCTACCGACGGCTTTTGAACCCGCACGTCTACAAGGTATCCCTTTCAAGCCGCCTGCGGGACCTCAAGCTCTCGCTTATTAAAGAAGCCCTGGGAGACGAGGATATCGGCTGACCGGGCGTTGTACAGACCGGGCCAGTCGATGTATCATGGCTGCGCAGGAGGCCCAAATCAATCCTCCTGCCACCGCATCAAGGAGATCCTTCATGACATTCCCCAGACCCCTGGTCCTCGTCGCGCTCATTGCAGCCAGCCTCGCCCTCTCGTGCTCCGAAAAAGACAGCGGCGACAGCTCCCTCAAAAAGATTGAAGATAAAAAGGCCTTTGTTTTGGGCCTCGACGACTCCTTCCCCCCCATGGGCTTCCGCGACGAGAACAACGAGATCGTCGGCTACGACATCGACCTCGCCCGCGAGGTCTGCGCCCGCAACGGATGGGAACTCGTCCTTCAGCCCATCGACTGGAACGCAAAAGAGCAGGAACTCAACACCGGGAACATCGACTGCATCTGGAACGGCTTCACCATTACCGAAGAGCGCCGCAAGCAGGTGAACTTCTCCGACCCCTACCTGACCAACGCACAGGTTGTGGTCGTTCGCGGCGATTCTTCCGCCCGCGCCCTCGCAGACTTCAAGGGAAAACTCATCGGCTTGCAGGCGGGCTCCTCTGCCGCCGACGCCGTCGAAAAGAACGCCGCCTTCAAGTCCAGCCTCAAGAACATCGTCGAGTTCAAGGACAACCTCCTCGCCCTCATGGACCTTGAAATCGGGGGCGTCGACGGTGTCGTCATGGACCTCCTCGTCGCCAACGACAACATCCGCCGCGCCGGCAAGGACTTCCGCATCATCAACGACTACCTCTCGCCCGAGGAATACGGAATCGGCTTCCGCCTCAAGGACCAGGCCCTGCGCAACAAGGTGCAGGAGACCCTCAACGCCATGGCCGCCGACGGGACCGTCGCGCGCATCAGCGAGACCTGGTTCGGCGCCGATATCTCGACCATTGGCCGCTAGGTTTATATGGGCACGGCCTTGAACGAATTCGTCAAACTCCTCGGCCTCTTGGGGGAAGCATCGCTCACCTCCCTGGCCATCTTCTTCCTGACGCTCCTCCTGGCCCTGCCCCTGGCCCTGCCGGTGGCCCTCGCGCGCATGTCGCGCCTCAAGCCGCTGGCGGCCCTTACCAACGCATACCTCTTGATCATGCGGGGCACCCCGCTCATCCTCCAGCTCATCTTCGTCTACTTCGCCCCCGCCTGGCTCTTTGGCCTGCGAATCGACCGCTTCGTCGCGGTCATCGTCGCCTTTACCCTCAACTATGCCGCCTACTTCGCAGAGATCTACCGCGGCGGTATCGCCAGCATCCCCGTGGGGCAGTACGAGGCCGCCCAGGTCCTGGGGCTCACAAAGGGCCAGACCTTTTTCAAGATCATCCTGCCGCAGGTGGTCAAGCGCATCCTCCCGGCCACCGGTAACGAGGTCATCACCCTGGTCAAGGACACCGCCCTCGCCCAGACCATCGCCGTCGCAGAGCTCTTCCGCGTCGCGCAGAACGTCGCCGCCCGCCAGTTTTCGACCATGCCCATCTTCGTCGCGGGGCTCTTCTACTTCGCCATGAACTGGGTGGTCGCCCGCCTCTTTGCCCGCGCGGAAAAGAAACTCGACTACTACCGTTAGAGGCCGCCAAAAAGTACCATTTTTGACGCGCCCGTCAGCCCGGAGGACCCGACATGAGCATCGAAGCAGAGAAAAAGGCAGAAGAAAAGGGATCAATACTGATAGCGACGCGCGAACTTGAGAAGGCGTTTGGTGCGAACAAGGTCCTCAAGGGCATCTCCTTCGAGGTACGCAAGGGCGAGGTCCTCGCGGTCATAGGTCCCTCGGGTTCGGGCAAGAGTACCCTCCTGCGCTGTATCACCCACCTTGAATCCCTCGACGCCGGGAGCATACGCATCGACCGCGACTGGATGGTCAAGGACGGCGTCTACGCCCCCAAAGATACCCTGCGTTTACTCTGCCTGCGCATCGGGCTGGTATTCCAGAACTTCAACCTCTTCCCGCACCTGTCGGTCATGGAGAACCTCTGCCTCGCACAGACGGAAGTCCTCAAGCGCAGCCGCGCCCAGGCAGAGGCACGCACCCATGGCCTTTTGTCAAAACTGGGGCTATCGGACAAGGCCGCAGCCTACCCCTGCGAGCTCTCCGGCGGGCAGCAGCAGCGCGTCTCCATCGCCCGGGCCCTCGCCCTCGACCCGGAGGTCCTCTTTTTTGACGAACCCACGAGCGCCCTCGACCCCGAACTCACCGGGGAAGTCCTCAAGGTCCTGCGAGCACTCGCAGAAGAGCACATGACCATGGTCATCGTTACCCACGAGATGAGCTTTGCCCGCGACGTGGCAGACCGCATCATCTTCATGGACGAGGGCCTCATTGTCGAGGAAGGGCCGGCGCGGGAACTGGTGGAACACCCCCGGGAGGCGCGCACAAAGGCCTTCCTCTCGCGCTTCGGGGGTTAGTTTCCCTGGGGGTCCGCCCCCGGGGCCGGCTTCCCGGCAATCGGATACTTTCCCCTATTCCAGCGCCCCGGATATGCAGTCCCGGTACCAGAAAAAGCTGTCCTTTCGCACGCGCTCGAGGCTGTCGTAGTCCACGTACAGAATGCCGAAGCGCTTGTCGTAGCCAAAAGCCCACTCGAAGTTGTCCATGAAGGACCAGACGAAGTAGCCCTTGAGGGGGATGCCCTCCGCGATGGCGCAGGAACAGGCTTCGAGGTGATCGCGCAGGTACTCGATGCGCAGGCTGTCGTGGACGCGCTTGTTACCCTGTTCGTCGACAACGAGCTCGTCGTGTTCGGCACAGCCGTTCTCACTCACGTAAAGGGGGATGCCGGGGGCCTCTTTGGCGATCCAGCGCAGTTGGCGCAGGAGGCCGCGGGGGACCACGGTCCAGCCCATGGCGGTCTTGCGCTCCCAGGAGGGCTCGAAGCGCCGCTCGGTGAGGGTTTCACCCCTGCGCACCGCGCCCTCGGTATAGTAATTGAGGCCGATAAAATCCACCCCGGAGGCGATGATTTCAAGGTCGCCGGGCTCGACCGGCAGGGTGATGCCGTGGGCTTCCAGCCATGATTCGGGGTAGCCCTTGCCCAGAACCGGGCCGCAGTAGAGGCGGCTCTCGCCGTCGGTCATGAAGTCTGCGGCGGCGCGGTCCTCGGCGCGGCGGCGGGCGGGGCGCGGAGTGCCCAGGTTCCAGACTATCCCCAGGCTGCCCTTGAAGCCGCCCTCGCGAAAGGCCTTTGAGGCAAGGCCGTGGGCCAGGTTGAGGTGATGGACGGCCCGGTAGGCCTGTTCCCGGTCGCAGATACCGGGGGCATGGACCCCGATAAGGTAGCCGAGTATGGCCGTACAGAGGGGCTCGTTGAAAGTCACCCACTGGTCAACGAGGCCGTCGAAGGCCTCGAAGCAGACCTTGGCGTACTCGAGGTAGGCATACGCGGTCTCGCGGGCGGCCCAGCCGCCCGCGTCCTGCAGGACCTGGGGGAGGTCCCAATGGTACAGGGTTACCAGGGGACGGATGCCCTTTTTGCGCAGTGAAGCTATCAGCCTTTTATAGTATTCGATGCCCTCTTGATTGACCGCCCCGGTGCCGGATGGAAGTATGCGGGGCCAGGAGATCGAGAAGCGGTAGGCGTTGAGACCCAGCTCGTCCATGAGCCCGACATCCTCTTCGTAGCGGTGGTACTGGTCGCAGGCGACGTCGCCCGTGTGCCCCCCGAAGACCTTGCCGGGGGTGCGGCAAAAGCGGTCCCAGATGCTCTCGCCCCGGCCCCCCTCGTTGACGGCCCCCTCCACTTGATAACTGGCGGTTGCGGCGCCCCATACAAAATCATCGGGAAACGTGAGTCTTTCCACTGTGTACTCCTCTGTGTGTGATCGGGAAGCATCCATATACCGGAACAATCTGCGATCAGTACCAGTATATCCACCAGCGATGCCATGCGCAAGCGTTTGCGTATTGACAAACGCAACATTTCGACCAGTATTTCAGGTATGAGACGTTCTGCAAATGGCACCACATCGGCACTCGGAAGTGTGAAACTCCTCTTCGTGGTGCAAGGCAAGGACGTCGAACGCTACCGGACAGAGCTGGACTCGCTACCCTGTGCCCGACTGGAAGCGAGCACTTCGATTCCCGACATGCTCGAAGCCCTCGCCCGCGATTCGTATACCCACATACTCATCGACCAAGCCATTATACTCGGGGATCCGCAGGCCTGGGCAATCGCACAGCGGGATCCCCACTGCCGCGATCTGCCCTACCTTGTCTGTGGCGACAACCCCTCGCACCCGGGGACGCGCAATGCGCGCCAATTCCTGCACCGGCCCCTTTCCGGAACTGCCCTCGAGGAGGCCCTCGCTGCCATTCCGTCGCGCCAGGGTGCAACGAGCCAGTCGGCCATCAACCTTCCCATACTCCTGTCCCGCGTTGGGGGCAACGGTGACTTTGCCGCCGAGATACTCGAACACTTCGTACGCGACAATATTGCGTACCGGGAGCGCTTTGAAAAGGGCTTTAGGGGAAGTCCCGAGGAGCGGGACTTTTTCTTTCGCACCCTGCGCACGAGCGCCAGCGCCATCGGCGGCGACGAATTGTATGCCCTGGCTTCGAGCGCCCACGAGAGCGGTACCGACGATGCGCAAGTTCTCGCAGCCCTTACACAGGCAATGGCCAAGACCCTCCAGGAGGCCCGCGAACTGCGCCACGAACTCGTGGGCAGCCAGGTTTTGACCGAAGAGGGAGAGGAGCCAGACCAAGCGGCAGACAGGGATGAAGCGGAAAAGACCCGATCGGGTGGCGGGAAGGCCGGCGCGGGGGAAGGAGCGCCGCAAGACAGTCCAAAGGGGCAGGAAGGCCCCGAAGCGCCCACGGACTCTGCTGCATCGAAGGATACGGCAGGGGGGGATGGCTGGACAGAAGACCACGGGGGGGCGGATAGCGCAGGTCCCCACGCAGTGCAGCGCGCAGTGGCTGCGGCGGAAGCCCTTGCCACACCGCGCGCGCGCATCCTCGTGGTGGATGACTCGTCGACCAATCGCGCCTTCGTAAAGTCGTGTCTGGAAGAGGACTACGACATTGACAGCTGCGACAACGGCCGGACGGCCATCGAAAAGGCGCGCACCCCGCCCAAGTACCAGCTCATACTCCTCGATATCACCATGGCCGGCCTCGACGGCTACGAAACCTGCCGCCTGCTCAAGGAAGACCCCCGTACCAGCGCGATCCCGGTCATCTTCCTCACGAGCCAGAGCCGCACCCAAGACGAGGAAAAGGGCCTCGATGTCGGGGCCATGGACTACATCAGAAAGCCCTTCAGCGTGCCCATCCTCAAGGCGCGTATCAAAACCCAGCTGGAACTGCAGGGCTACCGCGGCTACCTTGAACAGATGGTCGAGGCGCGCACCCGGGCCCTGCGCGAAACACAGCGGGAAGTGGTCTTTCGCCTGGCCCTCGCCGCCGAGTACCGCGACAACGACACCGGCACCCACATCAAGCGAATCGGGTACTACTCGATGAGCCTGGCAGACCGCCTGCACCTGGGGCAGCGCGAGGCAGACACCCTCTACTTCGCCTCAACCATGCACGACATTGGAAAGATAGGCATCCCCGACCGCATCCTCTTGAAGGAAGGCCCCTTGGACGAGGAAGAGTGGGCCGTCATGAAGACGCATACGACCATCGGGGCCTCGCTCCTGGGCGGCCAGAGCTCGGAGCTCCTGCGCATGGCCAGCACCATCGCCCTGACCCACCACGAAAAGTGGAACGGCAGCGGATATCCCCAGGGGCTCGCGGGCGAGGATATCCCCCTCGTGGGAAGAATAGTGGCCATTGTGGATGTCTACGACGCCCTCTGCTCGGAGCGCCCCTACAAACGCCGCTGGACCAGCGACGAGGCCCTCGACGAGATCAACCGGCTATCGGGGAGCCACTTCGACCCCATGGTCGTCAAGGCCTTCAACGACAGCTACGGGGAAATCCTGCAGATCAACCTGCGCTTCAGGGATTGACGGCCCCACTTGAGGGCCCCGCTTGCGGGCCCCGCTTGCGGGCCCGCTTGTGGGCCCTCAAGTGGGCCCGTTTGCAGTCCGGGCCTCTTCGCGCAGCTGTTCCACCGCGGCCTCGTAGCGCTCGCGCAGGGCCTGCATGTTCTGCGAACGGAACTGGACGAATTCGGGGTCCTGCATGGGGTCAAGGCTGATGGCCCTGCCAGTGCGCCGGGCAAGCTCCTCCTCTTTTTGGCGAAGCTTGGGCGCGTACTGCTGGCGGATAAGCTCTTCGTACTGCGACACCTCGTCAAGGTAGCGGCCAAGGGCCGCCTTGAGCTGGCCAAAGAGCTCGTCATACCGCTTTGAAGCGAGCAAGACCGAAAGCCCCTGACCCACCAGCGCCAGACGGTCGAGGTCGGCGGGGAGCTCGGGGAGTTTTATCTGGGAGACGAGTACATCCAGAGCCCCCTCGCGCAGGGCTGCCGAAGCGCTGTCGCCGCCCCCCAGCGTAGAGAACTCCCTTGCAAAGGCCTCAAGCCGCGCAGCGGGATCGGAGGGATGGGATTCTTCATCAATGGAATCGACCCCATCCAAGAAAACACCGGCCAGCTTCTTGCCCCGCTGGCGGGCCTCGTGTGCAGCGAGAAGCGAGGGGTCGCCCGCTACATCGCGGGTCCGTTCAAGGGCGAGTTCAAGGGCTGTCTTTATCAGGGCCATGGGATTCCTCCTCGGGATGTAAACGTAATAATGAAAGACCGCTAAAATCCAGGCGAAGGATTGGAGCAATCCGCTTTCAATATACTGCCCCCGCAATAGAGGGCGTCAAGGCCAACATCGTACGCATCCACCGGTATCTCGTCGACAAGCTGAATTTCTAGAGCCATCCCCAGGGCGCACAGGCCCCCCTCGATACCAGCCTCGTGCCGTAGCCGGGTTAAAAGCCGGTCGTAACAGCCCAGGCCCCGGCCCAGGCGCCGCCCGTGGCGGTCGAAGGCGAGGCCAGGCACCAGAACGAGGAGGGGCCCCTCAACACCCTCCGGCGGGCAGGCGGGCCAGTCTTCCGGGGGTTCCAGCAGGCCCTTGAAGGGGGAAGCTACCAGCCCCGTGCGCCAGTCTCTATGGGAAGGAAGGGGAATCATGCTGATAGCGGATCCCCGCGTGCGGGGCAAGAGGAGGCGCTTCCCCCCATCGAAAGCGGCCCGGTTGAGGGGGCCGGTATCGAACTCCCCGCGCGGGAAGGGCACATAGGACAGTATGCTGCGCGCCCTTTGCCAGTACCGGCTTTCGGGGACCTGCTCAAGGGCGCGCAAAGATTCCGCAGCGATGTCGGCCGTAGACAGCCCGGCGAGGGCCTCCTTCATGCGTTGACGCAAAAGGACTTTTTGCCGGGCGGGAGTATCAGCCGTATCCATCCCCTGCCCTTTTGGCACAAAAGCGGGGCCGGACGGAATCGGGCTCATATCTTGCGGTTGCCGCCCCGGCGCAGGCCCGCCTCGTACAGCAGACCGGAGGCCATGAAGAGGGTGTGCCGCGTCGCGAGGAGGGCGATTCCCGCGTCGCGGGCCATGTCGAGCAGATCGGCGGAGGGTTGCTTGCCCCGCACAAAGACAATCACCTTTATGTCCATGAGGTCGGCCGTCCGGATGACCTGGGCGTTTACCAGGCCGGTGAGCAGAACCACCCGGTCCTTCACGAAGGCCATGACGTCGCTCATGAGGTCTGCGCTGCAGGCGGCGATGACTTCGGTATCGGCCTGATCCTCACCGCAGAGGAAGCGGGCATCGAGTATTTTCGCCAAATCGTTGAGGTTCATTTATCAGTCTCCGCCATGACCCTAGCACGCCAAGGGGCCTTCATCAAGCCGAGGCAGTCCCCGGGAGCTGCGGCCGCACTTGTCTGGCAATCGTTTACGTGCGACAATAAAAAGCAACCATAGTACATTTCCCTGATACCGGAGGAAGCATGAAAGACCACAGAGCCTGCATCAAAAACACGGGACGGCCCGCGTCACATACAATCCGCCTCATCACCCTCTTGGTGCTGGCCGGAATACTCTCTGCCTGCCAATCGGGCGAATCCCGAAAGGATTCGGCGGCGGCCGGGGCAACAGCGCAAAAAGCGGCCATCACAGACACGGGCAGCTACAGCCCGGCGACGGTGGAAACAGCGCTCCCGAAGGCCGAAGCCATGAGCGATATCGACGGTTTGAGCTTCCTGCAGTCGACCAAGCTGGGGTGGAATCTGGGGAACGCCATGGACGCCTGGAACAACGGCGTATCCGGCGAAACCGCCTGGGGCAATCCCAAAGCCACAGCGGAGCTCTTCAAAGCCCTCAAGGCAGAAGGCTTCGGCATCGTCCGCATCCCCGTTACCTGGCTGGGGCAGTTCGGATCCCGTGAAGAGGGCTACCGCATTCGCGAAGCCTGGCTCGCACGCCTGGCCGAATTGACCGGGTTCGCGCATGATGCCGGCTTGAAAGTAATCATCAACATTCACCACGACGGCGCCGATTCGCACCACTGGCTCAATATCGTCAAGGCCTCGCACAGCGAGGAAGAGCAGGAAAAGGTTCTGGAGATGATTCGGGCCATCTGGTCGCAGATCGCCACCTACTTCCGCAACCACGGCGAGTATCTGGTTTTCGAAGGATTCAACGAAATCCACGACGGCGGATGGGGCTGGGGCGGCAACCGCAAGGACGGGGGCCTGCAGTATGATATCCTCAACGAGTGGAACGAGGTGTTCGTCGAAACGGTTCGCGCCACCGGCGGCAACAACGAACGCCGCTTCCTTACCGTAGTGGGCTACGTGACCAATCCCGAACTCACCATGGAACACATGGTCATTCCCGAAGACAGCGCGCAGGACCGCCTCTTGGTAAGCGTTCACTGTTATGATCCGTCGGACTACGCCATTTTCGCCAAGGTCCCCGAGTGGGGAAAGACGGCAAAGAACACCCTCAACCACGGGCAGGAAGCCCACTTTGACAGCCTCTTCCGCCGCCTCAAGACCCGCTACATCGATGTGGGCATCCCGGTGTACATCGGCGAGTACGGGGCCGTCCACCAGGCCGGCTACGAGGACTTCCGCCGCTATTACATGGAGTATGTGACCAAGAGCGCGTATGACAACGGCCTCGTTCCGGTGTACTGGGACAACGGGGCCAGGGGTTCGGGCAAGGAAAA
The DNA here is from genome assembly GCA_964541755.1 of uncultured Spirochaetales bacterium. GTDB lineage: Bacteria > Spirochaetota > Spirochaetia > Treponematales > Breznakiellaceae > CAZIRF01. Next base: position 62,013 of record CAZIRF010000012.1, on the reverse strand, counting down.
CTTCGGCCTCTTTGTGCGCAACAGTGGCAAGCGATTTTCGCATGCCGGGCCCATCATCGAGGCGATGCAGCGGGCCGTGACGAGCGACTACCGCATCGACGACATCGTGCTTCCGTAAATCCAAACGGGATGCTGCATACCGGCAGCATCCCGCTTTCTTGCGGATTTCTCCATCAGCCTGATATAATCGTTCCCATGAAGCAGTTCATTTTCTTCCTACTTGCCGCTTTTTCCCTTACCGCTGCCATGATGGTCCCCTTCGCGGGGGGCATTCCCGCCCTCCCCGCCTGGCTTGCCACGGCAGACCCCCTCCTCGTCGTCTCCCTGTGGGCGGCGGGCTTCGCCCTCTGTTCCTTTCTTTCGGGGATGGTTACCGGCGATTACTCCTGGGTGGACCGCCTCTGGAGCACCCTGCCGGCAGCCTTTGTATGGTTTTATGCCTGGCGGGGCGGCTTTGCGATCCAGGCCGTATTTGCAAGCATACTGGTGAGCATCTGGGCTATCCGTTTGACGGCAAACTTCGCCCTCAAGGGCGGCTATTCCGGCGCGGAAGACTACCGCTGGAGCATCCTGCGCGAGCGCATCCGCCACCCGGTCCTCTGGCAGCTGTTCAACCTTCTGTTCATTTCGGGCTTCCAAGTATCACTCTTCGTGCTCTTCACCCTTCCGGTTCGTGCCATGGCCCTTGCCCCCCAGTCGTATTCGCTGAGCATCACCTGGGCACTCTGCGCCGTTCTCGCCGGGGTATTCATACTGATAGAGGGCCTCGCGGATCGCCAACAGTGGATTTTTCAGGAGGCCAAGCGGCGTCACCGGGAAGGCACCCGTTTCGAGGGCCCGCTGGCCGATGATATCGAACGGGGCTTCTTGTCCCGCGGGCTCTTTGCGGTATCCCGCCACCCGAATTACTTCGGTGAACTGGGCTTTTGGTGGGCACTCTGGCTCATGGCGTATGGGGCTGGCGCCCCGCTCTTGCCGGGGGCAGGCGCGGCATCGAGCGGGATTGTCGGGCCGCTTCTCCTCTCGATTCTTTTCGTGGGTTCCACGATTTTCACCGAGAGCATCAGTACTTCAAAGTACCCGGCCTACAGGGAGTATAAACGGAAGGTGAGCGCGATCATTCCCTGGATTGCCCGAAAAAGCTGATTCTCCAAGTGCAGAAAGGCCCTCCAAAAACTCTTTGAGTTTTTGGAGGGCCTTTTATTACCGGGCGATACCGGGATTGAACCAGTGACTGACCCAGCAAAGCTGGGGTGACCCAGCAAAGCTGGGGTGCCCCGGCACAGCCGGGGTTCTACCGTGTGAAGGTACGCCAAGCACCGGTATAAAAAATGCTTCTTTTTGGGCGATACTGGGATTGAACCAGTGACTTCTACCGTGTGAAGGTAGCACTCTCCCGCTGAGTTAATCGCCCAAAAAGAAGCATAATGGCAGCAAAGGCGCTTGGCGCGCACTCTCCCGCTGAGTTAATCGCCCCTGTAATTTCAACAAAACACTACCATTGGCCGCAAAGTCTGTCAATACAACACAGGGTAGTACATTTACCATTTGAACTGTATGAAAAAATGCACACATACCAATAAACAGCCCCCTTCCACCGGCAAGGATTTTTAATATTTCATTATAATAAAATAAGTTAAAAACATTTATTCACAGCAATCAATTAAGGCACGGTTTTTGCTAAACAAAAGCCATGATCGAGAAAACAATGACAAGACCGTACGCCCTTACGTCCCCCATTTCCCGTCCAAAGGCAACCAGCCTGCAGACTGAATTCCTGCGCAAGGGGATTCACTTTCTCATAGCGCTGGTACCGATTCTGGCCAAACAGGACCGCTCCTTGACGGCTTTGCTTCTCGTCTACGGGATTGCCTTCTACACGCTCTGCGAAACCTTGCGCCTCAATGGCTACCATATACCATTCATTTCCGGCATAACCGAAAGAGCCTCGCGCGAACGGGATCAGGGACATTTTGTCCTGGGGCCGGTAACCTTGGGCTTGGGAGCCCTTCTGGCCCTCGTCTTTTACCCGGATCCCGCCGCTTCGGTGGCTATTTACACCCTCGCTTTCGGAGACGGCCTGGCCAGCCTCGTGGGTCGACACTTGGGACGGCTTCGTCCCGCCTTTCTAAACGGCAAGAGTATTGAAGGCTCCCTCGCTTGTTTTTCCATAGTTCTTGTTGTCGTCTGTTTACTGGACTTTTCCCTGCCAGTCGCCCTCGTGGTCGCCGCTGCCGCCACCTTTGTGGAGGCCCTCCCGCTCAAGGACTACGACAACCTTATTTTACCCGTCACCGCAGGTTTTGTCATAGAACTGCTCGCCCTGTTCGGCCTCAACTAAAACAAGCAGCCGTTTTCAAATCCACAAGTAATAGCGGTGTATCCGTCGCACCATATATAGAAATCCGACAGCGAGTAACAGGGCTCCAAAGCCAAAAGAAAGATAACTATCTCCATTCATCAGGGCATCACGACCCAAGACAATCATTAGTGCCATAAGCGAAAGTGAACGCAATTCCGGCGCCTCCCGGATAAACGACGCCGCGAGAAAACTCAAACAAGAGAGGAGGGAAATGGCAACTTCTATAATAAAGAGGATGTCTCCAAACAGAGGCATCGGGCTTGCATTTGACAACCAGGACAGTGTATCGAGCGGGAACCCCGAAGAGAGCAAGAGCGACACCCCCACGATGGCAAAACTGCTGCGCCCATGCTTGCGAAAATCCTGGTTACAGGCGACAAGACTCGCCGCCAGGAATGAAAAAAGGCCGAACATGCGGGAAAAAATCAACACCCGCCCCAGGACGAGTGCCCACGCCATGGACAGAGGCTGGGAAAAAGAAGCCAGAAAGATTCCGCGCAAAGCCTCGGGAGCAAGAGAGCCCAAAAACAGTGACAGGTAGAAGACCTCCGGGACCGGGGTCTTTTCAAAATGCCAGTACAAGTTTATTTGAGCGATGGCAGAATAAAGAAGAAAGAACAAGACAGACAGTAAAACAGCGAGAGCCGAGCGGGAAAAGAAAAATCCCCCGAAAAGTTGAAAAAGGCCACGCGAGCGAATGACCCCGGATGTAGAAAAGGCCTCCAACCCGGCCAGGATGGCAGTTCCCCTCAGGGCCAGGAGAACCATCAGGGGTATGGTGATGGCGAACAATAAAACTATTACCCGGTTGCGTGCCGTGACTGTCATGAAAGCATCATACTCTACGAAAACACAAGCTACAAGAAGCAGCGAAACACTCGAGGGAGCCTCCAAAAATCAGCCTTGTTTTTCGAGGTCCCCTCAAGCCAATGAATTAGCTGCCGATAATGACAGGGGAGGAGCCATATGCCCAAACGATATGCCCTGTGTTTAGCCCTTGTCCTGGCCAGTTTTCCCCTGTGGGCCGGCGACAGCGCAGTCTTCGCAGACCTCGGGTTTTCCCCCGATGGCAGCCGCTACATGTTCGGCCAGTACGGAATTCAATCCAACAGCCTCACCCCCTGGGCAGAGCTCTATGTTGTCGATGTCATCAAAAACAACTGGGTATCCGGTGGTAAAAAGATCTGGAAGAGCGATGTGGCCATCGTCGCCGGGCAAGATGGCTCAGGCGCTTTGCAGAGCCTCATCGCAGAGAATACCGCGCTTGCCAAAAAGAACCGAATCGACCACACCCATCAAGGGCAGCTCCTCTACCTGGCCATAGAAGACGAGAATGCCCGCAATACACACGAATCCTACATAGAGTTCCGCGATTTCGACGATGGCTCACGCTACAGCGCCCGCCTCATTCCCTGGCTCGAGGGCAAGGGCCCCAATTGCCGCTCCTCCTTCTTCATAGATTTTGTCCGTTTCGACAAAAATGGAAAAGAAACGCGATACAGTGTCGGCACCCCGGATCTCAAGCGCGCGGGGATCAGTGCCTACCGCATCCGTCAAGTCATGGCTGCGCCACAGGGAAATGCCCTCATTTTCGTCATCGAGCAATGGCATGAAACGGCCAATGGCCCCGCTATCCGCTACATGGTAGAAACCCTCCGCCTCTAAACCCGAAAAATACCGCCGTTTTTATCCAAAACGGCGTTTTTTCCCCTATCCCGCTCCGTACCGGTTTTACACACCGAAGAACTGCGACGACGACGCCCCGGCACGTTGTACGCAAAAGGAGCGATCATCTTGAACACACGTCCCTCCAAAAATCAGCCCCGGCGCCTAGCCTTGGCCATTGCTGCGGCAAGCACCGCCTGTGCCTGTCTTCCGGAAGCCCCCATCGAAGAAATCTGGACAACCGTGTCCATCCCCCCTTCCTTTGAAAACCTTCAAGCCCTGGATGCCCGACGCGTCGAAGCCTGTTTTTCAAAAGAAGTCAGCGTCGATTCCATATACAGCGAGCCGGACCTGGGCGAAGCGCTCACGGAAAATGAAGACGAAGAATCAATACTGATAGTCTTCTCCTCCCCGTTGGAAGCCGGAGTGCGCTACACGATTGGTATGGAAGCAACAGATCGCCATGGTAACAGCCTGTCGGTCGTCAGCTCCGTGTGCGGCCGCAACGAACGCATACCCGACCTCCTTATCACGGAGCTGCGCACGGAGTACTCCAAGCCCAGGGCCGAATTTCTGGAAATAAAAGCCCTCTGCGACGGCAATCTTGGAGGAGTCGCCATTCACAATACGAGCTCGGGCATCAATACCCCGCTTTTCACCTTTCCGCCCTGCGAAGTCCAAAGCGGCGAGTACATCGTCGTCCACCTTCGCAGCATGGAGGCTGGATGGATACAGGAAATTGGTGCCCTCGATGAAAGCCCCGGCCGGGACGCCTGTGATACAGCACGCGATTTTTGGGTTGAAGGAACGACCAAGCTCACCCGGAAGAACGACTTCATGGCCATCGTCGATCAGGACGGGGGCATCCTGGATGCACTCCTCGTCTGCGACTATGTCGGGGAGGAATGGAAACAGCCGGATCTCGAAGAAGGGACCCACTGGCTTGGGGCAAATGGCGCATGGAAGGCCCAAGAGGGCACGATCATGCCGCAAGACGCGGCTTCATCAAATGGAGCAACACTCACCAGGACCATCAATCGCGACGAAAGCCGCGAGGACAGCGACAGCGCATCCGATTGGTATGTCTGCGATACCAGCGGAACGAGCCCCGGATTGCCAAACAGCAACAGCCGTTACAATCCATAAAAAAGGCCCCGCAAACGCTAGGTCTGCGGGGCCGGAAACTATCAGAGATAGCTCTTGTCCCGGCAACAAGCCGGTTTCAAGAAAAAAAATTTTCTTCCCCAATTTAGAGGTCTGTCACAAGCTTTTCGAGCTCTCCCTTGGGAAGGGCCCCTACCTTTTGCCGAACAAGCTCGCCATCCTTGAATACCATAATGGTAGGAATGGATATGACGTTGTATTTTTCGGCGATGGCGGGGGCATCATCGACATTGAGTTTGCCAACCTTGACCCGGCCTTCGAAATCATCGGCCAGCTGGACCACGAGGGGCGCCAACATCTTGCAGGGCATGCACCAATCAGCATAGAAGTCCACGAGAACCGGGACATCGGATTTGATTACTTCTTCATCAAAATTTTCAGCGGTCAAATGCAACTCTGCACTCATTGGCTACTCCTCGTAAAAATATGACATTCGCTGGAGGCAATTTCAAAAATCGTTCATTTTTGAAATTGCCTCACTATATTGGCGTTTCTTTAATATAGAATACCAAAGACCGATCCACAAGGCAAATGGGGATATTTCAACAATCGGTTATTTTTGAATTTCCCCTTAAGCGAACAAAGCACATAGTTATACTATATAAAGATATGTGCTTTATTCGCCACTATTCATTCATGGGTACTCTTTCAAAACTCACCGCGTTTTGAAAGAGTCTCAAATGACAGCGCCATTTTTTCCGGTATGCCAGTCCGGCGAACTGGTTTTGGCCAGAGCTTATGGAAGCGCTTCGGGCCACAGCGGGTTTTGCCAGTGTCCAGCCGTATTGACTTTTTGGCGTCAAATGGTATTCTTGGGCGTCAGTATGACACTTTTGATACACTTTGTCATAAAGGAAACGCCATGGCCATAGAAATAATTGCCACCGGGCGGGCCGTTCCGGCCAACCGGGTTACAAACGACGACCTCGCCACCCGAATAGATACCTCCGACGAATGGATTCGCTCACACACCGGCATCGGCTCTCGCCACTTGGCCGATGACGATACCGCGACGAGTGACCTCTCGTATGAAGCCTCAATGCGCGCCCTGGAGGCCCTCGTCGAAAGCGGCCATGCCGCTTCCATTGAAGAAGCCGCCATGAGCCTCGACGTCATCATCATCGGGACGGCCACCCCGGACTTCAACGGCTTCCCCTCGACGGCCTGCATCGTCCAGGACCGGCTTGGCGCCCAGCGCGCGGGGGCAGTTGACGTCGCCGCCGGCTGTACCGGTTTTGTCTACGCCATGGAGACCGCCGCAGGCATCCTTACCATGGGCAAGGGCCGCAAACGGGCCCTCGTCCTGGGGGCGGAAATTCTCTCCCGCATTACCAACTGGGAAGACCGCGGCACCTGCGTCCTCTTTGGCGACGGGGCCGGCGCGGTCATCCTCGAAAAGACAGATGCCCCGAGCGAAGGCCCCGGCAAACGGGGACTCCTGCGCTCCATTTTGGGCGCCGAGGGCAACGGCGCAGACCACCTCAAAATGGAACGGGGAGGCTCGCGCAAGCCCTTCAAAAAAGGGGAGGTAATCGACACCCCGCCCCACCTGGAGATGAATGGACGCGCCGTCTACAACTTCGCCGTCCGCGCCGTGACCGACACCATCAAACAACTCCTCGAAGAAGAGGGCGTCGGGTTTGAAGACCTCGCCCTCATAATCCCCCACCAGGCCAACGCCCGCATCGTACAGGCGGCCGCCAAGCGCCTTGGTATTCCCGAAGAAAAGTTCTACCTCAACATCGAGGAATACGCGAACACCTCGGCCGCATCCATCCCCATCGCCCTTGACGAGGTCGTCCGGGCCGGCAAGCTCAAGAAGGGCGATTTGGTCCTTACCGTCGGCTTCGGGGCGGGCCTTACCTACGCGGGGAACCTCTTCGTATGGTAGAAAAACTGATATTCCTCTTCCCCGGCCAGGGCTCCCAGGCCCCCGGGATGGCGATGGACCTCCACGCGGCGAGCCCCGCGGTACGGACGCTCTTCGAGCGCGCCCAGGCCGTTACCGGCACCAATTACGTCGATCTCCTGACGAATGCCGATGCCGAGACCCTCAAGCGCACGGATGTGGCCCAGCCGGCCATTACCCTCGCAAATCTTGCGGCGGCAGCCCTTCTCGAAGAGCGCGGCTTTGTTCCGGCGGCCTGTGCCGGCCACAGCTTGGGCGAATATGCCGCCCTTTGCACTGCCCGGGTCATCAGTTTTGAAGACTGCATGAAGCTCGTCGCTGCCCGCGGCCGGGCCATGCAGGACGCGGCCGATGCCCTCGCACAGAGCGGCGACGGCGAGGCCCCCGGCATGGCAGCCGTACTGGGCCTTGCTCCGGCACGCGTCGAAGAGCTCATCGCCCGCTGGAAAGAAGAGGGCCTTGAGGACCTGTATGCGGCAAACCTCAATGCGGCGGGTCAGGTCGTTGTCTCCGGGACCGGAAAGGCCCTCGCCGCCTGTGAAGGGCGCTTCAAGGAAGCCGGGGCCAAGCGGGTTATCCGCCTCAAGGTAGCCGGCCCCTTCCACTCCCCCCTTATTGCCGCTGCCGCAGAAATGTTCCAAGCGGCTCTGGAAACTATCAGCTTTGATAATCCTTCGATTCCCCTCTTCTCGAATGTAAGCGGAAAACAGATACAGACGGGTGCCGAGGCGAAACAATTCGCCCTGCGCCAAATTACAGAAGGCGTCCGATGGACCGATGAAGAAGCGGCAATCGCCACCTTGATGGGCACAGACGCCGCCCTGGCCCTCGAAGTGGGGCCGGGAAAGGTCCTCCAGGGACTCTGGAAGGACGCAAACCCCTCGATCCCCTGTCAGGCGGCGGGGACCTGCGCCGATATCGACGCACTCACTGGAGGAAACCATGCTTCTTGAAAACCGCAAAGCCCTTGTTACGGGCGCAAGCCGCGGCATCGGCCGGGCCATCGCAGACCGCTTCCTCGCCGAGGGCGCAGAGGTCTGGGGCGTCGGGACCAAAGAGCCCGCCGACCTCGCAGAGCGCATCGCGGCCAGCGGGGGCAAGCTCCACTGGATAAGCGCCGACCTGGGCGACCTTGAAAAGGTCGAGGCCATGGTCGAGGGCGCCTGGAAGGAATCCGGCGGCTTCGACGTACTGGTCAACAACGCCGGCATAACCAAGGACGGGCTCTCCTTCCGCATGAGCCTCGAAGACTTCCGCAAGGTCATCGATGTCAACCTTACCGCCGGCTTCATCATTGCGCGCGCCGTCGCCCGCGAGATGATCCGCCGCAAATCGGGCTCGATCATCAACATGTCGAGCGTTATCGGCATCCACGGCAACGGCGGCCAGGCCAACTATGCCGCAAGCAAGGCGGGGCTTATCGGTGTAACGAAGAGCCTCGCCCAGGAAGTGGCCAGCCGCGGGGTGCGCGTCAACGCCATCGCCCCGGGCTTCATCGCCACCGACATGACCGACAAGATCCCCGAGGCGGCTCGCGAAAACTACGTCGCGAGCATTCCCCTCAAAAGGATGGGCACGGGGGAAGACATCGCGAATGCGGCCCTCTTCCTCGCAAGCGACATGTCCACCTACATCACCGGCCAGGTCCTGCCCGTAGACGGCGGACTCTTCATCTAATCAGGAGCTTATGAATATGAAGAAGCGAATAGTCGTAACCGGCATGGGCGTTATCAGCCCTATCGGAAAGAGTGTCGAAGAGTTTTCTGCCGCCCTCAAGGCGGGGACCTGCGGCGTGTGCAATATCGATCAGTTTGACACCAGCGATTTTGACGTCAAAGTCTGCGCGACGGTCAAGGACTTCCAGGCATCGACTTGGATGGAAAAGAAGGATGCGCGCAAGATGGCCCGCTTTACCCAGTTCGCGGTGGCCGCCTCAAAACAGGCTCTTGAACAGGCAAAGCTCCTCGCCCCCAGCGAGGAGGACCCTTCAAAGCTTGTCGTCTCCAGCAAGCCGGAACGCACCGCCACTATCGTGGGTAACGGTATCGGCGGATGGGAGATTGTCGATGAGGGCTTCCGCAAGCTCTTGACCGCCGGGCCGCGCCGCCTGCCGCCGCTCACCGTCCCCATGCTCATCAACAATGAAGCTGCCGGAAACATCTCCATGGTCTTCGGGACCAAGGGCCCGGCGCTTACCCAGGTTACCGCCTGCGCCTCGGGGACCGACGCCCTTGGTCAGGCCCTCGACCTCCTGCGCGCCGGTCGCTGCGATGTAGCCATCGCCGGCGGCACCGAGGCCGCCATCACCCCCTTCGCCATTGCCGGCTTCCAGATGATCAAGGCCCTCTCGAGCAAGTACAACGACTGCCCCGAAAAGGCCAGCCGTCCCTTCGACAAGGACCGCGACGGCTTTGTCATGGGCGAGGGTGCCGCCATGCTCGTCCTCGAGACCGAAGAACACGCCAAGGCCCGCGGCGCAACCATTTTGGCAGAGTTCGCCGGCTACGGCGTAAGTGCCGATGCCTACCACATAACCGCGCCGGATCCCAGTGGAGACGGCGGGGCCCGTGCCATCACCATGGCCCTCGAGGACGCCGGCGTAAAGCCCGAAGAGGTCCAGTACTACAACGCCCACGGCACCTCGACCGAGATCAACGACCCCACCGAGACCAAGATGATCAAGACCGCATTCGGCGACCATGCGTACAAGATGAAGGTTTCCTCGACCAAGGGCATGACCGGCCACTGCATTGCCGGTGCCGGGGCCATCGAGGCGGTCGCCTCCATCCTCGCCATCAATGAGGGTTTCTTCCCCCCCACCATAAACCTCGAGAACCCCGACCCCGACTGCGACCTCGACTACGTACCCAACACGGTCCAGTATGGCACCATCAATGTGGCAGCATCGGGTTCCCTGGGCTTCGGCGGCCACAACGGCGTCGTCGTCTTCAAAAAGTACCAGTAAGGAGATACTGATGAACGAAATCGAGAAGCTCCTGCCCCACCGCAGCCCCTTCCTCTTTGTGGATGTCCTCGACGAGGTGAGCGATACGAAGATTGTCGCCCGCCACGTCTTTACCGACAAGGAGTTCTTCTTTGCCGGCCACTTCCCCCAGTATCCGGTGGTTCCCGGCGTCATCCTCGTGGAGACCATGGCGCAGGCCGGCGGTGCGGGACTCGTAAAGAGCGGGAAGCTGGGCGACAAGGCCCTCTTCTTCCTTGCGACAGTGGACAAGGTCAAGTTTCGCCGCCAGGTGCGCCCCAACGACGAAGTCCGCCTCGAGATCGAAACCCTGCGTGCTTCTCCAAAGATGATCAAGCAGGCCGGCAAGGCGTATGTGGGCGATGAACTCGCCGCCGAAGCCGAGTGGATGTGCCTTGTCGGGGAAGCCCCGGTTTAAGGGATTCCAACGTTTTCCCGTCGAAGGGCAGCGGTTTGCCTGCCCTTCGATGTTCAGTACTCAAGGAGGAATACAATGACCATCAAACCGATGATCCGAAACAATATCTGCCTCAACAGCCACCCCGAGGGCTGCGCACAAATGGTGCGGAACCAGATCGCTTTGGTAAAGAAAGAGATTGGCCCGAGCAACAAGGCCCCCAAGCTCGTCCTCGTGGTGGGCTGCTCCACCGGCTACGGGCTCTCGAGCCGCATCGCCGCGGCCTTCGGCTACGGATCGGCCACTGTGGGCGTCTCTTTCGAAAAGGCCGGTAGCGAGAAGAAGCCCGGCACCCCCGGCTTCTACGACAACCTCGCCTTCGATTTGGAGGCGAAGAAAGCCGGCCTCGTCTCGAGGACCCTCGACGGCGACGCCTTCTCCAACGAAATCAAGGCACAGAGCATCGAGGCCATCAAGGCCGCTGCTGCCGAAGCCGGCATCCCCGCCAAGGTGGACCTCGTCGTCTACTCGATCGCCTCCCCGGTGCGCACCGACCCCAAAGACGGGGTCATGTACCGATCGGTGATAAAGCCCATCGGCGCACCCTACACCGGGCAGACCATGGACATGCTCACCGGGAAGCTCTCGACGGTGAGCGCCGAACCCGCCAATGACGAAGAAATTGCCAATACGGTCAAGGTGATGGGGGGCGAGGACTGGGAACTCTGGCTCGAAGCCCTCGGCGCCGCCGGCGTCCTCGCCGATGACGCGCGCACCGTCGCCTACACCTACATCGGCCCGGAACTCTCCTGGGCCATCTACAAGAACGGTACCATCGGCCGCGCCAAGGAAGACCTCGAGCGCGCCGCCAATGCCATCAACGCAAAGCTCGCCACAAAGGGCGGGGCCGCCTGGGTATCGGTCAACAAGGCCCTGGTGACCCGCGCGAGCGCCGTCATCCCCATCATTCCCCTCTACATTTCGAGCCTGTTCAAGGTCATGAAAGAAAAAGGGCTCCACGAGGGCTGCGTCGAGCAGATCGTGCGCCTGTACCGTGACCGCCTCTACGGGGCCCCGGCGGGCAATGCAGCCAGCGACAACGCGGCCGTCCCCGTTGACGAGGCCCGCCGCATCAGAATAGATGACTGGGAGATGCGCGACGACGTCCAGAAAGAGACCAAAGAGCGTATGGACAGAATTACCGAAGAGACCCTCTTCCAGCTCGCCGATGTGGAGGGCTTCAAGCACGACTTCATGGAGGCCCACGGCTTTGATGTCGAAGGCGTGGATTACGACGCAGATGTGAACCCGGCAGGGATTGCCGGCTGACGCGATACCCAAGGAGATACCGCTATGGATGACAAGACCCTGCTTTCCCTTGTCGAAAAATTCGGCAACAGCGACATGAGCGAGCTCGAGCTCAATGACGGCACCATCAATCTCGTCCTGCGCAAGGGCGTTTCCGCAGCCGGCCAGGCAGCACCGGCGCCCGGTGCCGGCACGGCCGCAAGCGCGAGCCCGGCCGTCGGCGCAAGCCCGGCCGTTCACTTGGCTATACATGGCAAACCCGACGCGAGCGCTGCGGCGAGTGGCGGCGAGGCCATCACGAGCCCCATTGTTGGCACCTTCTACCGCGCCTCCGGCCCGGATACCCCGGCCTTTGTGGAAGTGGGGACGAAGGTCAAGGCCGGCGATACCCTCTGCATCCTCGAGGCCATGAAGATGATGAACCACCTTGAAGCCGAGTTCGACTGCGAAATTCTCGCTGTCGCGGCCAACAACGGTGACCTCGTCGAATACGGCCAGACTCTCTTCGAGGTACGCCGCATCTGATCCCGCTGCCGCCCGGGGACTGCCGCTGCAACGCGGTTCTTCCCGCGGCCGCCCGGTATCACCAGGAACGAGGAGATTTCGAGTGATCAAACGTCTGTTAGTAGCAAACCGCGGGGAGATAGCTGTCCGCATCATACGGGCCTGTCACGAGATGGGCATAGAGGCGGTGGCCGTCTACTCCACCGCCGACGCGGACAACCTCCACGTCAAACTGGCCGACAAGGCCGTGTGCATCGGCCCGCCGGCGAGCGCCAAGAGCTACCTCGTGCGCGAGAACCTCATCATGGCGGCCCTCAAGACCAGCTGCGAGGCCATCCACCCCGGCGTCGGCTTCCTGTCGGAGAACGCCGACTTCGCGCGCGCCGTGCGTAAAGAGGGCCTCATCTTCATCGGCCCCGATGCCGATGTCATCGACGCCCTGGGCGACAAGGTCGTCGCCCGCGAGACCGCCAAGAAGTTCGGTCTGCCCATCACCCCCGGTACCGACGGAGCGGTGAGCAACGCAAAAGAGGCCATCCCGGTCGCCGAAAAACTCGGCTACCCCGTCATCATCAAGGCCGCTTCAGGCGGCGGCGGCAAGGGCATGCGCATAGTCTGGAAGAGCGAGGAACTCGAAGAGAACCTCGCCATCGCCAGCCGCGAGGCCGAGGCCAACTTTGCCGACGGGACTGTCTTTATCGAGAAGTACATCGAGGACCCCCGCCACGTCGAGCTGCAAATCCTGGCCGACGGCAAGGGCAATGTCTCCATTTTGGGCGAGAGGGACTGTTCGGTCCAGAAGAAGCACCAGAAACTCATCGAGGAGAGCCCCTCCCCCGCCGTCGACGACAGCATGAGGGAGCACATGGCAGCCGGCGCGACCAAGATGTTCAGCGAGCTCAAGTACTGCGGGGCGGGGACCATCGAGTTCCTCGTCTCGGGCAAGGACTTCTACTTCATGGAGGTCAACGCCCGCGTCCAGGTCGAACACCCGGTTAGCGAGTATGTCACCGGCGTCGACATCATCCGCCAGCAGATCCTCGCGACGACCGAGGGCCGCATGGAAATCCCCGGCGGGGTCCTCCCCATAAACGGCTGGTCCATGGAGTGCCGCATCAACGCCCTTACCCCGGGCACCGTCACCCGCCTGGACCTCCCCGGCGGCCCCGGCATACGCTGGGACTCCTTCCTGTATCAGGGCTGCGTCGTCCCACCCCACTACGACTCGATGGTGGCCAAGCTGATAGTCCACGCTCCCAGCCGCGAGCGGGCAATTATCAGGATGGAACGGGCCCTTGGAGAACTCTGTATTGAAGGGATAAAGACCAACAAGGGTCAACAGGAGTGGATACTCGCACACCGGAAGTTCCGCGGCGGAAGCGTCGGGACCGGTTTCTACGCCGAGATCGAGAAGGAGGTCGAACGTGTCCACTGAGACTCCCCCCTGCCCCGCCTGCGGTGCAGCGCACAGCGACGACGAGATCGCCGCAGCCCTCAAGACCTGCCCCTCCTGCGGCCATCACTACCGCATGGAGCCCGATGAGCGCATCGCCTACCTCGCAGACCCCGGCAGCTTCGTCGAAATCGACGCCAACCTGCGCTCCCTCAACCCCATCGACCTCGCCGGCTACGAGGAAAAACTCACCGAGGCCGAGGCCAAGGCCCGCATGAAAGAGGCCGTTATCACCGGTACCTGCACCATGGACGGCCGCCCGGTCGTCCTTGGCGCCATGAGCTTCAAGTTCATGGGCGGTTCCATGGGTTCGGTCGTGGGCGAAAAGGTGAGCCGCGCCATGCTCCTGGGGGCCGAAGAAAAGAAACCCGTCATCCTCTACGCCACCTCAGGCGGCGCCCGCATGCAGGAAGGGATATTCTCCCTCCTGCAGATGGCAAAGACCTCGAGCTCGGCCGCCGAGCTGGACAAGAACGGCGTCCCCCTCTTCATCGTCCTCTGCGACCCCACCACCGGCGGGGTTACCGCGAGCTTCGCCATGCTCGGCGACGTAACCATCGCCGAACCCGGCGCCCTTATCGGCTTTGCCGGCCCCCGCGTTATCGAGGGGACCATCCGCCAAAAGCTCCCCGAGGGCTTCCAGAAGGCCGAGTTCCAGCAGGACAAGGGCTACGTCGATATCATCGTGGCCCGCAAGGACCAAAAAAAGACCCTTGCCACGCTGATAGACCTGCACCGACCCGCGTGCTGCGTGGGCGGGGAGGAGTAGACGATGCCCAAGACCGATATTTCCCACAAGCTGGCCGAACTCAAAAAGCTCGCCGAGGCCCGCGGCCTCGATGTGAGCGAAGAACTCTCGAGTCTCGAAGCCAAGATCAAGGCCTCTTCGCGCACCGAACAGACCTGGAAGCGCGTCGAACTCGCCCGCCACCCCGAGCGGCCCTACTCGCTCGACTACATCGAACGCATCTTCGACGACTTTATCGAGCTCCACGGCGACCGCTATTACGGCGATGACGCCGCCATCGTGGGCGGCATCGCGAGCCTAAACGGCATCCCGGTTACCATCATCGCAAACCAGAAGGGTCGCAGCCTCAAGGAAAACGTCCGCCGCAACCACGGCATGGCCAACCCAGAAGGCTACCGCAAAGCCCTGCGCCTGGCCAAACAGGCGGAGAAGTTCCACCGCCCCATCATCACCTTTATCGACACCTCCGGTGCTTACCCCGGGCTCGGGGCCGAGGAGCGCGGCATTGGCGAGGCCATCGCCCGCAACCTTCGCGACTTCTCCCAGCTCAAGACCCCCATCATCTGCGTCATCATTGGCGAGGGGGGCTCCGGCGGGGCCTTGGGCATCGGCGTGGGCGACAAGATCTACATCCTCGAGAACGGCGTGTACTCGGTTATAAGCCCGGAGGGCTGCGCAAGCATCCTCCTGCGCGACGCTTCGCGGGCCAAAGACGCCGCGGCCATGCTGCGCATCACGAGCGCCGACCTCCTGGACTTCAAGGTCGTCAACGGTATCATCAAGGAACCCGAGGGCGGCGCCCACACAGACGTCGACGCGGCCGCGACCAGCATCAAGGAGGTCCTCGTCAAGGATCTCAAGGATCTGTGCAGCCGCAATCCTTCTGTCCTGGTGCGCTATCGCAACCAGAAGATCCGCAAAGTCGGCCACTGGAAAGAGTAAGTAGTAACAGAAAGCTTGCAGTTATTTACGGTATTCATACTGATAGCCCCATCCGCCAACACTTCAAGTGGCAGCGGGTGGGGCTATCAGTTTATGGAGAAGTAAAAGGCTGTCGGTCTGGCCTATATCGTCATGTTCATCACGCTGCGTACCTCTTCGAGGGTGCTTGATGCGGCCTCGCGGGCGCGCGCGACACCGTCTGCCAGGACGCGGTGGATGTAGTCGGGGTTCTTTTCGAGCTCGGCGCGCTTGGCGCGGTGGGGGCGCAGGTACTCGTTGAGGCTCTCGGTGAGCATGCCCTTGAGCATGCCGCCGCCGCCGTCGCCAATCTTGGCGGCTACAGCTTCGGGGCTTTCGCCGGTGCACAGGCTTATCAGGAGCAGGAGGTTCGAGACCTCGGGGCGCTTGGTCGGGTCGTAGGTGATGACACGGTCGGCATCGGTCTTGGCCTTCTTGATAAGGGCGGCGGTCTCATCCTCGCTCGACGAGAGCATGACAGCATTGTTGCGGCTCTTGCTCATCTTCTGGCCGCCGTCGAGACCCAGGATGACCGGCGACTTCGACAGGAGGGCCTGCGGCTCGCCGAAGACGGGCTTATTGCCCGCGAAGCGCTCGTTGAAGCGGCGGGCGATGGTGCGGGTAAGCTCGAGGTGGGGCAGCTGATCCTTGCCCACCGGAACGACGTTCCCCTTGCAGAAGAGGATATCCGCAGCCTGGTGGACAGGGTAGGTGTACATGCCGGCGTTGATGCGCGAGAGCCCAGCAGCCTGGATTTCTTCCTTGACCGTGGGGTTGCGGTCGAGTTCGGCCATGGAAACAAGGGTAAGGAAGGGCAGAATGAGCTGGTTGAGCTCGGGGACGTGGCTGTGCGGGAAGATGCAAGTGTGCGCCTTCTCGGGATCGAGCCCGGCTGCGAGGTAGTCGATAACGAGGTTATGGATGTTGTCGGCGATGTTCTCGAAGCTGTCGCGGTCGGTGAGGACCTGGTAGTCTGCGATGACGATGAAGGTGTTGACCCCCAGGTTCTGGAGGCGCACCCGGTTTTGGAGCGAGCCGAAGAGGTGACCGATGTGGAGCCGCCCCGTGGGACGGTCGCCGGTGAGCACCCGATACTTGCCGGGGTTTTTGACGAGGTCTTCCTCGAGTTTGGCACTGCGGGCCCTCGCGGCCTCGAAGGTATTCGCGTATATATCTTCCATTTTGGCTGTCCTCCGGGAATGGAGTGTAGCGAAAAAACCGTACTTTGTCATGCGGGGGCGAATACATTTGTAAGTCCGTCATGTATCACTTAGACTGGATCTGTCAGGGTCCTGAAAACCGGCAAGGTTTTGAGCTCGCCCTGTACAGCCAACGGGGGATAGAATATGGAGGAAGAACTCTCCAGACAGAACGCACTCTTCCACGCCTTGATGGACAACCTGCAAGTGGGTGTTTTCATGGTGGAAGCCCCTGGCGGCAGGCCCCTCCTCGCAAATCCCAAGGCACAGGAACTCTTGGGCAGGGGCATCCTGCCCGACGCCAATCGCGAAAACCTCGCCGAGGTATACAGAGCACTGAAAGCGGGAACGGGCACCGAATACCCGCCTGATGAAATGCCCGTACTCCTTGCAATGGAAGGCAGGTCATCCCACGTCGACGACATGCTCATTGAACGCCCCGACGGTTCGCAGGTCCTCCTGGAAGTCTTCGGGACCCCCATCTTTGATGAGAATGGCAAAACCGTCGCCAGCCTCGCGTCCTTTTCCGACATAACCGAACGGAAAACAGCCGAGACAGATCTAAAAAAGAAAAACGATTTGATCATAAAGCTGATGGAGACGAGCCCCGTGGGCATTGTGACCCTCGACGGCGAGGGATCCATAAGCTATGCGAACAAGCGGGCAGAGGAAATACTGGGGCTTTCCAAGAGCAGCATTACCAGTCGCCCGTACAATACCCCCGCGTGGACGATTAGCGCCCTTGACGGCGGCCCCTACCCCGAAGATCAGCTGCCCTTCAACCTGGTCAAGAGCCGCGGTAAGGCCGTATTCGACATTCGACATGCCATAAACCTGCCGGACGGAACGCGAATAGCGCTTTCCATCCATGCAAGCCCGATACAGGGTGAAGAGGGCCGCTTTGAAGGAATAATCGCCACGATTGAGAACATCAGTCAGTCGCTTGAGCAGGCAATTCTTCGGGAATTGAAAGACAAACAAGTGCTCATGAAGGAGATTCACCACCGGGTCAAGAACAATATTTCCACCATTTCGCACCTCTTGAGTCTCCAGGCCGACAGTATCGGGAACCCGCAGGCGCGAAAGATATTGAATGAGGCCACGAGCCGGGTCGAGAGCATGCGGCAGATGTACGACATGCTCTTGGTGAGCGAAGAATATTCACAGATTTCCATAAAACAATACCTTGAGGGATTGGCCTCATCGATTCTCGACATTTTTACCGGCCAGAGCGAGGTTGATTTATCCCTCGATATCGAAGATATCCCCTTCGATGTAAAGGTGGTATTCCCGCTGGGGTCCATCGTCAATGAACTGATGACCAACTCCCTCAAGTATGCTTTTGGCGAAGGCGCCGGCGGCCGCATGTCACTCTGCCTGCAGAAGAGGGAAAACCGGATCCACCTCGAGTACCGGGACAACGGTCGGGGACTGCCGAAAGGCTTCGACCCGGAAGCCGGCAGCGGATTCGGCCTCATGCTCATCCGCATGCTGGTTTCGCAATTGGAGGGAAGCCTGAAGATTACGGGAGACGAGGGCTTTACGGCCAGCATCTCCTTCGAGGCGAACTAGGCCCGAAGGCTCGGGCGGCCCGAAGGCTCGGGGCGCCTGCACAAACGGTTTTCAATCCGTGGCTGATTCAATGTATACGCCCTCGAGTACCGCAAGGGCAAAGGACAGCTGCGTGCTCCCAAGCTCGAGGGTCATGAGGGCCGCCGCGGCATCCCTGGCGACGACGCGAACGAGGGCCCCGGGCACGAGCCCTTGGCGGCGGTAGTACGCCCACTGGCCCTCGTCGCCGGAGATGCGACGGATGCGCACTCTTTGCCCGGGGACACAGGAAGCCAGCGACATATCATCAACCGAGTACTCGCTCTGATTCTTCGCCGGTATGGGATCGCCGTTCGGGTCGCGTTCGGGCTGCCCCAGGAAGCGATCGATCTCGTCAATGAGCCGCTCCGAGGCCGCGTGCTCGAGGTTTTCGGCCTCTGCATGGCCCGCGCTCCAGTCAAGACCCAGGACCTGTACAAGAAAGGACTCGAGGAGGCGGTGCCGCCGCAAGACGCGCAGCCCGTAGGCCCGCCCCTCATTGGTAAGGGCGCAGCCCCGGTGCGACGCGTACTCGACGAAGCCGAGGCGCTCCAGTTTTTTAAGCATGACGGTCGCGGTTCCCGGGGTGACTTCGAGGAGGCGGGCGAGCTCGCCGGTTCCTATACGTTCCTTGGCCGGATCGGCGAGGGCCTTTACGATGGCCTTGAGGTAGTTTTCCGTCGCCAGATCGCTCTGTATGGACACCGCCTTTACATCCCGATCACATGAAGAGGAGGAGGCTCGCCGCCATGATGAGCATGCCGGCAATCACCCCGCCTATGGCCAAGTGGTGTTCGCCGTATTCCTCGGCCGTGGGGAGGAGTTCATCCACCGAGATGTAGACCATGATGCCCGCGACACCGGCAAAGACAAAGCCTAAGGTCGTGTCGTTGAAAAAGGGCCGAAGGATGAAATACCCAAGGAGGGCGCCAACCGGTTCAGAGAGCCCGGAGAGGAAAGACAGGGTGAAAGCCTTCTTTTTGCTCTTCGTGGCGAAGTAAATGGGAGCCGAGACAGCAAGGCCTTCGGGGATGTTGTGGATGGCGATGGCGACTGCGATACTCAAACCAAGGGTGGGGTTTGAAAGGGCGCTCATGAAGGTCGCCAGACCTTCGGGAAAGTTGTGGATACCGATGGCCAAGGCCGAAAAGACCCCCATGCGCATGAGCTTTTTCTTGTCCTTCTCTGTCGCGTGCTCGATTTTCTCTCCCACGTTCAGCTCGTGGGGGTTTTCATATGAAGGAACCAGCTTGTCAATGAGGGCGATGAGGCCCATACCGGTGAAGAAGGCGACGACGGTCCAGAAGTATCCGGCCCTGTCGCCAAAAGAAAGGCTGAGTGCATCCCGGGCCTTGACGAAGATCTCCACGAGCGAGACGTAGATCATGACGCCGGCCGAAAGCCCGAGCGATATGGTAAGGAGCTTGGGGTTGAACTTCTTGGACATGAGCCCGATAAGACTCCCGACACCAGTCGAGAGGCCGGCAAAGAGGGTCAACAAAAACGCGTAGAGGACGCTGGTATCCATACACTGTCTCCCTTTACAAGAACTGCAGGCTTCCTGTTACTGTGAATATAGGCTCCATATTTACCCATGTCAATATATATTTTTTGAGCCATCAAATTTCACCGAAGGCAATACCAAACAGCTCACCGCAGGCGGCGGAGCCGGAGCCGACGCGGGTGAAAAACGACCGCGGCAGTACCCGCATACCCCCAATGGTGTACAATCAAAAGACCCCGGCATGGGGGCGCACTACACTTGCCACAGGATGAGCGGTATGGACGACAGAAGCTTGGTACTGGAGATGATAGCCTACATCGAACGCAAACTCGTGACCGGCCTCGAGGCCCGGGATCTCGTGGACTGGTCGGGGTATTCGTTCAACCGGCTGCGGCAGAAGTTCTTCGCCGTTACGGGCGACACGCCATCGGGCTACCTGCGTAAACGCAGGCTTACCGAGGCGGCGAAGGAGCTCCTGGCCGGGGAGCGCATTGTGGATGTGGCACTCAAGTACGGCTACAGCTCGCAGGACAACTTTACGACGGCCTTCCGCTCGCGCTTCGGGGTAACTCCGAAGGAGCTCTCTTTGATGGACGCAAAGTACCGGCGTTTCATCGCAAACCTGCGCGAGGTATATTCGATTATGGAACTCACCGACCTTAAACAACCCCCATTCTGTTCGACCCTCATGGGCTCCCTCAAGGGCGCCGCCGACTGGTTCGACCTGGATCTCGATGTCCCGCTCTTCTTCGGGCTTTCGGGCCACGCATTCTTGATCAACATGCACAAGACCCTCTGCCCCTCGGGGCCCTACGCCTGGGACAAAGCGGGCTTCAAACGCTGCCTTGCCAACCTGGGCATCCTCATAAAAGAGGAGTTCTGGTTCGATCCGGACACGAGCCTCGAGAAGAGGGAGCAGACTGATAGTTTCATCCGCGCCTCCTTGAACGAGGGAAAGCTCGCCATGCTCGAGTTTCTCGAGTATCAGCTGATAAACGGCTTCGACGAGACCGGCTACACTTTCGCCCTTCCTTGGGACGGCAAGGCGGACTCGGAGCGCAAGCGCCTCTCCTTCGGCTCCTGGGAGGAGTGTCTGGGGCCCGAGCTCTTTGTGGGCTTCAAGCTCCTTGAAAAGGGGGAGCTGCGCGCCGACTTCCCGGCCATGTTGCGCGACGCCCTGGACTACGGGCTCGACCTGTGGAAAAACCCGACGCGCCATGTCTGCTCCCCCGACTACGGGATCGGCTTCGACGCCTGGAGCAATTGGGAAGCGGGCGTCAAGACCGGCCACGGGGGCGAGCACGGCAACTGGTGGAACGCCATGGTCTGGGCCGAGAACCGCGAGATGGGCGCCGCCTTCTTCGAGGAGACAGCCGATCTCGTTGAGGGTGCAGAGGCTGCAGCAGCGGCCCGCGCGGCGGCGGCGGCCTACCGGGCGACGGCCCCCTTGATCCGCGAATTGGGCGAGCGCGAGCGCCCCGATGCCGAAAAGCTCGAGCGCATCGTCGCCTGCCGCGCCAAGGACGCCGACTTCGTGAAGGCGATCGAGGCCTTGCGGAGTGCGATGTAGTGAGTTTGTGCTCGAGGGGGTCTTGATGGGAAGGGGGGCTTATACTGAACAGTATAAGACCCCCTCAAGCGGCTTGCTGGCCACGATGCAAGGACCTGAAAAGAGTGGATCGGTAAAAACCGATGCTAACCGGTGTCTTATACTGTTCAGTATAAGACACCAATATGAGGGCTGAATAGCTGAATGGCCGTCATCTTATGCTGTTCAGTATAAGACGACGGTATAGTGCTGGAGGTTTTACCTGAAGCCAGTAAGCGGAAGCCTGCAGCTGGAAACTATAAAGAGGCCTCACACAGGCCATCACGGGGACCCAACAGGACGATCTCCCACTCAAAAGGAATCAATATACCTATGTAACATTTTTAAAAACACCCGAATCGATGAAAGGCCTCCCCTTCTTCGGGTTTTCGTGGATGGAATTCGTCATCTCCATTCCATCGCCCATATTCCTGATAAGCTCCTGTAAACCCAATGGAAAAGAGAACACCTGCCTGTAAACGATACAGAGCCAAAACACCGGTTGTTTTTTTATTTTTCCATGACATATGTATGATATATCTCATATTCCTCATCACTTATTCTTCCCATGATTGTGTATTGAACTTTCCTGTCAAACATGTTTTTGGTTTTTACAAATGAATTGAAAGAACAAGTTATTCTCTCGATGTTTGTCAATTCCTCAAAGATTGAATAATCCCCCTTTTTGGGGTCTTTGAAGCTTAACCTCTTAAGTTTTGCAAGTCCTTTCAAGAAGCTTAAATCATCATAATTGATGCCGGTAATGTCCAATTCGGCGAGCTCGGTCAACTTGGCAATTTCAATGATTTTTTTTGTCTTTACTCCAGACAAATCCAGACACTTCAAACGTTTACATCGTAATAATGGAGACAAATCGTCTATCTTCAAATTTTCAAGGGACAAATCTTCCAGTTGAGGTAATTCTGCCAATACATCGATTTTTTTGACACGCGTGTTACCCAGTGATAATTGCTTGAGGTTTTTCAAGGGTTCCAGGGACTTCAAATCGGATACCGGCGTTTTGGCTAAGTAGAGTTTCTTCAAGTCTTCAAGACATGAAATTGGGCGGTAATCTTTTATATTCAATCCACTTGCAACAAGTTCCCGTAAATCCTTGAAATAAATCAATGGAGACAAATCGTCAATATCCGTATTCAACAGGGTCAATCTTTTGATTTTTTTGAACTCTTCCAACGTTTTTGGCACCGATTTATACGATTTCTGCAGCATCGAGTTCCATTTTTTGTCCAACTCAATTATTTCGGCTTCTCCATTACTTTCGATATCAGCCTTGTACACCAGTGATTTCACATCATCAAAAAAATGCCCATCACCATTCCAGGAAACATACTTATATCCATCTTCGTCCGCGGCAAAGGTGCAATTACCATTTTCGAACTGCTGTACGAGCAGTTTGAGCAGCTCATCAAAGGTCTCGCCTATAACATAAAGTGTCTCTTCATCGCGACCACAATTTATTATCTGACCAATTTTACCATTCATACCCGGCACAAAATCAAATGCTATATAATTACCGGCATGATCGCAAGCAAATGGCACCCAGCCAGCGTTGAAGTATGTCTCCTGGATTTTGTCTTTTTCAAATGAAACAACATCGCAGGATATACATTCTCCGGAGATTTCTTTGAATGTCTTCCAATTACTCGCAATTTTTTCAATGGAAAACCAAGTCAAACCGAAAAACAAGCCGAAATGTTCTTTTTCCCCATTGTAAACGACATATAATTCCTTGAAGGATTGGGGAAATTCAAAACCGGTTTGCGCTTCCAAATTGATAATATCTGTTTGAGACGCACCCTCATTCAAATACCCATTCAAATTCGGTATATAGCTTTCAAGAGACTTCAAATATGCAGAGATCATTTTATTCTCCTTTTTCCAACTATCAGAAAAGTTTCATTTCCTCTCTGTTGATGTTGACTATCTCGCTCAACTTGCAGGTATCAAAGGCATCATACAGGCTCTCTACGCCATTTTCAACTTTATAATCCATTTCACTGGTGTATAATGGGTAGAGCGCAAGGAAATGAACTTTCTTGAACAAGCCGGCTTTACATTCCCAGCTGTCTCTCAATATCAATGATGGCAAAAGCAACATCCCGGTAAAATTGCAATTTTCCGATTGTTTGGCTGGAGGATTTCCATTGGGAATAGTGTGACCAAAACCAAGCCATGTTTTATACTCAAACGGGAATCGGCCCAAGTTCTTGAGCATTCTGATTGGCCAATAGTTATTTTCATCTTTGAGATCTTCCTGTGATAACTTCCACGTCTTTGGCAAACTGATCATCAGCTCGATATATTGAGTATTCTTGTTAGGAGAGGTCATGGGAAGAGCACTCATGCCAACAGTAACAAGAGTGTAGAAATCCCTGTCGGGGGCAGGATCAATCTTGTAAACATCCAAATGAATTATTTGGGATACAAGCTCGTGAAAAACCATATCAATTTTGCCAATTGTATTTTCAATATGATTTTCGATTTTCTTTACTTCTGATTTTTTCAACATGGTCGGCGCAATTAATCCTTCTTCGGGTTTTTGATTGCGGTGATCATATATGGTCTGCTTGTTTTCCATCATTTCTCCTTTGCGCCAAAAGGCATCTCCCCAATTCAAGGAAGCAAGCCTGGCCTAGATTATCAGCAAATTTACCATACTGATGACTTCATTTATAACATCACTTTGTATGTTTTCCCACTTCTGAACGATGATTTCTGCAGTTCCCCTCCGGGATGAGTATCTATTTTGTATATCCGCCAATCAATAATTGCGGGTTTCCAGCTCTGCAGCCAGGGTCGCACTGTCGACCAGACGGTCATATTCCTGCGGTAGCACGACATTAACCCCAAAGTCCCGTATTAACACAATACTCATCCTTTTCATATTGACACCCATCTATATATCAACAATATTCATGGCATGAATGCAAGCGACAGGGTTTCTGTAACAGAACCCGACTTCCGGCGGGCCGCCCGGCTCATGAAGGTCCTCGCCGACGAGACGCGGGCGCAGATTATTACCATCTTGGCATCGGGGGAGCACTGTGCCTGCCACCTGCAGGGGCACTTCGCGCTCTCCCAGCCCACCCTGTCGCATCACCTCAAGGTCCTGGTTGAGTCGGGCCTGGTGGCGGCGCGGCAGGAGGGGAAATGGGTTCACTACCGTCTTGAGCGCTCTCTCTTGGGGGAGCTTGCCTCCTGGCTTGGCCAGCTTGCCAGGGAGTCGGCGAATACGGGGGCGGCTTGTGACAAAATCTGCCCGCAGGATCCGGATATAAGGAGTACATGCTGATGGTTCACACAAAGATTAATGCGGCCACACCGAAAGAAGGTATCGGCTTTTTCGAGAAGTGGCTCTCCCTCTGGGTCGTCCTGTGTATGGCGGCAGGGGTCCTTGTCGGGCGCTTCATGCCGGCAATCCCGGCCTTCCTGGGGCAATTCGAGTACGCGCGGGTGTCTATCCCGGTGGCCATCCTTATCTGGCTCATGATCTACCCCATGATGCTCAAGGTGGACTTTGCGAGCATCCGCAATGTGGGGCGCGAACCCAAGGGGCTCTTTGTCACCTGGATCACGAACTGGCTTATCAAGCCCTTTACGATGTACGCAATCGCGGCCTTCTTCTTCAAGGTCGTGTTCAAATCCTTCATTCCCGAAGGTCTCGCCAATGACTACCTGGCCGGGGCCATCATCCTGGGGGCGGCCCCCTGTACGGCCATGGTCTTTGTGTGGAGCCACCTTACCAAGGGGAACCCCGCCTATACGGTGGTACAGGTTGCGACCAACGACCTTATCATCCTTTTCGCCTTTACCCCCATCGTAGCCCTCCTCCTGGGCATTGGGGGCATATCGATCCCCTGGGACACCCTCATCCTCTCGGTCGTCCTCTTCGTCGTCATTCCCCTGGCCGCCGGAGTCCTCTCACGCCACTTTATCGTGCGCCGTCGCGGGGAAGCATGGTTCAAGGAGCGCTTCATTGCAAAATTCCAGGGTGTGACCGTTACCGCCCTCCTTGCCACCCTCGTCCTCCTCTTCTCCTTCCAGGGGGATGTCATTCTCGAAAACCCCGTCCACATCGCCTTAATCGCCCTGCCCCTCTCGATACAGACGGTCTTCATCTTCTTCGTCGCCTACCTCGCCTCGAAGATCCTCAAGCTGCCCCACGACATTGCGGCCCCGGCCGGGATGATAGGGGCCTCCAATTTCTTCGAGCTCGCCGTGGCCGTCGCCATAAGCCTCTTCGGCACCCGATCGCCCGTCGTCCTCGCCACCATTGTCGGGGTCCTCGTCGAGGTACCCGTCATGCTCGCTCTCGTATCCATCGCAAACCGCACCCGGCACTGGTTCCCCGCAAAAGACCATGCTATAAAAGGAGTCTGATATGTCCAAGCAACGCGTCATGTTCATCTGCATCCACAACTCCGGCCGCAGCCAGATGGGCGAGGCCTTCCTGCGCCACCTGGCCGGCGAGCGCTTCGAGGTCTTGAGCGCCGGCATCGAGGCCGGGAAACTCAATCCCCTCGTCGTCACGGCCATGGAGGAGATCGGTATCTCCATGGAGGGCCACTTCTCCAAGAGAGCCCGGGACTTTGTGGACCGCGGCGAACACTTCGATACGGTTATCACCGTCTGCGACGAGACAGCCGCCGAGCGCTGCCCGCTCTTCCCCGGCCGCCACGAACGGCTCCACTGGGGCTTTCCCGACCCATCAGCCTTGACCGGTACCGATGAAGAAAAGCTCGCCGGTATCCGCCCCATACGCAACGCGATCGCCGAGCGGGTACAGGCGTGGATAGACAGCGTACAATAGGGGCAATGTAGTTACCGGAAGCCTGCAGTTGTGAGAGAAAGCCAGCTGCTGGACTGTTTGAAATAGCCCTGCAGCAGGTTTACAGACCGCTGTAGATAAGGTAGAAGCCCACCAAAAGTATGCCCAGACCCAACAAGATATTCAGGATTTTGGAAATCGTCCCGTAGCGTTCGCTCTTGGTGATCTTTCCGGCGAGGCCCATGAATGTGCCGGCGAGGACAACGAGGATGGAGTGCCCGATCGAATAGAGCAGGAGCAGGAAGATACCCCACAGGGGATTTCCGCTCTGGGCAACGAGTGCAAGGAGGGCCACCAGAACCGGGGTGGCACAGGGGGATGAAAAGAGGCCTCCCAGGATGCCCATCACGAGGGCGCCGGGGTAACCACGGCGGGTGTTCTTGCTCTGTGCATAGGTCGACGGGATGATATTTATGATACCCCAAGTCTGCAGGGCCATGAGGACCATCAAGCCCCCGAGGACGAGGTACCACCATCCGCCCGCCCCGAAAGACATGAGCTTGCCCAGGAGCGAAGCGGCAGCCCCGAGGGCGGTAAAGGTGATGGCCATGCCCAGGGCAAAGACTGCCGAGTAGCGAAAGGCAACGGCCGGTTCACGTTTGCCCGTCCCGCCGACATAGGCGATGACCAGGGGCACCGTCGAGAGCGAACAGGGGGTGACGCTCGTAAGGACCCCGGCCAGGAGGGCGAGCAGGGGGGCCATCCAGAACTTGTCGCGGATAAGAACCGAAAGGCTCTCGAGGAGGCCGTTGATCGCAGCTTCCATCACTGCATCCCCATCGCTTCGAGGAGGGCGAGCATTTGTGCCCTGTCGAGCCCTCCCTCATGCGACGAGAGGACGTGCTCACCTGAATCCTTGCGGCTGTACTGGTTTATCTGGAAGGGGCTGGACGGATCGGGGACAAAGGGCGAGCCGTCTGCGGCAAAGAGAAACTGCGTGGGAACAACGCGCACCGGGTAGCCTTCGGTAAGGTCGCGGTACTTGTCGACATCGACGTAGCGAATGATGGCCCGCCCCTCAAGGCTCTCGTGGAGCTCCTTGAGTACCGGGGCCATGGCCTTGCAGGGGGCACACCAGCTCGCCCCGAAGTCGAGTATGACCGGAATACCCAAAGAGCGGTAGTAGTCCAGGTCGAAGGAGGCCGTGAGGTGGAGGGGCCCCTCAATGACAGCCTGCCGCTTCGCATCGGGGCTGGATTCAGCAGCGGCGGAACTTTTTGCTTCCTGGGTAGCCGGCACCGCCTGCGAAGCCGGCGCCGATGCCGTAGCGGCTTGATCTGCGGCAGGATTCTCGCGTGCGCTCGCGGTGTCGGGACCCCCGCCGCGTTTGGCGACGACGAGCAAGCCGACAGCGAGGACGACGGCCGATATCACGATGATGCGCACCGTGCGCTGGCTCGGTTTCTTCATTGATACACACTCCATGTTGTAGAGGTTTCCGCAAGCACTGTCGTACACGCGGAGAGGATTATCAGTATATATTATTCATTATATACTGATATCAATATATCATACCAAACAGCAAACCGGCAAGGGTGGACAAGGTTACAACAAGAAGAATGTAGACGGCCGTTTTTTTGAGGCCCAGCTCGCCGCCGATGACGAGCATCGAGGGGAGCGAGAGGCTGGGCCCGGCCAGGAGGAGGGCCAGGGCGGGCCCCTGCCCCATGCCGGCACCCAAGAGGCCCTGGAGTATGGGGACCTCGGTAAGGGTGGCAAAGTACATGAGGGCACCGGAAACTGCCGCGATGAAGTTGGCAAGAATCGAATTGCCGCCCACAAGGCCGGCTATCCACTCATTGGGGATGAGGGCCTCCTGGCCGGGGCGGCCCAGGAGGAAGCCCGAGACGAGGACCCCGCCAAAGAGGAGGGGCAGGATTTGAAGGGCAAAGTCGCGGGTGGCGGCCCCCCATTCGACGAGCTCGCTCTTCTTGAACCAGCGGATAATGGCAAAGACGAGGACGAGGGCAAAGGCCCCGGTAATCCAGTATTTCGCCTTGTGAATGGCATCCCAGGCCGCCGAACTCCCGTTTGAAGAGGCCTGGTTCACGAAAATGAGGATGCCTACCATTGAACCGATATGGACGACTGTCTGCCAGAGCTTGCGGCCGCCTTCATCGGCGGGGGCGGCAAAGAGGCGTTCATCGGCCAGGCGAGCCTCGTCCTCCTTGCGAAAGATGAGCTGCATCAAAAGCCCGATAACGATGGCGAATACGATGGCCCCAATGGTGCGCGCGAGTCCCAGCTGCCAGCCAAAGACCTTGAAGGACAGGGTAATGGCAATAATGCTGATAGCGGGCCCCGAGTACAGAAAACTTACCGCCGGCCCGATACCCGCACCCTTCTTGTAGATGCCCTTGAACAGGGGAAGAACCGTACACGAGCAGACAGCGAGTATCGCCCCGGAAACCGAAGCGACCCCGTAGGCGACGGCCTTTGGCGCCTTCGGCCCCAGGTACTTCATGACCGCCTGTTGGTTGAGGAACACGCCTATGGCCCCGGCGATAAACATGGCCGGTACGAGACAGAGGAGGACGTGCTCGCGGGCGTAATCGCCCAACATAGCAAAGCCCTCGAGGAGGGCCCCTTCGATGCGGGGAGCCTCCCAGGGGATGAAGTATATCGCAACAAAGATGAGTGCGAGGCCCGCCAGAACGGCGTTGGGTCCGTATTCTTTTTTGGCCATCAAGACGCCCTACCCGGCCAGGATGGGGAGAATCTGCTCGACAGTGAGGAGCTTCCCCACGCTCTTGACCTCTCCATCGACGGCGAGTGCCGGGGTTACCATCACCCCCATCTCCATAATCTTGTCGATATCGCTCACCTTTTCGACCTCGGCCGTAAGGCCGGCCTTGGCGATGGCCTCGCGGGCGTTGGCTTCGAGCTGTTTGCACTTGGGGCATCCGCTGCCCAGGATCTGTATCTTCATGCTGGCCTCCTGTATGTTTCAATTATTGGAAACTTTGCACAGAATGTCAAGAGGAGCGAGATACAGACAAAATGATGGAACTGCAGGCTTCCGCTTACTACCCTATCCTTGACAAGGTTTCCAAACATTGCAACAATAACTCCATGAGCGATACCGACCGCACCCGACGCAACCTCACAGCCGAACTCTTCAAGGCCCTGGGGCACCCGGACCGCCTCGCCATGCTCGAAGAGCTCAAGGAGCGGAGCTGGTGCGTCTGCGAGCTGGCTCGAAAACTGGACCTCAACAAGTCGGTCGCCTCGAAACACCTCTCGCTCCTGTATAATCTGGGCCTCCTCGACATGGAAAAACAGGGCACCCAGGTCCTCTACAGCCTCGCCGTTCCCTGTGTCGTCGAGATGGGGCAGTGCTCCTGGTTCGCGATCCAGGCCCGCCAAAAAGCGCGATACGGCCTGCAGTAGATTTGCCATTTTCGACATATCTTGCCAGTCGTGCGCGATGCTTTGACATCATGCCCCTTGGCAGTTTACTATGCGGCCTCTTCCAAACCCAACGGAGTACGCCCCATGTTTGTCCCCGCCACCTTCTACGGTCGCTATGTCGACGTCAAGAAGCGCATGCTCTCCATTGTCGACGGCCTCAATGCCGGAAAGCGCTTTACCGAACTCTTCGTCGACCGCCGCCTCGTGGACACCGGGCTCATTGAATCGGCCTACCTCACCCTCTTTACGATGCGCGACCTCTCGATCGCGAAGTCACACTTCCACTTTACCCTCTTGCAAGCGGCCCTCACCGAGGTAAACGGGAACGCAACGGGGGAAGTGGCCGACCGCGTCTTTGCCGAGCTCCTCGAAAAGGACTGGGGCGTCCTCGTCTTTGCCGATGAAAACGACGGCTGGTTCG
This sequence comes from uncultured Spirochaetales bacterium, assembly GCA_964541755.1. Lineage (GTDB taxonomy): Bacteria > Spirochaetota > Spirochaetia > Treponematales > Breznakiellaceae > CAZIRF01. Next base: position 31,998 of record CAZIRF010000012.1, on the reverse strand, counting down.
TCCAGACCCTTATCGCCGACAACAGCCGGCGTCATCGCCCCTACCTCGAAGCGGTGCTGCGCCATGCGCGCTTCTACACCCGCGAAGGGCGCCGCTTCGTCGACAACCGCGGCCGGGCCGGGAGCTTTTGGGAGGCCAACACGGCCCTGCGCGCCATCCTGCGCGCCGAGGGCGTGGGCGCAGACAAGCTCGCTGCCGGCTTCGGCGAGAGCACCTACAGCGCCATCTGCCGCGACCTGAGGATTGAAGCCGGCCGCTAATCAAGAAAGCCCTTTCAAAAACAAGCGTTTTATGAATAAGGATCCTCATGCTGATAGTCTGCTCCGCAAGCCCCCCTTGAAAGGCGTTTGCGGCCAAGTGGGGGCGCGGTCTGCAGCGGGAAGCCTTTCTACACCGCCCTCTGTGGGGCATTGCCGGTAGCCATGGCATAGAGGGCGCGGGCGAGGTTCCAGCCGCCCGAAAGCAGCATGACAAAGCCCATCAGACCCAAAAGACCAAAGCCCACGCCCCAAAAGAGGCCGAAGAGCGAGAAGCCGAAAAAGGCCGATACCGCCGAGCGCACAAACCAGGGCTTGGCGCTCGCACGCACCCAGGCCTTGCGCTCCTCTTCCATTTTGCGCGCAATGCGGCGGGCCACCTCGGGCGGGCAGCCGCGGGCCTCGAGGGCCTGGGCAATCTCCTGCCAGGGGATGTTCTGTAGCGAGAGCTCAAGGGCCAGGGCGTGCATTTCACGGGAGAAGAGGTCCTCGGCATCGCGGGCGGTAAAGGCAAAGCCGAAACCGAAGGGATTCCAGGCGAAGCCTTCGGTGCTGCTGCCGGAGGCGCCGTATCCGGCAGTACCGAAGGCTTCCCCAAAGGGGTTTGCCGATCGCCCGGGGCCACTCCCGCCGCCATAGCCTGCGGCGCCGTATCCGGCGGGGCGGAAGCCCTGGCGCTCACGGTCGTACGCGACACGCTTTTGCGGGTCGGAGAGGACCGCGTACGCCTGCGATATCAGTTTGAATTTTTCTTCCGCTTCGCCGCTACCGGGGTTGCGGTCCGGGTGCCAGTGCATGGCAAGGCGGCGGTAATTGGCCTTGATCTCGTCGGAACCAGCCGACGATTCGGTTTCAAGCAGTGTGTAGTAGTCGTACATGTCTGATATATAATGTACGAACAAGACCAATGGTTTCAAAGGAGAAATGCGAATGATTAGACAGGAAAACGATATGCGCACCGAGTACAAGGAACAAATGCGCGGAGGCACCGGGACAACCGAACTCCTGCACATGGAAGAGGCAGAAGGGATGAAGAACGCCCGTCTCCTCGCGAAGATCACCCTGCCGCCGGGGGCCTCCATCGGGGAACACGCCCACGAAAACGAGACCGAGTACTACCTGATTCTCTCGGGGAAGGGCATCGTCGTCGACGACGGAATCGACCGGGAGGTAGGGCCGGGGGATGTCGTGATTACCGGCGGGGGCGCGAGCCACAGCATACGCAACAGCGCCAACGAGCCCCTGGTCTTCCATGCCGTCATCGTAACGTACTGATTCTATCGGGGGCGCGGCCAATCAACGAATTCGGGCAAATGCGCTGGCAGTGCGGGATGCCCGCCACTACACTTGAAGAGTGAAGATTATCCGCGCCGCCTGTATCAGCCTTGTTCTCCTCCTCGTCCTCTCCCTGCCGCTCTGGGCAGAGGATCCCCTCGTCTACGTCTACACCGAATACGTGCCGGCCAACTACCGCGACGAAGCGGGACGGCACACGGGTTTCTTTGTCGAGATTATCCGCGAGGCGATTGAAGTACGCTTGGGGATACCACTGGTGATGGAAGTCTACCCCTGGCAGCGCTGCCAGGTTATGGTTGAACGGGGGACGGCCGATCTCATGACAACCATCCCCACCCGCGAACGCCTCGCCTACAGCGTCCTCGTGGACAGCCCCATCTGGGTCAAGAAGTACCACCTCTACACCTGGAAAGGCCACCACAGAATCGCCGACATGGACCACATTCATTCAATAGAAGAGCTTGAAGCCGCGGGGCTGAGTGTCGTCTCCTACCAGGGGAACAACTGGTCGGTATCGACACTCGCTGCAGCTGGTATTCCGGTCCACTTTGCCGCCAGCGTCGAGGGGATGTACCGCATGCTCGTCGCCAGGAGGGGAGACCTTATCATAGACGACCCGGTCCTCGTGTGCCGTGCCCTCGAACTGTATGACTTGAAGGAGCGCGTTATCCGGACGGAGGGGCTGGTCGAAGAGAGCGCATTTCACCCGCTGATAGGGAAAAAATCACCCTGGTCCTTCCTCAAAGAAGATTTGGAACGGGTTCTCAAGGAGATGTGGGAGGACGGCAGCATTGAGGCTATCACCAAGCGCCATGCCTGCAGCGCTGGAAACTATCAGCATTGATATGGTATAGTCCACGCACGATCCCTTTCGTCAAAACGGAGCACCCCCATGAGCATCAAACTCGATCTCTCGAACCTCGCAGACGCCTTCCCCGCGGACTTCACCGACGACCAGAAGGCAAAGGCCCGCACCCTCTTCCTCAAAGAGCTTTCGGTCTCGACCCACCGCTTTTACGGTGGCAAGATGCAGACCCTGCCCAAGTGCGGCATATACGGACTCAACTGGTTCAACCTCTGGTACACCCCGGGGGTTTCCAAGGTCTCGACGACCATTCGCGACAACAACGATGAATCCTTCGCCCTTTCCAACCGCGGCAACCTCGTCGCCGTCGTGAGCGACTCCACCCGCGTCCTGGGCGACGGGGACTGCACGCCCCCCGGGGGCCTTGGCGTCATGGAAGGGAAGGCCATGCTGATGAAGTACCTGGGCGGCGTGGATGCGACGGCCCTGTGCATCGATGCCCGCGGCGAGAACGGCAAGAGCGACCCCGCCAAGATCATCGACTTTGTAAAGATGCTCCAGCCCTCCTTCGGAGCGGTGAACCTCGAGGATATCAGCCAGCCCAACTGCTTCCGCGTCCTCGACGAATTGCGCGAGGCCTGCGACATCCCCGTCTGGCACGATGACGCACAGGGGACGGCCTGCGTCACCCTCGCGGGCCTGCTCAATGCCTTGAAGCTCGCGGGCAAGTCCCTTGCGGATGCAAAGATCGTCCTCTTGGGCGCAGGCGCCTCCAACACGACCATCGCCCGCCTCATACTCTCGGACGGCGGCAGGGGCGAGAACATGGCCATCTTCGACTCGAAGGGCGGGCTCCATGCCGGTCGCGGCGACATCGAGGCCGACAGCCGACACTACCGCAAGTGGGAGCTCTGCCAGTCGACCAACCCCATGCGCATCGACAGAATTGAAGACGCCATCAAGGGGGCCGATGTCCTCATCGCCCTCTCGACACCCGGCCCGGATACCGTCAAGCCCGAGTGGGTCGCCTCGATGGCCCCGAAATCCATCGTCTTCGTCTGCGCAAATCCCGTCCCGGAGATCTGGCCGCACACGGCCAAGAAGGCCGGGGCCTTTATCGTGGCGACCGGCCGCGGCGACTTCCCCAACCAGGTCAACAACTCCGTCTGCTTCCCCGGCATCCTCAAGGGCGCCCTCCTCGTGCGCGCCCGCAAAATATCCGACGGCATGGCCATACGCTGTTCCCACTCCATCGCCGACTTCGCCGAAAAGCGGGGAATAAGCGAGGACAACATCATCTGCACCATGGAGGAGACCGAGGTATTCGCCATCCAGGCCGCCGACGTGGCCATGCAGGCGATCAAAGAGGGCCTCGCCCGCGTGGAGCTTACTTGGGAGGAGGTCTACCAGCAGGCCCGTGCCGATATAGACGCAAGCCGCGCCGCCCTCGCCGCCCTCGTGGACAAGGGCCTTATCCAGGAGCCTCCCCAGGCCCTCTTCGACGAAGCCCTCTCAAGGGCTATCGACGCCATCCGCGCCGAATAGCATGGCCAATCGCGGCCTCGAGCGGGCCCGGCCGGCAAACGCGGTCGGGAAGCTCGTCACGAAGGCGGTCCTCGAGCGCGGCCTTGTCCGCGAAGGAGACCGCATAGTGTTGGGGCTCTCGGGCGGGAAGGATTCCACGACCCTCGCCTGGGCCCTCTCGACCTGGAAGAAGGCCTTCAAGGTCTCCTTCGAGCTTGTGTGCGTTCACATCGCCACCGAGTTCAGCCAGAAACTGCCCCCGGCCCTCCTCGAACGCCTCGCCTCCTGGGGGATTGAACCGGTTACCCTCGAGGTGAATGTCCTGGGCCGGGTCAAGCAGGGGGAAAAGATGAACTGCTACTGGTGTTCTACGCAACGGCGTACCGAACTCATCAAATATGCCCTCGACAGGGGGTTTACGAGCCTCGCCCTGGGCCATCACCTCGACGATATCCTTGAAACCTTTCTCATGAACCTCTGCGACAAGGGGAGCCTCTCGACCATGCCCGCTCTCCTTCAATACCGCAAGTACCCCCTGCGCCTTGTCCGCCCCCTGGCCTACGTCGAGGAGCGGCAGATTGTCGCCTTCATGGAGGAGGAGGGGCTCCTGGGCAACACCTGCCAGTGTGACTGGGGCGACGCGTCGGCCCGCAAGACGGCCCGCAGCAGGCTCGAAACCGTGACCGGCGGATCGGGGGCGATAAAACGGCGCATGCTGGCCGCCATCGGTACCGCACCCCACGACCTCCTCGTCGAAGAGTAGAGACTTTCCCGGCTTTGGTGGGCACGCGGCAAGCAAAGTGTTCCGATTTCGGGATTGCAGCCGTTTTTCCGCATCGCTTTATTCCCATTATTCCATTCTTCCGCTAGACTCTTCCTGTCTCAAAATTCGGACGAAAGCGCCACCCGTTCCGGCTTCGCAGCAGCGTGCTGACCCACAAGCCGCCAGAGCGACGAACTTCGTCCCGCAAATCACCCAGGGGGTTTTTTCCATGGTCATTCTCACTCTCAATTGCGGTTCCTCGTCTGCCAAGTATCAGGTCTACGACTGGACCGAAAAAGAAGTCCTCGCCGTCGGCGTCGTCGAACGCGTCACTCTGCCGGGCTCCTTCATCACCCACAAGCCCAAAGGCAAGCCCGAGTACGAGACGAAGCACGACTGCCCCAACCATACCGCCGCCGTCAAGCTCATCATCGACACCCTTACCGACCCCGTCCACGGGGTTATAAGCGACATGTCCCTGATCAAGGCCGTCGGCCACCGCGTCCTCCACGGCGGCGACCGCTTCACGAAGTCGGTCATCGTCAATGACGACGTCATGAAGGTCTTCCGCGAGGTCGAAGACCTGGGCCCCCTCCACATCCCCGCAAACCTCATGGGCATCGAAGCGGCGCAGGAAGCCCTCCCCGGCGTACCCCAGTGTGCCATCATGGACACCGCCTGGCACCAGACCATGCCCCCCATGGCCTACCGCTACGCCGTACCCGCCGAGTGGTACGAAAACTATTCCACCCGCCGCTACGGTTTCCACGGCACGAGCTTCCTCTACACGGCCAAGCGGGCCGCCGCACTTTTGGGCAAAGACCCCTTCAAGACCAACCTTATTATCGCTCACATCGGCAACGGCTCTTCGATAAACGCCGTCAAGGACGGCTGCTCCTTCGACACCTCCATGGGCATGACCCCGCTTGAGGGACTTGTGATGGGCTCCCGCTCGGGCGACATCGACCCCGCCCTCGCCTTCTACATGATGCGCAAGACGGGCATGAGCGCCGCCGACATGGATACCACACTCAACAAGAAGTCGGGCCTTGCGGGCCTTACCGGGGGGCTCACCGACCGCCGCGACATCCAGGCTGCCGTCGAAAAGGGCGACAAGAACGCCGAACTCGCCCAGGACATCGAGGCCTACCGCGTGCGCAAGTACATCGGGGCCTACATGGCAGCCCTTGGCCGCGTGGATGCCCTCGTCTTTACCGCCGGCGTCGGCGAAATGGCCCCCTACATGCGCAAGAAGATCCTCGCCGGCCTCGAGGGCCTGGGGATCGTCTTCGACCCGGACAAGAACGATACTTCAAAGACCCGCAACGCCGAAACCCGCATCGATGCACCCTCTTCGAAAATCCCGATCTTCGTCATTCCCACCGACGAAGAACTCGTCATGACCGAAGACGCCTACGCCCTCATGGCCGGGACCTACGACGTCCACACGAAGTTCAGCTACTCCTTCCAGAGCCCCTCCTATGTCAACAAGGCACGGGAAGAGGCATTGAAGAACGATGTCGCAAAGAACCCGCGCCTGGCGGATATCGTTGCGAAGCCGCCAAAGGGATAACAAGCGTTTTTATGGATACAGAGCTCGACATTCTGGCAATCGGGAACGCTTTGGTGGATATGGTGGCCTTCTGTGACGAGGAGACCGCCACCCTCCTGGGCCTCCACCCCAACTCGAACATCGATGTGGGCAGGGAACGGCTCAACGATATACTGATAGCCCTCCCCGACCCCTCTGCCAGTTCGGGCGGGGGGGCTGCCACCGTTGCTAAACTCGCCGCGCTCATGGGCCGCACGACCGCCTTTGTCGGCTGTACGGGCTCGACACCCGACGGCAAAGACGACCGCTTTGCCCTGCACTTTGCACGCGACATGGGCGAGGCGGGGGTCGATCTCTACCTCAAGAAGAGCCCCAGGCCCACCGGGGCCTGCGCCGTCATCCGCATGGCGGGGGGCCTCTCCTCGGTGGCGGCCAATGCCTCTGCGGCCCTGGATTTGATGGTGGAAGACATCGACGAGGCCCTTATCCGCCGTGCGCGGGTCCTCATGCTCGACGGCTTCCTGCTCTCGCGTACCGATCTCATGACGCGGATTCTCGAGCTCGCCGACTACTACGGAACGACGGTCGCCCTGGACCTGTCCCTCCCGCGCATCGCAGCCGAATCGGCAAATTTCATACTCGACATGGCCCGCCGCTACCCGCTCATGCTCTTCATGAACGAGGCCGAGGCAAACGCCCTCAGCTGCACACTCAAAACATCCTGCCCGGACGAGAGCGAAAGGCTCGAAGATGATGAACGCTACCAGCTTTTACGCGAGGCAAGCAAGGACGGGCCCTTCCCCGTCGCCGTCGTCAAGCGGGCGGAAAAGGGCGTCTTGGTCTACGCCAGCGGCACCCGCTACACCGTCCCCACCCTCGCGCGTACGCCTTTCGATCGCACCGGGGCCGGCGACGCCTTCGCAGCGGGCTTCCTCGCCGCCTGGCTCAAGGGCCGGCCCATACGCGAGTGCGCGGTGCGGGGCAACCGCGTCGCGCGGGAAATACTCAGCGTGCCGGGGTCCGACCCGGACAGAACCCGCCTTGTAAAGCTGGCGCGTTAAGCACTCGAGGCGCAAGCAGCACAGCTGTGCGGCTGCACCCGTTTTCGGGCCGGGTGAAGGGGATGAAAGGAGCCTACAGGACCAGGGCTTCGGCCAAGCGGGCGCGCGGCCCCTCCCCGTACAGGACCTCGACAAGGGCGAGAGAAAATTCCATGGCGCAGCCGGGACCGCGCGCAGTAACAAGCCGGCCGTCGACGACGACCCGGTCTGCAGACCATGAGCCGGCGGCTATGCCCTCTTCCATACCGGGGTAGCAGGTCCACCGCCGCCCCTCCAAAAGACCACGGGACGCCAGAACGAGGGCGGGCGCGGCGCAGATAGCCGCGACAAGGCCCCCGGCCGCATCCTGTTCGCGCAGGACTTCGCCCACAAGGGAGCTCGCCGCGAGGGCCTTGGCCCCGCCAAGCCCCCCCGGCAGGATGATCCCGTCCGGGAGCGGGCTCTTTTCATCGTCCTTTGAAACGCAGTTGACCAGGGTATCATCAGCCTTGACCACTATTCCCCGCGCCCCCGTAACGAGGGGGGCACCCAAACTCAAGACCTTTACGACGGCCCCCGCACGCCGCAGGCAATCGACCGGGGTTAGTGCCTCAATCTCCTCAAAACCGTCGGCCAGAATGACCCAAAGCTCTTTCGACATGATACCCTCCTTGTTGCAAGGATGCCCCTGCTTCCGTACAATAGTCCCAGGAGCATTCATGAAGCAAGTCCTCGTTATCGATGAATCCCCCCACTTGAGGGACTACCTCAAGACCCGCCTCGAAGCGGGCGGCATACAAGTCTCAACCGCCATAAACGGCTTGGACGCCCTTTCCAAGATGCGCACGACGGGCGCCGACCTCCTCATCATACAGTATGAACTCTCCCGTCAAAGCTGCCTCACGGTTCTTGAAGAAAAACGCAAGGACCCGAACATGGCGGATATCCCGGTCATCGTGACGGCCCTGGCCGTTGACCAGAAGCGCATCGTCGAGCTTACCAAGTACAACGTCAAGAAGGTCTTCACCAAACCCCTCAAGATTGACAGCCTCTTCGAGACCCTCTCGGCCCTCCTCGAACACGAGTTCGAGCTCGACGAGACCCCCTGCATCGCCGAAGCCCACGTCAACGACGACATCGTGTTCGTGGAGATCGCCCAAGGCCTCAACCGCGACAAGCTGGACCTCTTGCGCTACAAGATCGGCGAACTCGTCAGCCTCTACGAACTCAAGACCCCCAAGCTCCTGCTCATGCTCTCGAGCATGAAGTTGGGCTTCCCGGACGCCCCGAACATGGAAAAACTGATGGAGACCATCACCTCTGTGCCATCAATGAAAACACGGCATATCCGCGTTATCACCATGGACAGCTTCGTCAAGGAATTCATCTCTTCGCGCAAAGAATACCGGGGCCTCGAGGTTACCAGCTCTCTCAAACCCGCCCTCGACGGCCTCTTGAAAGACCTCGACCCGGGCATGGAGTACGGCGAGAAGACCGCCCACATTATCGGGGACCGGGTCCTTTCGGCCGAAGCCCACGGGCCGGCGAGCGAGGGGGCCACGCTCAAGTTCGCCGCAGAATCCTCCCGCCTTCCCAGCCTCGAGGACATACGTGCATCGGGGCGCAGGCTCTCCTTCGCCATCGTTGACGACGACATGGTCATACAGGAGATGCTCAAGAACACCCTCAAGACGCTGGGCAGCGAGATTGTCGTCTTTGGTGACGGACAGGACTTCCTGGACAAGGGCCAAAATCGGGAGTGGGATCTCGTATTCCTGGATCTCATGATGCCCAAAGTGGACGGCTTCAAGGTCCTCGAATCCCTGCGCTTCCGGGATATCCGCCAACCGGTCATTGTCCTTTCGGCCCTCAACGGACGGGATATGGTCCTCAAGGCCTTCCAGTTGGGGGTAAAAAGCTATCTGGCAAAACCACTCAACCCGGACGCCGTACTGCGCAAGGCAGTCGAAATACTCAGGCCCAGCCTCTAGCCATGCGGGAGGCGGGCGCGGACGACTTCAAGGCAGTATTCTCTTCGGCCAGTCTGGCCATGGTCCTTCTGGACCGCAATGGCAGTATTGTGCGGCACAACGACGCCTTCACCAGGCTCTTTCCCGCCCTTCAGGACGGCACGAGCCTGCCCGAATGGTTCAAGGACCACCAGGCCCCCCTCGTGGCCTTCCACTTTGCCGCCCTCGTCAACGGATCGGTTCCCTCGCTGGCCATTGAAACCCCCTGCCAGGACGAGGCCAACAGCAAACGCCTCCTGGAAGTTCAGGCCTGGCGGCTTCCCGCCACCCCGGACCGGGAAAACCTCTACTGTTTCCAGATAGCCGACAGCACGAAACGGCAAAACGAGGCGCGCCAACTGCTCAAGGCCAAGGAACTCGCCGAACGCTCGACAGAGACCAAGAGCCAGTTCCTGGCGAACATGAGTCATGAAATCCGCACCCCCATACAGACCATGTTGGGCATGACAGAGCTTCTGCAGGAGACCCGGCTCGACCGCGAGCAGAGCGAGTACCTGCGCCAATTGCGCTTCTCAACCGACGTCCTGCTCTCGCTCATCAACGACATCCTCGACTACTCGAAGATTGAAGCCAACAAACTCTCGATAGAGTCGATCGAGGTGGACCTTGAATCGGTACTCGAGCAGGCCAGCGACATGGTCTGTCTCGAAGCCCACCGCAAAAACCTTGAAATACTCATCGACATCGCCGCCGATGCCCCCACCGCCATACGCGGCGACCCCAACCGCATCCGCCAGGTCATCGTCAACCTCGCAAAAAACGCCGTCAAATTCACGTCCGAAGGCAGCGTCATCCTGCGCCTGCGCCGCACGACGCTCAACCGCCGCGAGGCCATCAGCATCGCGATCATCGACACCGGCATCGGCATACGGGCCGAACAGCGCAAGGGGCTCTTCACCACCTTTTTCCAGGCCGATTCCTCGACGACGCGGCGCTTCGGGGGCACCGGTTTGGGCCTGGCCATCAGCAAGCACCTGGTGGAACTCTTCGGGGGCCGCATCGGGATGTCGGACAACAGCCCGCGCGGTTCGATATTCAGCTTTTCCATCCCCGTCGAGGTCCTGCCCGAACCGCGGCGCTTTACCCTGCCGCCGGTCAAGAGCGACGAACGCATACTCATCGTCGACGACCACAGCGAAACCCGCACCGTCCTGTCCTCCTACCTGACATCCTTCGGCTACGCCTCCATCCTCGAGGCGGACAGCGGCTACGAAGCCCTGCGCATTCTCCAGGCGGCTTCGATGCAGGGTCGGCCCATCGGCCTGTGCCTTATCGACATGGTCATGCCCACGATGGACGGCTGGCGCCTCGCCGCCGAAATCAACGCTAACCCCGCCATCAACAGTTCAAAACTCATCCTCATGGTCCCGCAGGGCACCCTGGGTGCCGACGCAAAAATGACCCTCCTCAAGTGGTTCAACGCCTACACCAACAAGCCGGTCAAACGCCGCGACCTGGCCGGCGCCCTCCAGGAGTGCTGCGCCATCCCCGTTGACCTCGACAAGGCGGCCCCCGGCGACGATGAGGGCCTCAAACGACGCCGCCCCGAACACATGCCCGGCAGCTTCGAGGAGGCCAGCGGAGAAGTCGCGGAACTCGAAGAGCTCGAAGAAGTCGTCGAAGAAAAGGAAGAATCTGCTGATAGTTCCGGCCCGGGCCCTCTGGTTCGGGGGCACGTCCTCATTGCCGAGGACCACGAGATCAACCAAAAGCTCCTGTCCCTCATCCTCGAGCGGGCAGGTTTCACCGTCGCCGGCGCGGCGGACGGCCTCGAAGCCGTGGCGGCCGTCGAACGGGACCACTTCGACCTCATCTTCATGGACATACAGATGCCCCGCCTGAACGGCTACGAGGCCAGCGAGCGTATCCGCCAAGCGGGGGTGGAAAGCCCCATACTGGCCGTAACCGCCAGCGCCCTGAGCGACGAAAAGGAGCGCTGTCTTGCCGCGGGCATGAACGACACCATCGTCAAGCCCTTCCACCGCGCAGACATCATGAAGGCACTCGACCACTGGCTGCCACCGGATGGACGCCACGAGACGGAATCCGTCCCCATGCCCGCGGTTTTGAACAGGCACCCGGTGCCGGCAGGGGACGAAGATTCACGGCAAAAGATTCTGGACCGAAGGGCCCTCAACTACGCGTTCATGGGCAACACCGACACGATTCGCAGCCTCTTGGGCCGCTATCTGGAACGCACCGGCGAGACCGTCGCGGGTCTTGAAGGCCTGTTGGACAGGGAAGACTGGGAGCGCTTCCTGCTCGACACCCACACCATAAAGGGCAGCGCCTCGAACCTTTCGGCCGGCGAGCTCACCCAGAAAGCCCTGGCCGCAGAGCTCGCGGCACGGGCACAGGATATGGAGGCCGCTCGCGCAAGCGTGGCGCCCCTGCGTACGGCCTTCGAACGCTTCAGTGCCGAAGCCCGTGCCTATCTCGAGGAGGAATCATGACCTGGCTATCGAGCATACACACCCACACCCACTGGTGCGACGGCAAGAGCAGCGTCGAAGCCCTGTGCCAGAGCGCGGCGGAGAAGGGCTTTGTCTCCCTGGGGGTCGGGGGGCATGCGCCCCTGCCCTTCGAGAGCGACTGCAACATGGACCTGGCGGATATTCCGGCCTTTCGAGAGGAAGTCTTTGCCGCCCGCGACAAGTGGCAGGGCAATCTGGAAGTCTACATCGGCTTGGAAGTCGACTGGATAAAAGGCCTCTGCGGCCCGGCGGACGGGACACTTTTACGCAGGGACTGGGACTACCTCTTAGGATCGGTACACTATCTCGCCCCGGCCGGGCAGAAGCCCTTTGCCGTTGACGGCCCCATTGCGGAGTTCGAAGAGGCCCTGGAAAAAACCTATGGCGGGGATATTCGCGCCCTGGTTCTCGACTACTGGGACAGCGTCTGCCAGATGATCGAGGTGGGCGGCTTCGACCTCGTGGGTCACCTGGACCTCATAAAGAAACACAACGCGGGGGGGCGCTTCTTCGACCCGACAGCCCCCTGGTACCGCGAGGCGGCCCATCGGGCCGTCGAGGCTCTGGTCAAGAAACGCCTGATTTGCGAAGTCAATACGGGAGGACTCGCCCGCAACCGGTGTACGGAACTCTACCCTTCGCCGGAACTCATCGACGCCGTCCGGGATGCGGGCGGGACTATCAGCATACAGTCCGATGCCCACGCCCCCGAACAACTCGACGGCTACTATCGCGAGGGGCGGGATTTCCTGCTGGAGAGGGGCTGGAAGGAGCACGTGGTCTTCAGCGCCGGGCCGGTCGCGGGACAGGGAACCTGGAACCTCGTGGCCCTGGATTAAGGGAAAGGCCGCTGTAGCCCGGGGCAGAGCGCCCCGGACGAAGAAAACGGCTGGAACGAAAAGCGGCCGACAAAATTACAGACTACTCTGAAGCACCGCTGGCATCATCACTGTTCGAACCGTTCACACTCTTGGGCAGAAGCAGGTTGAGCAGGATGCCCACGAAGGTCGCGAGGGCCACGCCGCCCAGCTCGAAGCCCAGCTCCTTGCCGATGGCAAACTTGACGACCCCGCCGCCAATGCCGATGACCAGAATGACCGATGAAATCGTGAGGTTGCGCTTGCAGGTGTAGTCGACCCCGCTCTCGACGAGGGTGCGGATGCCGGCCGAGGCGATGATGCCGAACAGGAGCATCGAGATGCCGCCCATGACCGGGCCCGGCATCGTCTGCAGGAGCGCCCCGAACTTCCCGAAGAAAGACAGGAACACGGCGATAAGCGCCGCCCCGCCAATTACCCAGACAGAGTAGACCTTGCTGATGGCCATGACGCCGATGTTCTCGCCGTAGGTGGTGTTGGGCGGGCCGCCGAAAAGGCTCGCCAAGGCCGTTGCGAGGCCGTCGCCCAAGAGGGTGCGGTGGAGGCCGGGGTTCTTGTAGAAGTCGCGCCCGACGACCTTGCTCATGACCAGGGTATCGCCCAGGTGTTCGGCGATGGTCGCGAAACTCACCAAGAGAAAGGTGATGACGGGGACCGGGGCAAACTTGGGCAGGATGAAACTCGGATGCATGAGCCAAGAGGATTCTGCCACCTTACCAAACTGGATGATGTCATAGGCGGGGAAAAAGCGCCCCATAATGAAGGTGAAGAGGTAACCGGTTACGAGGCCTATGAGGATGGGGATGGTGTTGAAGAAACCCTTGAAAAAGATCGTCGCGACAATGGCCGTTATGAGGGTTACTGCGGCGATCGAGAGGTAGACGAGGCTGTAGGTGGCAGGATCATTGGGATTTGCGCGCATGGCCATGGACATGGCGGTGGGGGCGAGGTTGAGCCCGATGACGATGATGACCGAGCCGATAACGACCGGCGGCAGGGCCTTGTCGAGCCACTTTGTGCCCGCAAAGCGGATAATGAGGGCCACAATGGCGTAGAGGAGGCCTACGCAGAGGGCGCCGCCCATGGCGTAGGCGACACCGTACTGCGGATTGTCGCTCACGGCCTTGATGACGGCGATAAAGGCAAAGGACGAGCCCAAATATGCGGGGACCTTCGCACCGGTGATGACGATGTACAGGAGCGTACCCATACCGGCGGTGAAGAGCGCGGTCGAGGGATTGAGCCCGGTGAGGAGCGGGACGAGGACCGTCGCGCCAAACATGGCGAAGACGTGCTGGAAACTCAAGGGAATCCAGCGGCCAAGACGCGGGCGCTCGTTGACGCCGATAACAGCTTTGTTCATGAAGACCTCCGACGGGAAACCGTACCCGGCTTGTCGGCCACTGTCAATCGAATTTGGTGTGAACAGGGCTATGCCCAAGAGGGTATCGGCCCCGGAACATTGACGGAGGCACAATAGATTACTATATTTATCATGTTTACAAGACCTGTATTCAAGGGAGACAAACATGGCACAAGAGACTTGGGCAGTAAAGGGAATGCACTGCGCCTCCTGCGCACGGGCCGTCGAAAAGGCTGCCAAGGGCATACGAGGCGTCAAAGATGCCAGCGTCAACCTCGCATCGGAGACGGTGCAGATAGAGACGGCAAAGCCCGCCGGCGACAAGATATTTGCGGCCATGGCCAAGGCCGTGGCGGATGCGGGCTTCGAGCTCGTCCGCGAAGCGGGCGACGATGCAGCAAAGGAAAGCGAGGCGGAAGACCACCTACGACGGGCCGGGAGGCGCTTTGGCCTCTCGGCCGCCTTCGCCCTTCCCCTCTTTGTCCTCGCCATGGGGCCCATGCTGGGTCTCCCCCTCCCCTCCTTAATTGACCCGGGCTTCGCAAACACGCACGGTCATTCCACCAGTACAGCCCCCCTCCTCTACGCCCTCCTCCAGCTCGTCCTCGTACTCCCCGTTGTGTGGTTTGGTCGTCACTTCTACCTGCGCGGCTTCCCCGCCCTCTTCAAGGGCCGCGCCAGCATGGACAGCCTCGTCGCCATCGGCACCCTCGCGGCCCTGGGTTACAGCCTTGCCTCCATCTGGCGCATCGCCATGGGGGCCGCCCATGCAGCCCACGAACTCTACTTCGAGAGCGCGGGGGTCATTATCAGCCTGGTCCTCATGGGCAAGTTCCTCGAGGCCCGGGCAAAGATGCGCGCGCGCAAGGAGATGCGAGCCCTCCTCGACCTTACGCCCAAGAGCGCCCGCAAAATCGCCGCCCCCGAGGCCACAGACGCAGAATTGGCCACCGGCCCCACAGAGAAGCTCGTTCCCGTTGAGGAAATCGTTCCCGGAGATCTCCTGCGCGTCCTTCCGGGCGAGGCCATCCCCGTCGACGGCATCGTCCTCGAGGGGCTGTCGGCCATCGACGAATCGATGCTATCAGGCGAGAGCCTCCCGGTGGCCAAAGAAGCGGGCTCCCGCGTCTATGCCGGCTCGATAAACGGCAACGGGACCCTCGTCTTTCGCTGCGAGGCCGCCGGGAAAGACACCCTCCTTCGCTCCATCGTCGCCCTGGTCGAAGAAGCCCAGGCCGGCAAGGCCCCCATCGCCCGCCTGGCAGACAGGGTATCGGCCGTTTTCGTCCCCGTCGTCATCGGCATCGCCTTCCTCGCCCTCGCCGGCTGGCTCCTGGCCGGCGAAAAGCTCCCCTTCGCGCTTACCGCCTTCACCGCCGTACTCGTCATCGCCTGCCCCTGCGCCCTGGGCCTCGCCACGCCAACGGCCATCATGGTCGCCAGCGGCAACGCCTCGAAAAAGGGCATACTGATAAAGAGCCCCGAGGCCCTCGAACTCGCCGGCCGCGCCAAAACCGTCATCTTCGACAAGACCGGCACCCTTACAGAGGGGAAACCCCGCCTCGTGGGGATTCAAGTGGCCGGTGGCGCCGTCACCGAACTGGCGGCCATTAAACAGGACCTTCCCGCCCGCGAAGCCGCCCTCCTCGCCCTCGCCGCCCGGGCCGAACGCTACAGCGAGCACCCCCTGGCCGACGCCATTCGCCGCGCGGCAGAAGAGCGCGGCCTCCTTTCCACCGCGGACAGCCCGAACGAAGATGACAGCCCCGACGATCATTTCGAGGCCGTCCCGGGGCGCGGTGTGCGCGCACGATTCGGGGGAAGATCAATACTGATAGGCACAGACCGCTTCCTCGCCCTTGAGGGCGTGGAGCTTCCGCCGGATACCGGCAGGAACGATGCTGGTGGACAGGCAGGGGCCAGCCATGTGAGCATGGCGATCGACGGCCACTACAGCGCGAGCTTTTTCGTGCGTGACGAAGAGCGCCCCGAGAGCCTCGTGGCCGTCGCCCGCCTCAAGGCCATGGGATTGCGCACCGTATTGCTTTCCGGCGACCGCGCCGACGCCGCGCAGCACATTGGCCGAAAACTGGGGGTGGATGAAGTCATTGCCGAGGTCCTTCCCGCAGACAAGGCCCGGGTGGTCGCGGAGCTCCAGGCTGGCGGCCGGGAGAAGGTCATTATGGTGGGGGACGGCATCAACGACGCCCCGGCCCTCGCCGCAGCAGACGTGGGCATTGCCGTGGGGTCGGGGACGGGTGCGGCCATCGAAAGTGCCGATATCGTCCTCATGCAGAGTTCCCCCCTGGCTGTCGCAGGGGCCATAGCCCTTTCGCGCCGCACCCTGCGCGTCATCCGCCAGAACTTATTCTGGGCCTTTGGCTACAACGTCCTGGGCATCCCGATCGCGGCGGGTCTCCTCCACGTCTTCGGGGGGCCCCTGCTCTCGCCCATGTTCGCGGCCTTCGCCATGTCGATGTCCTCGGTATCGGTGGTGTCGAACTCCCTTCGCCTGGCAACGAAGTAACAGGCCCCTGGCAGCGAAGCCATTGTGACGCGGAGCCCTGCAACAGGGCGCCAGATACATCAGCCTGAACAGGAAAAGCACTCCCTACGACAGGGGAAATACCTCGTCGGCGTGGAGGAAGAGCCCCGCATGGGCACCCAGCTCCCGGTCGACCTCGCTGTCGCCCACCATGGCGACCTCTCGCGGAGCGCAGTCGGCTTCTTGGGCGAAGGACTCGACCACATGGGGGTGCGGCTTGCGATGGCGGGCGGTATCGGCGCAGGAGACAAAGCGGAAGTACGAAAGGAATCCCAGTTCTTCAAGCTGATTGCGGGTTCCCGTTTCGTCGTCGTTCGTGGCAATCCCCAGGGGGTAGCCGCGGGCGGCCAGGGCGGCAAGGAGCTCCGCGGCTCCCGGCATGGGCGCAACCGCAGGGCCCCCGGCGGGATAGCGCGTCAAGAGGGCGGCCGACAACTCGCGCTTGAAGGCGGCGAGGGAGGTCTCCTGTCCCGAAAAGCGCGCGAGGGTCTCGAGGAGGCGCTCGTGGAAACTCGAGATGGGGACATGCGAAAAGAAGGCCCCCTTCTCGAACCAGACGCTTCCATCCGCCCGCTCGCGTATTTCAACCGCGTCGAGGAAGGCCCGCGCGAGGGCTTGCGCTTCATCGCTCCCCGCGCCAAAGCGCCTTTCGGCGATCTCGTAAAAGATGTCGCGTTCAGCCTGTGCCCAAGGGCCCAGGGAATCGACCAGGGTCCCGTCCTTGTCGAAGAGGACGGCCTTTATGCGTGAAGCCTCAAGTTGTGCAACAAGATCAACAATATTCATGACAGGGGGAGATTAGCATAAAAGGGGGATGTGGCAACATCCACTACCTGCTACTCTGAATAATGAATCGCTAATTGGGAAACGTTTCTCCTTCCTCCTCCAATAAATCTTCATCGCACATCCCCCTCCATCGCCTCGAGTATGCGCCGCACGGCATCTGACGGCGAGGCAGCACCCCAGACGGCGGATACCACCGCAACCCCGCGGCAGCCGGTGTCAAAGGCCCGGCGGGCCCGGGTCGCATCGATGCCCCCTATGGCGATGACCGGTTTTTCTACGCCGGCCGCGGCGGCAATGCGCGCGAGTTCGCCCTCGCCGGATACCATGGCGTCACGCTTGGTGCCCGTCTCGAAGACGGCCCCCGCCCCCAGATAGCTGGCGAGGGCCGCGTCATCGGCGCGGGCATGGTCGACGGTCGAAACCGAAAGGCCATAGAGCCGCCCCTCGCCCCAGAGGCGGCGGGCTGTCTGCAGGGGCAGGTCGCCCTGCCCCAGGTGGACCCCGTCCGCGTCGAGGGCCATGGCCAGGTCCAACTGGTCGTTCACGATAAAGGGGATGCGCCGCCGCGCACAGAGCTCCCGCAGAATACGCCCCTCTTCGAGGCTTTGCCGCAGGGGAACTTGGCCGTCCTTGTCGCGCAGTTGGACCATGTTCACCCCGGCCTCGACGGCCTCGGCGACGAGTTCCACAAAACGGGGGCCTTTGAAGTAGCCGCGGTCGGTCACGAGGCAGAGGACGGGCTCGGCCCGCATGCGTTCGAGGAAGAATTCCGTTCTTTCAACAATATTCATGGCACTTATCCATCAATCAAGGCGAGCTCATCCATGAAAGCCGCCCGCAGGCTCCCCAGGGGCAGGCGGCAGGCGGCCGGGAAGGCCGCCGCGACACGCTCGCGCGCCCGCTCGGCCGATCGTTTCGCCAGAAAGGAGTAGGCGCGCGCCGCCTCGAGGGGATCGGCGTCTGCGGGAAGGACCGCGGCAAGCGATGCCAGGAGGCTCGCCCCCATGCAGCCGGTCCCGCAGACCTCCCCGATCTCGGGGCAGCCGCCCTCAAAACGCAGGACCTGCTCGCCGTCGCTGGTAATATCGACCGCCCCGGTGGCGATCGCGATACAGTTGCTATCTCCAGCCAGACGCCGCACCGCATCCTCGTCGCCGGCCTGCAGGGAATCCACGCCCTTCTGTTTGCTCGCCTGGCCGGCGAGGAAGGAGAGCTCTGCCGCATTGCCCTTTATATAAAGGCGCGAACCACGGCTTGCATCGAAGGACTGCACGAGGTGGCGTGCCACCCGCTGGCGCCATGGCGTCGCCCCCGCCCCCACGGGATCGAAGACGACCGCTATGCCCTGTATGCAGGCCGCCTGCAGGGCGGCCTGCATCAGCATGAATTGCCGCTCATTCACCGTCCCCATGTTGAGGACGAGGGCCCCCGCAAAGGCGATCATGTCGGCGGCCTCGGATATTTCGTCGATCATGACCGGCGAGGCCCCGATGGCCAGGGTCGCGTTGGCGCAGTCGTTGATGGTGACGAGGTTGGTAACGTGGACGATGAGGGGCTTCGCGCCCCGGACGCGCTCAAACAAATTCATGCTGATACTCTCCTTTCATGCTGATGGCGGATGTGGACAGGTTTTGATCAGGGCGCTTCTGGCCCGCGGGATCGAAGAATTCGTGGAAGTGATGGATGGGCCCGATACCGCCGCCCACCGCGAGGCCCTCGGCGATTCCCGCGCGTATGTAATCGCGGGACAGCCGTACCGCTTCGCGCAGGGAGTGCCCGCGGGCGAGGCGCGCGGCAATGGCGCTCGAGAGGGAGCAGCCCGTCCCGTGGGTGTGCCGGGCATCGATGCGCGGCCCGCTCAAGAGGTACTCGCCCATGCCGTCGACGAGAAGGTCGCAGGGTTCTGCCGCGAGGTGGCCGCCCTTGACGAGCACGGCCTTGGCACCGAACTCCTCACGCAAAACGCAGGCAGCCCGCCGCATGTCCTCGAGGTTTTCGACCGGCATACCGGCGAGGACAGAGGCCTCGGCAAGGTTTGGCGTTACGAGTGTTGCCAAGGGCAGGAGGGAGCGAAGAAGAACCCGCTCGGCGCCCGCGTCGAGGAGGCGGTGCCCCCCCTTCGCGACCATGACCGGGTCGAGGACGACCGGTACAGACCGCCGCTCCTGCAGATAGTCATGCAGGAGCGCCGCCACGCGGGCGATGGCCGCTTCGCCGCCGAGCATCCCCAGTTTTATGGCATCGATGCGGATATCCTCTGCGACGGCTTTGAACTGTTCGGCGATGAAATCCGGCGGGACCGGCAGGGCACTGCGCACCCCGCAGGTATTCTGTGCGGTAAGGGCGGTAATGACCGCCATCCCGTAGACCCCATGGGCCGAAAAGACCTTGAGGTCGGCCTGTATGCCGGCCCCCCCACCGGGGTCGCTACCGGCAATCGAGAGAACGTGCTTCACAAAAGCCTCCTTGCGGAGACCCGGGAGGCGGCACAGGCTATGGTGTGGATTGGCAAGCGGGGGGACCATGGGCCCCGTCGGGACCCGGAGGGCCCCCGGAAGGGACCCACGCTTTCCTACGCCGGTATTACCCGGATCAGGTTCATGGGTACGGGCTTTGCGGATCCCTGTCTCAGCCGCCCAATCGCGGCCCCCCAAGCATGCGTGCAGAGTGCCAGAAAAAGAGGACAAGGGCAAGTGGTCGGCAAAAACCCATTATCTGCACATTTTCCCTCCATTTTCTCCAATTTTTTAGTTATGCTGATAGCTCGTTTCCGCGATACCTTCGAGGGTAACGAGCCCCCAAAACAAGGAGCAGCAATGAGCATCTTCGATCGATACCGGACACCGCAGCTCAAGGCGACACTCGCCATCGGCATAGCCCTCAGCCTTTTCGGCCTCGGCGCCTGTTTTACTCCTGACAGCACATCAATTGGCGATGGAGATCTGGGCATAACAACTGGACAAACCGAAGCTTTGGCCGAAGCCCCCGAGCGGGAACCGGTAGAAATGGGCTGGAATGTGGGCAACCAGCTCGACGCCCACAACGACGAGGGCTCCAACGAGACCATCTGGGGCAATCCCCTTATCACCCAGGAACTCATGAACGCCGTGGCCGACGAGGGCTTCGGTATCGTACGCATCCCGGTTACCTGGCTGGGGAAAATTGGCAACGCGGCCTCGGGCTACAAGCTAAGCGAAGCCTGGCTCGCCCGCGTCGCTCAAGTCGCTGGCTATGCCCACAACGCCGGGATGAAGGCCATCATCAACATCCACCACGACGGGGGCGACTCGCACTACTGGCTCAACATCGTCGACTCCGCTGCAAACGAAGAGGACCGCGCCCGCATCGACGACATGTTTGCCGCCGTGTGGACCCAGATCGCCAACTACTTCAAGAACCACGGCGACTGGCTCATCTTCGAGGGCGTCAACGAGATCCACGACGGCGGTTGGGGCTGGGGAGCCAACCGCACGGACGGCGGCCTGCAGTACGCCATCCTCAACCAGTGGAACCAGACCTTTGTCGACGCAATCCGCGCCACCGGGGGCAACAACGAAAACCGCTACCTGGGTATCGCCGGCTACGTGACCAACCCCAATCTTACCATGGACCACCTCGTCCTCCCGACGGACACAGCCAGCAATCGCCTCATGGTAACGGTCCATTTCTACGACCCCCCGGACTTCGCAATTGCTGCAAAAGTTCCGCACTGGGGAAAAACCGGCACAGAGCTCACATATGAAAATGAAAAGGAAGAAACAATCGATACCTCTTGGGGGCAGGAAGCACATGTCGTAAGTATTTTTGATGCCCTCAAAGCAGAGTACATCGACGAGGGCATCCCCGTGTATCTGGGCGAGTACGGGGCCGTCCACCAGACCGGATATGAGGACTACCGCCGCTACTACATGGAGTACGTGACCAAGGCAGCGAAGGACCGCGGCATTATACCCATCTACTGGGACAACGGTGCGAGTGGCTCTGGCGCGGAAAACTTCGGTCTTTTCGAGCGCAGTAGCGGAAAACGTTACAGTCAAGGAATACCTGTTCTCGATGCAATGTACCGTGCTATGACCGAAGACTACACATTGGAAGAGGTCGCTGCACCGTGAGCGAACACAAAAGCAACCCCCGCCCCGAATATGAGCCGGGGGTCTTCACCGGCGGGGCAAAGATCGGCTGGAACCTGGGCAATGCCTTCGACTGCTTCGGCAAGGATGGCATTGCCCTGGAGACCGCCTGGGGCAACCCACTCGTTAAAAGGGAGCTGATACAGGCAGTCGCCCGGGCAGGCTTCGATATCGTGCGCATGCCCGTCACCTGGCTGGGCCACATTGGCGACAGGGAATCGGGCTACGCGATAGACAGGGAGTGGCTCGAGCGCATTGACGAGGTGGCCGGCTGGATACGCGACGCGGGTATGAAGGCCGTTATCAACATCCACCATGACGGGGCCGACGAGGGGCATTGGCTTTCGGTAAAGCGGGCGGCCGCGGACAGCGCGGTGCGAAAAGAAACGGGGGAGATGTTCTCATCAGTCTGGACCCATATTGCCCGCCACTTTGCCCATGAAGGCGACTGGCTCCTCTTCGAGGGGATGAACGAGATCCACGACGGCGGCTGGGGCTGGGGAGGCAACCGCACGGATGGCGGCCTCCAGTACGAGATCGTCAACGAGTGGAACAGGCTCTTCGTCGAGGCGGTACGCGCCTCTGGAGGAGCCAATGCGACGCGCTGGCTCGTCTTGGCCGGCTATGTGACCAACCACGACCTTACCATCGAGCACCTCGTCATACCCCACGACAGCGCCAATCGCCTCGTGGTCACTGCCCACTACTACACACCCCAGGACTTCTGTATAAGTGCCAAGGTGCCACACTGGGGCAAGAGCGGGACCCAAAAGACCTGGGTAAACGACAAGGGCGAGACGGTTTCCACCGAGTACGGCCAGGAGGAGACCGTCCTCAAGGACCTCGACCGCATTGCCGAAGCATTCGTGCAAAAGGGCATCCCCGTGTACTTGGGCGAATGCGGGGCGACGAGCCAGAGCCCGGAGGGTCGCGACTACCGCCGCTACTGGATGGAGTTCGTCACCACCGCCTGCCGTGAGCGCGGCATCGTCCCGGTCTACTGGGACAACGGCTACGGCGGCGAGGGCCACGAGCAATTCGGCCTCTTCGACCGCGGCGCCACCCTCCCGCTCCCGTATCCCCACGCAGAGCCCATCCTGGAAGCCATGATGCGCGGGGCCAAGACCGGGCAGGGCACCGAAGATATCCGCCTGCCCTAAAGGCCCGGGCCTGCAAACCAATGGATAAGCAAAGGAAATTGCGTCCTCGAATAAACCGATAGAATCAGAGACGGCCCCCTCCTTGGAGGGCCGTCTCTTTTCTCAAGAACCGATCCCTAACGGGGAATCACCGAGCGATATTTTTCGAGCGTAGTCCATGTACCATCATCCTCGAGTTTACCCCTCCAGAAGGGGAAGTTGTAGCGATTCTGCCAAACATCGTCTGGCACAAGTGGATTGACAAACCCGCGTTCCCCCTTACTGTTGTCCAAGGTAGTCTCCACGTGAAGGTGAGCACCACTCGAATTACCTTCAGTCCCGAATTCCCCCAGAGAGTCCCCCGGTAACAGCGTATCTCCAGTACTCAACGCCGTAAAGCTACCCGGATCAAGATGCAAAAATCTGTTGTGGATATCGCTTCCCGCCAGACCCAGCAAAAGTTCATGCTTGGCCTGGCCTTCCCACGAAAGAACCTCGAAAAAGCCCGGTGAAACAACCTCATTACTCCCCACAGTATCAATTCCAGCATGTATATATGAAACGCTGGAACCATTATTGAGTCTGTATTTGTCGAGTTCGTTCATGAAGTCCTGACTGATAAAATTTTCCGGGGTAAAGGCTAGGGCAGAATCCACATAGCGCTTGTTATAGAAAGCCATGAAACTTTCAATTCGAGCAGCTTCCCGTGCAGGATCGTAGTCACCCGACCAGGATGAAAGATCTCCCAATTTATTCATTTCTGCCAATATGTAATTACGAAGATCGACTTGTTGAAGAACATCGGTACTGGCGTCAAATGTAGCAAGACCAGCGCCATCACTCAAGATTTTTGCGAGCTTACTGGAACTCAAGGCCCAATTTTCCTCCAGCCAAATCGCCTTTTTCTCGTAATAATTGATTGAGCTATCCGCCATAAGAGAGTCCAATCCGGGATCAACCGGACCATTATCCCCTTGCCACTCGACAGGAACCAAATTCATGAGCTCGCGAGCCAGGCCCTCCGAATCCAGACCAGCCGTCGCGATACCCCGCGACTCGAGAAGGTCCCGGGCTCCGGGAATCCCCATATACTCCAATAGGGAAGCCCCATAGCCAAGACTTCGGCCATTTTCATCCGTTGCCAATCTCAAGAACTGATCCTCATGGTCGTAAAGGGCGCGCCTCCCGTCCCACTCGATGGTTCCGTCTTGAAGAAGACGCCAAAAATCGGCACTTGAATCGAAGCTGGAAAGGAGACGGGCATAGTCATTCCAATCGCCCGACTGCGCCCGGACAAAGGCATCCAGACGCGTCTGTTGCTCGAAAGAAAGACTCCCCATCCCCCAAGCTGCAGCAAGGGCCCCCGCAGTTGAAAGCTGAGTGTTGAGAGCCTCGGCCGTTTCAATCTGCTGGGTCAAGTCGTCGTCGACAATGCCATTGCGCTGTGATTCATGGGCAAAAACCAGGTTGAGCCCAAAGCGGGAGCCATCCTCGATTGCCTCCTTGCCCAAGGTAATCACTTTCGTGCCCCGCTTTTCATCATACACACTCTGCGCAGCGGCATCCAAGCCGGTATCTTCGCGAACCTGCACCCCCCCGGCCAACAGGGCTTCAAACTCTTTCTGCATCTCTGGATTGCCGCAATAGAGGGTGCGAAGAGCGCTTTGATACCGGGAAAGATCGCTGCCACCCTCTATCAAGAGACGCGCATTGACCCCCCAGGCCTCGACCCCCTCCAGGGCCGAAGAAATCGTCGAAACCCCAGCAGATTGGCCCCCGGTACCAAGCTGAACACTGGCTCCGTCAGCACCGATATCGAGCCTGATAATATCCGCCTGTACTTCACCCTTGGTAACATCTGCGGCATTCAAAATATTGAATGACATTTTCCCTTCGGTCTTGTAGCGCACCGCTTCGCCCACTAGCCCTCCGGCAAAGGAGGACAGGGTCCGGGCATCTACGAGGAGATCGCCGGTGAAGCCTTCAAGGCCGCTATTGAGGCCATTTTTTACAAGCAGTCCGGCCATTGCGGCAGGGAAGCCGGCGTTAATGGTAGTGGAAAAGGCCTCATTGGACCATGTAAAGCCATCGCCATCCCACCCCACCGCAGAAATAGCAGCTTTTACCGTTGAACAGGACATGACACGAACGGTGTCAAAAGTTGCATTCGCAACAAAACCCATAAAGCCGGTGGCAGACTCCAGCGCAACCGAGGAAAGGGCATCCAATCCCCCCCCTATGGCGGGCATCGCAGCCGACATAAGGGTCTGTTTGCCCAAATTGACCATAACAGTGCCAACATCGGCACCACCCATAATATCTGCCATGGAAAACAGGATATCATCACCCAGAGAAAGTGCTGTAGAGGCGGCAATAGCAGCGATGCCACCCAGCCCGGCAGTACAGGCACTCGCCGCGACTCCCACCGCAACATCCACAATACTTCTCACAGAACAGGACTTGAGCCAGGAGAACGCCCCGCTGCGATCATCGGCGAAGGGCTTGTCATACCAGGACGCCGCCGCTTTCGCCCAGCCCTCGGCCTCCTCGCGCATTACCGTAATACAGGCTCCCACAAGACGCCCCAACTCTCCACTGCCTTCGGTATCGGGTAGCGCATCCCCTTCTTCTGTCACATCCTCCGTGCATCCCGGCGCAGTACCAATATGGAGGAAAACCAAGCCTTCTTCATCATCCGAACCAAAGACAGTGGCAAAGAGCGCTTCCATAGTCGAGAACGCCTCATCAATGGCCCCGTTGCGCTCACTGCTTTCATATATCTCTTCGAGCCCTTCATAGCCACATTCTTCGGGGGAAAGAGGGTCATAGACTGATACTTCGCCACTCTGATGGATCAACGGGTCGATGAGAGTGGCATGGACGACATAGTCCTTGCGATACATCCCCCCGGAACGCTGCCACTTGTTTTCACGGACAAAAAGCTCATCCATGGAAGCGTCGAAGTCCCCGTTGACTGCCGCAAGATTATCGATAAACGCCTCTGCCATCTGTTCGAGGGCGGCGAGAGAAGCAAGCTCGTTAAGGGCCAGGAGATCGCGGCGGTTGCGTTCGGCAAGAGAGGCAGAGCAAGCCCGACTCACTTCGAGGGATCGTGTAAGAAGAGACTCAAAGGCAAGGGGTTCGCCCTTATCGTTCCCGTCAGAAGTCGAAATGTGGCCATAAAGGGCCTGTGTAGCGGAGGGAAGGGAGAGCTCTGCCCGAAGGTTTTCCACAAGAACCGTCAAATTATCAGTGCGATCATCTACAGCAAGGAGAGCCGGGGCAACAAGAAGGGTGTCGAGGCTGCGGGCCTCCCGGCAACCGCTTTCAATCATGATTGAGCAGGCAGTATCCGAAACACCATCCTGCCAGCTCCTTACACAGTCGTTGAGCCACACTTCCCGCGCAATAAGGTGCTCCTGCCAGGCCTCATCCCAGAGGGCACTCCCCTTTTGGAGGGCGACTGAACAGGAATCCAGCCATTCTGCATTGATCTCATCAAGCGAAGCGGCAGCTTCGGAAAGGGCGGCGAGTCCGGAGGACGCCAGATCATCAAGCATGGAAGCAAAGAGAATCTGCGATGCCTCCAGACTGGCGAGTTCACTTCGAGCGCGCACGCGCTCGAAAGCAGCCAGGGAATCTGCCTGTGCAAGGGATCCCCGGGCCATACTCGACAGGAGTATTTCCACCGGCTGGAACAAGCCGTCTACATGCGATGTCCCGGCGGGAGCCAATGATGTCAAACGAGCCCGAAGGGCCTTGAAAGAGGCGATCTGATCGTTGCTCACACGCTCATTTTCATGCAAAATTCCTTCAATGAAGGGAGCGGGATCAACAGCGGATGAAAAGCCACAGACCCAATCCATGGCCCCTGCTGCAAGGGATTCGGAGAGCATGAAGTCAAGGTCGTGTTGCTGCCGGAGCAGAGCTTCAAGCTGAGCATTCTGTGCCGCAAGGTCGAGGTAACGGGTTGACAGCGCCTCTCGAAGTGCGTCAATTGGCAATAGAGGGCCACCAGAGAAGCTTTCACCGCTTTCCAGAATGCCATCAACAAGCTTGCACAATTCTACGGGAACAGATTCGCCATCCATTGTGGACGGGAGCTGTGCGGCAAAATCGCCCCAAACGGTTTGGGCGTTTGCCGGGTCCGATCGAAAGGCTTCTGCAGCGAGCAAATCTTCGCGGGTATCGACAAGGGCGGCAAAATCACAGAACGTCTGCGCGAAGAAATCACTCCCACATTCCCGTTCTTCGATGAGTGCGGCCCAGGCATCCTCATAGGACGCACGCATTTCTCTAAGAGTGTCCCGCTCCTCGACATTGATAATCGTGGAAACACCAAAAAGCCCCGTTAGCGCGCCCGAAAAAGCGCCCAAAGGATTCCAAATATTGAGCAGGGTAAAGCCGTACAGGACAGAAGTAAGAATTCCGTTATTCTCCGCTTTATTTGTAACAGTATCCAGGCGATCACTGATACAGACATCCACCGTCGTAAATTCCAATTCTTCCAAGACCATGCGCAACTTGTCGCCAAGCACAATGGCACTTGCACTCCCCCCGGATTCCAGGAGGACAAGCATCTCGATATCTGCCTGGCTTGTCTCGTCAAGCGCTTCCCAAGCCTCTTGAGCAAGGCCCACCCTGGTTTCATTGCGGTAGGTCTCCAACACAGAGGAAAGACTCACCCCGTCAACCTTCTTTTGACCAACGGTATTGGCAAGCCAGGCAGCTTCGCCAACAGAAAGAGATGATAATGCACCTTCATCAAACATAGAGAGCACATGCGATCGGGCCAGGGCCCATTCCTTGAGGAGCTCTACATCAAAGCTCCGTTCGTTCATGCGACATACCCAGTCGATCACGTCATCGTTTAGAGATTCAGGGGCCTCTATCGCTCCCTCTTCTCCATGAAGACGCAAGAGCCCCTCGCTGTCGCGATACAGGTCGGGTAAATCCTCGGGGAGCGTCCATTGATTGCACGCGGTTTCCACTTCCGCTTGTGCGGCTGCAAGGTCCCGGGCGGCAATATCCTGGCTGCGCATCCATATACCCGCGAGTTTTTCCAGTCCCTCAAGATCGTCAATGTGCCGGGAAAGGACGTCCAACTGTGTTGCAAACTGCGTCGATTCCGGGGCACTCGGGCTACGGCTCAGGAGCGCAGCGAGCTCCTCTGCCCGTGCCGTGCGACAGATTGAATCAGCCAGAAGTTCATCGGGCCAGGTCGTATCAAGTACCGGAGAAGCGGCCCAAAGAGAAATTTCGGCATAGCCAGGGGAATCTTCTTCCGGAAGCCCCTCACCACGTGCAATTTCTCCTGCTTCAACCCTGTCCCGATAGGACAGAAGGGCATGGGCTGCCTCCTCGCGCAAAGAGGCCCATTCAACAAGGCTCTCCGCTACCATATGAGAGGCCGCAACACCAGGCGCCTCACCCCCAGCCTCACATGACAGCGTACCGAGGATCATCGCGAGTTCATTTCGCTCTTGAAGGCTCTCCCCAAGACTTGCCAGGAGAGTGTCGAGCTCCCCCTTCTTCGCGACAGACAGGTCAAGGCTGGAAGATTTCACCGATACCAGCTCCTCTTGGGACAAGAGGAGCTGATCCCGCGCACCGGCTTCATGGAGGAGCTGCCGTATGGAGCTCTCCAAACCTGCACTATAAACCGAATTGTCCAGAGATGACGCCATATACTCGCTGGCGGCGGCCTCTTCCTCTGCGAACAGGGTCGCACGCATGGCGGCAGCACCATCGAGCAGGGTTTCGAGGGCCTGGTTTACCGCCAGGACCTCAGCCTGAAAATTCGAAATTCCCTCTTCGTACATCGTATCGAGATCATGTTGCCAATTCTCGCGACAGGCCTCGAGAAAGCATCGCGCTTCATGCCAGGCCTCCTGCGCCTCTGTAAAAACCCGGGAAGCCTCATGTTCCCAGTCGAGTCGACGAGTCATGAAGGACGAAGCGGCATTTTCCCAGGTTTCCAAGGCACGTTCGAGGTCCCCGCTCCAACGGGACATCCAATCGCTCCCCCCATGTTGCAAGCGGGAGCGATCACCCAATTCCGCCGAAACTTCCGCTTGAAGGCGCGCGAGGAGCTCTTCCTGCACATTACCGGCAGATTGATCGAATTGCGCCATGAGCTCTTCGATATTGACAGCGCCTTCCCGTTCGCTGTCAACAAGAGTCAATTCGGCAGGTAAGACCTGCTGTCGATCTATCTCCCCTTGAACACCCGCCGTATGACTCGCGTCGTTCAAATGGGCAGCCAAGGCTTCCCGCACTATCCAGGCATCAGCCTGTGCAAAGAGCTCTTCTTCAAAGCGGGATCCCTGTTCTTCCGTTTCCCCGAGTTGCCGTTCTACAGCCTCCCGGCCAATTTCCCTGAGACCTGCAATCCAAGCCGCCCGGTCAAGCTCGCCCCGTTCAAGGCGTTCATTCAGAATCGTGCGACCTGCCAACAAATCCCGACCCACGATGGAAAGGGCGCGAGCCTTTGCCTCCCGATTCGCACGCTCCTGTAAACCCGCAACTATGGCCATGCGCAAATTTTCTTCGAGCCCGCCAAAATCTGGCAGCCAAGCCCCCCCTGCATGATGCTCCAAGAGGGGGCGATAGCGCTCTAGTTCCTCCTCGACAAACTGCTGCCAGTCTCTCTCCTGCACGGGAGATAGAGACAGAGAGCGCTCGTACGCGCCCATCAAAAAAGTTGATGCAAAGGCCTCCAGCTCATGTGCGGGATAATCCGCACCACTTGGCTCCCAGGCCGGCAAGGGCTGAACGCTACAGATGAGAGATACGAGCAGGACACTCGCAACACTACGTGACAGGGGTACTTTCATGGCACAATCCTCGTTTCGGTATCGCAGAATCAAGGATTCCGCCCACCGCGCTCCAAGCGGTGTGAGTCAGGTACCGGCGTTATTCAACGCGGAACCGGGGACAAATAGTCCCCGCACAAGGGGCAGAAAGATGAGAGATGAAATGGCGGAAACCAGTATTCCAGCAATACATACAATCGAGAGTTCCCTCGCCAATGCGGCAGAGGGTCCGGCCAGAAGGGCAAAGGGAAGACAGGAAAAGACGCTGGTAAGGGATGTTGTCATTACAAGTGGCATACGATCCCGCCAAAGAAGATAGATCGTTCCCGCTGACGGGGGCCGTCCTTCCAGTCGCTCCAAACAGAGTATGCTCGCATTAATCCCGAGACCGGAGAGGAGTATGGCCCCACAGAGAGCCGGCGGCCCGGCTCGTAACGCGCAGAGCAGGAGAACAGGGAAACAGGATGAGAGGGCGGGAAGCAGCGAAAGGAGACACAACAAGGGCCCCCGCAAGCTGTTTTCAATACAGCCCAAAAAGAGGACGCAAAAGAGCGCCGCCACAAAGATAAGGGCTACCAGACAGCGGGTATCCTGCGCCTCCCGGCTGGCTTCGGGATCGAAGACAATACGAGTCTGTGGGGGGATGTTGATACGGGCGACAGCACGGGCAAAGCTTCTGCGGGCAGTGGCCATCGAAGAGCCCTTTGTTGCAAAGGACAGGCGGGCAAGGGCCTGCCGATCCTCACGCTCCAATGCTGCCGGCCCCACTGTTTCGGAAAACGAAAAAAGGCTGCCCACGGAGAAACTCCTGCCATCACCCAGTGCCAGCTGTGCGGCTTTCAACTCATCGACTTGCAGCGAAAGATTGTCATTGAAGGCTTCTTTTCGCGCCGCACTGGACAGTCGCACATCGTGTTCACCACTGCTTCCGGCCACCTTTCCCACCACAATCCCGTCCAAAAGGCGTCTCAGTCCACCAGACATACTCGCAAGATCGAACCCCGAAGATACCGCCATGTGCCGATTGGGGACGAGCAGGAGCAGGGGGTCTCCTTGACGGAAATGAAGTACTGCTGCCTCACTATCGAGGGTTTGAGCAAGTTCCCGTGCCGTTTTGCGAGCAGCCTCGCTTTGGGTGGAAAAAACGCAAACTTCCCACCAGTGTTCGCTCCCCCCCTGCAGCCCCGCATGGACACTGCCCCCCTCCACTGCCACCGAACGCAGTGCATCGAGGACGAGGTCTCCCGATACGGCAGGGGAATCCCTGCGAACCGAACCCCGTGCCTGATCCCCCGAAAGAGAGGCCCACACAGTTACCGAATCGCCCAAGAGATGACAAACATCCTTTGAAAATTCAGCAAGCCGTCGGGATCGGGCAGCCTTCCCGGTTCCCGGTTCAAAAGAAAGAGAGAAGGGAACGAGATCACTGTCTTCTGGCGGTGTGCGGTCCAATGCAAACGGCAAACAGACAAGCGAGACAATAATGAACAGAGCACAGAGGCCAAGGCACATCAGTCGATGCGCGTAAAGGGATCGGGTTACAGCGGCAAGAAGGCGATGCCAGCGGCGTCGCCTTTGCTTTTTTGGCGTCACGACAGGTACAGCCATTTGGTAAGTATCGAAAATCCACCCGACCATCGGTAACAAGAAGAAATGAGCGACAAAAAGTGATACGAGGCTCGTGGCAAACAGCGTCTTGCCAATAAGGGCAAGGTCCGTATCCCCGGCCATACAGAGGGGAACCAGGGCGATGAGCGTAGTACCCGCAGAGGATATGAGGATACGCCCCACATTGCGCGTCAAGGCCGGTGTGACAGTGCTTCGTTCGGTTCTCCCCACTGCCGACACATGGGCAAAAAGCATCTCGATGACCACCAGAAATGCATCGATGGAAAACCCTGATGATATGGCCAAAGCCGTCAAAAGGGTGCGATCAAGGCGCTGTCCGTCATAGAGCATGAGAATAACGGCAAAGAGAATGACCAGGGGGACGCATATAGCACAGAGCAGGGCCAGGGGCACGCCCCCTTTACTGCTACTGCGCAATCGGCAGATAATGAAAGAGGCAAGAAACACGAGTAACAAGGAGACAACAGCGGCCCCTAAAAGTTCTCGCCAGCTCTCCTCAAGGGCACGCCCCTCATCATCAAGAACCTCGATGCGGGCCCCCGGATACTCGGCACGAAAACGGTTCAGTCTATCTGCAACAAGCTTTGACAGAACGCGCTTGTCTATCCCCGCAGCCGCCGTCACAGAGATCATGACCAGGGATTCGCCATCTAGATAGCTCCGTGAAGAGGGCTCCCGCCTGACCCATCGGGCTTCTCCGAGGTCGCCAACCTCAAGAAGCCTGCTGCCAAAGAGCGGGATACGAGCCGGAGAAGACAACACTTCGCGCTTCACGCTGTCGGACTGCGACATTGAGAGGCGTACAGGGAGCGGCCTTATATCAGGGTGTGCCGTTCCGGCATTCAGAATCCGGCCGGGAAATCGCAGCGGCTCTACCAAGGCAGTCAACGAGAGAGAAGAATTCTGCAGGCGCTGCTCATCGGGAACAATGAGGATTTCCTCTTCTCCCAGGCCCGAAACTTCGCAAGCTCC
>CAZIRF010000011.1:0-76105 GCA_964541755.1 uncultured Spirochaetales bacterium | reverse complement strand
TTGATTGTCTGTTCGTGCGAGGGTTGATGTAGTTTAATATGAGAGTCTACACACGTCCCTCCGTCCTCTCGTAGGGTTCTGCGTTCAACACTTTCGCCCGCTCGAGCTTCATGGCCTCGTTGACCACCTTCTCGATAACGCGGGAAAATTTGTTGTCTCCATTCGCCGCCAGCATCTGGATAACATCCTCCAAAAGTGTATACTCTGTTTCGTAGGCCATCGGGTTCTCCTTGTGGTTTGTTTTGTCACTCACCATTTGAGCCCGATCGGCCTGCTTTTTTCAACCCAATTTACAGAAAGAATTGTACACTAACCTTTCAAGAATCCTGTACTTGACAAAATCCGACCTATTAGTGATAGGAATCAAAATATACTAAATTATAGAGCTGCAGCATCAACCTATTTGGAGGCATGGATTAGATGACAAAAGTAAAATTCAAAACGGGACAAATATTCGCAATTCCTTTAAAAGTAGATGGATTTGGATGTATTCTTGTGTCACATAGACATAAGCGTTCTTTACTTTGTATAGGGTATGTATTTGATATTTATATTGACTCTTTGAGCAATATTGATTCTCAAAATGATAAATTGTTTATTCGGTCAAATGTTTTACAGACAATTAGGTTTAGTGCATTGAATATTGAACAAGGGATATGGCCTTGTATTGGAGAAATCTCTTTACTAGATAAAGAACAATGGCCAATGCCTTTTTTTTGGGGGAGAGTGGGAGTTAATAAAGCTAAATTGATACAATATGCAGATGATGATTTATATAAGGTTGCTACTGAGAAAATTGTTGATTATCCAGTTTCCGGATATGGGTTAGAAGAGCTTCAAGGTGCAGAATATGTTGAACTGACACTGACAAAGCATTTTTTTCCTGATTTTGTATCTACATAATATTTATTCACCTAATCCAGCTTCGACCCGACACCGCGCTTGGGAAGCGCGCTGCGGGTCAAGAAGGGATTAGGCCCACAAATGACAGCTTGAAGGCCAGTTTGCCATGTGTTATACTTGTAATACAGGAGGCTGATATGTTGGCTGTACGGCTTGATCCCGGTACCGAGGATAGACTCACCAACTTGGCCCATGAGACGGGCAGAAGTAAAAGCTATTATGTCAAACAAGCAATAGAAGATTTTCTTGAGGAACGTGAAGATTATCTTCTGGCATTGGCAGTTCTTGAACGTAACGAACCAACAAAATCTTTGGCCGAGGTGAGTAAAGAACTTGGCCTGGAACGTTGAATTAACTGCGACAGCGATAAAACAACTCAGAAAGCTTGACAAGAAGTGGCAAGCTTTCATTCTCGATTATCTGGAAGATGAAGTAGCTACTTTGGGAAATCCCCGAAACAAGGGTAAGGCTCTGGCAGGAGACAAGAAAGGTCTCTGGCGCTATCGAATTGGCAATTACCGGGCAATCTGTAAAATTGAAGATGATCAGATGCTTGTCATTGCTGTGACAATAGGGCATCGTAAAGATGTCTATGACGATTAGGACATTAATTAAGGATGTCCAGTGTCCCGATAATTGGTCCGGTTCTGTTTAACCGAAGCATCCGGAAATTATCCGGTCTTATCCTGTCGTGGGTCACTATATTCCCCCAGCCAGAGTCACCAAAGTCGTCCGGCTTCCTATTGAAAGCTCAATTCGAGCTTTCGGTGATTTTTTGCACAGTCGCTCAGGTAGAGGTTTATCAGATACTGATAGCCAATCCCGGTTTCCTCGGCCAAGGATTTGAAGTAACTGATGGTCTCGGGATCAATACGAATCGTTATTTGCTGTTTGAGCTTCCGTGCGTAGGGGTTGGGTGTGGACTGCGAGAAATCGTATTCTGTTTTTATACGGTACCTCCATACCAGCTTGACTCTTTCTTGGTGGCTTTGTCCGGATCCTATTGGATCTTGATCATACTCATAATTATATCGTAATTACAGAAGTCGTGATTGTCAATTCAAACCTGTCCACATAAGAAGTGCTTAACCGGCGAGGGCGTCAGGTACCTGAGTCCGGTTGAAGCCCGTTTTATGTGCTTGTCAAGTATTGTACGCTCGCTGGTAAATATTGTAGCCTCACAAAGTATTCTGTACTATCACTCTATCAAACTTGGCTGTCCTGCCTATCCCGCATCTTCATATTTCCGTTGACCGTCGTGCGGTGACACCGTATAGTCAGAGTATGGGCGAGGAGATATTCGATCGGCTCGTAAAAAACCTTCCTCTCGATGAACGGCAGCAACTGCTCGAACGCCTGTCCTCCAGCGCCCACATGGATGCGGGGCCGCTAATAAGAGAGGAAGATTTTGGGGAGTTGTATGATCCTACCGCCCTGTTGGCCGCAAAACCCTGGTATGTGCGGTTTTTTTACCAAATTAAGGCCATTTTTGCGAGCAAAAGCCCCAAAGAGCTCTTCGAGGATTCCCTGTATGCCAAGTTGGCTTCTTCAATCAATGCCAGCTGTCCTGCCTGTTTCGACTATCACCGTAGTGAGCTTCTCGCGCCCATGCGTGATGCCCTGATCTCGCTGCGCGACAGCGCACGTTTTTTTTACGAGGCTTTTGACGGGAGTTTGGTGCGGGATAAAGCCGCTTTCATCGTCTTTCTGGGTTCTCTCAACATGGACTGGATCCATCGGCGTATTATGGACGAGGCGGATCCTTTTGTCATTTCTTCTGTAAACAGCGCTCTTCCCGACTCCGATATTCGCCAGCTCTCGTCACGGGCTCTCGAAACGATACTCCAGGGTATCGGGGATGAGGAGCGGGCTATCATGTATCAGGATATACGAACCCTTTCCTGCCTTAAAGAGCTCTCGTCCTTTCTTTTTGACCGTCTTATAGGGGCTTTTGACGAAGGTAATCACATTGGCTGCCCGGCCTATGTCATCGCAGATCAATTGGCAACCCTTTCGAACGTTCTGTCTTCGCTCTCTCGTCCCCCCTCTCTTCCGGTTATCGAGTCTCTGTTCATCTTCAATCATCAGGACGATTTGCGCCGCGACAAGTACGATATCGAAGCCGAATTGGCAGAATGGGTCAAACGGGCACAGACGGCCCTGGAGCGCATCAGGCTGTTCAACCGCCTTGTACCCCTTCCCGCGATAGTACGCTGTGCCAAAAAGGACCTGTCCTGGATGCCGAGCCCGGTGAGCGCCGGCGAGGATTGGTTTACCCTGTACCGGGATTTTTGGCGCCGCGAAATGGATGAGAAATTTGCCTCTTTTGTGCGTGAACACCAGCGGGAAGAGCTTGAACAGTCCATCGACAGCCTCTTCAAAGGGCAGACTCGTCCGGTGCTACGGGCCGCAGCCACGAAATCAGGGGATGCGATTCCCTTTGCCTATGCCTGCTCGCTGTCCTTTCTCCTCTCTTTTCACCAGTGCCTGCTGATGCCCCAGCTCAACCGCTACCTCAAGGTCCTTCTTGTTGATGGGGATTTTCGCCGCCACGAGAACCGCTCCGAATATACCGAGGCGTACAATACCCTCATCAACTTGAACAAGGATATAACGGCCTTTGACCAGAAGCTTGCTCCAACGGGAGAGTGGGGGGCGCTCTTTGCCATGACGCAATCCGAGCTCGTTGCGCTGCCGGTCAAACGGCGCAAGTTGCAGGGGCTCTCGAGAGAAGTTGACACCGCGGCCCGCAGGATTATTCAGGGGGCTTTCAAGGGCTTGCGGAGTATGTTGAATCTTCTCCCTCCTGTCCTTGGTAAAAATCAATCCGCCAAATACGACGGCCTCGTAAACTTCGATTCGCTCGCACCAAAGGGGTCCGGTTTTGTGGAAGGTCTCGCCCTTGCTTTACAAAGCATCGATAAAACGGTACAAATTCTCTCCAACGTAGAGAATCTCGATTCTGGTCGTTAGGGCAGAACCAAAAACCGACCGGTTTATCAGCTTTGCCCCCTCAGTTTTTTTCCCGGAGCAGTGCATGTACGATATAAAGGAAGCCTGGCGCGTTCGCATCGCGGCGGCCCTCTCCCGTATGGCGGCCGATGCCGGCCTTGACAGCAATATTTCACCCGATTCGATTGTCGCCGAGGTACCGCCCAAGCCGGAGCTTGGCGACTTCGGCTTCCCCCTCTTTCCCTTTGCCAAGCTCTTGCGAAAGGGCCCTCCCCAGATAGCCGCAGCCCTCGCCGCCGCCATTGCCGACGATCCGCACGCCCGTGATTTGGGCATCGCCGCCGCAGAAGGCCCCTACCTCAACGTCAAGATAAACCGTTCCCGGGTTGTTTCCTCCGTCATTTCGGCGCAGGAGACAGTCGGCCGGCCGCAAAGCCTTGCGGGCCAAAAGATCATGATCGAGTTCTCGAGCCCGAACACGAACAAACCCCTCCACCTGGGGCACCTGCGCAACGACGCCCTGGGCGAGAGCATGTCGCGCATACTCAAGGCCTGCGGTGCCGACGTCAAGAAGGTCTGCATCATCAACGACCGGGGCGTGCACATCTGCAAGTCCATGCTCGCCTGGCAGAAGTTCTTCAATGGCAAGACACCCGAAACCGAGGGCCTCAAGAGCGACCGCTTTGTCGGTGACTGCTACGTGCGTTTCAACCAGTTCTCCAAGGAAGACCCCACAGCCGAAGCCCAGGCCCAGGAGCTCCTTCGCAAGTGGGAAGCCGGCGACGAGGAGACCCTCGAGCTGTGGAAGACCATGAACGAGTGGGCCGTCCGCGGCATGCAGGCCACCTATAAACGCACCGGCGTCTCCTTCGATACCTACTATTACGAGAGCCAGACCTACCTCGAAGGCAAATCCGAGGTCCTTGAGGGCCTCGAGCGGGGTGTTTTCCATCGCGCCGAGGACGGTTCGGTCCAAATAGATCTCTCCGACGAGGGCCTGGACAAAAAGGTTCTCCTGCGTAAAGACGGCACGAGCATCTATATCACCCAGGACATCGGGACCGCCATCTCCCGCCACCGCGACTGGCCCTTCGACCGCCTCGTCTACGTCGTGGGATCGGAGCAGCAGTACCACTTCCGGGTGCTCTTCCGCATCCTCGAACTGCTCGGCTACGAATGGGCCCCGGCCCTCCATCACCTCTCCTACGGGATGGTCAACCTCCCCGAGGGCCGCATGAAGAGCCGCGAGGGAACCGTTGTCGACGCCGACGACCTTATCGACAGCCTGCGCGACCTGGCCCTCGAGGAAATTCGCGAAAAAGAGCGAGAGGATGCCCTCGATAATCCTGCCGCCATTGCCGAGGCCGTCGCGCTCGGGGCCCTGCACTATTACCTTTTGCAGGCAACTGCCGCCAAGGACATGATCTTCAATCCCAAGGAGTCCCTCTCCTTCAACGGCAATACCGGGCCCTATTTGCAGTACATGGTCGCCCGCATCCACTCCATGCTGGCAAAGGCGAAGGAACGCGGGGCCGGGGAGGGGCCTGTCGATCCGGCCCTCCTTGTCGATGACGCCGAGTGGGCCCTTGCCAAGACCTGCTCGTCCTATGCCGAAACCGTCGCCCTCGCCGGCGAGCGTATGGACCCCTCCATTCTCGCCTCATGGCTCTACGAGCTCTCCAAGGCCTTCAGCCGCTTTTACCACGACTGCCCCATACTGGGCGCCGAAGACCCCGTTCTGCGCGACACCCGCATCGCCCTCGCGCGTTCGGTCCTCGCCGTCATGGAGGATGCCCTCAGCCTCATCTGCATCCCGGTCTTGAAGAAGATGTAGGCTGATAGTTCTCTCCGCGCCCGGGCGGGCGGGGGCGGGGAGGATCGCCGGCTTCGCCGGCGGGGGCCGCCCCCGCTACGGCGGGCCGGCTGCCTTCTTGGCCCCTTGACCCTCGCTTCCATTGCGGTGTATAAACTGCGAAGGCTGTCGGGTCTCTACCGTCGATCAGACCCGTATGTATGTATCAGTCCGCACGGGGCGCTGTCGAGCGACCCGACAACACGTTAATGCGTACCGTTTTCCCTTTGTGGAGGACGGTTTCGACAAACGCCGCAAACAGAGGAAGCCATATCATGTACGCACTGGTAGAATTCAAAGGCAAGCAGTACAAGGCCGAAAAGGGTGCCTTGCTCAAGGTAGACAGAATTGAAGCAGACGAGGGCAGCGCCCTCGATATCGACACCGTTCTCCTTATTGGTGGGGAAAAGGTTTCTGTCGGGGCCCCCTATGTCAAGGGTGCCAAGGTAAGCGCTGTGGTTGAATCCCATGGTCGTGACAAGAAGGTCCTGGTCTTCAAGTACAAGCCCAAGAAGGACTATCGTCGCCTTCGCGGTCACCGCCAGGGCTATTCGTACATTCGCATTCAGGATATCGTCGGGGCGTAGGTCCCGCAATGATACAGGTTGTCCTGTGCTTTGACAGTGAATCGCTCCTGCGTTCCTGCACAGTCGAAGGACATGCCGGCCAAGGGCCCGTTGGTGCAGACATTGTCTGTGCTGCAGCTTCCGTCCTCGCGCGGACGGGCCTCAAGACCCTCGTTCGCGAGGGAGTGGACGTTCGGGCAGAGGCTCCTCAAAGGGGGCACTTTTCGATTGTCACAAATACGCAGGAGGGAGGGCAAGCGGCCCTCCGGACTGTCGGAGTTTTTTTGGAGGAGGGATTCGCTTCCCTCGCACAGGAATACCCCGACGCACTTACATTGGATATACGTTCGGAATGGAGGAACTACCATGGCTCGTAAGAAGGGCGGCAGCGGCGCCAAAAATGGCCGCGACTCGAATCCCCAGTACCTGGGTCTCAAGGCTTCGGCCGGCCAGCGCGTGAGCGCCGGTTCCATCATCGTCCGCCAGCGCGGCACCAGCATTCACCCCGGTCCCAATGTGGGCTGTGGTACCGACTACACCCTCTTTGCCCTTGTCGATGGCACGGTTTCCTTCAGTGCGCGCCGCGGGCGCAAGCTTGCGGGTATCGTTCCGGTTGTCGAGGCATAAGGACTGCCCGGCCTTTCCGGCCATATCGGCCGGAAACAAGCCCGGAGCTCTCTGTACGGCGCGCCCGGGGCGCGCCTTTTTTGTTTGAGGAATACCCTGCTTCATGAATAAATTTGCCGACGAAGCCCTTATTGAAGTCTCCTCGGGAAACGGGGGTAACGGCTGCGTTGCCTTTCGCCGGGAAAAGTATGCCCCCATGGGCGGTCCTGCCGGCGGCGACGGCGGCAAGGGCGGCGATGTCATATTCGAGGTGCGCCGCAACCTGCGTACCCTGGCCCACCTGCGCTACAAGCAGAATTTCAAGGCTGCAAACGGCGGCGACGGCGAGGGGCGAAATCGCCATGGGCCCAAGGGGTCGGATGTCGTCATCCCCCTTCCTCCGGGCTCGGTTATCAAGGATGCCGAAACGGGGGAAATCATCCATGATTTCAACGAGGATACCCCTCCCCTTGTCTTTTTGACAGGCGGGAATGGCGGCTGGGGCAATGTCCACTTCAAGTCCTCGACCAACCAGGCCCCCCGGCATGCATATTCCGGCAAGCGCGGCGAATCCCGCCGCCTGCGCGTTGAGCTCCAGGTCATGGCCGATATCGGCTTTGTGGGCTTCCCCAACGCGGGCAAGTCCAGCCTCCTCGACCGCTTTACCAATGCGCGCCCCAAGATAGCCCCCTATCCCTTTACCACCAAAATACCCAATCTGGGCGTCCTTACCCTTGGCGAGCGTGACATTATCCTCGCCGATATCCCCGGCCTCCTCGAGGGGGCCAGTGACGGCGTGGGCTTGGGTATTCGCTTCCTCAAGCACATCTCGCGCGCCAGTGGGCTTGCCTTTCTCATCGACCTTTCCGACGACAATTACCTTGATGCCTTTTCCATCCTTCTCAATGAGCTCTCTTCCTTTTCGCCCCAACTTCTCGAAAAACGTCGTGTCGTTATCGGGACCAAGCTGGATCTTGACGGGGCGCCCGAGCGACTCGAAGAGCTGCGAAAGAAACTGCCTCAAGAAGAGTTGTACGGAATTTCCGTCTTTTCTGGCGCGGGCCTTCAAGAGCTCTCGAAGGCCTTTTTGACGCTTGTCGCAGATGAAGGGACCTCCCGTCCATGGGGGCATGTAGAGAATGATCGGAGTTCAGACTGATGAAGTTCGGGATACTGGGCGGTTCCTTTGATCCGGTTCATCCGGGGCATGTATCCATCGCCGTCGACGTCCTTGAAGCCGGTCTCGTGGATATGGTCCTCATGGTGCCCGCCGCCCGTAACCCCTTGAAGAGTGAGGGGCCCTTCGCCGACGATGAAGCGCGTCTGGCCATGCTTCGCCTGGCCGTCCGTGGTATCGGGGGGATTCATATCGAGAGTCTCGAGCTCGAACGCGGGGGTGTCAGCCGCACGATTGATACCCTCATCGAGCTGGAACGCCGCTATCAGAGTGATGGCGGTTTTGCTCTCATCCTTGGCGCAGACGCCGCTACGGGACTTGACTCATGGTACCGCAGCGAGGACATTCTTTCACGCTGCGAACTTATAGTCTGTAAGCGCGCGGGCGAAGCCCTCCCCGAGCTCCCTTTCATTCATAAAAGCTGCACTGCCCGGGCCCTCTCCATAAGCTCTCGCGAGATTCGTTCCCGTATCGCTTCCGGGGCTTGCTGGCGCCACCTTGTCCACCCCCTCGTGGCAGATTACATCGTACGAAACAGCCTCTATGGCCACTGTTCGGGCCTTTTGGAAGAACCGGCAGCCCTCGAGGCTGCGATATCGCAGTTTATGAGCGCACGCCGCTTTGCCCATTCGCGGGCGGTTGCCGAGTATGCCCGGGTATTGGCCCCCCGATTCGGGGTGGACCCTGCCCGTGCCTGGCGAGCGGGTCTCCTTCACGATGTGGCCAAGGAATTCGATGCCGATACCCTCTTTCGTCTCGCAGAAGAGGCGGGCGCACCCATTGGCAAGCGGGAACGTCAGAAACCCGGTCTGCTTCACGCCGTAGCCGGCGCCCGTTGGTTGCGCACCATGATGGGGATTGAAGATGAATCCCTCCTTGAGGCAGTGTCCAGCCACACCTGCGGCAAGCCCGGCATGGATGCCCTTGCCCGCCTCGTCTATATTGCGGACAAGTTGGAGTTTTCCCGTGCTGATGTCGATCCGGCCCTGCGAGCCGCCTCCTGGCACTATTCGCCGGATACTCTCTTTGCTCTTGTCGTACGTGCGACCGCCGAATGGCTTGTGGAACGGGGCAAGATACTCAATCCCGACACAGTCGAATTGCTCGAATCCCTGGACAAGGAGCTGTCTTCATGAAAACGACCCGTCACGATGCCAGCTTTTTTCTTCTTCTGCTCATAGTGGCCCTCCTTGTGGGGGGGGGCGTGTCGGTCTTGCTGATGGTGCGCGAGAATCCGGTTGAAACGGCCCTTTCCGGGGATCGCATCCTCAATACGCTCATCATGGTTGAACACGAGGGGCGTCCGGTAGTCAATTTTGTCCTCATGTATTACCCGCAGACTCGTCGAGCGGACCTCTTTGATGTTCCTGGCAATATCGGGCAGATTATTCCCTCCATAGGGCGGATGGATCGCATTGATACACTCTTTTCCTCCAAGAATACGCAGGCCTATACACGTGAGATAGCCTCCATTCTTGGTGTTGAAATTCCATTCAGTCTGACTATTGGTACCGCGAATTTTTCCCGTTTGGTCGATCTTTTGGAGGGGGTGGATGTCTTCATGCCGGATGCCATCGCCGATTACAGTGTCAAACCCATCACCCTTATACCCCCGGGGACGGTTACCCTCGACGGCAGCAAAGCGCTCGATCTCTTGCTCTACGAAAATCCCGAAGAGGACGAATCGCTTTTACATACGCGACGCCAGCGATTGATCGTCTCTCTTGTCAAACGGATCAGTGAAAAGCTCGATACCTTGGGGTCTCGTGCCATTCGCCCCGTATTTCTTTCTCTCATTAATACCAATGTTCGAAACAATACCGTTATGGAGCTGTTGGGTATCATGGTCTCCATTGATACCGATCGGCTCATTCCCCAGAGGGTAGGCGGGAACCTGCGAACGGTATCGGGCGAGGACTTGCTCTTTCCCTTTTATGATGGTTCCCTCATAAAGGATATTGTCAAGCAGTCACTGAGCGCCCTGTCCCGCCAGGGCGAGGGTGGGGTCCTGGAACGAGTTCACTCGGTAACGGTGCTCAACGGGACCTCAAACAACGGTTTGGCCCGCAGAACGGCCAATCTCCTGCAGGGCTTTGGCTATGATACCCCCAGTATCGGAAATGCCGATGCCCCCGACCAGGAGAAGACCCTCATTATTGATCACCTTGGAAGCGAGGAGGCCGTAAGTCTCTTTGCCGATGTCATACGTTGCACCAATATTCGTACCGAGATTCGGGAGGAGAGTGACCGGCTCTCGCTCGACGGCGGTACCGATTTCACCATCATTATCGGGAAGGACTTCAATGGAAGATATGTACGCTAATTTACGCAAGATTGCCATTCAACTGGGTCACATTGCAGAGGAACACAAAGGGCAGGCAATCAAGTGCCTTGACCTGACGGAATTGTCGGCCTGGACCGATTTTTTCGTCATTGTAACGGTTTCCAGCAGCACCCACCGCAGTGCCCTGCAGAAGTATCTCTGTGAATATGCACGGGATCAAGGGCTCGAGATTCGCAATAGTGGCAAGAAGACCCCGAACGATGATGAGTGGACCTTGGTGGATTTTGGCCCCATCGTTGTTCATCTGATGAGTGCCGAGGCGCGCGCCTTTTATGAACTCGAGCGGCTCTGGGCGCGTGGGACAGACTTGTAATCAGTTTGTTGCCTGTCGAAATAAGTGAATGATTTATCGATAGGGGAATCTACCGAGGCTCTTTTAGGGTAAATACAGGCTGTGAATCTCCCGGTACCGCATACAGAATGGATGCAGTACCGGGGCCTTATCGCCTTGGTGCCGCCATCCCTCTTATGTGGGTGGCAAGCAAGAGGAGGTTCTCATGAAAATGTCTCGCTTGATGGTATCCGCAGTGCTCTGCGCCACCTTGGCTGCAGGCGCACTCTTTGCCGAAGGCAAGGGTGAAAAGAAAGCAGCCGATCGCCCCATCAGTTGGTGGGCCCTTTCCGGCGGCGGTGGAGCCGATGATATCCGTGAAACGTTCCGTCGTCAGATAATCGCCGATTACGAAGCGGCCAACCCCGGTGTCAAGATTGACCTCGTCATGCTCGATAACGAGTCCTTCAAGCAGAAGGTCCAGGTTGCCATCCAGGCCGGCAATCCCCCCGATATTTTCCACTCTTGGGGGGGCGGCGTCATGGTCGACTATGCCAATGCCGGCATGCTCCGCGACATCACCGAAATGGTGAAGAGCGATCTCTCCAAGACCGTCGGTATCGGCGCCCTGGGTGTTTATGGCCACGATGGCAAGTACTACGGCTCGCCCTACGACATGGGTTCAGTCGGCATTTGGTACAACAAGAAGATCTTCAAGGACCTGGGTATTGAAGTTCCCAAGACCTTTGATGAGCTCCTTACCATCGTTCCTGTCATCAAGAAGGCCGGGATTACCCCCATCGCCCTTGGTGCCGGCGACCGCTGGCCCGCACACTACTGGTGGGTCTACCTCGCCATGCGCTTGGGCGGCAAAGACGCCTTTGACAAGGCCTATGACGGCCGTGG
Source organism: uncultured Spirochaetales bacterium (assembly GCA_964541755.1). Lineage (GTDB taxonomy): Bacteria > Spirochaetota > Spirochaetia > Treponematales > Breznakiellaceae > CAZIRF01. The sequence continues at coordinate 64,528 of CAZIRF010000011.1, read as the reverse complement.
CTCCTTCAAGGATGCCCCCTTTGTCGAGGCTGGAAAACTCCTCGCCAAGCTCCGCGATCTCGAGCCCTTCCAGGCTGGTTTTATCGGTGCTACCTATGACGATCAGGCCGCCCTTATGGGTAACGGCAAGGCCGCCATGGAACTCATGGGCCAGTGGGCTCCCGCTACCGAAGCATCGAACTCTGTAAGTGGAGAAGGCATCGGTGATGATCTGGGCTGGGCTTCCTTCCCTGCAGTTGCCGGTGGCAAGGGCGCATTGACCGACGTCATGGGCGGCGGTAACGGCTACGTTATCGGTAAGGATGCTTCCGATCAGGCTCTCGACTTCTTCAAGTTCTTCATGCAGCGCAAGTACAATGAAGAGCTTGTCAAGGTTGAAGGAATCATCCCTGTCGTAAAGGGTGCCGAAGCTGCCATCGCCGGAAATGCCAACCAGGTTGCCATTGTCGAAGCGATTGCCAAGGCTCAGTACTACCAGCTCTACTACGATCAGTTCCTCCCCGTTTCGGTGGGTGAGGCAGTCAAAGACGCAGTTGCCAGCCTTCTCGCCGCTCAGTCGACCCCCGAAGAGTGCGCTGCCGCCATTGATGCTTCCTGGCAGAAAGAGCGCAAGTAAGCGTTTTTGCCATCTCACAGAATATGCCTCCGTTTCGGTCTTCTGCCCGTGACGGGGGGTATTTCTGCCAGTCACAGAACCGGTAGCGCGGATGCTTTTTTGCGTTGCCGGTTCGAACAACGGGGACTACCGAATGACTACATCACTACTGCCAAAACGGGTTTCGCTTCGTACATACGGGCTCGCACTCGTCCTGCTACTTCCCGCCTTAATTTTTTTTGTGCTTTTTGTTGTATTTCCGGTAATTCAAGCTGCCCGCTATTCCCTCTACGATTGGAAGGGATACGGCCCCATGCGGCTTGCATGGCTGGAGAACTTCTTCGAGATGTTCAAGGACAAGGTGTTCATTACAGCCCTGTTCAACAACCTCAAGATAGTCGCCATCTCTCTTTTTATTCAGTTGCCACTTGCATTTCTCTTCGCCCTCCTTATTGGGCGGAACCGTTCCAGAGGTGAATCGATTTTCCGCAGCATATATTTCTTTCCGTACATCATGGCAGAGATAATCAGCGGTATTATTTGGAAATTTATCTACCATCCCGAGTACGGGTTGCCGACGCAGTTTGTGCAGCTGTTCAACCCGGATGCCGACATGATCGCCCTTTTGGGCAATGTCGATACGGCCTTTATCGGTATCCTTATCGTTGTCGTCTGGAAGTACCTGGGTTTTCACATGATACTCTACATAGCGGGGCTTCAAAATGTTCCGACAGAATTGGAAGATGCCGCGACTGTCGACGGTGCGAATCCCGTACAGGTCGTCATGCACGTTGTCATTCCCTCGCTCAAAAATACATTTATCATATCGATTTTCCTTAGTGTTATCGGTTCTTTCAATGTATTCGATATTGTGTGGGCTTTGGGGCAGGGCGGGCCGGTAAACTCGACCGAAACGCTCGTAACCTACCTCTACAAGTTCGGGTTCCGCCGTAATGCCTTTGGGTACGGTTGTGCCGTTGCCGTGACCATCTTTCTTATTTGCTTTGTCTTTAATCTGGTGTATCAACGATTTATTACGCAAGGAGAGAAAAATGGCACTCGCTAACAGAACACGTCGTACCATAGGGCGTATCGTGCGATTTGCATTTTCGCTTGCCCTTGCCACAGTAATGATCTTCCCCTTCTACACGACCCTTATGGGGGCCTTCAAGACCAATGGTGGCCTCTTTGCCGATCCATTCGGTCTGCCAAATCCTCCGGTTATGGAAGCCTGGCAGGGCGTCTTGAGCAAGAATAGCGATTTTTTCCAGTACTTGGGGAATTCCGTTTTGGTTGCGGCTTTGACTATCGGCCTGACCGTTCTTGTCTCTTTTCTTGCAGCCCTAGCTCTGTCGCGCATTCAATTTCGTGGCAGGGCCTTCTTCTACAACTTTTTCATCATGGGCATGCTCTTTCCCCTTACGGTAGCCGTTCTCCCTCTCTATTTGCTTTTGCGTGATTTCTCGCTTTTGGGTAATCACTTGGGGATAATCCTGCCCCAGGTGGCATTCAGTTTGCCTCTGAGCGTCTTTATCTTTACGGGTTTTTTCAAGGATGTGCCCTGGGAACTCCAGGATGCCGTTCAAATAGACGGGGGAGGGCTGATGACCTTCGGTTGGCGGATACTTTTACCCCTTTCGACACCGGTTATTTCGACGGTGACGATCATCACCTTTATCTCGAGCTGGAATCAGTTCCTGCTGCCGCTTCTCGTGCTCTCTGATCGGCCTTCATTTACCCTGCCTTTGGGGGTTATGCAGTATCAGGGCCAGTTCGCTTCGGGGTGGAACCTCATCATGGCCTTTGTAACCCTGTCCATGTTGCCCATGGTAATCTTTTACATCGCTCTGCAGCGCTGGGTTGTGGCCGGTCTTACCGCAGGAGCCGTCAAGGGATAACGTCCGCGTCTCTTTTCACGTAAAACAGCAAGAGGGCCTTTCCGATTCTCCACTTTGTGGAATCGTGAAGGCCCTCTTGCTGTAGACAGCTCCAAAAGCTCAGGATTTTGGAGCTCTTCTTTGAAAACGGGATGCGAGGGGGCGGCTACCGGTGTATGGTCAAGCCGATTCCCCCAAAGGACAGGGGTATCCCGACGTTGTTTCCAGGCTTCTTACTCGTCGAAATCGTCGTAGTTGACGTCTTCGTCGTAGTCAAAATCCTCTTCTTCCTCATCGTCATCGTCGAAATCGTCTTCGTCATCATCGAAGTCGTCATCGTCGTCGTCGAAATCGGAATCAAAGTCATCATCGAAGTCGTCTTCTTCGTCCATGTCCTCGAAGTCGTCGTCTTCGTCTTCGAAATCGTCTTCGAAATCATCGTCCATCGAGAAGAAGGAACGATGTTGAAGATCTCCGGACCGGGACTCCATGTTCCGGCTCACAGGCCTCTTTGTATCTATGGCCGCGTATCGAACCATGTCAAACTCCATTGCATAGGTGAATTTCTCTTGAAACATAAGGGAGAGCTTCTGCCCGTGTCAACAGGTTTCGTGAAATCGTGTAAAAAAGAATCGGGATGCGGTTCTCAAGAGCGTTTTCTACTCAAATGCGCTTGATATTCTTGATTGCCACGACGCAATGGATAAGGCCCCAATCGGCTTTAATGGTAAAGCTGTCCTGTTCATCCGCTTCGGGCAAACTGGTGTCGATAGCCTCGCCACTAAGGGTTGTGGGCGGGGTTATGAGACAATCCAATCCAGAACGTGAGAGCTTTGCCACAGCATGGCCGCCAATTTGATTGGCGATTTCCGCGATTGCCGCCTTGCACCACTTCATGCGGTCTTCATCGCCTGCGTCTGTCCCCAAGTGGCCTTCCATGGCCTTGACGAGGGCCAAGGCCGAAGCGCCGCAGAGTTCAAGAAGAAAGTACCCTTTAACGTCTCCCACGAGGCCAATTATTGAAACAAAGGCCGGCTTTGTGCCATTGATGGCACGCCGATATATACGAAAACCGTGTATCCCCGACTCCGAGAGAACCGTGCGAGCTGCCTGCTTGAACTTTTTGAACACCATGTCATGCATGTCCAAGATTATATGACGATTTCTGTATTTCCGTCAAATAGAAGAAAAACTCTTTGGCAGCCGGTTTGGCCGCTTCGGCTCATCATGTCGTCTCTTGTCTCTCGTCTGCCTTGTTGATAGGCTTCGGGCATGGAGACCGCCATTACGCTCAATGTGCCCTGCAAGATCAATCTTCACCTCGCCGTCGGGCCTCGTCGTTTGGACGGATTTCACGATATCGGCAGTATCTTCCTTGCCCTCGATTGGGGCGATATACTCCATTTTTCCGTCGAAGGGCCTTCTGCATGCTGGTCTCTCGCAGGTGGCGAGCCGATTCCCGTCTACGAAAACCTCGTGTCCAAAGCGGTAACGCTCTTTCGCGAGGCAAGTGGTGATATGAGGGGGTTGGCCTGTCGGCTCGAGAAACGGGTGCCCCCGGGAAGCGGTCTGGGTGGCGGTTCCGCCGATGCCGCATACACGCTTTTGGCATGTAACCGGCTTTGTGGCAATCCCCTGTCACACGATATTCTCATGAAATTGGCGACCCGTCTGGGGAGCGATGTCCCCTTTTTCCTGCATGGTCCCTGTGCTTGGGTGGAAGGACGTGGAGAGCTCATTCACCCCCTGGATATCATTCCCACGCTGTGTGTCCTTTTGGTCATTCCCCCGGTTCACAGCAATACGGGACAGGCGTTTTCCCTGCTCGATCGAGCCCGCGAGGAAGGGCTTGCCCTTCGGGAGGCAGCTTCTCGAAGTGTGCTCGTCGAAGCCCTGCATGGAGAGCCGTCTTCCTGGCCCTTCTTCAACGATTTTTACGCGGCATTTTTACGGGAGGACGGGGACCCCCTTCACTGTGTACGGATACTTGACGCCCTCAAGGCCCTGGGGGCGTCATTTTCCGACCTTTCCGGATCGGGGTCTGCCTGTTTCGGGGTGTTTCCCGACGCCCTTTTGGCCGCGAAGGCTGCGCGACAGCTGTCCGTGGAAGGAAATATCTGTCGTGTTGTGAATCCGCTTGCGCGCGGCCCGAATACGGTAGTACAATAAGTGAGCTGTCTTCACCTGCAGTAAAAAGGGAGTGGTACCTGATGGATATTACCGATGTACGGATACGCAAGGTATCGAGCGAGGGTAAACTCAAGGCATACGTCACCGTAACCTTTGACGACTGTTTTGTCATTCACAATGTCAAGATCATCGAGGGGAAGGCAGGGGTATTTATTGCCATGCCCAGTCGCAAGACGCGGGCCGGGGAGTACAAGGATGTGGCTCACCCCATCCATCCCGATTTTCGCAATCGCCTCCAGGACGAAATACTCAAGACTTATGCCGATGGACAGGTCGAAGACGATCAGTCTCTTGATGATTGATTTCCTGTGATTGTTGAGGTAATCACAAAAATCATTATTTTTGAAATTACCTCCTGTGTGAATGAATATCATATTCCGATTGCATAAAGATATGCTTTATATTCGTCAGCATATATTCATGCTTGCTTTTAAAAACTCACCGGGTTTTTAAAAGCTTTTACTGATTCTGTTCTTTTTGTTGCCCGTTCAATCCCGTTTGCGGGGGCTTCCCCAAGGTACACAATTTTGTTAGTATGTCTCACGACAAGCACGCTTGTTCAGTGGGACGTCGGCAAGTGGTAAGCCACCGGTTTTTGGTACCGGTATTCGCTGGTTCGAGTCCAGCCGTCCCAGTTATCCCCTTTCGGGGGGCTATCACAAGTGGCTGCAGGGCCTTGAGTGCCCGTCTGTCCACATGTGCTGGCTGGCCTGTTGCCAAAGTCTCCCGTTTTCTGGTAAAACATGACAGTCTGCAGTCGTGATATGCAGTGTTCAACAGGGCACGGCTGTCTGCTTGTACACACGACTGTACGCTGGCCGGAGTTCCCCGATCCCGGGGCGGAGCTGTCAAACGCAAGGAGTTCAATGTTATGGATCAGTTGGTCGTATCTGCCCGCAAGAGGGATGCTGTCGGCAAGGGTGCCGTCTCCAAGCTTCGTCGCGAAGGGCGCATTCCCGCCGTCGTCTATGGTCGCGCTATCAGTCCGGTAGCCCTCGACCTTAACGAGATCGAATTCCTCAAGACCCTCAAGAAGGTTTCGGAGAGTACGATCATCAAGCTCGATGTCGATGGTACCGTTATGGAGGCCTTCGTCAAGAAAGCCAATCGCAATATCATCGACGGCAAGCTCTTGCACGTCGATTTTTATGCCATCGAGCGTGGCAAGGTTTTGCGCGCGCACGTATCACTTCACGTGTCCGGTTCTCCCATCGGTGTACGCGAGGGTGGTATTCTCGAAACGCCCCTCCACGAGATTGAAGTTGAGTGTCTGCCCAAGGATCTTCCCGAGCAGATTACGGTCGATGTTACCAACCTCAAGGGGAATGAGGCGATTCACGTTCGCGATATTGCCCTTCCCGCCGGCGTCAAGCTTTTGGGAAGTGGGGATCAGGTTGTTGCCCTCGTCAAGTTTGCCCGCTCGGAAACTCCCGCAGAGGAAGCCGAAGAGCCGGCCGCTCCTGCTGCCGAGTAAACGGCTGTATCGGCTGCCGTTTGGCGGCCGTGTGGAAAGAGATTTTTCTTGTCCCCTGTAAGTGGGGGGAAATGAGGGCCCGCTGTACCTTTTGTGCAGCCGGGCCCTTTGTTTTTTGCATGCAGGAGGCGAGTGTGGGTACCCCGCGGGATATGGGCCGGGCCTTCCCCGACAACATCAATGCTCTCATCGAGCCCTTTGTGGAAAAGGGGGATCATTTCTTGTTGGCGGTTTCCGGCGGGGCCGACTCGACGGCCCTTCTGCGTGTCATGGCGACCCTTTTCGCAGACACTCCCTCCCGCTTGTCTTGCCTGCACATTGATCATGGCCTTCGCAGCCGTGAAGAAGCGGTACATGAAGAGACTTTTGTCCGTGAACTCTGTACCGCATGCACTGTTCCTCTTGCGGTCGTTCATATCGCCCCCGGAAGCCTTGCCGAACAGGCTCGCGAGACGGGGGACAGCCTTGAAGCGCTTGCCCGGGATCGACGACATCGGGCGCTGGCTCGTCGACGCGAGGAGCTGCTCGCCGCATTGCCCGCCTCTTCCCGCGTCTGGATCGTCCTGGCCCATAACCTGAATGACCGTCTGGAGGGGCTTCTTTTGCGCGTTCTGCGTGGAGCCGGCCCGGAGGGCTTGGTGCCGCTTCCCCTGTGCGATCCGCCCCTGCTGCGTCCCCTCATTGAAACCAGTCGCAGCGATATCGAGTCCTGGCTGGGGGCTCTGGGGCAGTCTTGGTGCGAGGATCCCAGTAACCGCGATACACTCTTCCTGCGCAATCGCATCCGGCATCGGCTCATTCCCCTGCTCGACGCCGAGTTCCCCTTTTGGCGGGGGGGGCTCGAGGCCTTTGGCGAAACACAGGCCCTCGTTGCCCGTGATATTTCCGAAAGGCTCGATGGGCCCCCGCACTGGGAGCCCCGGGACGAAGGGCCTGCCCTGGCGGTGGAGCTATCAGCCTTTATGAATCTCTCGCTTCTTTCTCGCGAGGCCTTTATATTCAAAGGGGTGGATATGCTGATGGCCCTGCCGGGGGCCGCGCGGGCTTCTGCGTCGCCCGATCGCCTGGCAGCGCCCCTTCCCCGGGTGCCGCGCCGTGCGGTTGTTCGCCGCTTTGCATCGCTTCCCGGGGGGACCTGCGACTTGGGTCCCTGCCTTTTGACGTGTGGCAATGGCCGGCTTGTTTTGGCGCCCAAGGAGACGGTTCACCGCTCTTTTCATGCGCAGGTTTCTGCTCCCGGTTGGTACTCCTTGGAAGGTCTTGTCCTGCGACTCTCGAAGATAGACACCGGGGAGTCCGGGGCCGTTTGGGTGGATCTGCCAATTGCTTTGGCTATTGAAAGTGGCCCCAAAAGGGGTGAACTTGATGTGCAATGGCGTGATATTGGTGGCCGTGAGGGGGCTTTTGTACGAAAGGGTGCAAAAATCACTGTTCACCTTTCGACAGAACGGGTACACTCCAAGGGGATGTATTGCTGTACCGTGCTACCCGCGGCTTCGCCGATGATGGCGGGGGCGGCGGCGCAAGATTGCAGCGATACCGCTCCATAAAAACACACACAAGACCGCGATTTTTGTCGTGGTCTCAATACGTATCGGGGGATTACATTGAACGAACCCAAGGATCAAATGCCAAAGCCTCCTGCAGGCGGCCCGTCGAATGGGCGTCTGGGTGGGCGTTTCAGTCTCATCTTTCTCGTTGTGGTACTTGTGCTTTTCGGGATCTATTTTTTCCGCAGTGATTCCCAGACGGCCAGGGATATTTCCTGGAGTGCCTTTACGACGCACTTGGATCGCGGGGAAGTGGATGCGGTAAAAATACTGGACAATGAACTGGTAGAGGGCAGCTTGAGAAGCTCCGGTGGAGAGCTCGTCCCCTTTCGTTCCCGTATTCCATACACGGATTTGACCCTTCTCTCCCGCTTGGAAGAGAAGGGTGTGAAGATTGCCGGCGGCAAGGCTGCGGTGCCCTTCATGCAGATTGTCCTGCAACTAGTCCCTTGGCTCGTCCTCTTTGCCTTTTTCTTCTTGATGATGCGTCAGGCCCAGGGTGGCGGCAAACAGGCCTTCCAGTTTGGCAAGAGCAAGGCAAAGCGTTATATCGACTCAAACAAGAAGATTACCTTTGCCGATGTCGCCGGCCAGGAAGAGGCAAAGTATGAACTTGAAGAAGTGGTCCACTTCCTCAAGAATCCCCAGAAGTACATCAAGATGGGGGCACGCATTCCCAAGGGTGTGCTTCTCGTGGGTATGCCCGGTACGGGGAAGACCCTCCTCGCCAAGGCGGTAGCCGGTGAGGCCGGAGTCAACTACTTCCACATGTCCGGGTCGGACTTTGTCGAAATGTTTGTGGGCGTGGGAGCCAGTCGTGTACGCGACCTCTTCGAGCAGGGGCGCCGCAGTGCCCCCTGTATCATCTTTATCGATGAGCTCGATGCCGTAGGGCGAACCCGCGGCGCCGGATACGGTGGCGGCCATGATGAACGCGAACAGACCCTCAACCAGATGCTCGTCGAGATGGACGGCTTTGATTCGAAAGACGGGGTCATCATCCTCGCGGCGACCAATCGCCCCGATGTCCTCGATCCGGCCCTACTGCGCCCCGGGCGCTTCGACCGCCAGGTCGTCGTGGCCATGCCGGACGTCAAGGAGCGCGAGGCCATTCTGCGCATTCATGCAGAGAAGATTCCCCTCGACAATGCGGCAGATCTCGTTCGTATTGCCAAGGCGACTCCCGGCACCAGTGGCGCGGATCTGGCAAACCTCGTCAACGAGGCCGCCCTCTTCGCCGCCCGAAATGATGCCGAAATGGTCTCCATGGCCGACTTTGAAGAGGCCCGTGACAAGATACTCATGGGTGTTGCGCGCAAGTCCATGGTTATTTCCGAGAAAGAGCGCCGCATGACAGCCTATCACGAGGCCGGGCACGCCCTTTTGCACTACTTCCTCGACAACGCAGACCCCCTGCACAAGGTTACCATCGTTCCGCATGGGCGGGCCCTGGGGCTTGCCATGTCGCTACCCGATGAAGACAGCTACAGCCGTCGGCGCGGCTGGATAGAGGATCGAATCAGTATTACATATGGCGGCTGGTTGGCCGAAAAACTCTTTTACAACGAGACCACGACCGGGACGAAACAGGACCTTCAACAGGCGACCGATTTTGCCCGCCGCATGGTTTGCGAGTGGGGGATGGCCGACGATTTGGGGCCGGTTGCATTCGGGCAGGAAGAGGAGCCTATTTTTATCGGCAAGGAAATTGCCCGCCACAAGGACTACAGCGAGGAGACCGCCCGGCGTATTGACGAGGCGGTCCATGGCATACTCGATCGTTGCCGTGAACGGGCCAGAGTTATTCTGGAGAAGCAGCGGGACAAGCTTGAAGCCCTTGCCGAGGCCCTTATTCTGCGCGAGACCCTTTTGGATAACGATGTACGCGAGCTGTTGGGCTTTCCCGCCCGGGAGAGCACGGTAGCCCTGGAGGTCTAGGATGATGAGGGGGGAGGCCACGCATATTCATTGCACGAGCGAACACCGTATCGCTGATCCGAACGCGGTCTTCTCCCCCTGCCCTTCAACGAGCCGAAGGCTCTTGTGCCGTGTCGGGCTTCTCTTTCTTTTCTGCTTTACCCTTGTGGCCGTATACGCCCAAGAGGGACTTCGCACGGATATGGATCTTCGCATCGCCATTCGCTATCGGGATCACGCGCAAAAAGCCCTCGCACGCGGCAATACCGATGAGGCCATCCACATCTTGGAAGCCGGCATGGATTGGGCTTCTTCCCTTTCCGACATACCCGCACTCCTGGCCCGCCTCAAGGAGCGCGCCGGGCACTCGCGTCTGGACGTCCTTGCCCTACAGGACCACGCCTTGCGAACCGGGGTCTTTCTCGATTTTTCGCGGGAAGCCCTCAACGAGGAACGGGCCCGGGTGTTTTTTGCCATGGGGCGTTATCGCGATGTCTTGGAAGCCCTCGAGGGGCTTCCTCTTTCGCATGAACGCCTTGTCATGGATCTCGAAGCAAACATGGCCCTGTATCCATTGAAAGAGAACCTGGATCGCAGTCGCGCGGCCCTTGAACAGTTTCCCGATTCACCCGAGCTCGCCCGTCTTATTCTCGATGCCTGTGCCCGCGTTCCCCTCGAACTGCAGGTGTATGCCCTCGTCGATCGGGTTCTCTCCCGCCTGGACTTTTTCGCACAGGACGATCCGGGGTTTCTGTGGCGTGCCGCTCTTTTTACCCGCGACTTTATTCATCGCCGCGAGCTTTCTGCCCGTTCTCTCCAGGCGGGCTGTCGCGATGCCAAAGCCATTCTGGGTGCCCTGGATGTCGGGGCCGTTGTGGGGGCCGATGCCATTTCCCTCTTTTTTGACAACTCCCGTGGCCCCATTGCAATTGAAGATATCGATACCCTGTGGCGCCTCTTGCGCGATGACGCGGAGCGTAGGCTCTTTCGGGCCTCTTTAACCTCTTATAGCGGTATCCTTAATCGTACAAGCGGTTGGGGGCCCGCGTCCCCACTCGAGCTCCATATCGAAAATGGGCGCCTTGTATCCCTGTCTTTGGATCGGAATGCCGATCGTATCGTCGATGTCAAGACGGTCTATGCTGATAATCTGCCGACGCGCACCGAAATCCTTGCGGGGGATATGTATGCCGCCCTCTCTCCTCGGGAAAATCTTTCGGGAACAGGGGATGCCGAAGCCCCTCTCATGAGCATACAATGGGATCAATACCCCTTTCTCTCAACAAGCGGGACTGCAGAGTACCTGGCCCGCTATCCACGCCACACGGTGTCCTGGAGCCTTTTCTCGCACCGGGAAGAGCCATGGTGTGCCGGCCTCTGGGCTCTGCCCCGTGCCATGGCACCCTTTATCCTTCCAACAGACTCTTTTGTGCGTGCCCATGCTTCAGAGATCGAGCGCGAGGGCTGGGGGCTTCCGGAAACCCTTGAGCGGGTGACCCTTGCTGCGGGACGCCCTGTCGCAGCCGTAGAAGAACGCGAAGGGCGCATTGTCCTCAGACGCTTTTTTGATGAGGGGGTGTTGCATAGCGAGGAGCTGGATCTCGATGGGGATGGGCATTTTGAATTGCGCCGTCTGTACGCGCCCCTTGAGAACCCGGATGGTCAAGACGCTCTGGCAGGGGCGCGTCCGGATGTTGATGCCACCGCCGATCCTGTCTACGGCGTGCGCCCGCCCCTTCGCTCTGTTCAAGCCGATTACGAGGGCGATGGGCGTTGGATAGAGGTGGATGCCCCATGAGGTTTATCTTTTTGCATAAGGTTTGCACTGTACTGTCATTCAGTATTGTTCTTTCTCTTGTTGCCTGTGTGTCGGGGGAAGAGGCTCTTCGCCGACTCGATCCCCCTGCCTCCTTCGCGGATATCCAGTTGTCCGATATTGAGGCCCTCATTTCCACTGATCCCGAGGCTGCCATTCACGCCATTGGGCGCTTTGACTGGCGTTATCTCGCCCATGAGGAGGATGAGGATCGCCGGTCCAATGAGGAGCGGGACCGATTGGCAGATATGGCCGCGGAATCCATGCAGACGGCTCTTGCAGAGGCCATCGGGAAGAAAGATTGGTCACGTGCCCTCTCGCTGTCCCGCTCTGTGGCTGCGGCCGCACTGCCGGCAGCGAGCGGGACTTATCGGGATATACTCCTTATGGCGGCAGGGGATGACCTGGCGGAAAATCGCTACCTGCTCGCATCCCTTCGGGTGCGGGAAGCACACGCACTAGCCCCCGTACCCGATGACCTCCTTGCAAGCTTCTTCGTGCGCGCAGTCGCACGAAAGGAGCGGGGGACGGCCGCCTGGTTCCTCAATCAGCTTGAATCTTCTTCTCCTGCCCGTCTGGCGCTCGATCCCGGGGACCTCGCTTGGGCCGGGGAAGCGCTCTCGCCCGCCGATATGATTGACGGTGTTGTAACCGTCTGGGTCGATCGCGGCCTCAAAATCGAGCAGGGGAATGCGAGTCTCGACCGGGTTATCGGTTCGGCCTTTTTTGTCTCCTCGGACGGGCTTATGGTGACCAACCACCATGTGATCGAGAGCCTTGTTGACCCTGGCTACGAAGGATATGCCCGCCTCTATGTACGAACCGCAGAATCAACCGGCCCCCGCATCCCCGCCCGTGTCATTGGATGGGATCCCCTTATGGATCTCGCCCTTCTTCAGGCGGATATCCCGACCCCGTATGTGTATTCGGTTCTCGATGCCGCCGATCCCCTTGTCGGTTCCGATCTTCTGGCTATAGGGTCTCCCGCCGGACTTGAAAAAACCGTAACACAGGGTATTGTGTCGGCGAGCAAACGGCGCCTCTTGCAGCTTGGCGATGTATTCCAGTTGGATGCGGCGGTCAATCAGGGGAATTCCGGCGGACCCGCCGTCGATCGTTCGGGGCGTTTGGCTGGTGTTGTCTTTGCCGGTGTGCCCAGTTTCCAAGGCTTGAATTTTGCCGTGCCCGCAACCCGCCTTCGCATGGCCCTTCCGGCCCTCTTGGAGGGGGGGGGGGTCTCGCGCCCTTGGTTGGGTGTGGCTCTCCATGAATCTGCCCGTGGCCTTGAATGCGTTTATGTAACCCCTTCATCCCCGGCGGCTTCGCAGCTGGTTGAGGCGGGCTCTTTCATTACGGCTGTTGGGGGTGTTCCCCTGCCGCGATCGGGCGGTATCGTCGCCGCGCAGGATGTACTCTTTGCCAGTCGCCCCGGAGAGCTCGTCCGTATTGATTTTGCCGATGGGTCCCGGCGTCTGCTCGCCTTGCAGAAACGCCCCGAACAGCCCGTTGAAGAACTCGCACGACTGGATTCTCGTGAGCGAGCTCTCGGGCCCATCTTGGGTCTGTTCCTGGGCTGGTCCGGTTCCGGCGTTTTTGCCCCCGAATATCAGGTGTCACGGGTTCTCTCCGGTTCCATAGCCGATGAAACAGGAATATCGGAACGGGACAGCCTGTCTATCGTGGATTTTTCCCGGGACAAGGAGCGGGGGTTCGGGATTGTCGCTTTGCGGATAAAGCGACGCACCGCCGGATACCTCGAAGCCCTAATCCGTATTCCGTTTTCCCTGCAATCTTCCGATTTCCTTTAAGGCGGTTTTCACAGCCAGTTTTTGCAAGAGGCCTTCGAGTCACTGTCTAAATCGGGTATTTCTTGTCATTTTTTCCCCAATGTCTATACTGAAGGGGGGGTATTAATGGCAAGCAGCACAGTAGTACCGGTCAAAGTCATAACCTGGGAAGGAACGCTTGGTATTGACAGGGTAAAGGCCTTGAAACAAGAGCTTCTGGATGGTCTCGAGGGGGCACAACAGCTTGTCTTGAGTGTTTCGATGCTCGATTCGGTAGATCTTTCGGTCATACAACTGATCCGTTCGGCGGCCCTCGAGGCTCGCGAACGGGGAAAGAGTTTTCACTTGACCGGGACCTTCAAACCGGAGCTCTTGCGTGTCTTTGTCATTGCCGGTTTTTTGCCCGGTGGCGATGACAATGCGCGCGCGCAGGAAGCCCTCGTTTTTGGTTTTTCTCCCGACAGGATGGATGACAAATGATTGACAAATTCAAGGATGCCTTTCGCGAAGAGGCGGTAGAACTCCTGGCCAATCTGGAGAACACCCTCCTCGAGTTGGAGGAGCACCCCCGGGACATGGAAGTGATCAGTGCGGTTTTCCGCACCATGCATACCATTAAGGGGTCGTCGGCCATGTTTGGCTTTGATACCATTTCCCGCTTTACCCATGAAGTGGAGTCGGTTATGGACCTCCTTAGAGAGGGGGCTTTTGTCGCCGATCGTGCCCTCATTGACCTAACGCTCGAAGCCCGGGACTTGGTAAGTGCGATGTTGGACAAGAGCGATGAAGATTTTTCGGGGCTCACAGAGTCCCTGGTTACGCGCTTCAAGGAACATGTCGCCCGAAGGAGGGAAGCCCATGACGAGGAAACGGCACAACTCGCAGAACTACCCCCTCTTTCGCTCTCTGGCGACAGGGATACTGTCTCTCCTGCTGTTGAAGAGGGGCGTGGAAAACTCCCCTTGGATCATTCGCCAGAGACGGAAACCTGTTTGAGCGACGGTGCGTCGGGCGACGGTGCGTCGGGCGACGGTGTGTCGAGCGACGGTGCGTCGAGCGATGCTGCCCCTGTCGATGAGGGGGAGCTTTCCTTCTGGCGTATCCACTTTGTCCCCGAATCCGATGTCTTTCTCAATGGAACGAAACCGTTGCTTTTGCTCGATGAATTGCGCAGTTTGGGGACGGTCTCGATCGTTCCCCTTTGCGGGACGGTGCCACCCCTGTCTGCCATCGACCCGGAACGCTGCTATGTGGGGTGGGACATAACCCTGACGACATCTCATGGCGAAGACGATATTCGCGACATTTTCATCTTTGTCGAGGGTTCGGGGGAACTTTCCATTGCCCGTATTCCCAATGATACAGCGGGTACCAAGCGTATTGGCGAGATACTGGTAGAGCGCGGCATAACCAGTGCCGAACATATCCAGAGCCTTATGGGGAGCCGGAAAAAGATCGGGGAGCTCCTTGTAGAGGAAAAAGTAGCCACCGAAGACCAAATTCGCAGTGCTCTCGAGGAGCAGGAACACCTCAAGAAAGTACGTGAACGGGGAGCTGCTCCGGAGATACAGACTTCCAGTATCCGTGTGGCCAGCGAAAAGCTTGACGAATTGGTGGATTTGGTCGGTGAGCTCGTAACCCTCCAGGCCCGACTCTTCCAGACGGCCTCGACGGTACAGGATGCCTCGCTTACCCAAATTGCCGAGCAGCTTGAGCGCTTGGTGGATCAGTTGCGTGACAATACGATGAGTATTCGCATGCTGCCCATCGGCACTACCTTTTCCCGCTTCCGGCGGGTTGTACGCGATCTTTCGACAGACCTGGGCAAAACGATCGAGTTGGAAACCTTCGGAGCCGAGACCGAACTGGACAAGACCGTTATCGAGCGTCTCAACGACCCGCTCGTCCACATCATCCGTAACAGTGTCGATCATGGCATCGAGTCGCCCGAGGTCCGGATCGCGGCCGGAAAGCCGCCACAGGGGACGGTACGCCTCTCTGCCCGCCATTCCGGGGCACATGTTCTTATCGAGATACAGGATGATGGGGCGGGTTTGGACGCCTTGAGGATACAGGCGAATGCTGTTGAACGCGGGCTCATCCCCGCCGGTGCCACCTTGAGCCCCGAAGAGCTCTATCCCCTCATCTTTGCCCCCGGCTTCTCGACCGCAAAGGCTGTAACGAGTGTTTCCGGCAGAGGGGTTGGCATGGATGTTGTCAAACGCGAGATTGACAACCTTGGAGGGGCGGTCTCGGTCGATTCTTCCCCGGGAAAGGGGACGACGGTTACCCTCAAGATCCCCCTTACACTGGCAATTATTGATGGTCTGCTGGTGCGTATTGATCGCGAGTATTTCGTTATCCCGCTGGCGACCGTCGATGGCTGTCTCGAACACAAGCGCAGCGAAATCACCCGGGATGGTTCCGGTCGGGATATACTCTCATACCGGCAAGAAGTGTTGCCCTTTGTCTCGATTCGCGAACTCTTCGAGGTCCCCGGAGAAACCCCGGAAATTGAGCAGATTGTGGTTGTGAACGCACTCGATACACGCTGTGGTTTTGTGGTGGATCAGGTGATAGGGGACTATCAGACTGTTATAAAACCCCTCGGTCGCATGTTCCGTCAATCGGAGGGCCTTTCCGGTGCAACCATTCTGGGAGACGGGACGGTGGCGCTCATTGTCGATGTAAATCGGCTCTCTTCCAATGCGCAGCAGCGGGAAGAACAGCGGTATACCGCGCGAAAGGAGCGGGTACGCTGATGGAAGAGGCTTTGACCGCCGGAAGCACGACTGCCGGAATGACTGAGCGCGATTTTAAACGCTTGAGCACGTTCATCGAACGCGAATTGGGCATAAAAATGCCCGAGAGCAAGCGGGTCATGTTGGAGAGTCGGCTCTCGCGGCGCTTGCGGCTGCACGGGTTGTCCACATTTGCGGAGTATGTAGACTATGTGTTCAGCGAAGAAGGGGCCCGTCAAGAACTTATCCACATGATAGATGCGGTTACCACCAACAAGACCGATTTTTTCCGCGAAGCTGATCACTTCGATTTTTTGCTCAACGTGATACTCCCCGAACACGCGCAGCGCGGGGGGCGGGACCCCTTCCGCATCTGGTCGGCGGGCTGTTCAACGGGGGAAGAGCCCTACACCATGGCCATGGTGGTCGAGGAGTACCGGCGCATCAATTCCTCTTTTTCCTATGGAATATTTGCTACCGATATTTCCACAAAGGTTCTGTCAACAGCGGTTGACGCGGTATACGACGAGGAGAAGCTTGCGCCTGTTCCCCTTGATTACAAGAAGCGCTATCTCCTGCGCAGTCGGGATCACACGAAGAATCTGGTGCGGATTCGTCCCGAATTGCGCGCCCGGGTGCAGTTTCAGCGACTCAATTTCATGGATGATGATTTTGGTATCCGGGAGCTCTTCGACGTTATCTTTTGTCGTAATGTCATTATTTATTTCGATCGTGTTACCCAGGAGCGCTTGATACGCAAGTTTTACGATCGATTGCGTCCGGGGGGCTGTCTCTTTTTGGGGCACTCCGAGACCATGACCGGTATGAATATCCCGCTTCGTACTGTGGCGCCAACGGTGTATCAAAAGGAGGTGGGCCCGTGAGCGGCAAGATTCGTGTGATGATTGTCGACGATTCGGCCGTCGTGCGCCAGACCCTCAAGGAGGTGCTCGAGAGCGATCGCGGCATCGAGGTCATGGCGGTGGCAGCCGATCCCCTCTTTGCCCTCAAGAAGTTGGAAAGCGAGAAGCCCGATGTAATCGTGAGCGATGTCGAGATGCCCCGTATGGACGGCATCAGTTTTCTCAAGCAGATAATGACCAGTGCCACGCCCATTCCGGTGGTGATTTGCTCCTCAAAGACCGAGGCTGGCAGTGACAATGCCATCAAAGCCCTCGAGTACGGTGCGGTGGAAATCATTCAGAAACCCAAATTGGGAACCAAACAATTTCTTGAAGAATCACGGGTGGCAATCTGTGATGCTGTCAAGGCAGCCCGATTGACCCGACTCAAGAAGATTTCCCCCGCGTCTGCCCAGTCCGCACATCTGCCAGCTCCAAAACTAACGGCCGATGTCATGTTGCCCAAACCGGGAAGTCGCGAACATCGTCTCGAGACTACCGAGTGCATTGTGGTGGTGGGGGCTTCCACTGGTGGAACAGAGGCCCTTCGGGAGTACTTGGAGGCCCTTCCCCTGGATGCCCCCGGTACGGTAATCGTTCAACATATGCCGGAGCATTTTACCGCGGCGTTTGCCCGCCGGCTCGATGGCCTGTGTCGGGTAACGGTCAAGGAGGCAGAGGACAATGATTCGGTAATACGTGGTCGTGTGCTTATTGCGCCGGGTAATCGGCATACCCTGCTCAAACGCTCCGGGGCACGCTATTATGTTGAGGTCAAGGATGGTCCACTCGTGTGTCGGCATCGACCCAGTGTGGATGTCCTCTTTCGTTCCGCGGCTCGTTACGCGGGGAAAAACGCGATAGGGGTAATCATGACCGGTATGGGTGATGACGGCTCGCGCGGTATGCGCGAAATGCACGACGGTGGCGCATGGACGATAGCGCAGGATGAAGCGAGTTGTGTGGTTTTCGGGATGCCCAACGAGGCTATCAAGGCCGGCGGTGTTGATCAGGTAGTTCCACTGTCCCGGATTGCATCGGAAGTCCTCAAGCGCGCAAAAATGTGATAATCTGCTTGATATATCGGATGGAAACAGGAGGAGAATATGGGAAAGACTGTCTTGGTAGTGGATGATTCAGCGGCGATACGCCAGAGTATTACATATGTTCTTCAACAGGGTGGCTATGAGGTTGTGGAAGCAGTGGATGGCATGGATGGCCTCAAGGTTCTTGGGGGTATGGCCAGCTGTGACCTCATCATTACCGATGTGAACATGCCCAATATGGATGGCATCACCTTTATTCGAAAGGTGCGCGAGGATGATTCGCGTAAATTCACTCCCATTATTGTCCTGACAACAGAAAGTCAGGGCTCCAAAATGAACGAGGGCAAGGAAGCGGGGGCCACCGGGTGGATAGTCAAACCCTTCAGTGCGGAAAAACTGCTGGGAGTTGTTAAAAAAGTTGCCGGATAAACAGGTTTTGTATTGCAAACACCGGTCGTTACGGGAGGATCCATGGATGGAGATCAGGGACAATTCTTGAGTTTTGATATTGACGGGGAACGCTATGCGATACCGGTCATCGATGTCGAAGTGGTCCTTGAGATGCCGCTTGTTACGCGTGTCCCCAGAGCCCCGGAGTACGTGCGAGGGGTGGTGAACCATCGCGGGAGTGTTATACCCGTCGTTGATTTGCGGGTGCTCTTTGGGCTTCCTTCCTCTGATTTGCAGGAGGAACGCTCTGTCATTGTCACCGAAATCATGTTTGACGGGGAAAAGCTTACTGCGGGAGTCCTTGCCGACGAAGTGCAAGAGGTCTTGACTTTGGATGCCGCGATTATCGAGGAAGCCCCTTCCTGGGGGACGAGTGTTGACGATCGATTTATTGCCGGTATAGCAAAACATGCGGGACGATTTATCATACTCTTGAAGCTCGAACAGGCTCTGGCCAGCGCATATTCGCGAGTAGAGGAGCGATAATTGCCGGTACACGCTGATGGGTCGGTACGTGTCCTTGTCGTTGAAGACGAGAGCATAGTCGCCCTGGATATGAAAAACCGCCTCTCTTCGCTGGGGTACACGGTAACGGGTATCGCCGCGACAGGTCTCGAGGCGGTGGAGAAAACACGCTCGACCAATCCGGATATCATACTGATGGACATAAAGCTCCGTGGCGATATGGACGGTTTGCGTGCGGCAGATCTTGTCCATGAAGAGCGTGATGTTCCCATCATATTCATAACCGCTTTTGCCGATGAGCGGACCCTTGCGCGGGCCAAGGAAACCGAGGCGTTCGGCTACGTACTCAAACCCTTCCAAGAGCGGGAAGTCCTCATCTCCATCGAGATGGCCCTCTACAAGTACCGCACCGAGCACGCATTACGCAACAGCCGCGACTGGCTTAACGGTTCTCTCAATGCCATCTCCGATGCCCTCGTTGCTGTCGACGAACAGGGGTGCATTGTCTTTTCGAATCATGCTGCTGCGAAACTCTTGGGCACCCCCGAAGAACATCTGGTCTCGCGTTCGCTAGCCGAATTCTGCAGTTTCCACGATGATCCATTTTTGGAAAAAATGCGTCTCGAACACACCGGACACGCTTCGCGGGGAAATTGGAAACTTATGGAAAGTGCCAATGCTTCCATCCCGGTAGAGCTCATGGCTGCCCCCATAAAGGCTCCGGCCAATCGCCTTTTGGAGGGGACGGTTTATTCAATTCGCGATATCAGTGATGTTGTTATGGCGCAGCGAGTACGGTACCGCCTCGCGAGTGTCCTTGCAAACAGTAATGACGCCATCTTGGCCTTTGACAGGGATTTGCGCATTATCTCCTGGAACGGTGGGGCTGAACGCCTCTATGGCTATACCCCGGAGCAGATCTTGGGAGAGAGTCTGGAAAAACTGTTGCCCGGCAGAGCGGTGCGCCAAAAGATGCTCGAAAAAATAGATTCGGCATTGAGTGCCGGTGATGCAGTGGTCGGGGCCAGTATCTCATTCGAGAGTTTTCGCAAGAAGAAAAACAATCGGCGTGTTCATGTCGCCTCTTCGCTTTTTGTCGTCCCGCGACCGGATACCCTTGAATCCGAGCTCGTGCTTATGGAGCGGGATGTGAGTGCCGAAAAGGAATATGAAGCATCTCTGGTCAAGGCTCGTATTCTGGCAGAGGAAACGAGTAGGGCAAAGAGCGAATTCCTTTCAAACATGACGCATGAATTGCGTACCCCCCTCAACAGTATTATCGGTATGGTGGAGCTTGCCCGGGAAAATGCCCAGACAGGGCACTCCTCGGCAGATGAGCAGTTGGAGTACCTTTCAATAGCGCGACATTCGGCAGAGAATCTCTTGTTTCTCATCAATTCCATACTTGATTATTCCAAGATTGAAGCGAGCAAAATGGATGTTCGTTCCTATCAATTCGACATGATTGATCTTCTACACGATTGTATTGAAAGTGTGTCTGTTCAATCCTGGCGGAAAGGCCTTGAGCTCTCGTACCTGTATGAACCGGATTGCCCATCACTGGTTATGGGCGATCCACACCGTATTCGTCAAATCGTCATCAATCTCTTGGCAAATGCCATAAAATTTACCGATCACGGTTATGTCTTGCTTTCCCTTTCCTGTGCGCAAAGTAATGACGGCTTTATCTACAATATCAATGTGTGTGATTCGGGGAGCGGAATTCCAGAAGATCGTCTGTCCCATATCTGGGACAAATTCACCCAATTGGACGGGTCCAGTACGCGTATGGGCGGGGGGACCGGGCTGGGACTTGCCATTGTGAAATCTTTGGTGGATCTCTTGGGCGGCGAGGTAGAGGTGGAGAGCACCCCGGGGGAAGGTTCTTCTTTTTCGGTACAGCTTCCTCTTTCGCCGGTGGAATCGGGCTTGCCGGCGGTCTCGCCTCAAGAAGATTTGGCCGAACTTCCACTTGCCTTTGTGGGCGGGTCGGAGCGTGCTCGTGCCATGTACTCAAGGCTCTGTAATGCCTGGAGCATTCCGGCCAGTTTTTATCAGGATATACATCGTTTTATGAAGGCTCTCGGAAGGGGGAGCGTGGCACCACAGCTGGTCTGTCTTGATGATGCCCTCTCGGATCGGGATGTTCTCTTTGCAGAAGCGATGGGGAAATCCCGTTTGGCGAAAATTCGCTCTTTTGTCGTTCTCTGTTCTTTGGGGAGCAACACCGATCACGGATGGCGCGAACTCCCCGCTCCGGTCCATTTTATTTTCAAGCCACCCCGGCGTAACGAGTTTCTTTCGTTACTGCGTCAGGTTCGGGATGGTGTTTCCGATTCGGTTGCTTCTTCTCTATCTGTCCTGGGACATGCGCCCTCTTTTATGGCTTTGACCGCGAGCAATATGGCCAAGAGAGAGGCCGGATTCCAAGAAACACCCCTGATTGAGAGCGAAGATACCGGCGAGTCGCTTCCTGTAGGGGAAGTGGTAAATGGGGAACGATCGATTGTCACCGAAGAACAAGCCAGCGACATCGACGTATGCTACCGGGAATTGCATGAAAAACCACGTATCCTTATCATTTTTTGCACCTTCATGAAGAATTTCAACGAGTCCATACAGCGAGAGGTTCCCCGTTTTGAGCAGGAGCTGGGGCGTTACCGCAGAGAACTCGTTGAATCGGGTTCTGCCGCCCTGTCCCGTCGCTTTTTCAAGATGTTGCTGGCGCTACGCCGCCGCGATTTTGAAATGGTAGAGCATGAATTTGGGGATTTGGAAGAACTCCATACCCGCATACAAAGGGAGGAGCAGGACGTGCCAAGCAAAGCTGATAGCGATCCGACATATTTGTCGGCACTCTGTGATGGAACCATTAGAGGAGGAGACGCATGAGAGCTCTGATTGTGGAAGATGATTTTGCTTCTCGCAGGATGATGCAACGCCTCTTGGAAAACTATGGCGAGGTTGATGTCGTTATAGATGGAGAAGAGGCCGTGACTGCTTTTTCGTTTGCATGGGAAGAGTCCAGGCCCTATGATGTAATATTCATGGATATCATGATGCCCAATGTCGATGGACAGGAGGCCTTGAAGCGTATTCGGGCCCTTGAATCACGCATGGGTATAAAGAGTGTTGATGAGGTAAAGGTGATCATGACAACCGTCATGGAGGATCCCAAGAACGTTATCGAGGCGTACAATACCGGCGGGGCTACCGGCTATCTGGTAAAACCGGTAGATGTGGAAAAATTGCGGCAAGAGCTTGCCCGGCTCGGCTTCAAAAAGGACTGACAGAGATACCGGATGGCACGAATACTGGTTTGTGAAGATGAGCAAATTGTCGCGCTGGATATAAAGCGCCAGGTGGAACTCTTTGAACACGAAGTCGTGGGCCTCGTGTCCAGTGGTGAGGAAGCCATCGCTATGTGTGAATCACTTCCACCGGATCTTGTGCTCATGGATATTCGTCTCAAGGGAACACTGGATGGCATCGAGTCCTCCCGTGCCATATATGAGCGTTTTTGTATTCCCGTTGTGCTCCTTACGGCATTCAATGATGAGGCAACCATTGCCCGTGCACGTGACAGCCAGCCCTTCGGCTACCTTCTAAAGCCCTTTGAAGAGCGTGAACTCCGTACAATCATTGATATAGCCCTGTATCGGCATAATTTGGAAACACGCCTGCGAACGAGCGAAGAGCGGTATCGCAGCCTCTTTGAAAATGCACCGAACGCGAATGTCACTACCGATACCCAAGGGGTAATACGCCAGTACAATCAGGCCTTTATCCATATGCTCGGTGCAAAAGACTCCAAGCTTCTTGCCGGGAAGCGCCTCTCCGACATGTTTGCCGATCGCCTGGCCGGATCTGATGCGCTCGCCAGGGCTTTGGGTGGAACCCCTCACGGGGCCGAGGAGTGGACGCTTTTGCGCCTTGACGGAAGTCCCGTCTACACATTGGCGACGACATCCCGTTTCAATGACAACAGCGGAAACCCCGTTGAACTACGCTGGTCGCTCGTCGATGTGAGTATTCGCCGGGAGCTCGAGCAACAGCTGCAACAGGCACAGAAGATGGAAGCCATCGGGCGGCTTGCAGGCGGCATCGCCCATGATTTCAACAACATCATCACTGCCATAATGGGGTATTGCAACCTGATGGCCGAAGATATCCCGGACGACAATCGTC
Source organism: uncultured Spirochaetales bacterium (assembly GCA_964541755.1). Lineage (GTDB taxonomy): Bacteria > Spirochaetota > Spirochaetia > Treponematales > Breznakiellaceae > CAZIRF01. The sequence continues at coordinate 41,530 of CAZIRF010000011.1, read as the reverse complement.
TGGTCGAGGAACTCAATGGTATTCAGACGGCCGCCAAAAAAGCCGTTAATCTTACCCGCCAGCTCCTTACCTTTTCCCGCAAACAGGCATTTGAACCCAAGCTTGTCGACGGTAATGTCGCTGTCATGGATATGGAAAAGATGCTGCGCCGTCTGGTGAGTGAAACTATCAGTATAAAATATTATACCGAAGCCAAAAAACCGAATGTCTCCATTGATCAAGGACAATTCGAGCAGGTGATTATCAACCTGGTTGTAAATGCAAAGGACGCAATTGAAGAGAACGGGGTCATAACCATAGAGACCTGGAATTACCATTCCGACGGCGGAGCGAGTTCGCACAACATACCCAAGGGGGATTGGTTTGTCCTTGCGGTGCGTGATAACGGCGCCGGGATTGAGCATGAGCACCTGCAACGTATTTTCGAACCATTCTTTACCACCAAAGGGGTCGAGAAGGGAACGGGGATGGGGCTGTCCACCGTGTATGCCATCGTAAACCGCCATGGGGGGCGTATTTCGGTCGAGTCCGACAAGGGTAAAGGAACGAGTTTTTTCATCTACCTCCCGATAGCCAGCGGGAAACTCGAATCGATTGTCGAAAAAATAGCAGTTGAGCGGATATCCGAAGGGCAGGGGGGTGCCATCCTTATTGCAGAGGATGATGACTATCTGCGCAATCTGCTCTCTCGTATTTTGAGCAAGAGTGGCTACACGGTTCATGAGGCCGCCAACCCGGGCGAGGCAATTATTATTGCCGAACGCGAGAAAAACTTCATGTTGCTTACGGATGTGGTCATGCCCCGCATGAACGGGTATGAGTTGGCCGATCGCCTTCATGCCATGCACAAGGATCTCAAGGTTCTGTTTATGTCCGGGTACCACGATGCCAATGTCGAACGGGAAATCGAAGCACGGCAATGGAGTCGCTTTATTCAGAAGCCATTTACACAGGTGCAGCTGATGGAGGCCCTCACTGCCCTGTAGCCTTGTTTGACTTGCAATTATCCGGTATAGTCCGCATATGATTGAGCGCGCGCGCATACGCAATTTTTGCATCATCGCCCATATTGACCACGGCAAGTCCACCCTTGCCGATCGCCTTATCCAGAAGGCCCGCATTGTTACAGATCGGGATTTCAAGAATCAACTTCTTGACAGCATGGATATTGAACGTGAACGGGGTATTACCATCAAGAGTCAGGCGGTTACCATCCCCTATCTGGCTCATGATGGAATCGAGTATCAGCTCAATTTTGTCGATACCCCTGGTCATGTGGACTTTACCTATGAAGTGTCTCGTGCAATATCTTCCTGCGAGGGCGCGCTCCTGCTAGTGGACGCCACCCAGGGGGTTGAGGCCCAGACCCTCTCCAATATGTACTTGGCCCTTGAACACGACCTGGAAATAATTCCGGTTATCAATAAAATCGATATGCCCGCTGCAGATATCGACATGGCCAAAAAGCAAATAGACCATGATCTTGGTCTCGATGGTGATACGGCGCTTTTGGTCTCTGCCAAACAGGGGACGGGGATCGACGAGCTCTTTGAGGCGATTATTACCCGAATACCCGCCCCCAGCCTGAATCACGAAGACCCCCTGCAGGCTCTTATCTTTGATTGCCATTACGACCCCTATCGTGGGGTTATAGTTCACCTGCGTGTCTTCCAGGGGACGATTCGCAAAGGTCAGAATATTCGCTTCATGAATTCCGACGCAGAGTACGAGGTCGAAAAGATTGGCATTTTCCAGATTGCCCTTATCGATAAGGAAGAACTTCACGCCGGGCAGGTTGGGTATATTGTCGCCGGTATAAAGACGGTTAGCGATGTTCGCGTTGGCGACACCGTTACGGCCGTTGACCGCCCCTGTGAAAAACCCCTTGAAGGCTTTCGTGAGGTAAAGCCGGTCGTTTATTCATCCATTTATCCCCTTGATTCCAATGATTACGATGAGTTGCGCACGAGTCTCGAAAAGCTCAAGCTCAATGATGCTTCTCTCGTCTATGAAAAAGATTCATCCCTGGCCTTGGGCTTTGGGTTTCGCTGCGGATTTTTGGGATTGCTTCACTTGGAAGTCGTACAGGAGCGGCTTGAGCGCGAGTTTGATCAGTCCATTATATTTACGGCGCCCTCGGTACGATACAAGGTCTATCTTAAAACCGGTGAAGAAATCATGGTGGACAATCCCGCCGACTACCCGGACGAGGGAAAGATAGAATCGGCCGAGGAACCCTACATTCGGGCTGCCATCATAACACCCACGACCTACCTGGGAAACATCATGACTCTGTGTATGGAAAAGCGCGGGGTGCAGACGAGTATGACCTACCTCGACGAGAAACGGGTTGAAATTGTCTTTGATATGCCCCTTGCAGAGGTCCTCTATGACTTTTACGATCGCTTGAAGAGCATAAGTCGCGGCTACGCTTCTTTCGATTACGATATAACCGAATTCAAACGAACCGAACTCGCCAAACTCGACATCCTCCTTAACGGGAAGCCGGTTGACGCCCTTTCGCAGCTGGTTTTCAAGGGGAGTGCTTATGAGCGAGCCAAAAAGGTTTGTGAGCGCCTCCAAGAGGAAATTCCCCGACAACAGTTCAAGATCCCTATCCAAGGGGCTATTGGCAGTAATGTTATTGCCCGTGAAACAGTCAATGCCCTGCGCAAGGACGTCCTGGCAAAGTGTTATGGTGGGGATATCTCCCGAAAGCGCAAGCTCCTCGAAAAGCAGAAAGAGGGTAAAAAGCGCATGAAGATGGTGGGTGACGTGGAACTTCCACAGTCGGCCTTTCTTGCCGTTCTCAAGACGGGCGAAGACTGATACCGCACGATCTTACTCGCCGTTTGCGACTGGTTTGAGGGCTTCAAGACTTCGAGCGGCGATCATCCAGTCTTTAAGATTGCGATCGATGCCGGCGCGAAGGCGCTTGAGAAAACTTTGGTCACTTGCCAGTTCGGCGCTGCTTCGGGTGCCCTGGTATTCGGCAAAGTGGGCCCACAGGTAGTCGAGTGCGTCGATGTGCGCGACCAGCTCGTCCTGTTTGAGCGCTCTTTGGCCGGTGAGGATGTCGCGCAAGTCCTCGAGGGCTCGCTGCTCTGTTAGTATAAAGGAGTGGATAGTGTCCCATGCCGCCTTTGGCCGTACGGGCCGTCCACTCTCCTGGGCGCAGAGAAAACTATCAGTATAAAAATTCTTCTCTTCGAAGAGGATTGCCCCTGCTTCGTGGCCGCTGACCCGTGGAATCCCCAAATCGAGACCTTTTTCTCCTGCATCCAGTATCCGGTTTTCATGGGCAAAGTGGCTTTTGAAGAGGTTTCGGTAGCCTTCGAGGGCAGGATCACTCAGGATGGGGAAGCCGTTCTTGTCGGGATGGTGGTGAACCCCCTGTCGAAAGGCCCGTTCGGCACGAAAGAGGCTCGTGAGTCGATTTGTCGAGGATTCATGCATGAGGCCATGGGAAGTCCCTTTTGCGTGGAAGCTGTCGGCACTAAAGGCGAAATCGAGTCCCGCGATGATGACCCTGCCTCGAGTAAGCGTGAGGGCGAGTTGGACGAGGCTGAGCCCGACAGATCCCAGGGGGGGGATTTTTGAGGGGAGGAGTCCCGCCCCTTCGAGTCGGGTGAAGAGCTGTAAGGGGGCCCACTGTGTCGAGACGAGGGCTTGCGGGGCAGCGGTGAGCGGCGGGGTATCCTTTGTACATACGCGCCACGTTGCATAGTGGGAGGCCAGATCGAGGATGAGGGGAAGGGTGCCGGTGCCGATAAAGTCCAGGAGGTTCCAATATTGGGCTTCGAGGGCGAGGACGGCATCCGGGCGTATACCGCGTTCGAGGAGTGGCCGTAGAGCGGTATCGACACAGAAAATCGAAAAGTGACGTTTTGTGGGATCACCAAAGGCGGGATGCTCGGCTTGGAGCTGGTCAAGGAGGGCATCCAAACCCGGACCAGCCCCGAGTGCGAGGATGTCCCGCGTTCCGACTGCCGTTGAGGAAAGTGCCGGGACCACCGAAATAAGGGGCAGATTGCGGATGAGGTTGCTCGTATAGCGCTGCCCCAAACGCAAGAGGGTGATGGTATTCTGCCAGGCTTGGTAGATATGTGTGCGCACGGTTTCCTCAAGTGCCGTGTATCGTGCACTGTCCAAAGACCAGCCCCGATTGGTTTTTAGACTGATAACGCGCCGAAAGCGACGTGGAGGCCAGATTGATTCGAGAAAGGCCAGGATCTCTTCCGGTGTGGTGATGTCCGGCGGGGCCAGGGCAATTCGCGACGGGTTGGCGTCGAGGAGGGGCAAGAGGGCTTCCCGAGAGAGTTTGTGGAGTTGGGGATCGCTTTCCACACAGAGTATGGCGCTTGAGGAGTGGGTGCGTGCGAGCAGTTGTTCAAGTCCATAGCCCAAAAGGGGCGATGGACAGAAATAGAGATTTTGCGGGCGCGAATCAAGGCTGGCGACAATGCGTTCCGCTTGATGAAGCGGATCAATTTTGGATAGAAGTTGTGTATTGCGGTAGTGAAGGGAAAACCCCCGGCGGGCTGGAACCGGCCGGGGGGCTTCTGGCGTCATGGACTTAGCGGAAGTTTGTCATGTAGGTCTCGAAGAAGGAGTTCTCGAGACGATCGCTTTCGAGGAAGAAGTTACTGATGCGTGCATTGCTGGAACGCGCAATGAATTCGGGATATTCGTTGGAGAGCGATTCCAAAGCGGTTGGATCGGCGGCCTCTTCGCGCACGGGGCAGATAACGATGACCTTCTCGCCTATAACGAGGGGTTTGGAGATACTGCCCAAGGGGAGGTTGAAGGCCTCGTCAAGGAGTTCTTCGTTGCGTGAAACGTTCCCCAAAATTGTCGAATTGCTGTCCTCGAAACCGGAGAAAAGTGAAAGAGCCCCGTAGTTGAGAGTGACCGGACCCAATTCCTCTCGTTCCATGCCCGATTCGAGGGCGGCATCGAGAAAGTTGCTCTCCTTTGCCGCGGCGACAAAGGTATTTGCCTGCGCGAGGACGTGGTCTTCTATCTGAGCCCGTTCGTAATTCTTGAAGTAGTTCTCAACCTCTGTAAAGACCGCAGGGTCATCCATGTCTACAGGAGCAAGAGCACTGTCGACGCGGTAGAGATCCCAAAATTCACCACTTTGGATGGGGCTTGAGATTGTTCCTTCCGGCTTTCCCAGAACACTTGAGCGGACTTCTTCATCTGCAAGTTCGTATTCGAGTTCCCAAACAGAACGACTGCCCAGCGTACCTCCCTGGTCCTTGAGGGAATCGAGAGAGTGGGCTTTGGCGGCATCAGCAAAGCTGATAGTTCCGGCTTCAATGGTGCTGCGCAGATCTTCGGCTTCTTTCTTGCTGGCGATGCGAATACGGGAGAGGGTGATGGTATCGAATTTGTCGCTGTTTTCGGTTGCCCAACTGCGAATAGCGTCCTGCGGGAAGGAATCGAGGCCAATTGCCGCAACCTGGAAGTAACGGCGGGTAGCGGCAACGGATTTTACGAAGTCGACTTCACTCTGGGGAATATGGAGTGATGAGATAGCGGAAACATACTGACTCTTGTCTATTTCCTCGCTGATGGTTTTTCGGAGTGTGAGCATCTCGGCTTCGCTTGTTGCACGAAGACGTGCGGCAGAGAGCTTGCCATCTACAAGAAAGTCTGGGTGCCGCCGGATTTCACTGTCGATTATGGTCTTGGGCACTTCAAAGCCGGATTTTTCCACTTCTTCAAGGATGGCTGTGTGAACAACCGTGCTTTGGAATGCGAAGTACATGATGTCGAAGGCCTCTTGTTCACCGACTTCCATACCGTACATTTGATACAGGTTGTAGCGCTGTTCACGCTGGCGGGCCATGTAGGAGCCATAGCTGAATTCTATGGGTTCATTTCCCCAGGTTCCGAAAACGTATTTTTCGTTACCGGGACCCATTGAAGGGGCCGCCGAGGGGACGAAAACAAAGGTTACGACGACGAGGACGAGAATTATCATGGTCCCCACAAACATGAGGGGGTGTGCCTTGAAGCGTTGTGCCAGTTCCGCCATGCCGCCGGTTTTTTTCGGCGGGGTGGGGATTTTTTCTTTTGAAGCCATGCTGATACCTCTTTGGGAGCTGTATGCGTTCACTGGTGCCGACCGGGGGGCCCGATCGGGGCAGTCGAAACAATAGCACGCACCCCTTTTACCGTCAATAGAAGACAGTTGTTGCAGTATCGGGTAAGGTTGCTTGGGGATGAATACGTGTATTCTTTTGTGGGAGGGGGCAAATTTATATACAAAAATGTGTGCCTGATAATTGACATTTTTTGGTGTCTTCTGTATAGTTCGTCTCATCACGGGGGCGTAGCGAAGCTGGTTATCGCGCTGGCCTGTCACGCCGGAGATCGCGGGTTCGAGCCCCGTCGCTCCCGTAAAAGCCCGTCCGGGTACCGGACGGGCTTTTTTCATGTATATCCGGGCAGTAGCGCAGGGGTAGCGCGCTTGGTTCGGGACCAAGAGGTCGTGGGTTCAATTCCCACTTGCCCGAAAAGGCCGTCCGCAAGGGCGGCCTTTTCTATTAGAGGGCAAGTGGGAATTGAACCGAGCGCTGTACGCTGTAACACGCGAGAGCGTGTGGAAGCGGCACCGGGCAAGGAAGCCCGGTGAAGCGCGAAGGCGGCCCGGAGGGCCCGGACAGGAAGTCCGGGCCTGGAGGGAATTCCCACGGGATGCGAAAAGGCCGTCCGCAAGGGCGGCCTTTTCTATTAGAGGGCAAGCGGGAATCGAACCGGGTGCTTACTGGCCCTTGGCAAAAAGCATAATCATTAAAAGTGACAGGGTACCCATACAGACGACACTCGAAAAGGCGACCGCAATCGGCCTTTTTCCTGCCAGCCGCCGCAGCCGCCGAAGCAAGGCGCCAAGGGCCAGGAGAACGCACAGGAGAATCAGTATCCAGTACATCACCCCGATGCCCCCGTTTCCCACTTTGAACCAACCATATTTTTGGTAGTCGAGGAAAAAATAGCGAACCGGAAGACGGCCGGTGATTTCGTATGCGCTCACAAAAAAGATGGTATAGGCGAGCGGCATAATGAGGGCTGTCGGAAGTGCCCTGGGGTGTATGCCCGCTTCACGGCTGTCGAGCAGGTAGTCGAGAAGGGCCAGAATGGCGGTGAGGTTGTGAAGAAGGATGTTCGAGGGCGAAAAGAGGTAGCTGCGCGTCTGGAATGGTGTCAAAAGAACGGCAAAAACGCTCCAGGTAAGGAGTATCGAGGTGAGAAACATGAAGCGAAGGACGCGCAACCACGCCGGAATGATGCCGTTCGTCCCGGGGATCGGCATGTTTTGCCTTCCTGGCAGCAGGTGCAAGAGTTCAAGGCTGATAAGGACAAGGCTCGCGCCGGCAATCCAGAGGTTGCTCTGAATCGTGAAGGCCTTGTAGACCGAGTTCATGAAGCCGTTGCTCAGGTCGGGGTTGTGCTGCCACACCCCCACCAAAGCCGAAGCCACGATAGCTGTTTTGAGGCCGATGGAACGGATGCTTTGTGCTGTTGTATCAGTCATGTTGACTCCTCTGTTCAGGATCTGATGTCGTCTGTCTTTTTGCGCCCTGGTTGAGGCTGAGCCCGAGTATGAGCAGGGCTGTCCCGCCGATAAAGGCGAGATTGAGCCGGTCATCCAGAAGCAGCCACGCGGCCAGGGCGGTAAGGGGGATTTTCATGAAGGTGTGGATGCTGCCTTCGGTTGTGGGCAGGTCTCGAAGGCCCATCGTAAGGGTTATTTGGGCCCAGTAGGCGGCAAGGGCGGCTCCCGCGAGGATGAGGCTTGCAAGCAGTGTAAGCTGGAGCGCTTGGGGCAGCGAAAAGAGGTTGAGGATGATGCCAAAGCCGCAGACCCCTAGGTAAATGACAACGGGGTGCTCTGTTCGGGCCGCCTCCTTGTTGAAGTGGTAGGACACCCCGGCCAGAATGCCGCTTGCAAGCCCGGCGAGGTCTGCAATGAGGGTCCCGGGCGTACCGTCGTAGCGCACCATGATGACGCCGGCAAAGGAGAGGACGAGGCCGATTACGGTCTTGAGGGAGACCCTTTCGCGCAGGATGAAGATGGCGATGAGGGCGACAAAGAGGGGAAAGCTGTTGTTGAAGAGGCTCGCGCGTGCGGGGCTGCCCAGGTCGATGGAAATGAAGTAGAGGGTCATGGCGAGGGCCCCGAACACCGCCCGTCCCAGCCAGGGGCGCCAGCGGGTAACGCGTAAGGGCGTGCGGGTTACGGCGAGCTGGCCAAGACCGAAGAGGAGCCCCACCGCAAAGCGGCAGAAGGAGGTAAACCATCCATCAAAGGTGATTAACGGCAGCGCCAGGAGGAGAGCCGTCGCCGCGAAGAGGACATTGGACAGGTGTATGAGGGCAATGGCTTTTATTCTGATCATTATTCCGGATTTCCCCTGTTGCATTTGGAAGCGTGGGAATCACCCGGTACGCTTCGCACCCCGAACAGGATACGCCATAATCCGAAGAAAAATCGACCCCACCCCAAAATGGCTGCCGACAGGAGGTGCGGTGCCATAATGGGACGGGGTCAATGGAAATCGGGTGCAGGGCTCTCGACAGAGCCTTACTCTGTTTTATGGACTTGTTTTTTTATCGGTATCAACCACGAGGGGAGGGCGAGCTTGAAACTGCCGCTGCCGCGGGCCCAGACGACAAGACTCTGCAGGACTATGAAGAGATAGAGCAGGAAGCCACTCACTATGGCCTGATAGTTGGAGTTGACGCCCGCTGCCCGAATCAGCTCGTTGATGGTAAGAAGTATGAGAGCACCCACTGGTGATCCGAAGATGTTCCCAACCCCCCCGGTGAGCATGGTTCCGCCAATTATCGAGGACGCAATGGCTTTCATTTCAAAGCCGGCTGCATTCCCTACATTACCGGCACCAGTTGTCATGATATAGACGAAACCGGCGAGGCCCGAGAGCAGACCGCACAGGAGATACGATTGAAAGGTGGTCCTTTTTACGTTGATACCGAGCATCAGTGCGCTTTGCCTGTTGCCCCCCACCGCGTAGAGGTTACGACCAAAGCGTGCCCACTTCATCAGAATTGCCAGAGCAATGATGAGTACTATAACAATGATGGTTCCGGGTTTTATTTCAAGGGGTATGAAGTTCCCGAGCCTGTTTGTGGTGCCCAACCAAGGGATAACCAATTCTGTATCTCTCAAAGCGATGAATTCCGGCAGGGTCACGTTGAGAGGATCCTTGTGAATGGTCGTCAAGAGGCCATTCGCCAGAAACATACCCGCCAAGGTAATGATGAAGGGCTGAACATCGAGATATGCCACGAGGTAGCCCTGCAGAAGACCGAAGGACAAGCCAATGGCAAGTGCCAGAAGCAGGGCTCCCCACACACTGCCCATCCGGGATTCCAGAAATACGGCGCAGCACATGGTTACGAGGCCTGTTACAGCTCCTACGGATATGTCGATACCGCCGCCTATCATGACAATACTCATCCCCATGGTCAGGATGATCAGGGGGGCATTCAGGTTGAAAAGGTCGAAGAAGGTCTGGAACTGCAGAAAGCTGCCCGGATACCGCAGGATGGCTAAACCATACATGATGATGAAAATACCGCCAGCGATGATAAGCAGGAGGTTCGAGTTTGACAGGGCATCCTTGTGTTTGACGCTTTTAAGTGTGTGCACCTCAGGCCTCCTTGCTCACGGAGTTGTCCGGTGTTGAATCGCCTGGCCCCGCCTGTGGATCTGGTCCCGGACTGGCGCAGATTTGCCTTGGGGGTCGTATTCGTCGCAAAAGCTTCGACGCCTGCGCTCTGGCTACCGGGGATGCAATTACCATAAGGATGATGATAAAGATTGCTTTGAAGGCTTTTATTGTTTCGGGATCAACCTCGAGTCGCAGGAGGGTTCTGTTCAAAACTTCAATTGTATATGCGCCTATGATTGAACCACCTATACTGAACTTGCCTCCTCCCAACGCATTGCCACCAATTGCTACAGCGAGAATGGCATCCATCTCGATGAATTTGAGCAGGTTGACGCTGTCGTGCCGTCCGGCCTTTGTTACTGCGATAAAACCGGCGACAGCCGTACAAATACCGAGTATCAGATAGGTGAGAAATTTTATCTTCATCGGATTGATACCATTCAATCGTGCTGCAGTTTCATTGATACCGACTGATTCGGTGTAGAGCTTGAGGTTGGTAAGTTTAAGCAAGAGCAGAACGATTGCGATGAAGATCGCGGTAAGGAGAATTGGCGTTTGGATGGGCAGGCCTGGCATAACACCGCCAATTTGGCTGGTGAGGTCATTCGCCAAAACCGGAGAAAGCTTGCCATCAATCATGAAGGCAATTGAACGTCCCGCTGTAAAAAGAATGAGAGTCGCCACCATCGGTTGAACCTTGAACACCGAAACGAGCGAACCGTTGAAGGCTCCAATGAGCAGACCGATTACACAACTAACCAGAAAACCGGCCAAAATGGTGAGCCAGGTGATTTCCGGGGCATTCAGAAGGACCTGTACAAAGACCGCAGAGGTAATGGCGGCTGCAACTCCCACGCTAATGTCCTGACCCCGCGATGAGGCGGTTACAAAGGTCATGCCGATCGAGAGTATCACCAACTCCGATGCGCCAAACAGAATGTTTGGAATGTTTCCGTAGAGGGCTCCATTAATTATCCGGACACTGAAGTAGTCGGCGCCCTTGATAAGGTTGATGACAATGAGTATTGCCAACACAGAGAGGGGGAGCAGGAGGTGGGCCCACCGTGTTTTCAATGTGGAGAGGTTCATGCATCCCCCTTTGTGATCATGTGCATGACATCACCCTGCGTTACCTTGTCTCCGCAGAGTTCGCCAATTATTTCGCGATCTTTCATGACGATCAATCGGGAACAGGTGCGAAGCATTTCTTCGATTTCGGAAGATATGAAGGTCACACTCACTCCTTCTTCGGCGAGTTTGAGTACCAGTTCTTGAATTTCAACCTTGGTGCCAACGTCGATACCGCGTGTTGGTTCATCGAGAATGAGGTATTCGGGGTGGGTGAGCAGCCAACGGGCGAGAATCACCTTTTGTTGATTGCCTCCGGAAAGTGATTTTATGGGGGTATCCGTAGATGGTGTTTTGATTTTGAGCCTTTTGATAAATTGATCGGCATATTCTTCTGCCTGTTTACGCGACATGGGCTTGAAAAATCCCTTCATGACCTGTAGTGCCAGAATCATGTTCTCCCGTACCGAAAGATCGGCAACGATGCCATCCCCTTTTCGATCTTCCGGAAGATAGCCTATGCCCTGTTCCATCGCCTGAAGGGGCGTCCGGATTTTTACGGTTTTACCATTCATTTTGATTTCGCCGCCGGTGGGTTTGTCGGCTGCAAAGATAGCCCGTACTGATTCGCTCCGGCCAGAACCCAACAAACCGGTAAATCCGTTTACCTCACCTTTTCGTATGTCAAAGTTGAAGGCCCGTGTTCCGGCGTTGCTGGACAACCCTCTTGCTTCGTATACGGGGGACGCCGTGTTGTCGGTGCGGGTATCCTTTTTTTGTATCCTTTCGGCCTCATCCAGCGCTTTTCCCATCATTTTTGATACGAGTTCGAACTGGGGAAGGGCAGATGCTTCGTATTCTCCTATCAATTCTCCGTTTCGCAGAACGGTGATTCGGTCGCTGATTTCATATACCTGATCGAGGAAGTGGGTGATGAATACAATACCCACACCCCTTGATTTGAGTTCCCGCATGAGTGTGAAGAGGGTTCGAACCTCATCTTCGTCGAGCGAGGATGTCGGTTCATCGAGAACGAGGATCTTGCTTTCCATATCGATTGCACGCGCAATCGCTATCATCTGTTGAATAGCCAAGGAACAACTTGACAGTTCCTGGGTTGCTCGCGCCGGTATTCCGAGCGATGAGAGTAACTGTGTCGCTTTATCATTCCATTGTTTCCAATGGACAAATGAGTAATTGCCGCGTCCGATAAACATGTTTTCGGCAACGCTCAAATTCGGGCACAGGGTAATTTCCTGATAAACCGTGCCTATTCCGCTATTTTGTGCTTCTTGTGGGGATTTGAAGTGAACGGCTTTGCCCTCTATGGCAATTGTTCCCGCGTCTTTTTCGTACACACCGGTCATTACTTTAACCAGAGTGGATTTTCCGGCGCCATTTTCGCCCATCAGCGAGTGAATCTCGCCTTTGCGCAGCGAAAAATCTACATTGTGCAGAGCTCTGACCCCTGGAAAGGATTTGCAAATGCCCTGCATGTGCAGCACAGTATTCGAGTGCAATTGATGTCTCCTTGGGCTTGTCCAAAAAGCGTTCGCGATGTGGTGAAGCGGACGAAATCCGAACACCCCACCGCGAACGTACCGTGACAGGTCAATATCGGGACATTTCCCTTACTTGGTGATTACGCCCTTGCCGGGATCGTCGTTGATACCCTGATTGGTGATGATTTCATCGGTAATCGTGTTGGTATCGACGTAGATTTCCTTCTGATAGACAATACCACCGGGAAGTGCCGTGCCTTTCGCCTTCGCCTGTATCCAGCGGGAAATCTCGGCAGCCTGGCGGGGGTTGCATTGGACATCGCAATCCCAATAGCCGGCCTGAACGTTGCGCAGGGCAAAGCGGTTGAAGTCGAATCCGAGGATTTTGACCTTACCGTTTTTCCCATGGGTGATACCGGCGGCGTCGAGGGCTTGAACTGCACCCTGTGCCATACCATCATTCTCTGCATAGATGACATTGAAGTCTTTGCCGGCTGCAATAGCTGCTTCCACTACCTTGCGGGCTTCTTCAAGGCTCCAGGAGTCGCCACCGGTACCATCGGCCACAATCTTGATCTTGCCGGCGTCGCGGGCCTTGAGGACCGCAGCGCTGCGCCCCAGTTCGGCGGCAGAACCCAGCTGACCACGGATAAGGATGACATTGTAGGCATCAAGCTTCTGGCTCAGGACCCAATTCATCGCGGTTTCGCCTTCTGTTGCCATATCGGATACAAGCGCAGCCTGATAGTTGGACGCATCGGTGTCGATAAGACGATCAAAGAGGAATACGGTGACACCGGCATCTTTGGCTGATTTGAGGACATTGTCCCAGCCTGATGCATTGGCGGCAGAGATCAGGAGATAATCGACGCCGTCGCGGATATACCCTTGTGCTGCGGCAATCTGTTCACTGTTGTCGCCGGTATTGGTCTGCTTTGCATCGTAGCCGTTCGCATTGGAAAAAACGACATTCATGTCTTCAACATTGGCTTGACGGTAGCCGGATTCTTCCGGCGGCAGATTGACAATGCCGACCTTGATCAGTCCGCTGCCGGATTCCTGCTTCCCTTCTGCGAAGACTGCCATGGGTGCGAGCAAGAAAGCCGCACACAGGCCCAAAATAGTGCATGTACCAAGTTTCTTCATCATTTCCCCCCTTGAGGTTACGTATCGAGACTCAAGTCTCTGAATCATTTATGGGGGCAAATTCTCCAGCGCGATACTTGCATTCTTATTCAGTTATTACAATCTTTTTCGCAAGATATGCTTCATGACGTGAAAAGCTTCGATAATTTGCGGGAAACCTGTAATAATTTTTTCCATGTCGGTATTTATATCATGCGTTTACGATAACGTGCTCCTGTGGTATGGTGTTTTGTAGTGCCATACAGTGATTAGCTGTCGCACAGGCTTGCCATGACGGGAGGAATGTCCATGATTCGCATGATACATGGAGGAATTCTTGTACTTGTCGTTTTCTCGCTCTGTGTCTGTGGTGCGTCCCGTCGGGATGAGGTTAAAACAAAACCCATTGTCTTGGGATTCTCCCAGCTTGGGGACGAGAGTACTTGGCGCATGCAGAACAGTCGTTCGATAATCGGGGCTGCAGAAGATGCCGGTATCAAGATCATGTTTGATGATGCCATGCAAAAAACGGAAAATCAGATCAAGGCCATTCGCTCCTTTATCGCCTACAAGGTTGATGTTATTGCTTTTTCTCCAAATGTCGAGAAAGGCTGGGACACGGTGCTTGGAGAAGCAAAGGCGGCCGGCATCCCCGTGATAAGCGTTGATCGAATGATCGATACACAGGATGAGAGCCTGTATACCTGTGCCCTTTTTTCAGACTTCTATCTTGAGGGTCGTCGCGCCGGCGATTACCTCGTAAAGAAGTATCGGGGTAGGGAAGAACCAATAAATATTGTGGAAATTGGCGGGACTGTCTATTCGACGCCGGCCATAGGGCGTTCCCGGGGATTTCGGGATGTTCTTTCCTCCTATCCCAAGTTTTCGATTGTTTTTAGCGAGGATGGAGACTTCATGCTCAGCAAGGGGAAGGAGATCATGAAAAAGGTTTTGGATTCCTTAGATAAAAACAGCATTGATGTCCTGTACTCCCACAACGACGACATGACCTTTGGTGCCATTGAGGTAATGCATGAGGCCGGGCTGCGGCCCGGTAAAGATATTGTTATCATTTCGGTGGATGCGACACAGCGCAGCATAAACTATCTCAAGACCGGAGCGGTGAACTGTGTTATAGAGTGTAACCCGAACAGTGGCCCGCAGGTCATGGATCTTGCAAAAAAAATAATAGCGGGTGAGCCAGTGCCAAAACATGTGGTCATAGAAGAGACGGTCTTTGATGAGTATATGGATCCGGATTCGATTGGGAACCGCGGGTATTGATGCCCCCGGGCAAAGGAGTATTGAATCCGGATGAATATACGGGGCAGGGGTTTGTTTTTGAAACAGTCAATGCACACAAGGCGCCGTCACTCCGACAGCATCCGCCAGACTGTGCGGGTCATGAATATTGTCATCATTCTCGCCACTTTACTGCCCTTGTTCGTGAGTACCGTCTATTACAATTTTACTTTAAATCAGTACAAGAGCATTATTGACAATGTCTACGACGCCAATAGCCTCTTGAGCAGTTTGAAAGAAGAAATTCATACCACCATGTGGTATGTGGTGGCGGGCAAGACGAGATTTTCCGACAATACCCAATTTGCCCTTGTTGAAAAAATTGCTGCCCGGCTCGATGAACTTGAAAGAAACGCAAACAGCGAAGACAACAGTTATTTGGTGCATGTTGCCCGAAATACCCTCGAAACACTGGAATCTTACGTGATGAAAATTGGCGACAACATCGATAACGAGCGGCCGGTGCGCGAGAATGAAGCCATTCTGGTGGAAATTGCTTCGGTGAGCGAACTGCTCCATGATGTCATACAGGAATTTGTAGCTGCCGAGATGGAAATCGCCCATTTGCGAAGTATACAAATACAACGATCCCGGGATGTCATGACCCTCTTTCAAATTGTCCTGTTCGTGATCATCCTCCTCTTTCTTTTTCGCAACTATCGGCACTTGAACCGGAGCATCAATGATCCCCTCTTTCGTTTGAAGACCATGGCGTACCGCATAGCTCAAGGCGACCTGTCTATACGGGTTGAGAAACCCGAGATAAGTGAACTTGATGAACTCACCGACAGCCTCAATACGATGGCTGAAAAACTGGGTGCATTGATCGAGCAAAATATCCAGAAGCAACAGACCTTGCAGAAAGCGGAGATGCGAACCCTGCAGGCCCAGATTGCTCCTCACTTCATGTACAATACCCTGGGGACCATTCTCTCGCTTGCAGAAGAGGGCAGGAATGATGATGTGGCCATTACGACTCTGGCGCTCTCCAATTTTTTCCGCCTTTCGCTCAGCAAGGGGCGGGATTGGATAACAGTGGCAGAAGAGAAGGCGCACGTGGAGAACTATCTTGCCATTCAGAAGATGCGCTATGGGGTCATTCTGGAATACGAAATCGATATCGCCGAGGACATCTTGGCCCTGCCCATGCTCAAAATACTCCTGCAACCCTTGATAGAAAATGCGATCTATCATGGGATAAAGAAGACTCGTCGTCGGGGATGTATCACGCTCAAGGGGTGGCTCCGGGGCCCCTTTCTCATGTTTTCTGTTGAAGATAACGGGTTGGGCTTGCAAGCGGCGGAGCTTGATGCCCTAAGGGAAAACCTGTTGCACTATGATGTCTCGAACCAAGGGAGTGGTTTTGGCTTGTACAATGTTTTCAAAAGGATACAGTTGTATTACGAGATTGATGACGGATTGATGTTTGAGAGTGAATACAACAGGGGGAGTACGGTGACCTTGAAATTGCCCTTGACGGGAGGGGCTTCTCCCCTTTCGGAAGGATCTTGACTCATGCATACGGTTTTTCTCGTCGAAGACGAGCCCTTGATTCGCCAAAATTTGCGAAATGCAATTGAAAATGACAGTGATTTTTGGACCTGTATTGGAGAAGCAGGAGACGGGGAGCTCGCGCTCTCCATCATCCAGGATTTGAAACCCGACATTCTTATCACCGATATAAAAATGCCTTTTATGGATGGCATATCGCTCGCCCGCCATGCCAAGGCTATCATTCCCTGGATACGAATTATTATTGTGAGTGGTCATGACGATTTTGAACTCGCCCAACAGGCAATCTGTGTTGGTGTGGAC
Source organism: uncultured Spirochaetales bacterium (assembly GCA_964541755.1). GTDB lineage: Bacteria > Spirochaetota > Spirochaetia > Treponematales > Breznakiellaceae > CAZIRF01. The sequence continues at coordinate 25,014 of CAZIRF010000011.1, read as the reverse complement.
CAGTACCTGCTCAAGCCCGTGGCAACAAAAGATCTGCTCAATGCCCTTTCGGGGGCGAGTGAAAAAATAATCGAATACAAACAGAAGAGCAATTCTTTTTTAAAGGATGTATCTGCAGACGAGTTGGTACGAAATACCCTGGTGGGGGCTTTCCTCGAGGATATCTGTAACGGGGGGTTGTCGGCAGACGAGGCCCTTCGCCGCTCCGGGGAATTGGGTGTCGATATTTTGGCTTCTTTTTATGTGGTGCTCATTGCTTTTTGTGAAGAAAAGGGCGGATACCCCAACCGTCAAGCCATACTTTCCAAGGTGAAGTTTTCTTTCAAGGACAATGAGGATGTCCTGTATTATCAGAGTGGAACGAATCGTTTGGTGCTCATCGTTAAAGGAAATGACGAACGGGAAATGACCGGAAAGGCCTACCATGCCGCCCGAACCCTCAAACATGAGGTCGAGGATGATGGCGAAACCCTTCTTACGGTTACCGTAAGCGAGATTGCCGGGAGAATATCGGGTATTCAGGATGCTTTTCATCAGGCTGATATTCTCTTGAAGACCTTTGGCCATGCATCCAGGGGGCGTATCTACTGTGCCGCCGATATTGGCCGTGTGCAGGAGTCTTCGCGGGCTTCTTTTGAGGGGCTCTTCGATGTCGATACCGAAACCAAACTCAAATTTGCCGTGACCGGGGATGTGCCGGGAATTGTTCGAAGCTTTATGGAGAGTGATCGTGGCGACGATATGCAAGCCATGTTGTATCGCTACCACATTCTTATGGACCTTACCGGAACGGCTCTGCGGATTGCAAAGACCTTCAATCCTGACAGGGACCCCGGTGAAATTGCAGAACAATTCGCTGATATTGGACAATTGTTTCATTCTGCGATTTCAGTGAGAGAATTTGAACGTCTGGCTACAGAGATATGCCTCAAAACCATTGAATTGAGGGATAGCCGCAATGTGAGTCACCACGTGCGCATTGTCAGAAAGGCCTGTGATTATATCCGTGAGAATTTTCATGATCCCGATATCTGTCTCAATACAGTCGCCGCCTCTGTGGGCTTGAGTCCTGCCCATTTCAGTACCATTTTTTCACAGGAGATGTCTGAAACTTTTATAGAATATCTAACCGGGGTGCGGATGGAACGGGTCAAGGAGCTCCTCGCCTCCAGCGACGAGAAGATCATTGCCATTGCCTTTGACGTGGGGTATAACGAACCGAACTACTTGAGCTATCTGTTTAAAAAGAGAGAGGGAATTTCTCCCAAGGAATACCGTCGGCTCAAGCGACCATCTACGTAAAAGTAGCGGCCCTACCGTTAAGTAGCGGCTCTACTGTTAAGTAGCGGCGTCGAAAAAGCAAAAGGAAAATATAGTGGAACATACTGATACCGATCCCGCCGTTGCAAATGGCCGGCGCTTTGTTACCCCCTTGCAGACGGGGTGGCGTTTCTTCAAGTACGCCCAGGAGGAGACCCCGGACGATCTCTATTACGCACTCAGGCCGTCCATTGAAGACCCCCATACCGTCAAAGAGGCCGATGCCCGCCCCACCGAGGCCGTCGCCCTCGAGGCCGAGGCTGCTGCCCGCAAAGGGCTTCGGGACTGGATACTCCCTAGCGCAAACCCCTTCATAAAAGACTCTTCGAAGCATTACAGGGCCCCCGCGGGAAACCCCGGCGGGGACTTTCCCTTTGTACAGTCCGGCTTTGATGACCGCGATTGGGAAGCGGTACGTGTCCCCCACGACTGGGCAATTGGCGGGCCCTTTATGGACGGCCCCCATCCCCGTGTTGGCGGCGGGATGGGCCGGCTCCCGGTGGACGGGGTCGCCTGGTACCGCCTGCGCTTTCCCGTAAGCGAAGAGGCCCGCGGCAAACGGGTCGTCCTCGAAGTGGACGGGGCCATGTCCTACGCCGCCGTCTGGGTCAATGGCCGTCTTGCGGGTGGCTGGCCCTACGGCTACGCCTCCTGGGCCCTCGATATTTCCGACCTTGTCGTGCCGGGGGGCGAGAACCTCCTGGCCATCCGCGTGGACAACCCCAACCATTCGGCCCGCTGGTACCCCGGGGCCGGGCTCTACCGGGAAGTGCGCCTCGTCATCACCGACAGGGTCCACCTGGGGCAGTGGGGGGTGACAATACAGACCCCCGAGGTCTCAATTGAGCGGGCGCGGGTCGAACGGCGTGCCGTTATCGCAAACGATACCAACAGGAGCGTGACAGCCGCCGTCCACACCGAGCTGGTGGCCCTTCCTGCCGCCGGCAATGCGGAAACTGCCGCCGCTGGCAGGGTAAAAGCCGCCGCCGCAGAAGCGCTCCACTTCCCGGTGCAGACGGTCGCGATCCCCGCGGGGGGCGAGGCCGCCGTCGAGGGGGCTATCAGCCTTGAGAACCCCCTCCTCTGGGGCCCGCCGCCTGCACAGCGGCCAAACCGCTACCGTGCCATCACGCGTATCGAAGTCGAGGGGCGGGTGGTGGATGCATACGAGACGGTCTTCGGTATTCGCCGTGTGGACTTCGACCCCGAGCGCGGCTGCCTCGTGAACGGCGAGTGCATACCCCTGCAGGGCGTGAACCTTCACCACGACCTGGGGGCCCTGGGTGCCGCCTTCAACCACAGTGCAGCCCGCCGTCAACTCGAGCGCCTCGCAGACTTGGGTGCGAACGCCCTCCGCATGGCACACAATCCCCCCGACCCGGTCTTCCTCGACCTCTGCGACGAGATGGGCTTCCTCGTCTTCGACGAGATATTCGACTGCTGGGAGCTCAAGAAGACCCCGCATGACTTCCACCTCATCTTTGCAGACTGGTCCGAGCCGGACCTCCGCGCCTTTATCCGCCGCGACCGCAACCACCCCAGTGTCGTCATCTGGGGCTTTGGAAACGAGGTGGGCGAGCAGTACACGGATGAAGACGGCGCCGCCATCGCCCGCCGCCTCTACGACATCCTCAAGGAGGAGGACCCGACACGGCCGGCCAGCCTGGCCATGAATTACGCGAAGCCAGACATGGCCCTGCCGACGGTGCCGGACCTCATCAGCCTCAACTACCAGGGGGAGGGGATACGCCAGGAGCCGGAATTCGAGGGCACCGACCGCATCCGCACCCCGCCCCAGTACCCGGCCTTCAAGGCCCGCTTCCCCCAAAAGCCCATTTTGAGCAGCGAGACTGCCAGCGCCTTCTCCTCGCGCGGGGTCTACCTCTTTCCCGTCTCTCCCCTGGTGTCCGCCCCGGTGCGGCAGGGGCGGGGCGGCGACGAGACGATCCACCAGGTGAGCGCCTATGAGCTTCACGCCGTGGACTTCGGCTCCACGGCCGAGAAGGTCTTTGCCTCCCTCGAGAAGCACCCCTTCTCTGCCGGCGAGTTCGTCTGGACCGGTTGGGACCACTTGGGCGAGCCCACCCCGTATTACGAAGCCCGCAGCTCCTACTGCGGCATTATAGACCTCGCCGGCTTCCCCAAGGACCGCTACTACCTCTACCAGTCGCAGTGGCGCCCCGATCTCCCCATGGCCCACCTCCTGCCGCACTGGACCTGGCCCGAGCGGGCGGGCCTCGTAACCCCCGTCCACGCCTTTACCTCCGGCGACGAGGCCGAACTCTTTTTGAACGGCCGCTCCCTGGGGCGCAAGAAGAAGGGGCAGTACGAGTACCGCCTGCGCTGGGACGAGGTCGTCTACGAGCCGGGCGAACTGGAACTGGTAGCGTATAAGAATGGACAGGAGTGGGCCCGCGATCGGCTGTCTACGGCGGGCGAGCCTGCGGGTCTGGCGGTGCACAGTGCGCGCCAAACACTCGCTGCAGATGGCGAGGACCTCGCCTTTGTCGAGATTTCGGTCGTGGATGGCGTGGGTCAGATCTGCCCCCGCGCGAATGTCCTTCTGGACGTCGTGGTCGAAGGGGAAGGGTCGCTCGTCGCCCTCGATAACGGCGACCCCACCGACATGACCGGCTTCCATGAAGGGCGTCGCCGCGCCTTTTCCGGCCGTCTTCTCGCCATTGTGCGCGGCAAGGGCAGGGCAGGGGTTGGGGCTGGGGGCGAGGCAGGGGGCGAGGCAGGGGGCGATTCCCGCCCTGCTGCCCCCGGAAGTCACCCGGCCTCAATTACCGTTCGCGTCTCTGGCGAAGGCCTTGTAAGCGGAAGCCTGCAGTTGGCGATATGCGGCTAGCCGGGGGGCCATACCCCCGGCCCCCTTTTACGCATCCTGATAGAGGATCGTCGAGAGGTAGCGTTCGCCGGAGTCCGGCAGGAGGGCCACAATGGTCTTTCCCGCGTTCTCCGGCCGTTTGGCCAGTTCGGCCGCCGCAAAGGCCGCCGCCCCCGACGAAAAGCCCACGAGGAGCCCCTCACGCTTGCCAAGAGCCCGGGAAGTGGCTATGGCGTCGTCATTGGACACCTGCACCACCTCGTCGACAACATCCCGGTCAAGGTTTTCCGGTATGAAGCCCGCGCCTATCCCCTGTATCTTGTGGGGCCCGGGTTTCCCGCCGGATATAACCGGCGAGTCCGTCGGTTCTACACCCACTACCTTTATCGCCGGATTCTGTTCCTTGAGGAAGCTCCCCACGCCCGAAATCGTGCCCCCCGTCCCAATACCTGCGACGAAGATATCCACCTTCCCGTCGGTATCGCGCCAAATCTCGGGCCCGGTCGTCTCGCGGTGCACCTGCGGGTTTGCCGGGTTTTCGAACTGGCCGGGCAGGAAGGCCCCGAGCTCCGCGGCGAGCTCCCTTGCCTTTCGTATGGCTCCGCCCATCCCCTCGCTCCCGGGGGTAAGGACGATTTCCGCTCCCAGGGCCTTGAGCAGGGAGCGGCGTTCGACACTCATCGTCTCGGGCATGGTAAGGATGACATTGTAGCTGCGCGCCGCTGCCGCAAAGGACAGGGCGATACCCGTGTTGCCGCTCGTCGGCTCGATAATGACCGAACCTTCCTTCAAGAGTCCCTTCTTTTCCGCGTCCTCGATAAGGGCATTCCCCACACGGTCCTTGACGCTCGAGAGGGGGTTGAAGTACTCGAGCTTGAACAGGAGGCGCGGGCCCCCTCCGTCGCTCGGGGAGATCCCTTCGTCCTTGGCATATGAACGGGCCTCGAGCAGAGGCGTATTCCCGATGAGGTCTGTAAGTCGTTCGGCTATCCTGGCCATCTCTGTGCTCCTTATGCTATCAAAACTATAGTGAATGTAGTGTATTGTCTTGATGTTGTCAAGTTCCCGTCGCCACGTAGCGTGTTTTTCTTCCCCAACGGACGATCAAGAGAGGTTCATTCAAAATTCATTGCGTTTTGAAAGCGCAATCTTGACAAAACAACTTCGGAATGGCAGGTTAGTGAATAATCACTAACCTCAATGGGGAGCATCAGCGTATGACAGAACACTCAGCCCGGCAAACCCGGATTATCAGCGAGGCTTTCACCCTTCTCGAGCGGTATGGCCTGCCGGAGCTCACCACAAAGCGCCTCGCTGCAGCCCTGGGCGTGAGCGAGGCTGCCCTCTACCGCCACTTCGCCTCCAAGCGGGCCATACTCGAGGGCATGGTCGAGCGCCTCGAAGCCAACACCGTCGAATCCTGGACCCATGCCTGCGCGGCCGGCCCCGCGCCCCTCGCACAGATTCGCGCCTTTTTTGTCCGCCAGGCCCATCAGTTTGAATCCTTCCCCCCCCTCTCCCTCTTCCTTTTGAATGCAGAACCCCTGCGCCACGAAGCGCAGCTGTACCGCCGCGTGCAGGACCTCATGACCCGCTCGCTCGCGCAACTGCACGAGCTCTTGACGCAGGCCCGGGCGAGCGGTTCCGTCAATCCCGCCGCAGACCCCGAAACCCTCGTCTTCATGGTCGCCGGCGGCTTCAGGCTTCTGGTCTCAAGCTGGCACGAACACGGCGAGGGCCCCGGCCCCGGTCCCGGTCCCGGTCCCGGTCTCGTGGAACGCACCCGCGCCTACGTTACATCCGTCCTTTCAGCCGTCGGGGGAGGCCACTCATGAAGCCATCGAAGAACCGCAACGCGGAAGGCTTTTTCCGCATCCTTGTTCCCGCCGTCTTCCTCGCCCTCTTTGTCGCCCTCATGGTTATCGTACAACGAGCGGGCGCGCCGCTCCCAATCCTGGCCATACTCACGGCCTTCGCCGCCTTCATTACCCTCTTTTTTGAAGAGGCCCTCTGGCACAACAGCATCTGCCCCTTCGGAAGCCTCTTGAGCCTGAGTTCCCGCCCGGCTCTGCGCGCCTGGCGCGTCGACGAAAATGCCTGCATCGCCTGCGGGGCCTGCCAGCGTGTATGCCCCGTCCACGCCATCGATACCCGATCGGACGGCATGCGCGTCATCCGCAAGCAGGACTGCCTCTCCTGCGGCGCCTGTGCGCGCGTCTGCCACCCTCAAGCCATCCGCTTTCGGTAGAACCGTGGCCGCCCAGACGGTTCTTTTTTGGGGAAGAGGGGGGGATCTGCGGGGACCCCGGCGGCCATCCCCACGCCGCGTCGGCTTCATAAAGCCCGAAGGGGCAGGCCGTCGCCGGCCTGCCCCTTCGGGCTGTTATTTCGCTACGCCGCCTGCGGGGACAGGGTGTATACTGACGCCCGGTACTCGACGTTCTAGGCGGAATGGGTCGGATTTCTCCAAAATCCTTGAATTCTCCATTATTGTCGGTATACTTGAATTGACGACGAATTGGGAGGAATTCTGTGTTCAAAACACTTTCGCTCCGCATGAAGCTCTTCATCTTGGTCGCAGTTCCCATACTCGCCCTCATGATAACCGGTTTACAGGTAATGATTCGGGATGCAAAGAGTTATAGCGCCTTCAAGGCGCAGGAAAAAAACCTCGTTTTTTTCTCGACCAATCTGGATACCATAGAAGTGCTTCAGCTTGAGCGTGGACAGTCGGCACGCTATGTAAATGGCGGGCTCAGCGCCGCGCAACTCGCTGCGACGAGGAAAAAAACCGATGAACAGATAGAAACATTTCTTTCGTACCTGCCTCAAACGGCCTTTCGCATCGAGATCAAGGACAGGGCTGCCAATGCCTTTGGCACCCTCTCTGCACTTAGGGGGCGGGTTGATCGAAACGAGCTCTCTTATGATGTAACGCTTTCTGCTTATACAAAATTTGTCAGCTCTCTGGTCGTTCTTTCCAATGAGGCTGCCCTCCTCAGAACCGAAGGGGATATTGGAAAGCGTCTCCTGGGGCTCAATGTCCTGGTAGATGCCAGTGAGGCGCTTGCCTTGACGCGCGGGTATGCATCTGCCATTTTCGATGCCCGCACGACGCTTGACGAGGCGACCGCCTGGCATACCGCTTCACTTTTTGTCACGGCGACCGCACAGCTAACGAGCCCTGCACTTGTCTTCGACGAAGACAACAGTAAGGAAGTGGCTGCCATTCTTGGTTCGAATGAGATGGGAGTATCCGAACGGGGTATTTTGTCGATTTTGGCCACTTACAAAAGTGGTGACTACGCAATTGACGGAACGACATTTTGGGATGCCTCAATGGCCTTGAGCGCCCGGATAAACAACGTCATACGCACGGATCTCGCCGAAGTCGCCCTCTTGAACAATGAAGCGACGGAATCCCAACAGAATTCATTCATTATCGTTATTGTTCAATTCCTTCTTGCGATTCTGCTGGTTGTGGCGCTCAGTTTTCCATTCATTCGTCTGATAAGTCGCCCCTTGACGTCTATCAGCCTTGTCCTTGCGGAAATTGCCTCGGGCAAGGGGGATCTGTCGCGGGATATACCGGTCGAAACGCGGGATGAAATCGGTGCGCTTTCCGGGGCCTTCAACAGTTTTATGGAGAGCCTCTCCCGAATGCTCTCGGAGGTCAAGCGCGCGGTCTTGACCCTGGAATCTACAGGACACCGTCTTGCGGGGAACATGCAACAGACGGCGGCCGCCGAAACCGAGGTATCGACCACCCTCGCAAGCATGGATCGACAGATAGAACGGCAGTATAACGAGACCGGTTCCGCTGTAACGGTCTTGGAATCCTTTTTGACCCAACTCGCAAATATGAATGATGCGGTCAATGCCCAGGCCTCTGCGGTGGCAGAGAGCAGTGCAAGTATTGAGGAAATGATTGCAAGCATACGATCGGAAAAACAAAATGTGGAGAACATGTCCACCGTTGTCGCTCAAATGGTTTCGGCCGCAGGCGAGACAAATAATCATATCGCAGATGTAAGCGAACGTATCAAGGAAGTCGACGCACAGTCGGAAAAGCTTCTTGAGGCAAATGAACTCATTGCGTCCATAGCCGGTCAAACCAATCTGCTTGCCATGAATGCCGCTATCGAGGCAGCCCATGCGGGGGATGCGGGGCGCGGCTTCGCCGTTGTTGCCGACGAGATTCGCAAACTTGCAGAAAATTCCGGGATGCAATCCAAAAATATTGCCGAGAACATACATACCATTCGCTCGGTCATAGAGGCCATGGTTTCCACTACCGCCAACGCGGTCAAGAGCTTTGAGGGAATGAATGAACGTATTCGTGTTGTGACTGATCTGCAGAACAGCCTTCTGGGTTCCATAACCGAGCAATCGGCAGGGACCAGCCAGATTCTGGAAGCACTAAGTGAGATGAATGAGAACACTCAGCAGGTTCGTAGCATGTCCAACAACATGAACAGTGACAGTACTGCCATCAGCAGCTCTCTTGAAGGAATTTCCCATATTTCCAATGAGGTTCGCCTGGGCATGAAGGAAATTGTTGGCGGTATCTCCGAAATTAACGCTTTGATACAACAGGTAGAGGAATTGAGCCAGACCAATCGCGACCAAGTGGACACCGTCTCTTCCATGGTTTCGCGTTTTACCCTGCGGGAGTAGAGCGCTGCGCAGTAAGTGCCCGCAGGGTTCTTCGTCAAGTGCCCGATTGTTTCGCGGGGGGAGGCCGGGACCCGGGGCGCGTTCGCCTGCCGCATGTGGGCGGGGCTCGCAGAGACCCGCCATAGCTTGAGCCGGGCCGGTACGGCCCGCGCGGCCCGCGGCCCGGCCGCGGGGGGCGTCGGGTCGTGCCAGGATTGTGGCGCGACGGGGGCGGGCCAGAGGCCCGCTGCCCTACAGGCCTCTGGTTCCCTCTTTCACGAGGGGGGCTCTGCGCCCCCTCCTTCAACTGCAAGCTTCCGGTTACTACTGCGGGGAAAGGGCTTCTGCGAGGTCCCTCTTGAGGTCTTCGAGGTCTTCCACCCCCACTGAGAGGCGCAAGAGCCGCTCGTCGACCCCCAATCTTTTTCGCAGTTCGGCAGGGATGGCGGCATGGGTCTGGAGCCAGGGGAAGGTGATGAGGCTCTCGACGCCCCCGAGGCTCTCTGCAAAGCGGACAAGGCGCACACTCTCGAGGACTTGTGCGACGAGCTTTTCTTCCTTGACCCGGAAGGAGATCATGGAGCCAAAGCCGCCGGCCTGTTTTTTAGAGAGCTCGTACTGCGGGTGCTCTTCGAGACCCGGGTAGTACACCGCTTCCAGGGCGGGGTGGTCCGCGAGGAAGCGGGCGAGGGCAAGCGCCGATGCCGCCTGGGAACGCACGCGCAGGTGGAGGGTTTTTAGGCCGCGCAGGACCAGCCAGGCATCGAAGGGGGCGAGGACGGCGCCGGTCGTCTTTTGAATAAGGGCGAGGCGCTCTGCGAGATCCAAGCGCTCTCCATTACCTGGCGCAAAGGAGGCCCCCTTGCGCGTTACGAGGAGGCCGGCGAGGGTGTCGTTGTGGCCGGCGAGAAACTTGCTCCCCGAGTGGATGACGAGGTCTGCCCCGAGTGCGAGGGGTCTTTGGAAAACCGGTGTGAGGAAGGTATTGTCGACCGCAAAGAGTATATCCCGTTCGCGGGCAATGGCTGCCAGGGCGGCAAGGTCGCTCACCCGGGCCATGGGGTTCGAGGGGCTCTCGACCAGGAGGAGGCGGGTCTCGCTTGTGCAGGCCTCTTTTACGGCGTGGAGGTCGCGGGTGTCGACGAGGTCGAAGCGGATGCCTCTTCGTGAAGCGAGTTCGTCGAAGAGGCGCCAGGTCCCGCCGTAGAGGTCTTCGCAGAGGATTGTGTGGTCTCCGCTCGAGAGGAGGTCGAGGACGGCTGCCAGGGACGCCATACCGGTGGAAAATGCGAAACCGGAGTCCCCGCCCTCAAGGAGGGCCACGGTGGCCTCGAGCTCGCTGCGGGTGGGGTTGCCCTGGCGGGAGTAGTCCCAGCCGGTCGTCTCTCCCAGAGCCGGGTGGCGAAAGGTCGCGCTCTGGTAGATGGGGGTGCTGATGGCCCCCGTGACGGGGTCGCCGCCATTTGCGCCGCGAACGGCGATGGAAGCGGATGACCAGCTTGGGTCAATTGAAGCCATGAAAGAGCCTCCTTGTTGCAAATACCCGGTAACCGGAAGCGTGCAGTCGCGGCCGCGACACGCGGCTGCACGATGCGGTATCTCGTGCCTAAATTGAAAAATCCATATAGCCGCTGCGCCAGGAGGCCAGCTTGGTAAGATCCTCCAGGGTCCAGCGGGCGAGCTCCCCGGTAATAAGTGTGCGTAAGCGGATCCATATCTCGTTGGCCGCCCGGGCCATGTCGTGCCCTTCTTCGCTTCCCTGTGGCGCGGGGCCGGCCGCACTGCCGGTGCTGCGGCTCCCGGCTCCCGCTTCGTCGCCGGCGCCCAGGACTTCCCCTTCGAGGACCTCGAAAGCCTCGAGGACGCTGATGCGGTCGGGCGGGCGGCTCAAGAAGTAGCCTCCCTGGGAGCCGCGCTGGGCCGAAACGAGCGAGGAGTTGCGCAGGATGAGCATGATCTGCCCGAGGTACTTCTCCGATACCCCCTCGCGACTTCCGATCTCGCTCAACTGCATGGGGCCCTTTTGATACTCCTGTGCGAGTTGGCAGAGCATCCGCAGGCCGTATTGGGTTCTTGTCGATAATCTCATAATATGCTATAGGTTTTATAGTGTATTGACGGTGACGTCAAGGGGGGCAGGCGCATGTACATCAAGGATTCACCGGACCGCCGGCATACAGACTCGCTCAAGTGGGACGATCGCTACAACGAAGAGGGGAAGGCCGATGTCATTCCCCTCTGGGTGGCAGACATGGACCTCGCCTCGCCCGATGTGGTCGTCGAAGCCCTGTCGCGCCGCGCGGCCCACCCGGTCTACGGGTATACAAACCCGCCCGGCGACTACCGGAAGCTCCTCGCCGCCTGGTACCGGAGCCGCTATGCGAAGCCCACCGGGGCTCTTGCGTCTTTTTTGGGGAGCACGGCTGATGTTTCGCCCTGGCCCTCGGAGGGTGATTTCCTCTTGGGGCCCGGTGTCGTCCCCTCGCTGGGGATCGCGATACGGGCCCTTACGCAGGCGGGCGCCGGTATCCTCGTCCCCTCGCCGGTCTACTATCCCTTTTATTCAATAGTAAGGGACAACGACCGGGAACTCGTTACTTCTTCACTGGGACTGCGGGAAGACGGCCATTTTGCCCTTTCGGTCCCGGCCCTTGAGGGCTCGCTCACGCACGCGCGCACGCGCGGCCTTGTCGTCGAGGCCCTGCTCCTCTGCTCACCCCACAATCCCGGCGGCCGTATCTGGAGCGAGGGGGAGCTTGCCTCCCTTTTAGTCTTCGCCAAGAGGGAGGGTATCGCCCTTATCGTCGACGAGATACACGCAGACCTCGCCCTGGGGGGCCGCCCCTTCGTCTCGCTCGCGAGCCTTCCGGCCGATACAGAGCTGCCGCTCGTCATCATCGGGGCGCCCAACAAGACCTTCAATATACCGGGGCTCCACCTCTCGCACTTTGTGGTGCGAGACGAGGCCACCCGATCCCGCATAGTCCGCAGCATTGCCGCAACGGGCTACAGTCAGCCTAATACAATGAGCATCGTCGCCGCCCATGCGGCGTACAGCGGGGGCGGGCCTTGGCTTGACGCCCTGCGGGTGTTCCTTCGCGAACAGCTATCCCATACCCTCGCGCGCCTCGAGGCGAGCGGTCTGGATGTATGCCCGGTCGCCCCCGAGGCCGGCTACCTCGTATGGGTCGACGCGCGCGCCCTGCTATCGCGCCTGGCTGGCCGGCAAAACGATCCAAACAAAGAGGCTGCGCCCTCAGCCATCAAGGACGACCGGGAGCTCGTCGACCGTTTGGCCCGTGAGGCCCGCGTGCGTGTGACGGCGGGAAGCATATTCGGCCCGGAGGGGGCCGGCTACCTTCGCATCAACATCGCCTGCCCCCGCGCCCAGCTCGACGAGGGCCTCGACCGCTTCTTTGCCTGGGTGAAGGATTATTTGGGGTAGCGAAGGGCGAAATCATCGAGCATGGCGTGGAGCTCTTCGTGGATGCCCTTGCCCATAACGGTCTCCTCGTGGTGTTCAAAGGCCGCAATGAGTCCCGCTTGGTCCTCTTCCGGAATGAATTGGTCGCCCATGGGGAAGAGAACCGTATTCTCTTTCTCTATATGGGTGCGAAGGAAGCTTATGTACTCGAGTGCGTAGCGCCTGAATGCCGGGATATCCACCCCGTCACCGGCGAGGGCCTCCTTCATCCCCTTCATGTAGGAGCGCCCCAACTCGTGTTCGTGGAGCATTTGCCCAATGGGGCCTCCCTGATTCGGGATGCCTGCCTGTTCCATGGCGGGAAAGAGTATTCCCTCTTCTTTTCCATGGTGACAGCTGTCCGCGAAGAGGGTGAAGAAGGTAACCATGTCCTCAAGGTCCTTTTTGGGGGAAGGAGCAGGGCCATCAAGGCTTTTTTGTATCGAATCGAGAAAATTTAGGCCGGTGAGAATGGCTTCGTGTTCATCCTTGAGAATCTGGCTGGCATAGTTCATTGTTCTCTCCTGCAATGGTGATGTGCATTATACATTACAAATATAGTAATGTATAATGCTGCAGGCAAGATAAAGTGAAAGTCTCCGCTTCCTTGAGGGAATTGTTCCTGGTTATGCCGGGCAACGCTCCTACTTGGCGAAGAGCGCCAATTCCACTGCCTCTGCCATGGTCCGGTAGCCGACGGGGCTCGGGTGGAGGCCGTCGCCCGAGTTGCAGGCGGGAAGGAGGCGGGTGGGGCGCTCGGGGTCGCGGCAGGCAGCGTCGAAGTCGATGACGGCGTCAAAGCCCCCGTCGGTCGCTCCGGTGTCGCGTATCCACGCGTTGATCGCCTGCCGGGCGGCTTCGGTGCCCTCGTTGTAGCGGTCGAAACCCTCGAAGGGGAGTATGGTCCCCCCGTAGGCCGCAATGCCCTGTGCCTTCGCGCGGGCTATCATGTCCTTGTACTGGGCGATGACACTTTGGGGCGACTGCCCCGCGTAGAGGATGTCGTTGACCCCGTAGAGGATGACGAGGTAGCCAAGGCCCGGCTGTTCGAGGACATCCCGCTCGAAGCGCTCCCGTCCGCTCCCTGTTACGGTTGTCCCGCCTATGCCCTGGTTCAAGACCGAAAGCCGTGAAGTGGCGGGGTTTTCGGCGAGGCGGCGGGCGAGGCCGTCGGTCCAGCGGTTCTGGGCATCGGTCGTCGTGCCCCTGCCGTCGGTAATGGAATCGCCCAGGCAGACGACGGCCTTTTTGTTCCCCTCATTGTCGACGATATCGAGGCCCGCGAGGACGTACCAGCGCTCGGCCATGTCCGAGTACTGCATCCCCTCTTTTTCCAGGTGGTCGCCGGGAAGGATGTACGAGCTGGTGCGGGAGCCGGGGTGACCCGTAAGAGCCGATGGCACGGCGCCGAAGTGAATGCTTACCGCAAGGCTTTCGAGGGCTGCAAGGGGGTAGTCGACCGGATCGCAGTACACTTCCCCACCCGGGGGAATCGTGACGGTGCTCTTCCCGCCAAAGGAGAGGCGGAGGAGACTATCAGCATGGATATAACTGATGATGTCGTGTTTCGCGAGGCTCGCACCCTTTATTTCGAGGGGGCCGTTCCCCACGCGGTTTGAAAAGCGCAGGCGTATCGTCTGGCCGCCCAGCGACACCTTGATAACCAGGCGCAGGGTGCTGTTGGCAAGGCTCTTGGGCGGCATGTTGTGCGGCTCGACGAGGTACTGGCTCGCGGCCCAGGTGCCGACGTAGCGATTTGTATCGTTCACGGGGACCTCCATTTTAGCGGGGGAGAGGGTACAGGAAAGGCTGATAGTTCCCGCCGCCAAAAGGACGGCGAGGGCCAAAAGGGCTTTTGCAGGTGCAATGCGCATGAGGGCTCCTTGTGTAATCTCTGCCGTATTGTGCCACAGCCTGTTATCCGTGAGAAACCGGTATTTCCCCTATGGCTTGGCCCGGAACGCCCCTTCGGGCCGCCTTGATTTCGCCCTGTCCCTTCTTTGTCAAGACGGTAAAACCGTGCAATTCGTTGCGTATAAATTTGCATTCACCATTGTGCCCCACTAGACTTCCCTCTGTGCTCCGTGTGCCGGCTTGTGGGCCTGCGCTGGTCGAGCGAGTGAAAACAACCTTACCGGATTGGGGTAAAAGAGTGACGAGAGACGAACAGTTTTCACAGGCGAGCTCCCTCTTGATGAACTACGAGAGCGGCGATTTCCTCCATTTGTCGGATATTGCCGACTCCCTTGCCGCACTCAAGGACTTCTTCCTCGAAGAGGAATCGGCCTGTACCCTCTTCGCCAAGCTCCTCAAGTGCGTTGCAGAGGAAATGAAGAAGCCCCTGGGGGAGCCCTTCGTCGCGGGTGTTTCATCCGGTATCGACCTCCTGTCGCGCTTTGTACAGAGCAGCGACGAAGTCGAGCGCGAGGAACAGCGTGGCCTGATGCGCTCCTTCTGCTGCACCGAGTCCAAAGATGCCGGTGGTGGCGACCCCTGCTGTGCCGAGCGTGACGACGAGACCTTCCAGATCTTCCTTACCGAGGTGCGCGACCGTCTCGATACGGCCCAGGAGACCATACTCCACTTGGAAGAGGCCCGGGACGACGAAGCGGCAATCCAGACCCTCTTTCGCATCTTCCACACCATCAAGGGCGAGTGTGGTTTTCTCAAGATAGCCACCCTGGGCGAGCTAACCCACAATATCGAAAACATCCTCGACGACCTGCGCAGCAAGAAGGTAACGGTGAGCCAGGGGCACATCGACCTCCTCCTTGAAGGCCTCGACATGTCGCGCGATATCCTCTCCCGCCTCGAGCGGAAAGACTATGTCATGTTCAACGACATACCCCTTGAAGCCTATGTGGGCCGCCTCAAAAGGCTCTCCGACACCTCATGTTCAAACCTCGGGGAGCTCCTCGTGGCTTCGGGCAAGATACAGGAAGATGATGTACAGCGCATCCTTCAAAAGCAGAAGGAATCGGCCTTCTCCAAGCGCTTCGGCGAGATCGCCGTCCAGGAGAACTACCTGAGTGCCGAGGACCTGCGCGAGACCCTGGAAAAGCAGAAGGCCTGCAAGGACACCGATGCTCCCAAGGTCGTCGAGCGCAGCGACCCCGTCATCAAGGTGCGGGCCTCGAAGGTCAACTTCCTCGTGGACATGATCGGCGAACTCCTCATTGCCATGGGGCAGATAAGCGGGGGCGGGACGGAAATCCTGCAGATGCGCAAGATTACCCGCAGCCTCCAGTACGGGGCCATGGAGTTGCGCACCGACACCCTCCATTCCCTCTTCGGGAACCTGCGCCGCTCCATTCGCGACCTTTCGCGCCAGCTGGGCAAGAATGTGCGGGCTCAGTGCAAGGGCGAAGAACTCGAGATAGACCGCAACCTTATCGAGAAGCTCGAAGAGCCCCTCATGCACCTCGTGCGGAACTCCCTGGATCACGGTCTTGGCACCGAGGAAGAGCGACTCGCCGTGGGCAAGGACGCACAGGGAACCCTCTCCCTCTCTGCAGAGCGCCATGGCAATTCCATCGTCATTATCGTGGGCGATGACGGCAAGGGTCTCGATCGCCAGAAGATTCTCTCGAAGGCCATCAGGCTCAATTTGGTCAAGAGCGAAGCGGCGGAGGCCCTCCCGGATGCGCAGGTCTTCAATCTCATATTCCAATCGGGCTTTTCTACCCACGATGCGGTTTCCCTTATTTCCGGCCGCGGGGTTGGCATGGACATCGTCCGCTCGGTCGTCACCGAGAACCGCGGGCGTATCGAGATCCACAGCGAGAAGGGCCGCTACACCGAGTTCCACCTTATCTTCCCCCTGAGTACCGCCATCATCGACGGTATGATCACCCGCGTCGGGAACTCCCACTTGGTATTCCCCATCGGGTCGGTCATCGAGTCCATCAAGCTGCGCGACGGCATGCTCTCTGCAATTGGGGGGGATGTCGAAGTGGCCAGTCTGCGCGGCCAGTCGATACCCGTTATCAGGCTGCACGAACTCTTCGCCATTCCGCCTGATGAACAGGCCCCGCCCCAAATCGCGGTGGTCTGTGAGACTTCCGACCGCCGGACCTTCATGTTCATCCTCGACGAGGTCCTGGCCAAGCGCGAAGTGGTCATCAAGTCGCTCGGCTCGCGCTTTGCCGGTTTACGCGGTATCTCCAGCGGCACGGTCCTCGCCGGTGGTACGATTGGCCTTGTGGTCGACATTGACGAAATGGTGTCGTTGAGTATTGCCGGGGACGATCAATGAGGAAGAAGTCATCGTACCATGTATATAGTCTGATAGTTCTCACCGTGCTCACGCCGCTTTTGGCCCTCCTTCCCGGCATGCCGGGCACCCTGGCTCCCTTTGCCACGGCCCTGCCGGCCCTCGTCATTGCCCTCTTGTTGGCGCGCGGTGCACCGGATTCGGCGGCGGGGAGCTCCTCTGGCGCAGAAGAAGGAAAAAGCGTCCCGGGTGATGAGTCTTCCCGCGCGGGGCGACCGCTTCCTGCCGCAACGCCCGATACCCGGCTCCCCGCCGCGTCCTTTTCCGCCTCTGCTGCAGACGGTCGCGTTGGGGGCCCTTACGCAGAAGGGGAGGGTCCGCTGTCGACGACTCCTTCGAAACAGGGGCAGATGCGCGAGGCCTGTGCGCGGGAAGCGGCCCTGTTTTCGCTGTGCCAGAGTGCCTTTCCCGCCCTCTTTGGCAGCGTCGTCTCCTACCTGAACCGTACGAGCGAGCCGATGAGCGAGACCCTCGTACGCATAAAAACCTCGATTGCGGCCTTTCAGGACAAGGTACAGGCGAGCAAGAGCGATTACGAACAGCGGGGGCACTCGAACGACATCATGGACGGTATCCAGAAGTTGCGCGAGCACATCACCGAAGTTACCCAAGGGGCCTCGCGTTCCTTTGCCGAGGTCGCCGGCGAGATCGACGGCCTCAGCGACCAGATGAAGGGGATACTGGAGATAGTCGCCAACATTTCAGACGTCGCCGAGCGCATTCACGTCTTGTCGATCAATGCTTCAATTGAGTCGGCGCGCGCCGGTGTACACGGCCGGGGTTTCAAGGTTATTGCGGACGAGGTTCAGCGCCTGTCGAAGGAGACGCAGGGCTTTGTCCAATCCATCGGCATAAGTGTCAACGGCACCAAGCACGCATTTTCGACCCTGCACGGGACAATGGAAAAAAACCGCCGGGAGGTGGACCGCTACGTGAGCGACGACCACTCGACCTACCAGCATATCAGCGAGACCCTCAACAGCCAGGTCGGCGGGGTCGTGAGCTTGTATCAGGCCGTCCTCTCCTTCATCGAATCGCTGGATATGGACATGTCGGCCTTTGCGCCCCTGGGCCAGCTTCACGCGATTATCACCCAGGAGATAGAGAATCTCGCCAGGCTTGGCGATGACGTCGTTCAAAGCGGGCTCGCCCTTACGCGCTGTGGCGAGCCCTTGCCGACAGACGAGACCTTGATTCGCGAGGCGAGCGAACGCATCCGTGCGCGTCTTACGACGTCCCGCGAGCTCGACGCCCTGGCGTCCGCCCTGGATGCCGCCGGGTACCGGGGGCTTGCGGACATGAAGAGAAACAACATCGATATCGAGTTTTTTTGAGTAGAGGCAAAGGAGGGAGCGGTGAAACAGATCATGCTCGTGGACGACTCCACGGCAATAAGGAACATCTTGAAGAATGCGCTTATCGGCCAGTATGAGGTCGTCGAGGCTGAACACGGCAAGGACGCCCTTGCCAAGTTGGGTGCGCAGAAGGTGGACCTCTTTCTCTTGGACGTGAACATGCCCGAGATGGACGGCATCAGCCTGCTCGGCGAACTGCGCAAGCAGGCGGGGTATCAGACTACCCCCATACTCATGCTCACGACAGAGACCAAGGACGAGCTGCGGCAGAAGGGCCGGGAGCTGGGGGCTTCCGGCTGGATCGTCAAGCCCTGCGAGCCGGACAAGCTCCTGTCGGCAATTCAAAAGTTGCTTCCATAATCAACAGGAGGGTGTAATGGAAATTTCCCGGATGAGGACCCTCGCAGGCTCCCGCTACCTCAACTTTACGTTGGACCGCGAGAGTTACTGCATGGAGATCCTCAAGGTAAAAGAACTGATGGGCATGACAGACATCACGCCCCTGCCCCAGACGCCCGCCTTCATTCGCGGGGTCATCAATCTGCGCGGGCAGATCATCCCCATCATCGATCTTCGTCTCAAGTTCGGGATGGAATTCCTCGAGTACCACAAGAGAACTTCCATTATCGTGGTTGAGCTCGAAATCGAGGGCGAGAACATGCTCATGGGGCTCATTGTCGATGCCATCCAGGATGTCATCGCCATACCCGAGGAGAAGATCAAGGTTCTTCCCTACATAAATACCAGGGTGCGGGCCGAGTACGTGCGCGGTGTGGCCGATACCCCGGAGGGCATGAAGATAGTCCTCGATGTTCACAAGATACTCAGCGATGAGGAGTTTGTGCAGCTCAAAGCAGTGGCCCCATCGGGCGATGCTGCCGCCGCGAACGGCGCTGGCGCTGCCAGCGGCACCGGTACCGGCACACGCGCCTCCAAGAAAAGCGCTTCTTCGGAAGCGGTAACCGGTGCTTAAGGCATCCACCCCAAGCGTTTTGTTAAAAGGAGAGTAAAGAATGAAGATCAGTTTGTCCGTCAAATTGATAACGGCCTTCTTCGGCGTGGCCCTTATCACCCTCGTGGTGGGCCTCGTCGGCTACAACGGCCTCAAGCAGGCAGACAGCAGCCTGCATACCCTCATGCAAGAGAGCATCCCCGCCATTACCGACCTCGAGGTCGTCATGGTCAAGCAGCAGTCGATGAAGGTTGTCATGCGCACCCTTACCTCGCCCTACCTCCCCGACGAGGACTACGAGCGCCAGTTGAACAACTTCTCCGTTCAACAGGGGGAGCGCCAGGCGGCGCTCGACCGCTTTGCAAAAATCGAGCGTACCACCGAAGAAGATGCCCTCTGGCGGGACTTCCTCGCCAAGCTCGATATCCAGAAGAAGAACAACGATGTCTTCTTCGAGGCTATCGAGCGGATGCGCGACGAGGGGGCCGACGACGTGACCTATGGCCGCACCGCGGCCGGCATCGCAATTTCCGGTGATGCCCGCACTTCCTTCGACAATTCAATTTATGCGCTGCAGGACTTGCTCAACTACGTCAAGAAACACTACGGCGAAGACCTCCCGCGCGAGGCACAGGATCTTATCAATTCGATGATTACCATCATAATCATCACGATTGTGTCGGGCTTTGTCATCGCCATACTCGTCGGCTGGCTGCTCTCCCTTTCCATCACCCGCCCGGTTGTCAAGATAGTCGGCGCCCTTACCACCGGCTCGTCACAGATAGGGAACGCCTCGTCCCAGCTTTCGGTGAGTTCCCAGCAGATTGCCTCCGGGGCGTCCGAACAGGCCTCCGGTATCGAGGAGACGACCTCTTCCATGGAAGAACTCGCCTCGATGGTCAAGCAGAACGTGGAGAACGCCAAGGAGGCGAGCCTCCTCGCCGCGAAGACCTCCGAGGCCGCGACCCAGGGATCGGCCCACATGGAGCGCATGCTCGTCTCCATGACCGAGATTGGCAAGGCCGCCGATGATATCAAGACCGTCATCGACGTCATCGACGATATCGCCTTCCAGACAAACATGCTGGCCCTCAATGCCGCGGTCGAAGCGGCGCGAGCCGGGGAAGCCGGCATGGGCTTTGCAGTCGTCGCCGACGAGGTCAAGAACCTCGCCAATCGCAGTGCCGCCAGTGCCAAGGAAACGGCACAGATGATCAAGACGACCCTCCAGAAGACCGACGAGGGCCAGGCCCTTACCAAGGAGCTCGCCGACATCTTCAAGGAGATACTCCTCAACTCCGGCAAGTCCAACGAGATGACCAAGGAAGTCGAGACGGCCAGCCGCCAGCAGGACGACGGTATTACCCAGGTCAACAAGGCCATTGTCCAGCTCGACACGGTCGTCCAGCAGAACGCTGCGGCCTCTGAAGAGACGGCCAGTTCTGCCGAGGAACTCCAGAGCCAGGTGGTCTCGCTCAACGACGTTATCGGCCGGCTTTCGCAGCTCATACTGGGCGGAAAGGCAGAAGCCGCGCGTACGGGCGGCGAGAATTCCTACAAGGCCCTTGAGTCCCGCAGTGAACGGGTTCACCCTGTAGCCCACGCCGGGGTAAAACAGGGCTCGACCCAGAAGGGCATCGTCCCCCATGCCGGCTCCAGGGACGGCGGGGCGGGCAAGAAAATTGTCTTCGAGGATGACCCCGAGTTCCAGGAGAGCAGTGAATTCTGATGCCACCCCTGCGTGCAGAGGGCGTCGGGGTCGTACACGGCCCCGACGCCGCCCTTCTCGAACGTTTCCGTACTCTCGTGTACCGGGAGTACGGCATCCACTATCAGGATGCCAAGGTCGATGTCCTTCGCATGAAATTGCGAAAGCTCGAATCCCTGTACCACATCGACCTCGAGGAGCTCTACGAACAGCTCATCGTCCATGACCCCGCCGCCACAAAGACCTTCCTGCACGAGGTTGCCGTGGGGCACACCTTCTTTTTTCGCGAGGAGGCGCACTTCGTCCGTATGACAGAAGATGTCTCCCGGCGGAGCCTTTCTTCGCCCTTGGTCTGGTGTGCGGCCAGCTCTACCGGGGAAGAACCGTATTCGATAGTGATAAGTCTCCTCGAGCAGGGGCTTCGGGATTTCAAGGTCCTGGCCTCGGACCTCAATCACCGTTCACTCGAGGCCATGCACCGCGGTGTGTACAACCTTACGCAATTCCAGAATGTTCCCGCACACATTCTTCGCAGCTACTTTTCCAAAGTGGACGAACACCGGGTGCGGGTGCGGCCGATACTGCGCAAGTACCTGTCGATCAAGTGTCTCAATCTGCACACCCCGTTATTGTTCGAGACCTCGTTTGACTACATCTTCTGCCGCAACGTCATGATTTATTTCGATGATAAAGGGCGTTCCCGCGTATTGAACACCCTTGTGGACAACCTGTCCCCACAGGGCCTTCTCTTTGTCGGGCACTCCGAAGCGCTTTTACAGACGGTGAACAAGCTCGAAAAAGCGGGCCCGGCCTTTTACCGGAAGGTGCACAAATAATGGAAAAAATAAAAGTTCTCATCGTTGACGACTCTGCGATAGTACGGGAGATACTCACCCAGCGTCTGTCGCGTGACCCGCGTATTGAAGTTGTAGGGAGCGCCATGGACCCCTATGTGGCGCGGGACAAGCTGGAGAAGTTGGCCGTTGATGTCATCACCCTGGACATCGAGATGCCGCGCATGGACGGGCTTTCCTTCCTGCGCCTCATCATGCAGCAGGCCCCCATGCCCGTCGTCGTCGTCTCCTCACTCACCAAAAACGCCAACGAGGCCGCCATGAAGGCCCTCGAACTGGGGGCAGTCGACGTCGTCCCCAAACCGGGGGGGCCCTTTTCGGTGGAGGAGGTCGTGCCGCTCCTGGCCGACCGCATTGTGGCGGCGAGTGTTGCGAAGCTCTCCCGCCTGCGGGACCAGTTGGGGCGCAGCGCCCCCCCCGCGCCCCCTGCCGCACAGGCGGTGAAGGTAGCGCATCCCCATCAGAGCGAATCCTCTTCCCGTCCGGGCCAAGCCGGGCGGCGGTCCTACCTTGCCAATATCGCCACGACCAACCAGCTCATCGCCATCGGCGCGTCCACCGGGGGCACCATCGCCCTCGAGGTCCTCCTTCGCGATTGGGAGGCCGATTTCCCTCCCACGCTGGTGGTCATCCATATGCCCGAACGCTTTACCGCAACCTTTGCCGCCCGCCTCAACGAGTTGAGCCGCGCACAGGTAAAGGAAGCCGCTCATGGCGATCGCCTCCAAACCGGGACCGTTTACATTGCGCCTGGCAACTATCACATGCTCCTCAAGACCCAGGGAACCGAGCGTCTTTTACGTATCGTCAACGGCCCCAAGGTCTGCAACCAGCGCCCTGCAGTGGACCCCCTCTTCGACTCGGTTGCCGAACAGGCCGGGCGCAACTGCGTCGCCCTCCTCCTTACCGGTATGGGCCGCGACGGGGCCAGCGGGCTTTTGCGTATCAAGGAGGCTGGCGGCCACACCATAGCGCAGGACGAGGAGTCTTCGATTGTATGGGGCATGCCCAAGGAGGCCATCGATCTGGGGGCGGCTCAAGAGGTTCTCCCCCTGGGCAGGATGGTGCGGGCGGTCAAGGAGCGCATTTCTTCCCAAGGGGCGCTTTGATTTCCGGCTTATATGCGTGTATCATGGGGAGATAGAAGGACCTGTTTCAAAAATGCCGATTTTTAAACAGGTTCACAAATCATCCATTTTTCAATTGGAGAGTCCCATGACTTCACCCCTCCATGACGCAAGAACTGCCGCCGACGATTTTTCGCGTCTTTCCCGCCTTCATGGCGAGGATCCCGGTTTCTTCACCCTCGCCGTTCATTCCTTTGTGGAGGCCCGGGTTCGCAAATCGTTCGGCCCCTTCGACGAGGATACTGACACCTTTCGCCACATAATGAATACTTTCTGTGACGACTGCCGTGCGAAGGCCGGAGGCCGTTTTATCCCGGGGCTTGATGTCATCCACAAGATGATCTCACAGCACTGGCTCACAAATAATGTACGCCACTCCTTTTCCCAGGTCATGGAGGAGGAAGCCCTCGCGGCCCTCCACCAGCTCAAGCGCTTCTGCGAACTGACCGGTTTGGCCGGGGGGGATGAATACCATCGGCTGATGGGTCTGCTCGCCCGCTGGGATGCGCTTCCCTCGCGTGAGGAGCTCGACCGGCAGCTTCGTGAATTGGGTTACCGCTTCGAACTCGAAAAAAAGAGCGCCGGGGAGCGAGCCGCCCGCCTTGAAGAATACCGCAAGCGTGAAGAGGAAGGGAGTTCTCTGCGTGCCGAATTCGACGCCCTTTCCGCGCGTCTGGAGCTCGTGGAGCGCAGTGCCGGCAAGAAGGACGAGAAGATACAGGCCCTTCGCAGTGAACGGCACACGCTTGAGACTGCGCGTGCACAGCTGGAACGGGATTTGGCTCTCCAGCGCGAGAAGGAGGCCTCCTTTGATGATGTGCGCGAGTACCTCGAACGGCAGTCCCGCTTGATGGTTTTTACCCGCACCCGCGGCGATTACGAACGCAGCCTCATGCGTTTGACCCCCGAACAGCAGCGCGTCCTCGAGCGGATCAGCCTTGACCGGGATATCCTCGTCAAGGGGGCGGCCGGGACGGGCAAGACCCTTGTCCTGCTCAAGGCCATGGAAAAGGCAATGGAACGGCGGGAAGGCGAGGGGGCTGCCTCTATAGTACTCCTCACGTATACGAACACCCTGGTCAAGTACGACGCCTTTCTGTCGAGCATACTCTTTGGAAAGGACCCGTCCGACTGGATGGGAACGGTCGATCGCTTCCTCCAGGAGCGTTTTGCCGCCGTGCTGGGTCTGGGGATTGATCCGCGCGGCCCCCAGCCTGGCGAGTCTGAGATCGAAGATCCTTCGCGCGTAGCCTTCTGTTTCGACTCCGCATGGCTTGAAAAACGTGTGGAAAGCATACTTGAAGAGGATTCCAAAGC
Source organism: uncultured Spirochaetales bacterium (assembly GCA_964541755.1). GTDB lineage: Bacteria > Spirochaetota > Spirochaetia > Treponematales > Breznakiellaceae > CAZIRF01. The sequence continues at coordinate 1,159 of CAZIRF010000011.1, read as the reverse complement.
GTCCTTGGACGATTCTGCCTTGGCCGAAGCCGGGGCTCCCGGTTTCGCCCGGGAGGGAAACGTTGCGCCTCTTGCAGCCGCCAGTATTGCCCGTGAACTCGAGAACTGCGTCTGGGCGAACTTCCTTTCGCGGCAGGAATATGTCGATGGCAGGGGAATGCGACGGGGGATGAAGATCGCGCTCGAGCGCAGCCAGCGCGAGAGGGTCTGGGAGCTGGGCGAGAAGCTCATGGCTCGTATGGATGAGACCCGGGACTATTCGCGCGCGGCCCTGCACAGGCGACTGGTGAGCCTGCTGGAGGAGGGCTCTGCCCCGGGAGACACCCTGGCGGGGGCGTATGACTGGATCTTCGTAGACGAGGTTCAGGACCTGCCCCCGGTGACCCTTCGAGCCCTCAAACTCCTCTCGAAAAGCTGCCTCGTCCTCGCCGGTGACGCCGACCAAGCCATTTACCGCCGCAGTTTGAGCTTTGCCCGTTCGGGGATTGAAATAGTGGGACGTACGAGCATATTGAGAACCAACTTTCGCAATCCGGCCCCGGTGCACGAACTCGCAGAGCGTTTCCGCGCCCGTTTCGAAGGCCTCGACAGTGAGTCTCTTCCCATGGCCCTGCGACCGGGCCCGGCCCCCGAGCTCTTTCGTGTTGAAAACCTTGCACAGCGCAAAGAGCTTCTCCTCCAGCGCCTGCGCTTCTTCATGGATAAACTCGGGTATGAGCCGGAGAATATCTGCATTTTGGCTCCGGGGAAAAATGAAATTGCGGCGCTTGCAGCGCTTCTTTCCCAAGCCGGGTATCACACTGAGAATATCAGGGATGAAAGTTTTTCATTTTCGTCGCAGGGCAGGGTTCGCCTGTGCACGATACACTCGGCAAAGGGCCTGGACTTTCCCGTCGTCTTCCTCTGGCTCCCCTGGGTGCCCAAGGCCCCCGACTGGGTGAACGGCCCCGAAGGCGAGCGCATCGTTGCGAACATTCTCTATGTGGCCATGACCCGGGCGATGGATCAGCTGGAAGTCTTTTTGCCGGGTTCGCTTCGCGACCCGGTGATGGCGACTCTGGTGGAATGCTTCGAGGCAGATTCGATCCCCGGCTAAGCGTTCGGCATAATTAGTAACCAGAAGCCTGCAGGTGGCGAAAATTGAGGCAATCCTCCGTAC